>CAZVJY010000007.1:0-80655 GCA_964626685.1 uncultured Flavobacteriaceae bacterium
TCTTTTCTTCTGTTGGTTGGATTTCCTCATCTGGGGATGACACAGTTTTAATTCTTGATGGGTATGAAAAATCAGAAGAAGAGGAGCCGAATGAGGCGCCACCCTGCATCCCGCGTTCAGCGATGGTTGTTGTTTTGCATGCCACCAGGGATAAAACAATACATACGGCTATGAATCCGATTGCTTTCATTTCAATTTGCACATGCAAACCTAATTCAAAAAAACTTTTTTGAAAAAGACCTGTGTCGTCTTTGCTTAAAAAAATCTAAACTGCCTCGGTGTGGCTGTCGTGGGAATGTTCGCTAATGATTGCCAGAGTAGTTGGGTGCGGCTCTTCACTAATGGTGTTCAATAGCTGTTTAGACTGCAGTATAGACTGATAGAAGTTATTCAGTTCCGGGTTGGATGCTATAGCCTCTTCTGCCATTCTGCGTTCGTCTGTGCTCAGTTCTCCGTAGGCCAGTAAAATCAATTGTTCCTGAGTAATGTTTTGTGTCATAGGCTTGTTGATGCTACTATAACGCAAAACAGGAAACGATTATTTTACATACACCACAGATTTTTGCATCATTTTTCTGAGATTAATCAGGGCATAATGCATTCGGCCTATGCAGGTGTTGATGTTGTTCCCGGTCATTTCCGCTATTTCCTTGAAACTGAGATCTGCATAATGTCTTAAAACTAGTACCTCTTTTTGTTCGGCAGGCAGCTGATTGATAAAACTATGCAATGAAGCATGTTCTTCACGTTCAATTACGATTTGTTCACGGCTATCTTCCTTGATGTTTAAAAAGGAAAAGATATCGTTGCCTTCGCTATCTGTAACAATTCCGGGCATTCTTCCTTTCTGGCGAATGGAATCTATGCTGAGGTTTCTTGCAATACGCAGTGCCCAGGGCAGAAACTTGTCTTCGTGTTTATATTTCCCGGTTCTCAAACACTGAATGATCTTGATAAATGTTTCCTGAAAGATATCTTCTGCCAGGTAGCGGTCATTCACTAAGAGGTAAATGCTGGTGAAAATGCGTGACTTGTGTCTTTTTAAGAGCGTCTCTAACGCTGATTCATTGCCTTCAAGATAAACTTTTAACAACGCACCGTCCGAAATAATGGGTTTTTGCATGGCTTCCTCCTTTGTGTTTAATGTTAGACTGAATAAAACGATTTTAAGGAGTAAGGCTTGATTGCAATAGGCGGTGTGTTAATTTGGTTATAAATGCAATTTCGGATAAAAAAATGACAAATGCAAATTTTTGCAGAAAAAATCATTTATTTTTTATTCCATTGATAAAGTCACGGGCCGGCATTTTTCCTTTCCCCGCCGGCTGAATCATTAACAATGACAGGAAACCATCGGCACAGCGAAACAAGAGTTTGTCGCCAGATACCATGAATGGGGCATCCGTTTCTTTGATTTCTGAGGTAGTCGGTGCTGACTCATACACTTTAATGGGGCCGTAGGTTGTTTCTATCCATGCAGCAGGGTAGGGACTCAGTCCGCGCACTTTGTTGTGATTTTGTATAACGGTATCGTTTTGAGAAAGCCTGCAAAAATCGCGAAAAATTTTGGGCGCGGGCTTTTCATTGCCTTTCAAAATCTGTGGATGTCCGTGAATATTTTCTGAATCCACCATTTCAACCGTCCGCAAGACCAAATCTGCGCCGACAGCCATCAGTTTATCATGCAAGCTGCCTGCGTTGTCTTCGGGTTCAATAATCACGGGTTGTTGAAGCATGATATCCCCAGTGTCAATTTCATGCTTCAGAAAGAACGTGGTTACTCCTGTTGTGGTTTCTCCCTGTATAATAGCGTGATTGATGGGGGCTGCACCGCGATATTGTGGCAGTAGTGATGCATGCAGATTGAAAGTGCCCAGGCGCGGCATGCTCCAGATGATTTCGGGTAGCATTCTGAAGGCAATGACTATCCCCAGATCTGCATTCAGCTGTCTCATTTGTGTCACAAATTCTTCGGATTTGAGTTTATCCGGCTGCAGTACTTTCAGTCCCAGTTCAATGGCTGTTTTCTTTACATCGCTTTCCTGTAAGTGCATGCCACGCCCTGCAGGCTTGTCAGGAGCCGTAACTACGGCCACTATGTTTTTGCCACTTTCTTTTAACTTCCTTAGGGAATATGCTGCAAATGCCGGGGTTCCGAAGAAAACGATACGCATGGTTTTTACGTCTGAATACTTGTGACGCTGCTGCAAAAGTCCGAAATTTGTAACAAACACATGGGGTTTGGCAGAAAAATATTTGCAATGCTTTGTGCCGTCGGATTCGGTTTGGCAGCCATTCCCCTGAAAAGTCAGCTTAAGTTTATCGAAAATACGGGACAGTGGCCTGCCGCATTTCATTTCAAGGCCTCACTAAGCAGCGCAGATATTTGGGTTTCCGATTCCGGAATCTGGATAAATAGCTGGGATCCTGCTGCATCAGAAAAAATGCATGCCCGCAGTGCCGATGAAATATGGGTAAAAGGGCACATGCTTTTACTAAAGTTTAAGGACGGCAGCTTCCGTAAAGCTGCAGGAAAAGGTTTCGTTTACAGCGAGAAATACAACTATTTTTATGGGAAATCCTTCTCTCAGATTGCACCGGCAAGGGCTTTTTCCGAAGTGCTCGTAAAAGATTTGTATCCGGGTGTGGATTTAGAAATCATGGAATCACAGGGTCGTGTAAAGTATAATATCATTTGCAGCCATCCTTCAAAAATGCAGCAGATTCGCTGGAAATATGAGGGTGCCAACGGTGTAAATGTTCAATCGGATAACCTGGAGATTCAGACCTGTCTTGGTGTTTTTGCAGAGCAGCTTCCCCGGGTGTTTTCTCAGTTTAAAGAATCTGAAACCGATCTCCAGGCTAATTATATAAACGACGGTGGCTATATCGGGGTTGCGGTGAAGTCTGAAACTTCCAGGCGACGGAAATCAAAAACCATCATAGATCCGGTGTTGGTTTTTAGCACGTTCAGTGGTTCAAGGGCTGATAATTTTGGTTGTTCGGGCACATATGATGATTTTGGAAATGCCTACGCGGGCGGTACGGTATTCAATGCAGGATTACCCACAACACCCGGTGCCTACCAAACAAGGTTTGGCGGAGGTGTCAGTGAAAGCCTCGGATACGGGGGTGCGCGCGATGCTGCTATTTTAAAGTTTTCACCCAATGGTAGTACATTACTTTACTGCACTTACCTGGGGGGTGAAAACAACGAACAGCCGCACAGCATGGTAGTAGACAGATTTGGCAATCTTTACGTTATGGGAAGTACAAGAAGTATGTTTTTCCCGGTAACGGCCAATGCTTACCAGGGTTCGCACCGAGGAGATTACGATTTCTTTGTCTCCAAGATTAGCAGCGATGGCAGTAAGCTGCTGGCTTCTACCTTTCTGGGAGGAACAGAAATGGATGCTGTTGGTGCAAACAGGGCCATTAATCCTATTGATGATTATCCGTTGTTGTATAACTATGCAGATGAATTCAGGGGTGAAATTATTACTGACGATACCAGCGTATTTATTGCAGGATTTACCTTCAGTAGCGATTTTCCCAGGTCTGCCAACAGCTTAGCATTCGGAGGTAAGGAAGATGCCGTGCTGTTTGCCATGAACAGCAGTCTGACTCAACTTAGATGGTCGCAACTGACAGGCAGCACAGATTATGATGCATTTTACGGAGTAGCGCTTGGCAAGCACGGAGATTTGTATGCTTCAGGCGGAAGCAGTAGTCGCGATTTACCATCCAGATATCCTGGTATCTTTAAGAAAAACTATCAGGGTGGTATTGCTGACGGTGTCGCTTACAGATTCAATAAGAATACAGGAAAAATCCTGGCGGCAACACACATAGGAACTGCCTTATATGAGCAGGCATATTTTTCACAGACAGATAATGCCGGGAATCCTTATTTCTTTGGCCAGACAGAAGGTGTTTTTCCCATTATCAATGCTCCATACAACCAGCCTGCCAGAGGGCAGTTTATAGTGCGCTATGACACAGGACTGAATAATGTAACACTCAGCACAACATTTGGTGCGAATAGCAACCAGCCCAATATCAGTCCCTCGGCTTTTCTCGTGGACCGATGTGAGCGGATTTTTATTTCAGGCTGGGGCGGTACTACGAATGATTATTTAACGCCAAAGGTACATCGAAATACAGGCGATACAAGAAATCTGCCAATTACCGCCGATGCTGCTCAAAAAGTGACAGATGGCAGTGATTTTTATGTCGCTGTTTTCAGCAAAAACATGAATGGGTTGGCCTATGCAACCTACTTTGGAGGCATTACGGCTTCCGGCAGGGTAGCTGAAGAACATGTAGACGGTGGCACGAGTCGCTTTGATAAAAAAGGAATTATTTACCAGTCGGTTTGTGCGGGTTGCGGACGAAACGGATTGTTTCCAACCACACCGGGCGCCTACAGCCGCACCATGAACAGCAATAACTGCAACAATGCCATTTTTAAAATTGACTTTGAAAACCTGAATAAAAAACCTTCCATGAAGGATACGTTCGTTCAGGTAATTGCAACCCAGCCCATACAGTTCACTCTCAGAGCTACTGATCCTGATCCTTTCGACACTCTTTTGCTTAGGGCTTTTAGGATTAGAAATGGGGGAATGACCGGAAGTGATACCGCAGAAATTATGGTAAAGCCGGGTATTGGAAGTGCTGTTTTGTCTGTGAAATGGAATACCGGCTGCAATAGTTATTCCTCTGATACGGTTCAATATAGAATCATGGTTTATGACAGGGGCTGCCCCAATGCAGATACTACATGGGCTACCATCAGAATCCTGGTTACACCACCGCCCAAAGTGATACCGCCCGATGCCATATGTGTGAGTCTTGATAGAACTACGGGGAGGATCAAAGTATCATGGAAAGCCACAACTCAGTCGGCTGCTTTCTTTAAGTATTTTTTGTTGGAGAGAACCAATCCCAATAACAGTAAAATCATTTTAGACACCATCCGCAATTACAATGACGGGGAGTTTACTGATCTAACCACTGTGGATCCTTCCAGTAATAATTACTGTTACCGTCTCAAAGGATATAACATTTGCAATGATTTGGTTGAAAGTCAGTTGCCGTTTTGTACTGTCAACGAGTTAAATACACCTATTACCTCTACACCCATGAAATTTGCCACAGTGGACTTTGATAAAACGGTGAGGGCAGAATGGGAGCCAAGCAAGGAGCCAGATTTTAAGGAATATGAAATTTACCGTTATCCCCGTGGAGGAACCAAGGGAAAGATTCCTTTCATCATTACAAAAGATACCCTAATCGGAGATTCATCTTTCAACGTGGATAATGAATCATACTGCTACACCGTGGTGGTGGTTGACAAGTGCGGCCATATTAGCAAACCAGGCGGAGATGCCTGCAATATTGTTCTTTCCGGAACGGCCACAGGCAGGCCACAATATCATTTTGATTTAACCTGGCAGGATTATCTCTCATGGACAGGTGCAGTTGATTACTGGACGGTAGAGAGGCAGTATGCATCCAATCCCTGGGATGTAATAGCCTCCAATGTAAAAAACCGGCAGGCCAGGGATGCGAATCTTGATTTTGACTGGGGTGGCTATTGGTATAGGGTTACAGCCCATGAATTTGCTTCAAATGCAAACAGAAAATCCTACAGCAGCCAAAGTAATTGGATTTACCTCTTCCAGCCTCCGGAGTTATGGGTTCCCAATGCTTTTACGGAGAACGAAGACAGAATCAATGATGTGTGGGGCACTGTTCCAGTTTTTGTGAGGAACTATAACATGCGTGTGTATGACCGCTGGGGAGGTAAGATTTGGGAAAGCCAAAACAAGAAACAACAGTGGGATGGAAAGATTAACGGCAAAACGGCTCCTGATGGGGTTTATGCATGGTATGTGATTTTTGATGGCTGGGATAATAAGACGTACAAAATGAAAGGCACGGTTACCGTTCTCCACTAGATGGCTAAATTACCTTTAAAGAAACGCATTGAGCCAAAATTTTGCCTGGTCTGTCAAAGGCCTTTTGAATGGCGCAAAAAATGGGAAAAAAACTGGAACGAGGTCAAATATTGCAGCGATAAATGCAGGATGCAAAGGGGTAAAACCTGAAAAATGGCAAAAAACTGATAATGCAATTCAAAACCAAACGTTTACTGGTCTGAACCTGAAAATCTTAACAATAAGGTTATTTGCAATTAACGCCCCGTGTGATTAATATTGCACCTTTATCATAAAAACAACAAAATCCATATGAATAACACACAAAAATCATTAGGTAACGACACCCAAAAATCATCCGGTAACAACGCTCTCATGGGCTGGTTTGCGGGCGGTGCAATCGTTTTTGCGCTTCTGGTAGGGGTACTCATCTACATGTTTGTAATGGGTAACGCCTCAAACTTTGAAAACAACGACATCGTAAAGGGTCATCCCAAGAACATTCTGGGCATCATTCACCGTGGTGGTTTCATTGTACCTCTGTTGATTGCTGTTAACATTACCGTTATTTTGGTTGTGGTAGAAAGGTTTATTACCCTGTCTGCTGCTTCTGGCAAAGGAAATGCCGCTTCATTTGTTCGCAGCATTCGTCAGATGCTTGCCAAAAACCAGTTTGAAGATGCAATTTCAGCATGTGACAAACAAAAAGGCTCTCTTGCCAACGTGGTTCGCAGCGGTCTAATTCGCTACCAAATGGTTACCAAAGATGCTAAACTCAGCAACGACGAGAAAAAAGCAGCCATTGAAAAAGAGTTGGAAGAAGCAACCGGCCTGGAACTTCCCATGTTGTCTCGCAACCTGGTTATCATTTCTACTTGCGCTTCAATTGGAACCCTGATTGGTCTGATCGGAACCGTTTTTGGTATGATACGCGCTTTTGCTGCACTTGCAAACACCGGTGCTCCTGATACCGCCGCGCTCGCTACAGGTATCTCTGAAGCGCTTGTAAATACAGCCTTTGGTATCATCGCGTCCACACTGGCTATCATTTTTTACAACTATTTCACCAACCGCATCGACAGCATGACCTACAGCATGGACGAAGCCGGATACAGCATTGTTTCCGAGTTCAATGCCAATCATGCATAATGCCGTTTACTTTTTATTCATTAAACGTATAAAGTTAAAAACAGGACCATGCCAAAGGTGAAAATGCCCCGCTCAAATCCTACACTGGACATGACGCCCATGGTGGATTTGGCGTTTCTGCTGGTAACCTTTTTCATGCTCACTTCCAGTTTCAGAACCCCGGAGCCGGTGGTGGTAGATCCGCCTACCAGTACCACAAAAACCGAAATACCCAAACAGGTATTTATGATCACAGTAGACAATCAGGGTAGGGCTTTCATAGATCTTACCAATCCGGCTGTGAAATCAAAGGTTTTTGAAAAGGTTTGCAATCAGACAGGGATTAAAGTCGATTCACTAACGGTGAAGAAATTTGCCGGTTCAGGTGCAATCGGTCTAAAAATCTCTGCTATTCCGCAATATCTTGAGCTGGAAGCCAATGAAAGAACCAAGGTGAATCAGACCGGTGTGCCATATGACACCACCGGAAAAAAGAGTGAATTGTACTGGTGGGCCTATTACACCCGCCTTGAGGCTCACGCTGATTTCAAGGCCCGTGAAGAAGAAGCAAAAACCAGAAAGCTCCCTTTTGATAAATCAAATTACATTCAGTTCGCAGTTAAAGCTGCAGCCGATGCCAAATATGACGCGGTGAAAAATGTAATTCAGGTTTTCAGGGATGCCAAAGTAAAGCAATTCCAAATGATTACAGGCCTTGAAGCAGAACCATCATTGAAATAAGAAAGGAACAGTAACATGGCACAAATTCAGGAATCAGGTGGTGGCGGCCACGGTAAAGGCGGAAAAAAGAGAGCCAAAAAATCAAGTACCCATGTGGACATGACGCCCATGGTAGATTTGGCTTTTCTTTTGCTCACATTTTTCGTACTTACCTCTACATTCAGTAAGCCCAAAGTGCTCCGTATGATTTTTCCGGAGAAACTGGATGAAAAAACCAAGGATCAGAAAGCTCCGGAGGTTAAGGATGGTATAACACTGCTGCTCACCGGAGACGATAAAATATACTATTACAGAGGTTCTTTGAAACCTACTACAGAACTCATTCCCATCGATTATACCCGCAATGGTCTCAGAAAAGTATTGGTAGATTACAATGCTGATATGCTCGTGAAATTGCAGGATATTCAAAAACGGATGAACAAACTCGATGATAAAGACACTGCGTCAAAACGAAAGCTAGATGAAGAGGTATTGGGTGCGCAAAAAGCATCGAAGCAGATCGTACTGGTAAAAAATGACGAGGGTGCTACTTACCGAAACATGATCGATGTGATGGATGAGTTTATGATTACCCAGATTGCCAAATACTACGTTATTGACGAAGGAATGGCAAAACTGGAAAAGGATTTGATTAAAAAACAAGGTAAATAAAAGGAGGAGTTATGGCAAACGACATTTTCAACGCATGGGATCAGCCGGAATCGGAAGACCGCCTTGCCATGGTTTTTGAGGGCCGCTTCAAGGATTACGGTGCTTACTATGTTAGAAGCATCTACCGCAAATCCAAAGTGCTGGCCACAGCCATTGCCTGCTCCACTGTATTGCTGGCCGCCTCTATTCCATTGATTCTTGAAAAAATCGGAAGCAAGGACGAAGGCAATAAAGTAAAAATCGTAATTACCAACCTGGAAGACGTAAAGCCACCGGAAGAAGAGGAAGAGGAAAAACCCAAAGAGCCACCCAAAATGGAAGAGCCGGAACCGGTCGCTACACAGGCTTATGTTGCTCCGGTTATTAATGAAAATACAACCGAGGAATTTGAAGCCGAGCCCGTATCCACCATCACCAACGCAAGCACAAAAACGCAACAAGGTTCAGATGATCCTTTCGATGGTTCCACATCCACCGGTGGCGGAAGTCCTTTTGAAGGAAACAATGAACCTGCCGGCAAGGTGCAGGTAGAAGCAAAGTTTCCCGGTGGTGATGAGGCTTTCAAGCGTTTCATTGTTGCGAATTTTGAATATCCGGAACGTTGCCGTGATGAAGGTATTGAAGGTTATGTTCAGCTTAAATTCGTAGTGGATGTTAATGGAAGAATTTCCAGAATCCAAATTATTCAGCCTACACCCGGATGTCCAGAATTTGACAAGGAAGCCATTCGCGTACTGCAAAAGTGCCCACCATGGATTCCAGCACAGAACAACGGTAAGTTTACCACAGCCTGGAGAACCTTGCCAATTCGACTTACGCTGCAATAACAACATTTTATTTCATTTACGAATGGGCTGCTGTTTTGATTCTAAAAGAATCTTTCAGCAGCCTTTTTTTTAACATACAATGATTAGAACATCTTTTTATTTATTGATGGCGGTAACAACAAACAGTTTGTGTTATTCTCAATCACAATCAACAGATTCCACGGATGTCAGGGAGGTTCTTCAATGCGAAATTCGAAACGAGTCGGTTTTTCCGGGTGGGGATGAGGCATTCCTGAAGTATATCATTTCAAATTTGAATTATCCAAGGCGTTGCCAGAAAAAAGGTATAGAGGCCAAGGTTTTGGTAAAGTTTGTAGTAGATGAGAAAGGCAGTTTAGATAGTATAGCGTTGGTTAAACCCTGCGCCGCCTGTCCAGAATTTGATAAGGAAGCCATTCGTGTATTGCAAAAATGTCCTCCCTGGATTCCGGCAGTTCAAGATGGTAAATACGTGCGGGCATGGAGAACCTTGCCAATTAGGTTTTCATCGAAATAGCAGTTTTAAAGCCCCGAAAACGGGGCTTTTCTTTTGTGGGTAATTTTCGGTGGCTGTTTTCTCTATTTATTGTTGTTTTGAATTTATTGGAAAATCCGATACTCCATATTCAATCTTTGAACATTTCTAGAGGAGACATGACATTGTCGTCAATTTCCGAGCTGCGCATTGAAAAAGGTAAAATCTATGGCATTATCGGAGAAAGTGGCAGCGGGAAATCCCTGTTTTTACTCTCCGTGATGGGGCTGTTACCCAAAGAACTTAATGTTTCAGGAAACATTATTTTTAATAAAGAGGGCGCTGAAACTTCGCTGCTTCTGGCCAATGCGGAAATGATCAGACAACTTAGGGGGAAATCCATAGGCATGGTTTTTCAGGAGCCGTTAAGTGCCCTTAACCCGCAGCGGAAATGCGGTTGGCAATTGATGGAAGCGCTGGAAGTTCATCAGCAAATTAGTAAAGAAAAAGGGAAGGAGTTATGCTTGAAATCCCTGTCGGACGTGGGTATAGAACAACCGGAAAGAATCTATGATGCATACCCCCATCAGATTAGTGGTGGTCAGCGACAGCGGGTTATGATTGCCATGGCAACCATTCATAAACCTGCGCTGGTGCTGGCAGATGAACCTACAACAGCATTGGATCCTGAAACTGCAGAAAAAGTGCTGGAAACCCTGGTCCAGGTTTGTAAAAATATAGGTAGCAGCCTCATACTGGTAAGCCACGATTTGCCCCTCGTTTTGAAATACTGTGGCCATATAACCGTAATGCAGTGCGGAAAAGTAGTGGTTTCCGGTAGTTCTGAGGATGTGCTTGCTGCTGAAAAAATGCATCCCTACGTTAAAGCGCTAACCGATGCCCTTCCCGTGGGTAACAGAGAGGCTTTGCCACAGGCGGATACTGTTTTCGAAGCTACGGAACTGGGTAAAACGTACAAGCAGGGGGACAAAAAATTTACTGCTTTGAGCCACATTTCGTTTTCACTTAAAAAAGGTGAGGGACTTGCCGTACTGGGCTATTCCGGTTCAGGTAAAACAACCCTGGCAAAAATATTAACCGGTCTTGAATCTTCGGATGACGGCGGTGTAATGTTCAACGGTGAATCCATCCTTTCCAGAAGGCCCACAGGAGTTCAGATGGTTTTTCAGGATCCTTTTTCTGCGCTCAATGCAGAAATCAGCAACCGCGAAACCCTCACAGAGGTTCTGGAATTACAGGGTGTGGCGCACCATGAAGCAGAGAGAAGGGTACTCGAATTGTTCAGGCAGGTTGGATTGGATTCTTCCCTGCTCAATCGTTTTCCACACCAGTTAAGCGGCGGCCAAAGGCAACGCCTGTGTATAGCCCGTGCCCTTGCCGGAAATCCTAAAGTACTTGTGCTGGATGAAGCTGTGGCTGCTTTGGATCCGCTGGTTCAAAAACAAATTCTGGATCTACTAAAAAGTATCCAGGAGCAAACAGGGGTGATTTTTCTCTTTATTACCCATAATCCTGCAGCCGCCCGTTATTTGTGTCACAGGTATATCAAGCTGGAAAAGGGTGCTTGCGTTGCTGAAGGGATGTATGAATAAATGTTAGATTAAATTTGCTTTTATTACATATTGCGACTAATATCGTAGTATTGTTGTTGTATGAGTATTTTGAAAGTCTTAAACACAGAAGACACAAACTTGTTAAAATCGAGCAATCCGGTTTTTTTACTTATTAATGGACTAAAGCAACCCATTCTGATGGTGACTTTATCAGGTGATAAAACAGCTGCAGATCTGTCGGGTATTACCACAGCCTTATTCGGGAGCAAAAAGATTGATATGGCATTTTTTGATGTATCCCCGGATGCAGATTTTCTCAAACAGAATATTGATTCGTTGTTTTCAAAAGAGGTTCCCTCAGATGGAAATACATATCCGGAAGAAAGTAAGGGCAGAAATAAAAAAGGCAAACCTGTTTTTACCAATCGTGAAATTCAGATTCTCCAAATGATTTCAATGGAGTATACCAACGAGGAAATTGCTGATAAACTTTGTCTGGCCAAGCGCACCGTGGACAATCACCGGGTGAATTTGATGCAGCGTGTTAATGCAAAAAATACAGCCGGATTGATAGGTTATGCATTCCGAAACGGGTTGTTGAGATAGTGTTTGATTAATTAGACGATTTTAGGTCGGGTGGATAGCTTGCACGGTGCTTTTGTCTGTGCTTCATCAAGTGTAGGTTAGCTTTGTGTTTATGATACAGTCAGCAGCAAAATTATTGTTCATCTTATCCTTCTTTTTGATGGCCGGTAGTGTTTCGGCACAGCAGGAGCCTGCCTTTAAAACATACAAAGTAGTAAAGGGGGATAATTATTATAAGATTTCAAAAAAGTTCAACTGCAGTGTGGAGGACATTCAGAAAGCAAACGACAATAAAACTGTAATCAAGGTAGGAGAAACTATACGTATACCCGTTAAATATAATGCCCGCGAAGAATTGTATAAAGACGCATACCAGGAGCATCAGGTGGTTAAAGGAGAAACATTGAATAAAATTGCAGCGCGCTATGCTACAAGTGTCGATAACCTCCGGAAAATAAATGGGTTTTCCGGAGATCAGTTGAAGGTTGGACAAAAGATAAAGGTTCCCGCAACACAAAAACCGGTAGAGACGCATACCGAGGTTGCTGTTAAACCCAAATCAGATGCCGCTTTTGCTCCTCAAAAATCCAAAGATACTGTGGTGAAAAAAATAACACCTCCGGGCCCAAGGGTTCCCAATGACGTCAATCCGGGTATGCCCGAGAAAACATCAACGGTCATGAATGATTTTGTTACTGAAAAGGAAGAAACAGCCGTAGCCAAGGTGGTAAGCCGCAAAATGGAAGATACCCGCACCCATGTAATGCATCCAACATTGCCTAAGGGGAATATAATTGTGGTTCTAAATCCGGAGTCTGGACGAATGGCCTATTGCAAGGTGGTTGAAAATTATACACCCCGACAGTATGAAGGTTCAGGCCTAATCATGACACCTGCTGTCGCCGATAAAATTGGATTGAGTTCGGATGTGGCTTCCGTGAAAATAAAGTATGCTGCACCTTAAATTTGCCGGGCTTTTTGATTAAACCAATTTCCAGTGAAGTAAAGATGAAAGCCGCGGTGATATCCGCGGCTTTATCACTTTGTACACTTCATTTCTCACCTGCACTGGCATCATTGTCGCTGTTGGTGTTTTTTGTAAGTGTTGTTTTTCAGTTCAACAAAGAAAATTTCTTTCAGAACAGATTGATCGTGTTTTTTGCCCTTTTGTGGTGCGGTTTTCAATTTGTGCTGCAACTTGGATTTGGTGTTGATGGGGAAGCTTTGAGGAAAATGCTGTTAAGGTTTCCATTGCTCCTATTGCCCTTTATTTGGTGCATAAATGATAAAGTTTCAAGAAGATTTCTGGGGCTGATTTTATTGTTTGTAGGGCTGGTGCATACCTGGATTGGCGGCGCATCCGTACTTAACTATTTTGCGCATTATCGTTTTCTGAATCAAATGGTGCTGGAAAGCAAGCCGTTGCCATTGTTTTCATCGGTTTACCACATTGAATTCAGCCTGATTATGGCGTTGGTTAGTATTCTACAAATATCCTTATTCAATTCAACACAGATAGGCTGGCAACGACGGCTTATGGCCCTCAGTTTAATAATCAATGTCATTTCCCTTCATATTCTGTCTGCCCGCACAGGTATTCTGGCTTTTTGGTTGGGTATGCCATTTTTATTGCGAAACTTACCAATACCAACTTGGCTGAAGGGGCCTAAAAAGTGGGGTCTTTTATTGCTGCCTGTTTTATTGTTTTTTTCTGTGCCTTCATTAAGAAATAGGGTTGTGAATACGGTAGATGATCTTCGTGCTGTAAAACAAAACAGCAACCTTAGCGACAAGAGCTTTGGGCGTCGGTGGGAGGCCTGGAAAGTAGCTGCAGAAGCTGTTAAGCAAGAGCCACTTACAGGAGTAGGCTTTTCAGGGGTTGAAAACGCAATGCAGTTAGGATTTGAGAAAAAACAAACATATTTAAATCTAACAGACCGCATTCAGCCACACAATCAGTTTCTGGAGCTGGCCCTGCAATCCGGAATTGTCGTTTTATTGCTTTTTCTGGCATGGCTGTTTCTTCTTTTTCTGCACTTCCGAAAGGAAAAAAGTTACTCAGGCCTTGCCGTGCTTATGGCATTGTGTATTTCCATGTTTTTTGAAAGCTATTTGGAGCGACAATCCGGTGTGGCAGTTTTTGTGGTGTCACTGTTTTTTGTGCTTTTTGAAGAAAAAAAGGAGTAAGAATTTTTTCAATCAATATATTTCACTATCTTTGCAGCCCCAAAAACTATGTCTCGCGTTTGTGATTTAACCGGTAAAAAGGCTCTCAAGGGAAACAATGTTTCGCATTCGAACAAGAAAACGAAGCGTCGTTTTTATCCTAACCTGCAAACCAAAAAGTTCTTCATCCCTGAAACAGGAGAATGGATTACCCTTAAGGTTGCGGCCAGCACCATGAAGACCATCGATAAAAAAGGTATTTCTGCCTGTATCAACAACCTGTTTAAAAAAGGAAAGATTTAAGCCATGGCAAAAAAAGGAAATCGTATTCAGGTAATCCTGGAATGCACTGAGCACAAAGGAACAGGTGTAGCCGGCATGAGCCGTTACATCACCACCAAAAACAAGAAAAATACACCCGA
This sequence comes from uncultured Flavobacteriaceae bacterium, assembly GCA_964626685.1. Classification (GTDB taxonomy): domain Bacteria; phylum Bacteroidota; class Bacteroidia; order NS11-12g; family UBA955; genus RGEC01. The sequence goes on from CAZVJY010000007.1 coordinate 14,491, forward strand.
GCGTATTGAGTTGAAGAAATACAACCCTTACCTCAGAAAAATGACTGTTCACAAGGAGATTAAATAATGGCAAAGAAAGTAGTAGCAACCCTGAAGAAGGAAGGTACAGGTAACGATTACGTAAAAGTAATTAAGGCAGTTAAATCGCCCAAAAGCGGCCATTACACATTCCGTGAGGAAATCGTACAGCAGGACGCGGTAAAAGATTTTTTCAGCAAACCTTAAAAGAATTTAATCACGTAAATTTGAGCTCCTGAAACAGGGGCTCTTTTTATTTTATAATGTCTATTTTTAATATTTTTGGTAAACGGAAAAATTCCGAAGAGGAAAAGCAGGAAACCCGTGAGGCACTGCAACAGACACGTGAGCACATATTTACCCGCATAGGAAGGGCATTTGCCGGAAAGACCACTGTCGATGATGCTTTTTTGGATGAACTGGAAGAAATTCTTATTACAGCTGATGTAGGGGTAGAGACTACCGTAAAAATCATTGATGCCCTGAATGAGAAAGTTGCCAGAGAAAAATACCTAGGGCAGCAAGAATTAAATAATCGCATTGCTGATGTGATTTCATCGCTCATGCCAGATATTCAGGAACCTGTTCAGAATGATTTTGCACTAACATCTTCAGAAAAACCTTATATCGTGCTCGTGGTGGGTGTAAACGGAGTAGGAAAAACCACCACCATTGGTAAGATGGCCTGGCAATATGCAGCTGAAGGGAAAAAAGTAGTGCTTGCCGCTGGCGATACCTTCAGGGCTGCTGCTGTGGATCAGTTGGGTATTTGGAAGGAAAGAACCGGTGCTGAAATTATTAGTCATGGTATGAACACGGATCCTTCGTCTGTTGCGTTCGATGCGGTTAAGCACGGAGTCGAACAGAATGCAGATGTTGTAATTATTGATACTGCAGGACGTTTGCACAATAAAGTTAGCCTTATGAATGAGCTGGCCAAGATGAAACGCGTAGTGCAAAAATTTAAAGCGGACGCCCCGCATGAGGTTTTGCTTGTAATTGATGCCACCACCGGGCAGAACGCGTATGAGCAGGCTCGCCACTTTACGGCCGCCACACAGGTAAATGCCCTAGCTGTTACAAAACTCGACGGAACCGCTCGCGGTGGCGTGGTCATCGGTGTCAGTGAACAGTTCAACATACCTGTTAAGTATATAGGTCTGGGCGAAAAGGCCGAAGATTTGAAACTGTTTGACAAAAAAGTATTTGTACAATCACTCTTCCAATCATGAAAACAAGAAGCCATAAGCAACCCAAGGTGAATGTAATTACACTGGGGTGCAGTAAAAACCTGGTTGACTCCGAAGTGATGATGGGGCAGCTTAAGGCCGGAGAATTTGATGTCAGTCATGAGTCAGACAAAAACGATGCTGACATTGTAATCATCAATACCTGTGGCTTTATCGAAAATGCAAAACAGGAGAGTATCGACACCATTCTGAGGTTTGCCCAAGAAAAAGCCGATGGCAATTTGGAGAAACTTATTGTTACCGGTTGTTTGTCGCACCGCTATAAGGATGAATTAAAGGAAGAAATTCCGGAAGTGGATGCCTGGTTCGGCACGCTGGAACTTCCCAATTTGCTGAAAAGCGTAGGAGCGGATTACCGTCATGAACTCATCGGAGAGAGGCTTACTACAACGCCGAGGCATTATGCCTATGTTAAAATCAGTGAAGGCTGTAACAGGCCCTGTTCTTTTTGCGCCATACCGCTCATGCGTGGCAACCACGTGAGTAAGTCCATAGAGCAGCTTGTCTCCGAAATTAAAGGACTGGTGCGCAATGGTACCAAAGAAGTAATGCTCATTGCGCAGGATTCAACATATTACGGTCTGGATTTATACGGAGAAAGAAAACTGGCCGATTTGATGAAGCATGTCAGCGATATTGAAGGACTGGAATGGATTCGATTGCACTACGCTTTCCCATCGCAGTTTCCCATGGATGTGATTCCTGTAATGGCGGAAAGACCCAATATTTGTAAATATCTGGATATTCCCGTACAGCATGCAACCGACAATATGTTAAAAATCATGCGCAGGGGCATCACACGCAGGCGCACAGAGGATTTGTTGAATACACTGCGTTCTGATATACCGGGTATTGCACTGAGAACAACTTTACTGTTGGGACATCCAGGTGAAACAGATGCAGAATTTGACGCTTTGTATGATTTTGTCAAGAATCAGCGATTTGACAGATTGGGCGTATTTACCTATTCTCATGAGGAAAATACCCATGCCTTCACCTTGACAGACGATGTTCCTGCAGAGGTGAAAGAGCAACGGGCTGCAGCACTGATGGAATTGCAAATGGGAATCAGCGAAGAAAAAAACGCCGAAAAACTGGGCCAAACCCTCAAAGTCCTTTTTGATCGAATGGACGGTGATCATTTTGTGGGAAGGACCGAATCAGATTCGCCGGAGGTTGACAACGAAGTCTGGGTAGAAGCAAAAAATAATTATGTAAGAATGGGTGACTTTGCCCAAGTGAAAATAACCGGTTATGGCCCCTACGATCTTCATGGTGAAATAGTCAATCCATGAATGTGAGCTATCATAATGAAGTGCCCGCGGGTTATTATGGTAAACTGGCCGATGCCTGGCTTTCCGGAGATGAAGAGCTGCAAAAGCTTTATCCGTTAACAGATACAGATATTCCTAAAATCTGTGGGCAATATTCCAGCTTTGATACAAGCAGGAGAGAGGTTCTTTTCAAGGCTTTGATGCAACAATATGAAGGGATTGAGCTTCACTCCAATGTGAATAAGAACCTTCAAAAACTGCGCGATAGCAATGCGTATACGGTTACAACAGGTCAGCAAATTCATATTTTTCTCGGACCAGCATTCTTTATATATAAAATTGCTTCTGTTATTCGGCATGCAAGGCGATTACAGGACCAATACCCGGATAAACATTTCATTCCGGTATTCTGGATGGCGACAGAGGATCATGATGTCGTAGAAATCAGTTCTCTGGATGTATTTGGGAAAAAATACATCTGGGCTGCTCCGGAAGGCCTTCCAACAGGCAGATTGTCAACCCAAGGACTTGAAGAACTCAGTGAACTTTGGGTTGAGCTTGGTGAAAAAGAGAATGTACCTGACGAGATACAAGACATTTTTAGGTTATTTAAGACAGCCTACAACCGTTTTTCAACCTTGTCTTCTGCCACAAGATTTATTATCCATGAATTGTTCGGAAAATATGGACTGCTGGTTATTGATGCAGATCAGGCAGTATTAAAATCCGAATTGCAGACGCTCGCACTGCATGATATTTTAACGGATTCGGTGTACAGCTGCCTGCAAAATGCGTCTAAGGAACTAAAAGGTCTGGGTTATGGGAACCAGGTGAACCCAAGGAGAACCCACTTTTTTCTGATACAGGATGGCCTGAGACAAAGAATTGACAAGGTGGAAGATGGTTTTAAGCTGCATCCATCCGGTGAGGTGGTTTCAATCGAAAAAATGGCTACACTGATTAGGCAATCACCGGAATTATTCAGTCCGAATGCGTTGCTTAGACCACTATACCAACAGCTGATTCTGCCCAATGTGGCGTACGTTTGCGGGCCTTCAGAAATACATTACTGGCATCAGTTGTATGCTACTTTCAAACTGGAGAATGTGGTTGCACCAATGTTGGTTTTGCGGGACTCTTTTTTGATGTTGGATCCCAAAACCAGGGAGTTTCTCAATAAACATCAACTCTCCGAAAAATTGATGTGGCAAGGTCCAGAAGTTTCAGCTCAGCATTTGGAAAGAATGATTTTGGGAACAATTCACATTGATGATGAAATTAGTTCATTGAAAGAACATAATGAGCAGGTTTTTAAATCACTCTTTGCGCTCAAATTCAAGGATATCAAGGCATTAAGAATAAAAAGTGAATCCTGGATGAAAGAACTTGATAAAGCGAGGAAAGAAATATTGAATGAGGTTAGAAAGCAGCCTGCTTTTGAACCTGAATTCATCAAATTAGGGAAAATAACCACCATGAACTTCAATATAAATAGTCCACAGGAGAGATCAGTTTCATGGATTGAGTTTTTATTCAAATTTCGGCAAAATCCGACAGATTTATTGGTTGAAAAAACAGATTTAAATCATGTATTTGGGACAGTTTATGTCCAATAAATGCGTCGCTTTAGGTATTGTTGCTGAAAATCATTTTTTTTTATTGATTATTTGAAAATTGCCTCCTATTTTCGCACCATCAACAGTTATAACTGATGCAACTTAATTTTACAAAAAGTATTTCCGCGGGTTTATTCCTCAGTTTAATGGCAGGCGCAGTAGCGCAGCCTTATTACAAGCAAAAGCCCGGTGCCAATTATCATGAAGCCGCCATGGAAAAATGGCCTTCCGGAAAAGCGGACAAGAAAAAGGATTCTGGCCAGTATTCAGTAACTTCCTACTTTGTAGATCGCAGAGCAAAGCAATGGTCTTTGGGTGTTGGGGGTGGTTCTACACAGTTCTTTGGAGATGCCGATAAGGTTCAGCCGGGCTGGCATACAAAGGCATTTGCCAAATACAGCATTTCCCAAACCTTTGGTCTTAAAGCAGAATGGAATATTGGTGTTCTCCGCGGTGCCAGGGATTACCAGTTTCCTACACTATACAAAGATTATTTCCGATTCAGAAGCAATTTTCAAGATTACAACATTCAAATGGTTTTCACCCTTGGAAATATTAGCTTCTTGCGTCCGTTGCGGAAAACACAGTTGAATCTGTTTGTAGGTGGCGGTTGGGGTTCATACCGTTCAGTGGCTAAGTTCAACGACCAACGTCTCTACATTGGCGGTGATTATTACCTAAACCACTATTTTGGTCAGGGTACACCAAATCCCAATGTAGGAAAAGATGTTGAAGATCGCTGGGAAGGCAGACATTGGAATGTTCCCTTTGGATTTGGAATCAAGCACAATCTTGGTAAAAACTTTGACATTGGACTTGATTACCGTCAGACCTATACCAGGACTGATGATATCGATGTTTACAACACAAACATTTGGCAAAACCGCTGGTTCGATCAGTACAGCACGCTTACCGTATACGGTGCCTGGAAGTTTGGAAGCAAGAGCAATCAGCATTACGATTGGTTAAGTCCGGTTGAAAGCATTTATGAAAAAGTAAATAAACTCGACCGCCGTGTGGATACTCTCTATTCTGATGCTGATGGTGATGGCGTAAGCGATTTCTTCGATGTGGATGACAGCACTGAACAGGGTGTCAATGTTTATGGCAATGGCACTGCAGTTGATACTGATGGAGATGGTATTGCTGATTATAAAGATAAAGAGCCTTTCTCAGAAAAAGGTGTTGAAGTTGACGCTGATGGTCGTATGATTGATTCAGACGGAGACAATATCCCCAATGTACGCGATCTTGAACCAAACAGCCCTATAGGTGCTATGGTGGATGCAAGAGGCCGCAGTATTGTGAACAATTGCTGTAATTGCGATGACATGACTTTCCCTTCATTGTATTTTGAAAACAACAAATGTCAGATTAGGCCTGAGTTCCAGGTTGTAATGATGATGATTGCTGACAAAATGAAGCAGTGTCCTGATAAAAAATTGGTAATCTGCGGTTCTGCTGGTGAGAAAGAAAAAATGTATGCAGGTAAAAAAGGTGATGTGATTGGGTCTTGCCGCACAGAAGCCATCATCCAGGCGCTGGTTAGCCAGTTCGGTATCACCCGCGACCGTATTGTGGTGGATCCCGCTTGCAAATCTGAAGATAAAAATAAAATGGAGTTCAAGTTTGGTGGTTCTAAGCCTGCAGCACCTAAGGTTACACCTGCTCCGGCATTGCCTCCTTCTCCAAGATCCAGTCGTTAATTCATCAAGATTATATACAAAACGGGCCTAAACGGCCCGTTTTTTTTGTGGTTAATCAGATTGTTTTAATTACCGTTTCAACTGCCGTTCCAGGTTGTATGATAATTCCGTCTGTCTGGTTTTTAAACCAGGTAATCTGCCTTTTGGCATAATTGCGGGTATGCTGTTTGATTTTTAAAATCGCATCATCCAAAGTAGTATTTCCTTCGAAATAATCGAAAAGCTCTGAATACCCTACGGTTTTTAACACAGGCATGTCTTTGAAAGAAACAAGTGATTCTGCTTCTTTAAGCAGGCCGGTAGCAATCATACTATCAACCCGCTGCTCAATTCTTGCGTATAGGACTTCTCTATCAGGAATAAGATTGAAAATCATGAAAGGATCATTAATGCCCTCCATTTTTGGACTATAAATTTCTTTGAGTGTCTTGTTTGGGGAACTAAGCAATAGTTCAGCTGCACGTTTTAATCTTGCTGGATTTTGTTTCTCAACCCGTTGAATGGCCTCAGTATCAATACTCATTAATAATTGCTGCAGTCCATTAATCCCTTCATTTACCCATATTGATTCAACTTTTTTGCGGATTGCTGCAGGGGTTTCAGGCAATATGCTAAAACCTTGTAATACCGCTTTTAGATAAAGCCCGGTTCCTCCGCAAAGTACAACCTGCTCATGGTTACGGAGAATTTCATTTATAGTATGTCTGGCTTCTTCAGCAAAAGTTGCTGCGCTGTAGGGATCATGAATACTTTTATTGGCAATAAAATGATGTGGCACAGCCGAAAGCTGTTCTGGAGTAGGTCGTGCAACCCCGATATTCAGTTCATGATAAAATTGTCGGCTGTCAAAGCTGATTACTTCGGTTTTTAACTTTTGTGCAATTTTGATGGAAATATCAGTTTTTCCGGAAGCTGTAGGCCCTGCTATGGCTATAATCCTCGGCTTCATCGGAAAATTCCAATATTACTGGTCGGTGACCTCTGAAAATCCGTCCATGCCAAAATCATCATCGGTGCCATCACCATATTCATTCAATCCGAGTACATCATCATCTTCATCATCTGCATCATCTGCATCATCTGCATCATCAATTAATTCTTCTTCGGCACCTTCCATGATGTTCTTGCCTGCTTTGGCAGCCAGAATTTTGGCAGCCAGTGCATCAAATTCATTGTCATCCAGCATTTTAAACCGGCTGTCTTCCCTTTGTCTGGGAGATTTACCTTCAGTTCTGTATACTAAAGGATATTCCTTTCCCGGCGCATCATCGGCTATCATTTGCAACTCGCAATTCAGAGTCCACATGGCTAGAAAATCAGTTATATAAATAAAACGCTGGTGGGGATCATTAATGTAGTCGCGCAAACGTGCATCTTTCATAAGCGCTTTGGGTTCTGGGTTGTCTGTTTCACTCGTTCCCATGTCATCCAGACATATTTCAAACAACTTGCGCCACTTATCATCACTGATGTAGAAGGACGTAGGTTCTTTTTTGTCAAATCCGATAGAATCCTGAATTACGTTGTGAAATTCCAGGAATGTATGAGAGGGTTTAATGTCAATCCATCTGACAACATCTTCCAAATCTTCGAACCAAACCTTAAAACGATAAATCATCTTGATGCAAAGTTAAATGATGCCGCGCAAATTCCGTATTTTCGCGGTATAGGATGCGGATAATATTTTGTTTTTTGTGTTGGTTGGTTGCATCGGGCTCATTGTATGCCCAAACCGGAGACATCAGGGGATTTGTTTACAATTCAGAATCAGGTGAGCGCCTTGCAAACGCAATTGTAAAGGTGGGCAGCGACGGACGTATTGTATTGTCTGATGCCGATGGTTATTATTCCTTAACCAAGTTGCCAATCGGAAAACAGCTTTTATGGGTTTGGGCAGCTGGCTTCGATACAACCTCTGTGGAAGTTATGGTTTTTAATGGTGCCAATACCAAAGCCGATCATTATTTGCAGAAAACTACCAGCATGGAAGAAGTTCGGATTTCTGTTGCAAAAAAGCGTGATGCCGGTATTACAGGAACACCGATTGAGGCCAAACAGATTTATAAAATACCTACAGTGGGTGCCGAAGCTGATATCATCCAGTATTTACAAATTATGCCGGGAGTTGTATTTACAGGTGATCAGGGCGGTCAACTTTATATACGCGGGGGGTCACCTATAATGAACAAGGTAATGCTGGACGGGATGACCATTTATAATCCTTTTCACTCAATTGGTTTGTTTTCGGTGTTTGAAACAGATTTGATAAAAAGCGCCGATGTGCATACTGCCGGATTCGGTGCCCAATATGGTGGCAGAATCAGCGCGGTTGTGGATGTGAGGACCCGTGATGGAAATAAGCAAAGGCTTAGCGCCAAAACCGGTCTAACTACATTTACCGGTAAGTTTTTGCTGGAAGGCCCGCTGAAAAAATTTAGTAAAGGCAACAGCAACAGCTCATTTGTTCTTTCATACCGCAATTCTTTTTTGAGGCAGTCATCCCGATTGTTTTACAATTATGCCAATCCCGATAAGTTGCCATACAACTTTGGCGATCTTTTTGGTAAATTCAGTCTGAACGGTGCTGGTGGTGGTTATGCCAATTTGTATGGCTTTCGTTTCAGTGACAGGGTTGATTTTCCCAATACAACCCGTTATAACTGGGTTTCAAGTGGGTTTGGAGGAAAATACCTTGTAGTCCCGGATCAGTCAAAAACCCGGCTTGACGGCTATTTTCTGTACAGCAACTACGAGATAAATCAGATTGAAAAGGACGGATTGCCAAGAAGAAGTGGTATTGGTGGCTTTAACATTGGGATGAATTTTTCATACAATTTTAAAAAGGATCAGTTCAAGTGGGGACTTGAGATGAATAGTTTTCAAACCGACTTTGTACTCTATAACAGCAATAGCCGTCTCATTCAGCAAAAAGAATCAACTGCTGAAATCAATACCTTTGCCAACTACAAGTATATAAGAAAGAAGTTTACTACTGAAACAGGCATACGCTGGCAACATTATGCCTCATTGGGTAATGGCAGTTTAGAGCCCAGAATTCAGGCAAAGTATAGTCCGTTTCCTTGGCTTTCTGTAAAAGCTGCGGTGGGTAAATACAGCCAGAACCTTTTGTCGGCTATCAGTGACAGGGACGTTGTGAATTTGTTTTACGGATTTTTAAGTGGTCCGGAAAACCTGCCGGCCACGTTCAACGGAAAACCGGTTACGGACCGACTTCAAAAGGCCCGTCATGCGGTTGCCGGAATGGAGTATCAAATTACCAAACGCATCAGTGTTAATACGGAAGCCTTCTTCAAAAGGTTTGATCAGATTACCAATATCAACCGTGATAAACTCTTTAACGACGATTTATTCAATCAAAGCAAGCCTGCCAGACTGCGTCAGGATTTTATTATTGAAACCGGAGATGCTTACGGTGCAGATGCAACCTTCAAATATGAGGACAAACGATGGTACGTATGGGCAGTATACAGCCTGACGTATGTGAATCGATTTGACGGCGTAATTACCTATCAGCCAATTTTTGACAGAAGGCACAATGCAAATATTCTTGTAAATTACACTTTACCTGGTAAGGCCAAATCCACTGAAGTGAGCCTGCGTTGGAATTTTGGTTCCGGTTTTCCATTTACGCAGACCCAGGGTTATTACGAGAAATTTGATTTTGGACAGGGTTTGAGCACCGATTATGTTTCCGGTAATGGCGATCTTGGTATTTTGTTCAGTGGACTTAATGCCGGAAGGTTGCCTTACTATCACCGACTTGATTTCTCGGCTAAAAGAACATGGAAATTGCCCAATAGCAGACAGTTTCAGATGGTGCTTAGTGTTACCAACGTATATAATCGGGACAATATCTTTTATTTTGACCGCGTAAACAACGTCAGGGTTAATCAGCTACCACTTTTGCCGGCGCTGGGTTGCAATTATACTTTCTAAGAAAGTTTGTTTTTCAGCTCCTGTAGTTTCAGCAATGCATCAATGGGAGAAATTGCATTCACGTCTATTTTTTTCAAAATTTCCTGCAGTTCTTTTAGTTTGGGGTCTTCAGCCTGAAACATGTTAAGTTGGTATACAGGAACGGCGGCATTGTTCTTCAAAGTGTTTCTGCCACTGATCGAAGATCGATCGGTTTCGAGTCTGTTGAGAATTTCACTGGCCCTTAACAGAACTTTATTGGGAATGCCTGCCATTTGGGCAACGTGAATACCAAAGCTGTGCTCACTTCCGCCTGGTTTTAGTTTGCGGAGAAATACAATGCGGTTGCCCTGTTCTTTGATAGCGATATGGTAGTTTTTCACCCCTTCCATTTTACTTTCCAGCTCATTCAGCTCATGGTAGTGTGTGGCAAAAAGTGTTTTGGGTCTTGAAGGGTGGCTTTGCAGGTATTCGGCAATACTCCAGGCAAGGCTAACGCCATCATAGGTACTGGTTCCTCTGCCAATTTCATCCAGCAAAATCAGGCTGCGGTCGCTGATATTGTTAAGGATACTGGCGGTTTCGAGCATCTCCACCATAAAGGTAGATTCTCCTAGGCTGATATTGTCGCTGGCGCCAACCCGCGTATAAATTCGGTCAACCACACCGATGACGGCTTTCTCACACGGCACGAAGCATCCTATTTGTGCCAGAATGACAGCGAGAGCGGTTTGGCGCAAAATAGCACTTTTACCACTCATATTGGGGCCTGTCAGTATGATAATTCGCTGCTCATCGGTATTGAGCGATATATCGTTTGGCACATAACTTTCATCGGGAGGAAGTTGCTTTTCAATTACGGGATGGCGACAGCCAAACAACGCTAAATTGCGGTCCTCTGTCATTTCGGGCCTGGAAAATCGATGGGTAGCAGAGAGGTTAGCGAATCCCATCAAAACATCGAGTTTTGATACAATGAGCGCGTTTTGCTGAAGTAAGGTTATGTAATTACCGGTCCAGTTTACCAGTTCGTCCCAAAGCCGCTGCTCCAGTGCCAGAATTTTATCTTCGGCACTTAAAATCTTTTCTTCGTAGCTTTTTAATTCGGGTGTAATGTATCTTTCAGCATTGGTAAGGGTTTGCTTGCGAATCCAGTCATCGGGCACCTTGTCTTTATGGACATGGGTTACTTCAAGGTAGTAACCAAATACATTGTTAAAGCCGATTTTTAGACTACTGATGCCGGTTTTTTCCACCTCTCGTTTTTGTATTTCCAGCAAGTGATCTTTTCCACCGAAAGCAATACTGCGCAATTCATCCAGCTCAGGATGAACACCAGGTTTAATGGTTCCGCCTTTGCTTAGAAGGGCAGGAGCATCATCGGAAAGTGTGCTATGTAATTTGGAAATGATAGCACCTGCATCCTGAATAAGTTTCAACAGCTCCTGTACAGCCGGGTGAGCGTCCTTGAGATTGTCGGTAAGTTCATCTATAGCCTGAAGACTTCTGCCAAGCTGCAGCATTTCCCGTGGATTAACCCGATTGAGGGCTACTTTGCCAATGATACGCTGAACATCGCCTATTCGCTCAGTGATGGCCCTGCAAAAGGCGAGCTTGGTCTGATCGTTGCAGAAGTATTCGACAACCGCATGCCTAAAGGCAATATCAGCAGATTTTTTTAACGGAAGAATAAGCCAGTTTCTTAGCAAACGGCTTCCCATAGGGGTTTTGGTATGATCAAGAATATCGATAAGGGGCGTTCCTCCGGGATAGATGGGATAAAGCAGTTCAAGGTTCCTGACGGTGAATCCATCCAGCCATACATGTTCACTGTCATCGATGCGGTGAATACCTTTGATATGGCTAACATGGGTATGATGTGTGTTGTCGAGATACTGCAGGCAGGCACCTGCTGCAATAATCGATTCAGGCATTTCGGCAATACCGAAGCCTTTCAGTGAAGTGGCCTGAAACTGCCTGCAGAGCTTATCGGTGGCATATTCCGTCTGAAAAACCCAATCTTCCAGGTATTGGCTGAAAATTTGGTCACCGAGTAATTCATTTACGGCTTTTTGCTGGCTTTTAGGCGCAATAATCTCGGCAGGTTTAAATCCGTTGATTAGCCGTTTTACAGACTCGGCATCTGCGGTGGTGGTCATAAATTCGCCGGTAGAGATATCCAGAAAGGCCACGCCGGCTTTGTTCTGATGGAAGAACAGGCAACAGAGATAGTTGTTTTGTCTGGATTCAAGAACCTTGTCATTATAACTTACACCGGGTGTAACCAACTCTGTAACACCACGTTTTACGATGGTTTTCGTTAGTTTTGGATCTTCAAGCTGATCACAAACGGCAACGCGCTGTCCGGCTCTTACTAGTTTGGGTAGGTATACATCCAGGCTGTGGTGTGGAAACCCTGCAAGGTCAATTTCTGAGGCTGAACCATTGGAACGTTTGGTAAGAACAATACCAAGAATTTTACTTGCTGTCCGTGCGTCTTCTTCAAAGGTTTCATAAAAATCACCAACCCGGAAAAGAAGCAAAGCACCCGGGTACTGACCCTTGATGCTGTAATACTGTTTCATCAGCGGGGTTTCTGATTTTTCTTTGGCACACATAAATACAGAAGGTGCAAGTTATGACACCTGCACCGGATATGATGAACATTTTATCCCTTTAAACCCACAATGTTTCCCCTATTCCCGGGAGAATAAGATTACCATTGATTTTTCCTTCCGAATGGGATTCTTTTAGCAATCGGATGGGCAGACCTGCCGGCTCATCGCTCAGATCGAGAGTGCCGTAGTGCATAGGAATGAGGTGTTTTGCTCCGCAATCATGGAAAGCTTGCACGGCCTCTGTCGGAGACATATGTACGGGTTGCATAAACCACTCAGGCTGGAATGCACCTATTCCCAGCATGGCATAATCCAGGTTTGGAAAAAGGGTGCTCAGTTCCTCGTAGTGACTGCCATAGCCGCTGTCACTGCCAAAGTATACTGTTTTGGATCCTGATTCTATAGCAAAGGCACCCCACAAACGTTTGTTGGTGTCGCGCAGCATGCGTCGACTCCAGTGCCGGGTTGGGAGATAGGTAATTCTTAGGTTTTCAAACCCTTGAAATTGCTGATACCAGCCCATCTCCACAATATGGTTATGGCCCCATTTTCGCAGCAGCTTACCCATATTCAAACCAGCAATCAGGGTTGCCCTAGGGTTCAGACGCATCAGTCTTTTAAGGGATTTCTCATCACAATGATCTCTGTGATCATGCGAAACAAGGATGTAATCAACCTCACCAAAAGTATGGGGAGGGTAAGGCTGTTTTACGCGATGTCGCAAAAATCGTGCATTGAACAAAACAGGATCCACCAGCATGGATATACCGTTTAACCGAATAAAAAACCATGCATGCCCAAGCCACACGATGCAATCATCGTTTTTTCTGCGGAAGAGACTGTCAGCAATTGTTTCAGGCTTCCACAGATCCAATTTTTTTTCTTTTTTGAAAGGTCGTGGTCCTGTTTGCCAGCGCCAAACATCCTTAAACTTAGGAATATGCGGATGTTCATGATTGCTGAATCTTCCTTTTTTATCAAGTGGGTTTCCTTTCCAGCCTGATTTAATGATGGGTAGCGAAGGGTTATAAATCATAAAGAATGATGGTGGCTTATACGATACTAACAAAAAAGGCCGCTTTTTGCAGGCGGCCTTTTTTGTTATTTTAATGTGTCTCCTTTACAGCAGGGCTTTTCTTCCTTGCCGATGTATTTGCCGTTATTGTCATACATTTTCATGCATTCGGCTTTTTCTTCGGCCGAGCATCCTACGCTGTCGCAGTGCTTTGCGCATTCATCCTTGGTCATGTTAGCGCATGTGCTCATGTCACACTTGGCAGATGCAGCATTATGGTCACCACACTGCTCGGTTTTGGCCTTGCAGCAGTCTTTATTGTTGCTTCCTCCAAGAATACCATTGCCACCTGCGATATAGGGTGCGATAATCAAAGAAACAATTGAAGTTAGTTTGATCAGGATATTCATGCTGGGTCCGCTGGTATCCTTGAAAGGATCACCAACGGTATCACCGGTAACAGAGGCTTTGTGTGGCTCAGACTTTTTATAGTAGGTCTCACCATCAATCTGAACGCCTTTTTCAAAGGATTTCTTAGCGTTGTCCCATGCACCGCCGGCATTGTTCTGGAAAATGCCCATAAGCACACCGCTCACGGTGATACCTGCCAGCAATCCACCCAATACTTCGGGTCCGAAAAGGAAGCCAACCAAAACGGGAGATAGGAGCGCGATTGCGCCGGGAGCAACCATCTGACGGATGGAAGCTTTGGTGCTAATTTCTACGCACTTTTCATATTCAGGCTCAGCTTTGTACTCCATAATTCCTGGGATTTCGCGGAACTGGCGGCGCACCTCCTTCACCATGTCCATGGCAGCCGAACCTACGGCCGAAATAGCCAATGCAGAGAAGATGAATGGTATCATGCCACCTACGAAAAGGGCGGCAAGAACAGGTGCTTTGTAAATATCGATACCGGATATTCCTGCTACGCCTACAAATGCTGCAAACAAAGCAAGTGAGGTCAGTGCAGCTGAAGCGATAGCAAAACCTTTACCGGTGGCAGCGGTGGTGTTACCCACAGCATCCAAAATATCGGTGCGGCCACGAACTTCTTCGGGTAAATCGCTCATTTCGGCAATACCACCTGCATTGTCTGCAATAGGGCCGAAAGCGTCAATAGCAAGCTGCATGGCTGTGGTTGCCATCATACCTGCAGCAGCAATCGCAACACCATACAGACCGGCAAAATTGTACGAAAGGAAAATACCGGCAGCCAGTGTAATGATAGGGATAACGGTTGATTCCATGCCCACGGACAAACCACCGATGATATTGGTAGCGTGGCCTGTGCCGGATTTTTCAACGATAGACAGAACGGGTTTTTTGCCCATGGCGGTATAGTATTCAGTAATCCAGCTCATGATAGCACCCACTACCAAACCGGTTATAATGGCGTAAAAAACGCTGATGGATGTAAATTCAACACCACGAAGTTCCATTTTTTCTGGCAGCAGCATGGTTACTGCGAAGTAGGATGCAACGGCAGTAAGGATAATGGATGACCAGTTACCCAGGTTTAGTGCCTGCTGTACATTTCCGTTATCGTCTTTAATTCTTACGAAAAAGGTTCCAATGATAGAGAAAATCAATCCCATGCCCGCAATAACCATCGGCAACAGGATTGGAGACATGCCACCGTAGTTGTCGGTAACAGAAATTTCCTGTCCAAGAACCATCGTAGCCAGAATGGTTGCAACATACGATCCGAAGAGGTCGGCACCCATACCGGCAACATCACCTACGTTATCACCTACGTTATCAGCAATGGTAGCGGGATTGCGGGGATCATCTTCGGGAATGCCTGCTTCTACTTTTCCTACCAGGTCAGCTCCAACATCGGCAGCTTTGGTATAAATACCACCACCTACACGGGCAAACAAAGCAATCGACTCGGCACCCAGCGAAAAACCTGTCAGTACTTCAATTACGGTTTTCATTTTATCGCCGGTAATAGCTTCACCGCTACCGACATAGAACATGTTATAGAACAGGATGAAGAGTCCGCCGAGTCCCAGAACTGCTAGTCCGGCAACACCCAATCCCATTACAGTTCCACCGCTGAAGGATACGTTCAGGGCTTTGGAAAGGCTGCTTCTGGCTGCTTGCGTGGTTCTCACATTGGCCTTGGTGGCTATGTTCATTCCAAAGTAACCTGCAAGTGCCGACAGGAATGCACCGATAAGAAATGCCACTGCAATGATCCAATGGGAATGGATTTTAATGCCATTCACTTCCTTGATGGTTCCGCTGTAAGCCAATAGCGCAGCAGCAATTACTGCGAAGTAACTAAGCACTTTCCATTCAGCACGTAAAAATGCCATCGCACCGCGGGCAATTTTACCGGCCAGGTTTTGCATTTTTTCATCTCCGGCATCCTGCTTGGATACCCAGGCGCTTTTAACCGCCATCACAATCAATCCCACCAGACCAAGGGCAGGAATCAGGTACAGTATTGAAGTGTTCATATTGAGTTTCTGTAAAAATTTAGGGGTGCGAAATTACGTTTTTTTATATGAAATGCACGTAATTCTATGGAATAATTACGTGTGAGGGGGTGTTTTAATAGTAATTTTGCAGTGTGGGAATCATCATCAAAACCCCTGAGCAGATAGAAGGAATCAGGAAAAGCAGCAGGCTTGCTGCCGAAACACTCAAATTTCTGGAAACGCACATCCAACCCGGAATTACCACACTGGCTTTAAATGATTTAGCAGAGAAATTCATGCGTGACAGGGGTGCAATTCCTGCCACCAAAGGATATAAAGGTTATCAATATGCATCATGTATTTCACCCAACGATGTAGTCTGCCACGGCGTACCTAATTCATACGAATTAAAATGGGGTGATATTGTTAATGTAGATGTAACCGTCATTTTGGATGGATATTTTGGCGACACATGCCGAATGTATGTGGTAGGCGAGGCCAGTGAATATGCCTTGAACCTCATGAATGTTACAAAAGAATGTCTTAGAAAAGGACTTGAGCAATGCTTTCCCGGTAACCATTTAAACAATATAGGATATCATATATCGGAGCATGCACACAAGCATGGTTATTCCGTAGTGTATGAGTTTTGTGGGCATGGTGTAGGGCTAAAGTTCCATGAAGATCCGGAGGTTTCGCATATTGCTGAAAAAAACACCGGACCTATTTTAAAGCCGGGAATGGTTTTTACGATTGAGCCCATGATCAATGCAGGAAAAGCCCGTTGTAAAGTGGATCGCAAAGATGGCTGGACAGCCCGCACCATTGATGGCAAACTCAGTGCCCAGTACGAGCATACCGTCCTGATTACAGAAACCGGATACGAGGCATTAACCGATGTTTACGGAGATTTTTAACCCATGAAACTACATGTAATTCATTCCGGTAACTTTAAACTTGACGGTGGTGCCATGTTTGGTGTGGTGCCCAAAGTAATCTGGAATTCCCTGAATCCCGCAGATGAAAAAAATCTGTGTAACTGGGCGATGCGCTGTTTGCTGGTAGAAGACGGAGATCGTAAAATACTAATAGATACCGGGATAGGGAATAAGCAGAGTGATAAATTCTTTGGATATTACTACTTGAATGGTTTAAATTCAATAGCTTCATCGTTAAAGAACATTGGTTTATCGCATGCTGATATTACAGATGTGTTACTCACGCATCTGCATTTCGACCATGTGGGCGGTGCTGTAGTCAAAAATGATGAAGGCAAATTGATCCCTGCATTTCCAAATGCAACGTATCATGTAACAGAAACCCAGTGGAATCATGCATTAAAACCCAATGCAAGAGAGAAAGCATCATTTTTACCGGAGAATTATTTACCACTGCAGGAAGCGGGTGTTTTGAATTTTGTTCAGCACGGAGAGATGCTGACACCCAATCTGCGTATTCGCAGTGTTAACGGGCATACCATGGGAATGATTACACCTGAAATTACGATCCATGGAAAAAAGGTAGTTTATTGCGCCGATCTGATTCCCTCCTCAGCCCATATTCCTGTTCACTACACCATGGGTTATGATATAGAGCCGCTTATTGTGATGAAGGAAAAAGAGTTGCTTTACAACGAAATGGATGCGGCCAACACCCTTTATTTTTTTGAGCATGATATTGACATGGAATGTGCAAGGCTACACCATAATGACCGCGGGCAAATGGTTATAGCCGAAAAAGGTACTCTGTCCGATTTGCTGGTCTAAAATCGGTTTATTCTTCTTCGTCTTCGTTTCCTCCCAGATTCAGCTCTTCACCGGTTATATCCAGGTAGATGCTTTGTATCGCAGAAACACCGTCTTGTTGTTCCTTGGGATTGGATGATCCTGCTTTTGAAGCAGCATAGTATAATGAAGCATTGGAGTTGTCGCGGAGCGCCTGATAAATATTAACACCAATTTGATAATAATCCGGATTGCGTGCTTCAATTGAAATGGTTTTTCTCAAGCTTGTTTCAGCTGCTTTATACTCTCGGTTATTGAATTGCATCTGCGCAAGAATCCACCAGCCGTCGGGGTCAATGGGGCGCGTTTTTGTGTAACGCTCCATTGTTTCAACAGCCTTCGCCCATTGAGCTTTTCCGGCATAGAATGAGTTGAGGGTCATCAGGGCTCTGTTATACTCGGGATAAATGCCCAGCGATTTCTCTGCAGCCCAGATGGCTGAATCAAGGTTGTTCAGGCTTGCATAGGTATTGGCCAAATAAAGGTAAACCTCAGAGTTTTTAGAATCAATAGCAAGGTATGATTTGAATTTTTGAAGCGCTAGCGTGTAATTCTTTTCCTTTTCAAGCGCTTTATACCCTTCCAAATCTTCAAATGATGGTCTTTTTACCACCCATCCCATTGGTTTTCCATCTACCATAGGCGTGTAGACAGTACCTACCGGTGGATAGGCGCCATTTGTAAGCCTGGATTTATCGGTAAAGCCATTATAAAAAATGGCATAATCCCAGTTCATGCTGCTTCGCTCATCGGCCCGGGTAAAACCAACGTGGACATTTTTATCGTTTCTGCAGTAATACTTTACATGGTTCATGCCATAGGATAGCACAGTAAACTTTTTATCAGGGTTTTTGCGGGCAACATTTTCAAGAAACCATTCAGTACTTTGCCTGAGTGAAGCCAGGTAATAATCCATTTCATATTCACCATACGCACCTTTGGTGCCGCCTACAGTTTCATTAAAGTAAATATATTGGAGGGGATGGTTTTTAAAGGTGTGGATTGCAGGTGGGATACTCCCTGCCAGCACCAGGGCCGGAAGAACCCATTTCAGGATTTGAACCCGGTAAAATATTTTTTCCAACATGGCAAAACCAGCCGTGGCAGAAACAACAATGCAGGGAACCACGAACATAATCTGGCGCATTCCCCCGTAAACATTGGATTTTTGATACCAAATATAAAAAACCGGAAAAGCAGCAGCAAAAAATACAATCATGAGTGCATGGCTGTAGTTTTTTCTGTTAAACAATCCAAAAATGAAATAAAGCAGCAATCCCAGCAATGAAATCAAGGGTATGGTTATGAATAAGTATTTAACCATATAATAGGGTGGTAACATGCTGCTGTCCGTTAGCTTTCCTTCAAACAATTGTCTCAGCGTAACAGGAAATTTGGTAAAAGCGTCCAGTGCCTTGAAAGGATTGGTGAACGGATCATCCAAGCCATAGGGCCAGGCGGCAATACCTACCAAAAAAGAACCAAAACCGATAAGTGCAAATGAAAGGATGTAGGGAATGATGCCTTTCCAGCGAAACTTTAAGAAATTCGTAAATCCGATGTTTTCTATGTATCGAAGACCCGCAAACAGCGCAATGGTTGGAATCAGCACAAATCCACCCACACGAATACTGATGGCTAGTCCTGTACCGATAACAATACCCACAGCCTGTCCGATTCTTCCTCCGTTTTTACCATAGTATAACATGGCATAATATAGACCAATAATATATCCTGCGGCAAAGGGTATATCTTTGGGATTGTTCAGTGAATCACCCAGTAAGCGTGGCGTGAAGAATAGCAGAACCATGCCTATACACCCCCATACCCAGCTCTTTGTAAGGTAGCGTACCATAAGCCCGCCAAACAAAATGCATAAAAAGCCCATCACTGCATTCCAGAAATGCCTTAACTGATAAATTTCGTCTGTTCCTGTAATTCTTACCAGCATGGCAGTAAACGTATCGAAGCTGCTGCCATAGTTTTCCATGTGGAGCTCGCTTTTGTCGTATAGTGCATCTTCTTTATCTTCTGTAAAATAGGGTATAATCGCGGTGTCGGCCCAATTGTACTGTATGAATTCATCTCCGCTGATACCCGCATCTTTGCTAAGTGAGGTAATAACAATCAATACAATTAATGATAAGGCTGTAAACAAATGCCGTGATGGATTTTTCTTGAAGTTCAGCGGGTTAAGGTATCCGGCAGCTGCGGTAATCCGGTTCTTCCAGGTAGGGACAGATTCTATTTTGTCAGAAACGCCGCTTTCTATGAAATTCCAGTCACGGGCAGATTTTCTGAGCCCGAATAGCAAATCGTACTTTTTATTGATATTCAAGCCCGATTTGCAGAGTGTTTGCAATGTCTCACGGCTGATGCAGATGAAGGGTGTTTGCATCTCTTGCTCACGGATACCGGTAGTCCAAGATGAAAGGGTATTTTTATACTTTACCGGAATGGCTATATGTGCGTCGTATGCATCGTTTTCAAATTCCAGTTTAGCATTAAAGTCGGCCAAGCCGGGAGCGTTAGTTGTAGTAAATGTTATGATGATATTAGTATCATCGGTTTTTTCCGATAAAAATTGGTTAGCTCTTTCACTAAATGATGCCGTATGGTTTTCACCGGCATGTTTGCCGTAAAAGGGAAGGACCGGATAAGCTATGCTTGCCGTTTTGGGTGTTGGATTCTGAGCTTTTTTATTCATGCGTGAAAGGCAAAAATAACAAATCCCCGTGGGGTTTGGCCTTATATCAGCTCAAAAATCAGATTTTATAATTTCTTTTAATCTTTAGCAGTTCAAGAGGGACTTTGACGAAATCCAGTAACTTGAGTTTGGATCCGCCTATTTCATGCCATTCCATCAAGGGAATCTCGATTGCCATCTCGTAGGTTTTTTCCCTCCCGTATCTTTGGATGAGGCGTGCCAGAATTTCCACGTCAAAAAACCATTTCGATAGAAAAGGTTGAGCCAGCAGTGTATCAATCTCCTCACGTATAATCAGTTTCGCACCACATTGCGTATCATAAACCTTCAAATCAAGCATGTAGCTGGTGAGTGTAGAAAAAAGGCGTCCCAGATAATGGCGGTGGGGTTTTCTGCTTATTTGGCTTCCAAGCCGGGCAATTCTGCTGCCCATTATCAGTGAATGTGACAATTGTCCGCCTGAAAAAGCAATGAAATGGTTTATTTCATTTAATGGGGTTGAAAAGTCTGCATCCCAGTAACCGATGTAATCAAACTGATTATTTCTGCCTGCTTCCAGCATTCCCTGCCTTACCGCTTCTGCTTTCCCTGAATTCTTTGGAAGATTTAAAAACTGAAACTGGTCACCAAATTCGATATTCAGCGCCTTAAGTATGTCTGCGGTAGCATCGCGGCTGCCGTCATTTACGCCTAAAAAAGAAACGACCGGATTTGCTGACATATATGCTTTGAGGGCAACAATATCCAGCCTCTTTTCTTCGTTGTAGCAGGGTATTATTATGCAGATTTTTTGCAAATGATATAGTTGCTTAAGCCAGGCAGTTTGATTCCCAATAAACGAAACAACTGACTACAATAGAAATCTGACATCAAAACACTCTTTACCACTCCGGTAATAAAGGGGCCACCTTTCCATGCTCCTACTCCGGTTGCATCGGTTTTTCTGCCCAAAGCTTTTTCTTTACACCAAACCATAATTCTTGCAAGGTATAATGAGAGGAAGAAATAGCCAATCTTTTGTTTTAGGAAGCCGGCTTTTTCCAAATTCCCTCTCAGTAAAGAGTTGGTATACCTTCTGTAGTGATACAGAAAAACATCGTGTGCACTAAATAGCCACTGATATGCGGGTACTGTGATGACAAATTGTGTGTCATTTCCAATGCAGGCAAAGTTTCCAAGCCATTTCATGAACTCAATGTCATTTTCTATGTGCTCAATTACATCGAGTAGCAAAACAGCACCGGCTTTTTTGTCGCCAAGAAAAACCTGGGCATCGTCCATGGTTTTGAAAACGCTGATAGCGCTTCCTGCATATTTTTCTTTGAAAAATTGCAGGTCTTCATCCGTGAAGAGAATATCGACTGCTACTACCTGAATTCCCGGATATTTTACCGAAAGCTGCTCAATGAACCAGGTATCGCCGCAACCAACATCCAGTAAAAATCCCTTGTTTTCATTGAGATGCTGCAGAAGCTGGCCGGATAGTTTACACACTATTTCAAACCGCGCCAGTTCCCACGGATGTCTTTGAGCCCCATTGTTAAGTTTAGCTTCTACCAGATCCATTGCTTTGCAAAACTAACTATTATTGGCTTAAACCTATCAAGAGGGGTATAAATGCCGAAAAATTGATGTTGATTTCCTAATGTTTAACAACAAATATGTGTCAGTTCAAGATTCTGCTCTGTCTTTTTGGTTTGTTTGTCATACCTTTGCATCCGCGTTGCCCGGGTGGCGGAATAGGTAGACGCGCAGGACTTAAAATCCTGTTGTCAGCAATGGCAGTACGGGTTCGATTCCCGTCCCGGGCACAATTTTAAGGGCAATCTAAACCCTGGTATCAGTGGAATTGTTTTTCCTTTTCTACTGACTTGATCACACTGCAGAATAATTACAGCCGGCTGATTCATTGCTACCCATACTCAACCTAAATTTGCAGCATGTTATCTAGAATGATTTCAGTATTCTTTGCTTTAGCGCTGTTTGTTTCATGCAAGCATGAGGTACCTGGTCGCTACATTTCTGAAAATGACACGGCCTTCAGCAAAGACATACGTGATGTTTCCGCTAAAATAAACCAGGATCCGTTTAATGCCGATTTATATTATAAAAGAGGGAATGCGTTTTATTACCAGAAAAAGCTGAACGATGCCATTCTTGATTTTGAAACGGCTGTTAAGCTTGACAGCAACAATGCGCTCTACCATTTTCGACTGGGTGAAACATGCCTCTTGCAGGATTCTGCCAACCCTATTAAAACCATGCACCATCTTGAGAAGGCCACGGCCTTAAAAAAGGATTTTTATGAGGCTGAATTCGCGCTTGCGAAATTGTTACTATACAGGCAATCATATAAAAAAGCCATCAAAGCCTTTGAAAAACTTGAGAGACAGCCTGATTATGCCGACAAGGCAATCTTCTACAAGGGAATGGGCTACAAGGAACAAAAAGATACATTGAGGGCCATGCAGCATTTTGAGAAAGTATTGCAGATCAATCCTCAAAATTACGATGCCGTAATGCAGATAGCGTCCATGTATTTGCTTCGCGATAATGATCTTGCTCTGCAATACTATGACAGGGCACTTGCCATTAATGAAACATCAGATGAAGCTTGTTACGGTAAGGGGTTCTTTTATCAAAATCGCGGTGAATACAACAAGGCCGTTGCCATGTATGACAAGGCTCGTCTCATCAACCCCGCGCATAAACTTGCTTTGTACAACACGGCTTTCGTAGCGCTTGCCCAGGCACAATTTTCCAAATGCATGGAGTTGTGTAATGCTTATTTATTGTTGGATGAGAAAAATGCCAATGTTTACGCCATGCGCGGCACTGCTTATGAAAAAATGGGTAATAAAAAAGCGGCGATGCAAGATTACAACGCCGCTTTGTCTATTGATCCGAAAAACTTACCTGCCGCTACCGGCAAAAAGATTTTAACCGGAAATTAATTTCTCGTCAAAACGAGTTTTTGATAGTGCTGTTCCAAACCGGAATTGTAGCTTTTCCAGAAAATCAGTTTGGCATTGCTCTTTGAAACAAGTTCCCATTCGTCGTTATCGAAGAAGGTAACAATGTTTGAATTGTCTGTAGCCATGGAATAGCTCACTTCGTAGAATGGGTTTGGGGGGTAGCAATTGTTGGTGTTTTCAATTACCTTATATTTGGTGGTGCTGTAGAAGCTGAAAACATCATCTTTCATGCAGGGTTCCATCTGGTCCAGCCAAACTTCTGCATTTTCTACACTGTCAGCCCATTGACTGAATTTCCAATCCTGCATCATCAGAATTTGTCTTACCGTTTTGCCCTCAATGCTGGGGTAATTGGGTTCTTCTTTTTTCTCATCTTTACACGCTACTGCAAACACAAAAAGGCTCACAGAAAGAAGGAAGATTGTTTTTCTCATATCTATTTCAATTATGTCGATTGCGAATATACGACAATTTCTAAATTTCCCTCAGGTCATTGATTACTTCGGCAGCCATTCGCAAGCCAAAAAGGGCGGGCATAAACGAAATGGTTCCGTAAAATGATTTTTTAAAATTGGATCCGTCTGTCAGTTTTAGGCTGTTACGGTAAAGCGGACCATGGTTGTAAACTACTTTAAAACCGCGGTAAATTCCTTGTCTGTGCAGTCTTTTTCTTACCAAACGGGCAAATGGACAGTTGTATGATTCGCTTACATCACCCACAGTAACGGCTGAAGCGTCTGTCTTGCCGCCGGCACCCATGCTGCTGATAAATCTCTGCTTATTTTCAACACAGCTGCGAATCAGGTAAATCTTGGGAGAAATACTGTCAATGCAGTCCATTACGTAATCGTAGCGATTTTGGTTAATCATGGCAGTGGTGTCTTCGGGCCGCTGAAAAGTGTCGATTACCGTTAATTGCAGATTCGGGTTTATATCCATCATTCTTTCAGCCATGATTGCTGCTTTGGATTTTCCGACCGTACTGCTCAAGGCAGGAAGTTGTCGGTTCTTGTTTGTCACATCTACCACATCGCCATCTACTATGGTAATGTTTCCTACGCCGGCCCTGCATACAAATTCTGCAGCATAGCTGCCTACTCCGCCGAGCCCAACAATCAATACACGGCTGCTATTCAGCCTAATCAGCTGTTCTTCTCCGATTAAGAGTTGTGTTCTTTCAAGCCAGGACAAGTCTGTCATGCTGCAAATGTAACAAGCAATTTTGCTATTTTTGAACTGTGGGATCCGGAACAAACAAAGGACTTGGGTTGATGCTGGTTGCAGTGATTGTTTTGTTCTGCCTTGCACTGGTTTTGTTCCGGGGCTACTGGTGGCGAAGTTTTGCCGATGGTCCGGTAGGCGAGTATTTTGGAAAGCAGGCGGTAATTGATAATTATGGCGAAGAATTCAAGGCACTTGGCAAGGAATTTAACATTGCACCGGAATACCTTGCAGCATTGTGCATGCTTGAATCCGGAGGAAGAAAACCGGCAGGATCGCGTTTTGAGAAACATGTATATGCAAGGCTCCGCTTGGTTAAAATAGGCCTTAGAAGACAGTACGAACATGTGAAAACCGCCGATTTGGAGAATGCCGGCGATGAAGCATTACAAAATCTGGCAACCAGCTGGGGGCCCTTTCAGTTAATGGGGTACAAATGCTTACTTTACAATATCAACATTAAAGATTTGCGGGAAGAAGATGCTATCTACTGGGGCGTGAAATGGATTAATGAAGCATACGGAAAGTTTCTGCGCAGGGGAGATTATAAAAATGCTTTTCATCTCCACAACACAGGAAGAACCATGCCAGCCAACGGAGTTAGCAAAACCCACGATCCCGATTACGTGAAAAAAGGACTGGCATTGATGATTTATTTTAAAAATAAATTGTAACTGTCATGTAAAATCAGCACTTACCGACAAAAAGAGGAGGCATTTATCCGAAATTTGCAGATATGCCCAATAAGATTGGTTTACTGTTACTTTTTCTACTCGTATGGCACCGAGTTTCTGCCCAGCATGAAATCTCAAGGCCGTCGACTGATGCGCTTTCGCCCATGGCAGCATTGTTCTTGGATGAAGGCCCCGGCAAATTGTTTCCTCCTGATTCGGATGGCAAGCACTGGGTTACAATCCAATGGAAGAGGCCTGAATGCATTATCAATAAAACCGGAAGTGTTTATTCAAATATTCAGTTTTTAAAGATTGATTATCATTATTTTAAAACTTTAATTTCAGATCCTTGTATCGTCTATTGCGATGTAGCAGGAACATTGAATTCTATGCGACCGCTTAATGATACAGCCAGGGTGCATAGTCGCGTAAATCAGGTGCATGACGGTCTTAATAATGGATTGCCCGCCTCTTTCAAAGGTAAAAATGTGATTGTTGGTATAGTGGATATTGGTTTTCAAACCAACCATCCCACGTTTTACAATGCAGATGGAACAGTTTACAGGGTTAAAAAATTCTGGCATCAGAGTAATAACAGTGGGGCGTCCCCCGCAGGATTTACATACGGAACCGAGTTTTCTTTGCCATCGGCTATTCAATCGGCAAGAGACGATGATGGTACACATGGTACACATGTGGCAGGTATATCATCCGGATCGGGATTTACCACACCTCAGTTAAAGTTTCGGGGAATGGCGCCTGAGTCTGATATGGTATTTGTAACCATTAAGTATAGCAATGATACCCTACAGGGAAGTGCACTGGGAGATTATGTGGTTGCCAATCCCACAATCATCGATGCCTACAAATACATATTTGATTACGCTGCAACAAGGAACAGGCCGGCGGTGACAAACCTAAGCTGGGGAATGCATACAGGTCCACATGACGGAACTTCTGTGTTTGACAAAGCGGTTGAATCGTTTTCTGGCAAAGGGAAAATTATAGTAGGCGCCAATGGCAACGATGCAGGAAATCAAATGCATGTTAGTACCACACTGAAGGGTGATACAGCTTACACTTTTGTGGTAGACAGAAACCGCAGAGAATACCGCAATGAGAGTGTTTACTGCGATTTTTGGGGTGCACCCGGAGAAGATCTGGGACTGAACATAGCCTTGTTTGACACCTTGGGTAATCTGGTTATTCAAGAACCTTTTGTTTATGCCTCCGGAGGCGCTCTGGTGAGAAAAAAGATTGTAAAGGGGGTTGACACCCTTGAATATGTCTTTTCGTGTCAGAAAAGCTATGTAAATAACCAAAAACCCAATATTTTGGCGATGATTACTTCCTCCAATGCAGCCAAATGCCGCATCAGAATCGGTATTACTGGAAAGGGCACTGTACACGGCTGGAACAGCGGTCAGGTTTATCGGTGGACCAGTGGTTCATTCCTTGACAGGGTAAGAGGGAATGATTATTCCGGCAAATATCTAAACGGAACTTCAGCCGGCAGCATGAGTGAAAATGGCGGCACCGGAAAACAAACATTGTCGGTGGGGTCTTACGTGAATCGAAACAATTGGATAGACTTTTCAGGAACGTATCGCGCCCAAAACTGGCTACGGGTTGGTGAAATTTCAGGTTTCAGCAGCCGGGGACCTACACCCGATGGCCGAATGAAGCCCGATATTAGCGCACCCGGGCAGCTGGTGGCTTCTGCTGTAAACAACAAGCAATTTGCCCCATGGATGTCAGAAAGTACTTTATATCAAAGTCAGTTTAACGGAGAAACCCAATATTGGACCATGTTTAGCGGAACAAGTATGGCAGCACCGCACGTTGCCGGCATCGTGGCGTTGATGCTTGAAGCCAACCCGGGACTCAATCTGAATGACGTGCGCCAGATTCTTCGTTCAACAGCTATTCGTGACAACCTTACAGGTAATGACAGCAACAACAACTTTGGCTACGGCCGTATCAATGCGCTGGATGCAGTAAAAATGGCTTTAAGCATGAACCATACCAGGCATACAGGCAGTAATGACAAGCAGTTTGTTTTATATCCTAATCCTGCCGGCAAGATTTTGAATGTTAATCGTTTGACAGGGGATTCAGAATCTTTGAAACTGGAGATTTTTGACATGCAGGGAAGGAGAGTGATTCATGCAACAAACTCCACCGCCGGCAATATAAATTTGACAGTGGATATTTCAGAAATTAGCAATGGTGTTTATGTGTATCGGCTTCAAAATCCTGATTATCTGCAGACTGGGCAGATTATTGTCCGGCATCCATAGCACCGGAAATGTAATCGAGGTATGATTTGATGTGTCTGTCTTTTTTAGACGGATAAATATCTTCAATATTTACCATAATGCCGGTTTCCTCTACATCGCCAAAATGATGGTTGATGGCAGTGCCAAAAGTACGCATGCTTGGGCTAAGATTCATGTATGAATTGAATAGCGGCGGAATATTCTCGCCGAGCTCTCTTACTTTTTGGTTTAAGAGTCGGTGGCCGTCTTTGTAGGGCAAGTTTGCCAGCTCCGCAAGAAAATCAGTACAATCTGTTTCGCTCACAACCGGGCTTGGTACCTTTACCAGATTTTCTTTATCAGGGAAATAATGGTGCATGAAACACAGAATTAAATCGCGGGCGTTGCGATTAAAATGGGTGTACATGGTAACCTTGCCAAAAAAATAACGAATGTGGGGATAAATGACAACCAGTGCACCCAGGCCATCCCATAAGTTATCCAGCGAAAACAATCCTTTGCGGTTTTCTGCGCTGGGCTGGTATTGCGGCTGAACAAAACTTCTGCCCAGCTCAATGGTGTAAGGGAAATACTGCTCTTTAAGCGCGTGGCTGAATTCGAATATTTCAGTTGTACTCAGGTGAAAGCTGCCATCATTTCTGCGGGCATCATCACAAAGCTGAAATCTGTAACCACCTACAATTTCTTTGTCCTCAGGGTTCCATACAATGAGCTGTTTGTAGGGCTTTTCACCCAGGTCAAATTCGTCAATATCTGTGGGTTTGCCGCTTCCACCGCCTGCTTCTCTAAAGCTCCATTCCCGAAGACGGCCAACTTCCTGCATCAAAGACGGTTTAAGGTTTCCGTCGAAAATGTAAATATGATTGCCAATATTGTTGGTAGGTCTGACAAAAATGTCCTCAGTCAATTCTTCGAGTAAACTCTCAAGGGGCACTTTTTGTATGATTGGAATCATATTATTTGCAAGTTTAAGAAAGAAACACCAAAAGGCTATGGGTTGTTGGCAATAAAGGTTTCAAAATCCGTTGG
Source organism: uncultured Flavobacteriaceae bacterium (assembly GCA_964626685.1). Taxonomy (GTDB): domain Bacteria; phylum Bacteroidota; class Bacteroidia; order NS11-12g; family UBA955; genus RGEC01. The sequence goes on from CAZVJY010000007.1 coordinate 43,022, forward strand.
ATTGTGCCGAAGTGTATATACATATTCTTTCAGCAACTGAGCCCACTGGTGCTGGCTGTAGCGGTGGTCGAACACAGTATGCGGAATAGGTTTGCCAAAGCGAACATGTATTTTTTTACTCTTTTGCTTAAACATTTCATCTGCAAGGTAAAACATTTCCAGATTTGCTTTAAGCCCCAATCTCTTGCGAAAATTGGCCAGATTATAGAACCAGTTTGAGTTTTGGCCTGTAATATGTGTGGGAATTACCGGCTTTTGGTATTTTACAGCCCTGCTGATGAATGCTTTGTTCCATTCAAGATCTTTGACCACTCCTTTGTTTCGTCTGGAACACAGACCTGCCGGAAAAATCAGCACCAGCCTGTCGGAGGCGTAAACGTCTTCTACTTTTTTTAACTGCTCACGGCCTTTTGTGCCGGTTTTGTTCACACCAATAAATACATCATTAAACTGAGGGAAGTTCAAAAGAATGTCGTTTACTATAAAACTTATATCCTGTCGAGAACGGGCAGCCTGACAAAGCATAATCATGCCGTCCATGCCTCCCAGAGGATGATTTGCTGCTACTATGGCACCGCCCTCTGCCGGCAGATGCTCATGTCCGTCACTTTCGTGATGCACGCCAAAAGCATTGAGAATATTGCAAGCAAAAGCAACACCGGTGGTAGATGATTCTGCGCGAAGAAAGCCGTTTATTTCTGATTCATGCAGCGTTTTTTTTATCCACCGGAAAATAAAACCAGGAATAAGTCGGGCCAGACGCGGGCTTTTGTCTCTAAAGACCTTTTCCACATCTATTTGTACTGGCTCATTCATCGGATTGCAATGATAGGCAATAGCAGGCAAGTAATCACCAGTAGAGTGGGTGAATATCCATTGTGCTTTTTCCGTTTAATTCAATTACAGGTAGTGGTAATCGTATTTTATCGGTAATATGCGCTATAATTCTTATCGCTTTTTTAGGGTGGTTTTTAAGATAGCCAAAGGAGATGCTTGGTCCGATATAGTATTGTCTGTAGCGGCTGATGTGGCTGTAATTCATGGTTTTTCCATCCGGGTCGGTCCATATATTGTCATTGCCACCCAACATTCCTTCTGCGCCGTAGCCAATGTTTAATCCCAGCCAGCGGGGCCAGAAGCCCGGTCTGATTTGCATTCTTTCCGGGTTCAGGTCGATCCAGTATGTTTGGCCATTATAGTCTTTAAGCATTTTCTCGGGTACGTTGCTCCCAAGCATGCCTGGCCTTTGGCTTGCGAAAGGGGAACGATGAAAGGTAACCCTGATTGGGATTCGGGGAACACCCCAAAACCAGTTTTGCAGACCTGCTACCGTTGTGCCAACAGTATTTGCAAGCATATCACCACTGCTAGCGCCCCAGGTCTTGCTTTTGCCATCGAAATACTCAATGGGCATTTGAAATGCGAGGCTGAAACCCATACCCAGCAATGCACTTTTGCGTCTGTTATAACCCGCATGTCTGAAAGCGGCAGATGCCGCCGTGGCAGAGAAATACGCGCCAAAAACATGACCGGCTTTGTCCATTTGCAGCCAGTTTTGGTTGTCGTTAATCCAGTGAAACTTGCTTTGCTGTTCGTTTTTATACCATGTTTGATACAGTGCAAGGTGCGTGCCTACTGTTAGACAAGAAAGTCCAATCCACGTTTCTTGGGGTAAATGATTTTTGATGACGGCAGAGTCGCCAGAGTATGAATAATTTATTGAAGCTATTGTCAATAAAATATTGAATTTTATATACTTAAATTTTAAATTCAATCAATTTAAAATGGCGTTTTTTACCGCATCAAGTATGGAAAATGCGGCTGCTGAGTTCATTGATTCTGCATAAACCCTCAGTACGGGTTCAGTGCCGCTTGGACGTATCATAACCCATCCTGCGTCACCCAACCGAAACTTGAACCCATCGGTGTCTTCTATGGATTGAACAATGTAGCTTCCAAAAGTCGCATAATCGCCTGCTTTGCACTGGTTCACAATATTCTCTTTGGTCTCATGATCCAAATGCAAATCGTAGCGCTCTACTGCAAAAGAACCTACGCTGGCATAAATATCTGAGATGAGCGCTGAAATGCTTTTGCCGGTTTTAGCCATATATTCTAACAAGACAAGCCCCATCCAAATGCCGTCTCTTTCGGGTATATGACCTTTGATTGCTATGCCACCGCTTTCTTCGGCGCCTATCAGCACATTATCGGTGACCATATACTCACAAATGTATTTGAATCCAATTTTTGTTGTAATGCTCTCCAGTCCTTTTCGTTTACACAATTGCTCAACTTTGTCGCTTACACTGAAACTCTTAACTACTTTTCCTGTAAAACCTTTGTAATCCGTGAGGTAATTGATCAGCAACAGGATAAGGTGATGGCTGTCCACAAACCGACCTTTTTCATCAAAAAAACCTATTCTGTCGGCGTCGCCATCGGTAGCCAGACCGCAAAAAAACTTGTCGTTTGCGGCAATCATTTCCGAAATTTCGGGTAGATTTTTCTGAATCGGCTCCGGTGCACGGCCCTCAAATCCGGGGTTGTGTGTAGCGTGCAGCAGGGTAGCAGACGGTAACAACTTTTTAATCACGTTTTGACCTGCTCCATACATGGCATCGTAAACCAGTCCTGAAGAAACAGACAGCAAGGCTTCCATGTCAAAATGCTTCTTCACATGATCGAGATACAGGTTTTCCAGGTCAATCCACACAATTTCGCCCATTTTTTCATAATGCTTTAAAGGAAGAGCAGGCGAAATCTCCCTGTCGCCAATGAGGCTTTCAACTTCATCGATCACAGACTGGGTTGCCGGTCCGCCGTAGCCTGCTTTGATTTTGAATCCATTATAGGTATGAGGGTTATGACTTGCTGTAATAATGATTCCGGCATGTGCATTGATATGTTTTGCTCCAAGGCTCACCATGGGTGTGCTCACGAAGCCTTTTGCCAGATGAACGGTTATTCCCTGTGAGGCAAGAACGCGAGCGGTCTCTTCGGCGAACATTTCGCCACCAAACCTGCAATCATGTCCTACAACACAAACGGGCTTATCGGATTGATTTTTCAGCCATTTTGCGGTTGCCATGGCAACTTTTCGAACGTTTGCAGTGGTAAAATGATCGGCAATGATTTCTCGCCAGCCGTCTGTTCCAAATTTGATTTTGTACATGTTTGTTGCTGTTTTAATAAAATTGAACGTATCTGCTCACCTGAGACCAGTTGTAAACATTCAGTGCCTTCAGGTATTTCTGTGAATCCCATTCAGGTATTTGGGTGCTGTTAATTCGGGTAAGTACCAGGTCGTAGGATTTTTCCTGAACAAGGTCTTCTATTGTTTTAAAACGATAAAGTAATCCCCAGCTGTAAACCACATCAGCAGTTACTGTATTTAGGGGTTTATTGTTAATGTAGATAGTAATGTTCTTTACTTCGTATTCAATTCCTCTCGGTTGTTGTTTCCATACTTCATGAAATTCAACTCCGGTGACAATAATATCCGATTTCAACGTTTTGTAGTCGTAATATTTGTCAGCTCCCATGTTGAACAGAACATCCTTGTTGTCATTGAGAAATCGCTGTAAATTACCCATAATCATGGATCCCGGATCATCTGCATCTTCCGTGTGGGATACGATTTTGTAATATACATCCTTGGTTTGCGGTATGATAAACAAGCCTTCAATTTCGCGCTTTCCGTAGAACGCTTTGTCGCGGATTTTTATAGCATTTTCTGGCTTTTGGTTAAAGGTTTGCTTACCAAACTGAACCACATTAAAGTTGTAATTTCTGCTGTAGAGTGCGTCTGTCAGTTTAATGCGTGCCGGTCCGTTAACATTACATTCAAGCATTATTCCTGACAATACATTCCAACTTTCCTGCAGGTCAATAAATCCATAGCTTACTTTTCCCTTTGGGCCATCATTAATAAATGATATGCCGGTAATGGTGAAAGTGGTTTTACTGCTGCCACTGCTCCAGAATTCATGTAAAAAGACATTGGCAGTTTTATTGAAGCGTGTTTCGGACGACTGCTCTATCGCCTGAAGCGCAGTCGGAGTGATGCGTATGTTTTTCTGTGGAGAATCCCACAATTTGAGCGAACCTCCAAGGATGTGTTTGTAACAATGATTTTGCAGTTCATAAACCAAATTGAACCCCATGGAATCGCTCTGCCTGTTGATGTTTAAATTCACCAGAACAGGTTTGTTGGTATAGGCCAATGCCTCGGTAGCCAGCAGAACCGCAATAAATCCAATACAGCGATATGGCAAGCAAACCCGCAAATCTTTGTTATCAGGTAAATGCGTTTTCGCCGGTGATTTCGTGGCCCAGTATCAACAGATGGATGTCGTGGGTGCCTTCATAGGTTACTACGCTCTCCAGGTTGGCCATGTGTCGCATGATGGGATATTCTCCGGTAATTCCCATGCCACCCAGCATCTGGCGGGCTTCTCTTGCAATGTTTAGGGCTATTTCCACGTTGTTTCTTTTAGCCATTGAAATTTGCGCAGGTGTAGCTTTCCCGGCATCCATGAGTTGTCCGAGACGCCACACAAGCAATTGAGCCTTGGTGATTTCTGTAACCATTTCGGCCAGTTTCTTCTGCTGAAGCTGAAATCCGGCGATTGGACGGCCAAATTGCTGTCTTTGCTTGCTGTATCGCAATGCAGTATCGTAGCAATCCATGGCAGCTCCTAGGGCACCCCAGCTGATACCGTAACGTGCACTGTTCAGGCAGGTAAGGGGGCCCTTAAGTCCGGTTACTCCGGGTAAAATATTTTCTTTGGGAACCTTTACGTCGTTAAACACAAGTTCGCCTGTAGCACTTGCCCTTAAACTCCATTTGTTATGGGTTTCGGGAGTGGTGAAACCTTCCATGCCACGTTCTACAATCAGTCCATGAATCTTTCCTTCTTCGTTTTTCGCCCACACAACGGCTACATCAGCAAACGGCGCATTGGAAATCCACATTTTGGCACCGTTAAGAATAACATGATCGCCAGCGTCTCTAAAATTTGTGGTCATGCCACCGGGATTGCTTCCATGATCCGGTTCTGTTAGTCCGAAACAGCCCATCATTTCTCCAGAGGCAAGCTTGGGAAGGTATTTGCGTTTCTGTTCTTCACTTCCAAATTTGTAGATTGGGTACATCACCAGACTTCCCTGAACACTGGCTGTACTTCTTACACCGCTGTCGCAGCGTTCCAGCTCCATCATGATAATGCCATATGTGGTGTAATCCATTCCGCCGCAACCATATTCTGCAGGCAATTGAGGTCCAAACGCACCTACACCAGCCAGACCCGGGATAATGTGATGTGGAAATTCGGCACGTTGTGCATAATACTCAATAATAGGTGAAAGATCCTTTTTTACCCAGTCTCGTACCGAAGCACGAATCAGCTTCTGTTCTTCACTTAGTAAATCATCCACACCAATAAAGTCGGGTGCCTGGTAGTTGTCTTTTCCTCTGTTAGAGGCATACAGTTCGTCGAGATTTTGTGCCTGCATTTCGTTTATTTGTTTGCAAAGGTACATTGTTCCGTTTTTTTGTACACCAATACTTAACTACATTGCTAATATGTTTGTTGTTTTTTTAGACAGTCAGGAAGTTCATAGCCCTGTTGGGGTGCATGAATTCGAGAGGAAATCAGGGGTGAAGCTGTTAATCAGTGTTCGTGTAAAACTTCGTCGGGCTCCTGACATGGATCATATTTACCATACCCTCGATTATACACGGCTGGTTGATTTGGTAAATAGGGTTGCAAGTGCCGAGAGGCAGCTGCTTGAAACCCTGGCTACTGATCTAGCCGTGGCTATACACAAAGATTCAACCGCAGGTATTGAGAAAATCCATATTCGCATAGAAAAACCCCAAATACCGCACAAAGGCTATAATGCAAAGGCCTGCGGAGTTGAGTTTACACAAGACTATCATTAATAATTAGTAACTTTGTAATCTTGTATTATGAACCTTAAATGGATTTTCGCTTCATTGGCCTTGTTAATCTTCCAGTCAATGTATGCACAACAAAATGTTCCAGGCATATTTGGCTGGATTGAGGACAAGGAAACCGGAGAGCGCATAGAGAATGCCCTAGTTATTGATAGCAGCGACTTGCAATATACCTACAGCAATCGTGATGGCTATTATAATATGGGTGTGGGGAGAGGCAGGCACGTGTTGATATTTGCCGCCGCTGGCTATAATGCTGTGCGGATGGTTGAAGATGTTTATTCATCAACTGCATTTAACATACAGCTTACACCACTTGCTGCAAATCAAAACGATACTTCATGGAACAAATACCATGCGATATTTGATATACGCAGTGGTCACGTGAGCCCAACGCGCAAGCAATCTCTTCAGATGAACTCTCTGCTTAGCATTCCAGATCCGGTGAAGCTGCTTCAGTTCCTGCCCGGAGTTTCCGGCGGAATTGAAGGACTCAGCGGCATGTATGTGCGCGGAGGTAACAGCGATCAAAACCTAATGATGATGGATGGGCTGCCTATTTACGGCAATGGACATATTTTTGGATTTTTAAGCTCTTACAATCCCGAATTGCTGGGAAGCACAGATTTTTACAGGGGAGTTGCACCAGCTCGCTATGGTGGCAGAGCAGGAGCGGTGCTGGATGTGGGTATGTCAGAAGGAAGTACAAAGAAATGGACCGGTTCATACAGCCAGGATCTGCTTCTTTTTAATCTAGCTGCAAATGGTCCACTGAACCGCAGTGGCTCAGTTACAGGTAGTTTTGGTCTCAGACGCTCTTGGCTTGATATGCTGCTTCCAAAAGAAGGGGATGCTTTTGTGTACTATGGTTTGTACGATTTGAACGGAAAGGTTACCTGGAGAATCAATGAATCCAACAAGCTCAGCTTTTTTGCATACAGTGGCAGGGATAAACTAAGCAGTTCCGTAACAAATAACAGCGTTGATTCGTTGAATAGGCAAGTTAATTTTAATTTAAAGCTGGGATTTAACTGGCAAAACAATCTGTTTGGTGTGAACTGGGCCAAGAAGATTAATAACCGCCACTACGGTAACTTTATGCTTGGCATGACACGTGCAACCTTCCGTGTACCATTTGAGATTGGCGGAAGCATAAAATCTGATACCTCTTTTTCCTCTTTTAGTATCAAGACAGAAAATGCAAATGCCATCACCAATTTTATCGGAAAGGCCAATATGGAATACAGGCTAAAGACCAATACGCATCTGAGATATGGCGGTGAGTGGGTTTTACATTCATTTAATCCATCTACCTTATACCTGGCATTGAATGGTTCCGGAACATCCGGGCTCGATACCACCTTTGGTCTTGATAATAAAAGCTTTTCTCCAGAAGCAAGTATTTATGGTGAATATGAAAACAACCTGGGTGGCGGTTTGAAAGTGAATCTTGGGGCTCGCATTTGGTCGTTTTTTGGCAGCGGAAAAACCTGGGTAAGGCCAGAGCCACGGATTCTTGTAAGTCAAATTCTTCAGGGTCAAAAAGCACTAAAACTTGGATTCAGCGTTGCGAATCAGGGAGTTCACAGGCTTAGCAGTGTCAATGCAAATCTGCCCGGTGATATTTGGTTTCCTACCGGTGGTGTTATTAGGCCGCAGCGCACCATGCAGATTACAGGAGGATTCTATCAGCCTTGGAAGAAAGGCCTGGAATTCAGCATGGAAATGTACCTGAAATCTTTTGATGGTATTACTGATCTCACCGGACAGGATGAAAACGATTACGAGCCAAGCTACTGGGAGAGAATGCTTGCCCAGGGTAAAGGACGTGCCTATGGTATAGAGTTTCTGGTAATGAAGAAAATCGGCAGACTTAATGGTATGGCAGGTTATACCCTTTCGCGCAGCGATCGCGTTATTGCCGACATTAATTTCGGAGATCCTTATCCCTTTCGCTGGGACCGCAGGCATAAAATCTCTTTTCAGGGCGTGTTTGCACTTCACAAGCACTGGACCATTCAGTTTGGGGGCGTATGGATGACAGGCAATGCAGTGACTGTGCCCACCGGACAATATTTGTCTGCAGACGGCATGATGGTGCTTGATTACACTGCAAAAAACAATTACCGGATGCCTTTCTACAGCCGCTTTGATTTTGGATTTACCAAAAAAATAAAGCCACAGCTGCGCAGGCCTTTCAATTCCTATTATGGAATAAACGTGTATAATATTGCTTCACGCAATAACCCCCTTCTGGTTCGCGTAGATCAGCCCGCAGGACAGGCTGTTCAGGCATTTGGCATTTCTTATTTTCCATTCATCCCTTCCGGATTTTACAGAGTCGTATTTTAAACAATGAAAAAATTAACCTTTTTAGGATTGGTGGTTTTGGGGCTTATGTCCTGCGAAACCAAGCTAGATCTGAGCGGAGTAGGCGGACGTACCCGCCTTGTAGTCAATAGCCTTATCAATGACCAGGATAAAATTCAGATACAGGTCAGTAAAACCATTCCGCTGGGAAGTACAGGTGCCGTTGAGTTTGTTAATAACGCCGTAGTTGTGGTGCGTGATGAGAACGGAAATGCTGTAGGTTTCTCATACAATATTGGAACCGATAAGTATGAAAATCCTGTTTTCAGGGCTGTTGCCGGTAAATACTACAGTGTGAGTGTAAAGGCGCCTGGATTTGATGAGGTGTTTGCCGAAATGATTATGCCGGAAAAAGCAACCAAAACACCTTCGTTGTGGAAAGATTCCACAGATCTTGATTCCTCTGGTTTTCCTACAGGAACCCTAAGTGTATTTCTGAATGACAAAGGCTCGCAAGATAATTATTATCGAATTTCATTGTTTTATTACGATGATATAACGGCTACATGGAATACATTGCAACCTGTAACTCGGGATGCAGCTATTGAGAACGAAGCCATCGTTAGTGATGATGGTTCATGGGTGTTTTCGGACAGGAGCTTTAACGGACAACAAAAAAGTATGGAGTTCATTACTCCTTTTGGCTATGCACTGGGAACTCCGAAGTATCTTGTGGTAACAGAAAGTCTGAACAGCCCTTATTTCAAGTATTTTGAAAGTATAAAAAACTATAAGGCAGGGGCCGGCGTGTTTGGAGAAGCAACGCCCGTTTTTTCCAACATTCGCAATGGGGTAGGTATTTGGGCGGGTAGTAGTATCTCCAGAGATACCATCCGCTGATTTTTTACAGAATTTTGTGTTTATCTGCCCCCAGAGGGTTAAAATGAGCGAACTTTGCATTTTTAATGCTCATCCGTGTCAAAACAACCTGCTATATATCTTAAAAATGCCCGACAGCATAACCTCCGAGGTGTGGATGCTACCTTTCAGCACAACAGTTTTACGGTTGTTACAGGTGTTTCCGGTTCAGGGAAGAGCAGTCTTGTTTTTGATACATTGTTTGCCGAAGGGCAGCGACGTTATGTGGAAAGCCTGAGCAGCTACGCAAGGCAGTTTATGGGCAGAATGAAAAAGCCCGAGGTGGATTATATTCTGGGTTTGTGCCCGGCTATTGCAATTGAACAAAAAGTAAATACCCGCAATCCCAGAAGTACTGTAGCTACCTCCACTGAAATCTATGATTATCTGAAGCTTCTTTTCAGTAGAATCGGTCATACTTTTTCTCCGGTTAGTGGTATGGAGGTAAAACGAGACGATATAAACGATGTTGTAAAATTTATCATAGAGCTTCCTGAGGATTCTTCAGTAATAATTTTATCGCCTTTAAACGATAAAAAACTTCAGAAGGATAAACTTGAATTGCTGCGGCAAAATGGTTTTAGCAGGGTGTTGGTAAATGACCGCATTCAAAAAATTGAAGACCTTCTAGAAAAAGGACATGGTGAGGTGGGCGATAATTTTCTTGTACTTGACCGTTTGTCGGTTGATTTGAAGGATGATGAGTTTATAAGCCGCCTTACAGATGCTATTGAAACAGCGTTTTGTGAAGGTCAGGGTGCTTGTGCTATTAGGCTTGATGATGGACGTCTGCAGGAGTTCAGCAACCGATTTGAGCGAGACGGGATTACATTCGAGGTTCCCACCCGTGATTTTCTAAGTTTCAATAATCCGTATGGTGCCTGCCGCAAATGCGAAGGTTTTGGCAGCGTGCTGGGAATTGATGAGGATCTGGTAATCCCCGACAAGTCCCTGAGTGTTTATGAAGGTTGTGTTGCGCCCTGGAAAGGTGAAACCATGGGAGCCTGGCGGGAAGATTTTATCCGTTTGGCTGTGTCGGCTGATTTTCCTATTCATAAGCCATATAAAGAACTGAGCAAAGAACAGCGTAAGCTGCTTTGGGAAGGTACCAAAACCTTACCCGGTATCAATGATTTCTTCCGTTATGTTGAAGAAAAGTCATACAAGATTCAATACAGGGTGTTATCAGCGCGTTACCGTGGAAAAACCCAATGCCCGGAGTGCCAGGGAACCCGTCTTCGCAAAGAGGCCGGTTATGTAAAACTTAGGGCTGTTAATCCAGGTGAAAGCGTGCCCGAAAAAATCAATTTGCAGGAAATTTTGTTGATGTCAGTGGATGATGCCTATGTTTACTTCACATCGGCTAAATACGATGAAACACAAACTGATATAGCCCGACGTATTCTAAATGAGGTGGTTTCAAGGCTGTCTTTTTTAAAGAATGTGGGCTTGGGTTATTTGAGCCTGAATAGATTGAGCAACACACTGAGCGGGGGCGAGAGTCAGCGTATCAATTTGGCCACCAGCCTGGGCAGTAACCTTACCGGTAGTATGTATATTCTGGATGAGCCTAGTATAGGGCTTCATAGCCGTGATACCGAACGCCTCATAGAGGTTTTGAGATTGCTTCAGCAGGAGGGGAATACGGTCATTGTGGTTGAACACGACGAAGAGGTTATGAAATCTGCAGACCAAGTAATTGATATGGGTCCTTTTGCGGGGTCGCTTGGTGGTGAAGTGATGTTTAGTGGAAACTATCAGGCGCTGCTTGAGGACGAAAACAGCCTGACCGGCAAGTATCTTTCAGGAAGGGAGTCAATCGAAGTTCCCAAAAACCGAAGAATTTGGAAACACAGTATTAAACTTATTGGGGCAGAAGCCAATAACCTAAAAGAGGTGGATGTAGAATTTCCGCTGGAGGTTTTTACGGCTGTTACCGGAGTGAGTGGCAGTGGCAAGACCAGTCTTGTTAAACAAATCCTTTATCCGGCTCTCAGCAAGGAAATTGGTCAGTACATAAGCACCAAAACCGGCAGGCATAAAGCACTGGAAGGGGCTAAAAAGCTTGTTAAAGCTGTAGAGCTGGTTGATCAAAATCCCATAGGAAAAAGCAGTCGTAGCAATCCAGTTACCTATGTGAAAGCATATGATGAAATAAGGGAACTTTATGCTGCACAGCCTCTAAGTAAATTCAAAGGCTTTAAGCCTGCTCATTTTTCCTTTAATGTGGATGGAGGGCGTTGTGAGTCCTGCCAAGGTGAAGGGGAAACTGTAATTGAAATGCAGTTTATGGCTGACATTAAATTGCCATGCGATGCCTGTGGTGGAAAGCGTTTTAAAAACGATGTGCTGGAAGTAACCTATCAGGATAAAAACATCCATGAAATTCTGCAGCTTACGGTAGATGAAGCAATTTCGTTTTTTGCTGGTGAAAAACCTATTCATGAACGCCTTAAACCACTTCAGGATGTTGGACTTGGATATATTACCCTGGGTCAGGGTAGTCATACGTTATCGGGAGGAGAGGCCCAGCGGGTGAAGCTGGCTTTTTACTTAAGCAAAGCAAATCCGCACAAGGATGGCGGTACGGTTTTTATTTTTGACGAACCTACCACCGGATTGCATTTTCATGATATTAAAAAGTTGATGAATAGCTTCAATGCATTGATTGAAAAGGGCAACACGATCATTTGTATTGAACATAACTTGGATGTGGTGAAATGTGCGGACTGGGTGCTGGATTTAGGTCCTGAAGCCGGAGAAAATGGGGGGGAGTTGCTTTTTGCAGGTCCTCCGGAAGAATTGGTTAAAGAGCCAAAGAGTTACACTGCTAAATACTTGAAAGACAAGATTTAAATAAATTTTACCTTATTTAAAGATTTAAGTAAATATCAATTACTTTTTCCTTCATTACAGCCACTTCGCCGGGAGCGGCATTTCGGGGTTTACTTACATACCTTCTTTCTGTGTAAATGACAGGGACCATCTTCTGGGTTTTGGCTTTACTGTTTTTTGCAGCAAGTTCGGCTGCCTTCTTGATCACGTTTTCAGGAAAAAATGCACCTTTCCGTTTTATGATGACATGGGAGCCTGCAAAGCCACGAACATGTAGCCATAAATCCTGCTTGCCTGCCTTTTTAAGCATAGCATCATTGTCTGTAGCGCTTTTGCCAATCCATACCTCAAATCCTTCAATGTTTTGGGTTTTGTAGGGTTTGCCTTCTGCTTGTTTTTCGGATTGGGTTGCTGTAATCGGCTTTATTCTATCGTTACCGCTCGTATTTAGGATAGACTGCAGCTCAGTCTCGGCTTTCAGCATTGCTGCCCTGGTTTTTTCAAGGCTTAGCTTCAGGTGCGATTTTTCAAGTCCTTCGTTTTTGGCCTTTCTGTAAAAGCGGGCAGCATTTTCAGCCGCGTCCATGTCCGGATTCAGTTTAATTCGAATGGGTCTGTCTGTATAAAAATCGTGTAGCAGAGCCGTTTCAATACCTTTTTTAATCTGATGGGCATGGGCAAGCAAAATATCTCCCAGTTCTTTAAAACTGCGCCTGCCTTCAATTTCTACGAGTTGTTCCTCAAGTTTGGCAATCCGGGCTTTGTGCATGCTGATTTGTTTGGTCCAGTGGTTTAACCATTGCTGCCTTGATTGTTCTCTTCTGCAGGATTTTACAAACCGGCCGGCATAGGTAAATAGCCCTTCCGCGCCATCGCCTATGTGTTCCATGCCTTTTACAGGCTCTGTAGACAATTTGGAATTGTCAGAAAAAATGCTTATATTGTCTATATCTGAACATGTTACGGGAATAATATTTGCCAATAATGCATTCAGGTTCATTTCATGGTCCGATTTCAGGGAAAGGCGAAACATGGATGCAGGAAAGGGTTCGTTATTGACTTGCAGCAATATGTTCCCGAGCCGACCAAAACCCTTAATCCATAGTGTTTTGTTTTGCTCGAAATGAACAAGTATAAGCCTTTCATTTTCAAACACCTGTATATCAAAAACCGACAAGTTGTGCAGGGTTTTAAACTGTGAAATGGCTTTTTTCCCCGGTAGCAGTCGCTGAGCAGGATTTATAAAGTATATATGACCATCCATAAACTGGATGTGCAATTGAAAAATACCCTTTTGTTCAGTTTTGAATTCCAGCAGCACCGCATCTTTATGGCTACTAAAAGCATCAAGTAGCCGCCCGCCCAGCAACTGCTTTTTCAGGAAACATCCGATTATCTGGTAGGTGATGGCGGATGCATACTTCATGGGGGTGCGAAATTACGCCGACTGGTGAGAAAACAACTTATGTTTAATCATTTTGAAAGTTTTAGGATGCTGAAAGCGCCTTTTCCAACGATTAAAAAAACAATGGTTCCTACGATAATATCCGGATAGGTGGAATTGGTAATCAATACAAGGCAGCCCGCAGCAATTATCCCCAGATTAACAAACACATCGCTGGATGTAAAAATCATGCTAGCTCGTATGTGCGCCTCTTTACTTTTACTTTTTTGAAGCATATATAGGCATAGCACGTTTGCAACCAAGGAAAAGGTGGAAACAGTCATCATTATTTTGTAATCAGGTATGCTTTGGTAGCCCCAAAATCTTTTAACAGCTTCTGTAAATCCCAGTAAGGCTAAGGTAAGTTGGAAATAACCTGACCAACGGGCTACATTCTTTTTTGTAAAGTTGCTTCCACCGGTTGCCCATAAAGCCAAACTGTAAACAATGCTATCGGCCAACATGTCTAAGCTATCCGCTAAAAGACCCATAGATCCGGAAATAATGCCTGTGACCAATTCTAGTCCGAAAAACGAGAAGTTGATGACCAGTACCTTCCATAGCAATTTGCGTTCACTTTTAACTTGATTGTTTATGGCATTAAAACATTGAATATTGATGCTTTCGGTTAGTGTAGTTCCCAGATTTAATGTAACAAGTTTTTCAAGAATCATATTGTCTTTAATGTCATGGTAAACCGTAAGTTTGCGATTAGGGATATCAAATTCCAGAGATTGGATATTTGGTAAATCATCTAAACTCATCCGAATCAGGTATTCTTCAGATGGACAGTCCATCTTGGATATGGTAAAAATTGTCTTTTTCAATCCTTCCGTTAGAGGCATGAGGAAGCGCTAATTCTTCGGTCTAAGCAGTAAAACGACACCTTTATCCTGTCTGTTTGGTGTTTTTCGGCCCTTGAATTTAATTCTGTATGCATAAACATCTTCCTGGCAAGGCACCCCATTAAAAGTTCCATCCCAAAATTGAGAAGGGTTTTCAGTCTTGAACACAATTTGACCCCAGCGGTTATAGATGAGCATCTCGAATTCTATGGCACCAATTATAACAGGTTCAAGTTTGTCGTTAAAGCCATCATTATTGGGTGTGAATGCATTGGGTATGAAATAAACAACGGTATCGCGGTAACAGAATTCCACTTCAGAACTATCTGTGCAACCGCCGGCATTTCGTACAACCAATTTTACTTTGTAGCGGTTTTTTTCGCCCGAGTAAGTGTGTTTGGGGCTTCCTGACGGATCGAAAGGCTCTGAAGTGCCATCGCCCCAATACCAGGTACCTGCAATTGCTCCAATACAGTTATTGAAAATGCGCAGTGTTGGGTAAACAGGACTGAGGCATCGGGCTCCGTTGGGGATACTGCCAATAAATGCGGCAGTAATGGCTTTATATCCCGGTATTTCAATGCTCGTGTCGACAATACAGCCTGTTTTAAGGTTCTCGGCTGTTACACGGTAGAGATTTCCGCTTGGGGCATTGAGCGAATCGCCTGTATAAACCGGGCTAACATCCCACGTAAATCGGTAAGGATCACCATCTTTCATTTTTAGTTTAATCCAGCCCCGCTGACCAAAGCAAACAGGTGGAGAGGTGTTTACTGAAAAATAGGGTTTGGGATGCCTGTAAATTGGTACATCTGCTGTGGCCGGCTCACTGCATGCATCAGTTACTGTAACCTTGTAAACAGTTGTACTTGCCGGGCTTACAAAGGTTCCGTTTCCGGTTTGGCCGTTGCTCCATGAGAAAACATATGAAAACTTATCACCGCCGGTAGCCGAGGCCCTGAGCCAAACGATTTCGCCCGGGCAAATGGTATCGGCAGGCGGATTTACCTTTACTTTAAGTGTGTCAGAAACCATCACATCCAGGTTGGTTGAAGCTGTGCATGCACCGGAAATCAAGGTGTATGTGATTGTGTGTTTGCCACTGCCTGCCAGAAAAGGATTAAAGTTGTCAGTGTTTACCCCTTTTCCTGAATAAACGCCTCCGGCAATGTTGGCAGTAAGAAGATAAGCTGCATTCTTATAGCAATAATCTGTTACCGGGTTTACAAACCAAAGGGCAGGAGCCGCATCGACCCGGATATTGAATGAAGTAGTACATCCCCATTTGTTTCTAAATGTGATGACATGCGTACCGGGTCCAGCCACAGCCGGATTGAATCTTCCAGCTGCGGCATTGATAATTCCTTTGCCGCTGAAGGTGCCCCCGGTTTCCCCTGCACGGCAATTGAATGGAGCCGATGTGTTGCATACGGCTGTATCACCTTGTGCTATGGGTTTTGGTCTTACGAATACATTGAGTGTATCGCGACATCCATTTTTATTGTATACAATCTTATGATTACCGAATCCGGCAAGACTTGCATTAAATCCATTAATACCTGTTATGCCAGGGCCGGTCCAAAATCCACCATCGGGACTCAGGCCGAGCAAAGCGTTATTTAACATCCGAACCGGTGTTTCAATACAAAAAAACTGGGTATCCTTTTTGTTGATTTTGGTTGGAATTAAATGCACAAACTTTCGGTCACTGCATTGCCCGCTGCGAATGGTAAGCGTATCTATGTATGTGAGTTTGCCCAAAGAAAAGAAAAAGACAGGATCGTAATTAGGGGAAGATGGCGATACAATACCCCTTCCACTCCAGGTATAGTTTAATGTCGGCCTGAAATTGGTCAGTGTTTTTAGTCCTGCAGCAGGACAAAAAGTATCGTTGGGGCCTGCTTCACTGGGCAAAACGGTCAAGCGTGTGGTGTCTTTGCATCCACCTCCATTCCAGATAATTAGCTTGTTTCCTGCACCTCCTGTCTGGCTTGGGTTGTAGGTGCCCCAGTATGAATTGATTAATCCTGAAAAGTTATCGGGGAATATGCCTTTCGGAGAAAATGTAAGGGTATCGCTGGTGCGTGACTCACAAGTGGTGTCATACTTAGGAACGACTATGTTTTCAACCCTTATGATTTTAACGCTTTTACAGCCTTTCCAGGTGTATGTATCGCGGTATATACCGGGTACGTCCGGTGTGAAAATGCCTGTGGGTGTTATTTTGGGGCCACTCCAGGTTCCGCCTGGAGGACCATACCACCATACTGCCTGTGGTGGCTTTCCCGGGCAAAAGACGTTGTCCAGGTTCCATGGTCCGGTGGAATTAACTATGACCGTATCCGCGCACTTTCCTATCTGGTACCATACTTTACATTTGCCCCAGAAAACAGAAGGCTTGAACTCGCCTGTGGTTGCGTTTACAATTCCGGTTCCCTGCCATTTGCCACCGGCAGGGCTTGCCCGCAGAAAAATATTGGGACCATAATAGCAAACCTCCGTATCCGCCATAGCAACAGGAGGGTCAAGTACAGTAACATCTACGGTGTCTTCAGCAGGTATAGACGTTCCGTCCGTAACCCTGAGAATGTATCGGGTGGAGATGGTTGGACAAACCCTGTGTGGTCCGGCGCCGGTAAGTGATGGAGTCCAGGTATAAACATATTTGGATGCATTTCCTCCGCTAACCGTAGCCCTTAAAAAGGTACAGCTACCCTTACACAAAGTATCGGAATCTGTTTTTAGTATAACTTTAAGTGGGCAATCCGAAACATTGAAATTCAATTTACTGGTAGTTAAGTAAACGCTGTCGCAAAAATCCTTCCAGTATACATTCAACTGAAAAGTATAGGTGCCATTTAGTGCGAGTGCGCTATTGGTGTTTACAGTAAAAATGGTGGCTTTGCCTCCTGAACAATTATCAGGTGAAATAGATGTAATACCTACCATGCCTAGAGGTCCGGTTAGGGAAGCCAAGGATGCTTTTATGCTATCACAGGGTATCTGTCGGTTGCTATTTACCTTAAAGGACGTAGCGTTGCATTTTACTGTTCCATTCAACGTAAATACCGGCGTAGGTGGGGGGATAATGGTTGTGATAACATCTGCCTCCCAGCCAAAGCAGGCAACACTTTTATCTGTTTTAAAATGAATCGTAATAAAACTATCCTTGCTCGTAACTGTACCCGGGCCTTTGCTGCCGCTCCATCTGCCAAGCAGAGGAGCAAAAGTATCTTTACCATCAAAAATCCTAAGAATATCATGGTCTTTTTCTGTGCAGAACGATTTAAAAACCAATTTGATATTTTTTGCCCCAGGGACACTGAATGTTAGGGTATAATTTTCATTGTGGTCATAATCGCCCTTCGTTTTGCCCTTTTCGCTGTCTTTAAAAATACCTTTACATATCCTAACCCTGCCGTTTTGCATGAATACCTCTGTCTGTGCCTGCATCATTTGTGCCAGGCCTGCAAGAAAAAATATGCAAAACAGTTTTTTAAGCATCAGCGTATTATCGTTATTTCAGGGGTTTTAATTGGATTACTCCAGTTTCCGGTTCGGTCTTTTATTCTTACAGTAAAGGAAGTTGTCTCCAAGTTTCCGGTACCCAAAAGAAATACATTCCTTAAATTCATCGTCATTTTACCTTTAATTCGAACTTTGGCATCCACAGGTGCCATTGGCGGAACATGGTAGTAATCAGCTTTGGTTAATCTCTCATCCTGAACCTCAAGGCTGTTAATGTCGGCATTGTCATTGCCTAAATCGCCATCACCATCTTCATAGGTAAATGTGATTTTAAGTGAATCGGTAAATTGTTTAACTTCGGTAGGTTCTATTTTAACCAATGCAATACGGGGCACAGGATTGCCGGTATTGTTCACAACTTCTTTACAGCTGTTAAGCAAAGGCATAAACACCAGGATTAATATAGTAGCGCAAATGATTCTCATGGTATTCTTAAAGCAAAGTATTTCTTAAGAAAGAACATGCTGTTGGTATTGGGCAGCTGATAATTGTTGTTGATATTATCACTACAGGTAATGCGGAACCAAATAACATCATATGATTGCAAGCCACTGGTTGAAAAAGGGAAATACCAAACATATGGTGTTGAGGTCGCATAAAGGCCCGGCATGTTTTTGGCCATTCCTTTTACAAGTGGTTTTTCATTTGCAGGGTTAAAATTCTCAGGATCAGTGGACCAGTTTATGCTCATGCCTGTTAGGTTTTCCTGGTTAAGGATATCATCTTCCAAAGAAAACCAGAGCTCCAGGTTTTGTCCGGGCTGCGCAATTACAGGTTCGTACTTTCCTCCACGACCCAGAGGCGAGCCGTTAAGTAAGGCCTGCACGCCCAGAATTTGTGGCGGGAAATTAACGGAACCCGGCTTGTTGCCTTTGGAATCAGGAGCTCCTTTATTAATCCATTGTTTTAAGTTTTCTAAAAGTTTATTTTTTAAGGTAGGGTAATTGCTGCCTGGGTCAAGCGCAAGGGGCATTATTCCAGAGTTTCCGCCCAAATCCACTGTCATTCGGTAAATCAGCATGCTTGCGTCGGCATTGCCCGGAAGGACCCTTGCATTGAAGGTGCCTCCCTGATCGTTCTTTATGGGCTTGACGTTAACCAGTGAAGCGAAGGAACTTTCAACCGTCCGAAAATCAGGCTCAAAAGTGCCGTCATGGCATCCGCTGTTGGCACAAGTTGGAGCAAATAAATCACGGTGCAATCCCTGTATGCTTGTAGGATCAGCGGAAGAATCACGCGATGTGGTTGTGTCTCTGTTTATCTTGATGGGCTTTCCATAGGGATTGTTTATAGATGAACCCTCCTTTTTGCAGCCTATTCCAAAAACAATCAGAACAGACAGTATTGCAGGTATAAGATTGGTTTTTTTCATCACATTCTTTGGAAAAGGCTTTTTGACTGAGGATCAAGATATGGACTGGATTTCACTTCATCGTAAATGCCAAATATATCTGCTATGGTAGGAACAATATCGGTGAGTTTTCCTACCCGGTTACCTTCGGAGCCAACAGACATTTTGGGCACATTTTTTCCTACCATAACCGACCATACGCGCATGGCATTCGCATCGCTATGGTCATAGGCATACCAGTCGTTTTCATCCAAAATTGGATTTGGATTAAGATTCCTACCGCATTCCGGAGCTATAATCATGATGGTTTTACCTGCCATTTCGGGTATGTTGTTTTGAATATAATTCCAAAGCCAGCCTACTGAATGATCGGCACGGTGTAGGCTGCGGAGGTATCCGGTAAAATTGCTGTGACAGCCATCCACGGCGCTCATGTTAAGTGTAAGAAACTTGGGTTTAAAGTGGCGTAATACTTCTGCAGCATAACTTATAGTTACCGCGTCGCCATTGTCTGTAACCGGGGGGCGGGGAATGAGTCCCTGATTTTGTCTTTGAAAAACAGCCCGGATAAATTCTTTGATTTTGGTTTTTTCTTCGTCCGTATTTTTGATAGTCTCCATCTGGTCAGGGCTTAATCCAAAACTCTGATCCAGAAAGTTTTTCATGTAATACATAGGATCCAGATCGGCCCGTGAATAGGGTTTCCCATTGCCCAAAATTTCTCTGCCTACACTGCCAAATGTGTATGGTGCTGCAAACATATTTCCACCATATTGTAGTCCGTAATCCGGATTTTTGCTGCTATTCAGCAGGGGAGTGCTGTTGCCTAAACCGTTTGCAATAAACCAGGTGTCCAGCGTTGCGAAACCAGCATGTTTTCTCAGATATTCAAAAATGGTGGGGTACTTGGGGCGTGTTTTGAGTCCCTGTGCAGTTCCAAGGCTACCGGTGATGAGCGTGTTCAATCCCACATAGTGTCCTGCACTGATGGCTGACATTTCCTTAAAAACCGTTCCCGTATCTTCCATGCTCTGGCTAAGAATACGCGGTATGGGTTCGCTACCGCGGGTAGCACCGCCACCCGGATCGGTTCCAAAAACAATTTTACGGTCAGGTGCAGTTCCTGAGAAAAGGTTAGGCATAATGTTTCCTGCCGCACCCGTTACATCCTGGCTGTCATCAAGATAGCGCTGTAAAACACTTTCCTGCTGTCGAACCCCACCTGCAAACATAACCATGACCACGTATTCGGCTTTAGGTGCATTGGTGCGAGCAAACATTCTGCCGGTAGGCAATATGTAGGGCGCTGCTACAGTTCCGGCCGTAACCATTCCTGTCTTTTTGAAAAAATCTCTTCTGTTCATGGTTAACTGTTAATAATACTGGTATTCATCGCTCACGGAAAAGGCAGTGTATACCATTTCCACCGATACATTGGGATTGCTATTGATGTAATTGATGAAGAATGTTTTCTCTCCCTCTGAAGGATAGCGCAGAAAAAAGCGCTTGTAGCATTTTTCTACAAAAGCCGCTACATCGGCGCGCATTTCGCTGTCTTTGGGTATTTTTAGGGTGGAGGTGTTGAAGTAGTTGCTTAACACCATTTCATTGGCTACATTTCTGTCGCCAATGCTGTAAATCACGTTTTGGGTTTTGTAGAGCTGGGTGGGAGAGATGGGCACCTGATACAGATTGGTGTACAATATCGATATGTACTCAGCATCAGATTTGCGCTTGGTTTTGAGGCTTTTGTCTTCATATACAACTTTATCAGTCACCCCAAAAGTTACATTTTTTTCCTTGGTGCATGCTGAAAAGATTGCAATAAAGAAAAGCGATAGGATTGTTATTTTACCTGAATTGAGCATATTCATCGGTTTTGATTATAGCTTTTTGAACTTCCTGCAAGTTGTTGTTTCGCATATAGTTGCCGAGCACGTTGATTACCTCTTGAGTGGTGGCATCTCGTTGAAGCAGAAGATAATAAACCCATCTCACTTGTGCTTCGAAAAACTCGGGTGTATGTGTTAAGACATCACAATATTCATTTTTGTTGGCTGCCCAGCGACCAAAAATTTGGCGGGGAATATTCTTGTCGATAATATCATAGGCGGCGGCAAACTCATCTTTCATAGGTTGACGCTGAAACAGATCGTCGAAACTAGCATTCACGTAGTTAAAGCTATTCATATTTATCTGGTCGTAAATGGAATTGTTCAGCATGGCAGCACACATGTCGCTGTATGTTGCTTTGTTTTTCAAGAGTTTGTATCTGCTATTAAGCACTTCTCGGTACTGCTTTTGAGCTGCTTTTGCTGAATACACACCTACAGAATCTCCGTTTAAACGTGCAATGGTAATGCTGAATTCAAGTATGCCAATAAACTGGGCAATATCACCGTCATTGGCTCCTTCCAGAAAACGGGCTTTGCTTATGTCGTAAATGCGTTGAATGGCAGCATGTCTGTAGCTGGAATCACCAGGATGAAAGGTAGTATCATACAAAAGTATGTTTAGCAATGTATCTCTTGCATGAATACTTAATCGGTTACGCTTCAGGAATTCGGTATGATAAACACGCTCATTGTCAGTTGGTTCACGGCCCAGCAGATCAATAAAGTATCTGTTTACATAGTTTTCAACCTTTATGGTAGGAACAGAACGGTAGTCAGGCGGCTGGTTGCCCGGAATAAGAATGTCTTCAGTTTTTGTGCATGAAGAAATCAGCAAAAAAACAAGGCTGAATGAAAGGGTAAACTTCATCACTATCACAATGATAGATAGAAAAAGTGATAATTCAAAAAAATGCATGCTCTTAATTAAAAGAAAAAATCAATTAATATATTGACAATCTATATTATAAAACATATTAACTATATGATTTATTTAAACCTAAAACAGCTTTTGATTTATAGGCAATTCATACAGAATCAATTCCTGTAACTTATATTTGTGCTGAATACATAATAACAATGGCTTTTTATCACAAAGTGGGTCAGGTGCCTGCAAAGAGACATACCCAGTTTCGCAAACCGAACGGGGAATTGTATGCTGAAGAACTGGTAAGCACAGAAGGTTTTAACAGCATTTATTCGCTAATTTACCATTGTCACCCCCCCACGCTGGTTAGCCAGATTGGTGAGCCGGTGAATGTGGAACCAAAAATTGCCATGCCAAAAAACATGCAGCATCGCAGTTATCTTACATGGAAAGTTCCCGCAGAAGCGGATTACATTAAAAGTCGGAAAGTTCTGCTCATGAACAGCGATGTTCAAATTGGTGTGGCTGCCCCTACACAAAGCATGCAGGACTATTTTTTTAAAAATGCAGACGGAGACGAGGTTTTATTTATTCATGAGGGAGAGGGTTATCTTGAAACGATTTACGGTCGTATTGACTTTGAGTATGGAGATTATCTTGTAATTCCGCGCGGAACCATCTATAAATTGCATTTTAACGGCCCGAACAACCGCATATTTTTTGTAGAATCGCCCAGTCCTGTGTATCCACCAAAGCGCTATCAGAACAGTATGGGGCAGTTGCTTGAGCATTCCCCCTATTGTGAGCGCGACATTAAACTTCCGCACAGTATTCAAACCCATGATGAAAAGGGTGATTTTAAAGTAATGATTAAAAAACAGGAATGCATTTGGCCATATACCTATGCAACGCATCCGTTTGATGCGGTGGGATGGGATGGTTTCCTGTATCCTTTTGGTTTTAGTATTCACAATTATGAACCTATAACAGGCAGGCTGCATATGCCACCGCCCATACATCAGACTTTTGAGGGCAGGGGATATGTTATTTGCAGCTTTGTGCCGCGACTTTATGATTACCATCCATTGAGCGTGCCTGCACCCTATAACCACAGCAATGTAGACAGTGATGAGATTCTGTACTACGTCGATGGAGATTTTATGAGTCGCAAGCATGTGGAACGTGGAATGATAACACTGCACCCCAAAGGAATTCCGCATGGACCGCATCCTGGAACAGTAGAAAAGAGTTTGGGCCAAAAAGAAACCCGCGAACTGGCAGTTATGATAGATCCATTTGCTCCACTCATGATAACGGAGGAGGCTCTCAAACTGGAAGATCCTGCCTATTGGAAAAGTTGGGTGGAATAACTTTACAACATATTTTATATGAATAACCTAAGGTTACTTGGCTTCGTTTTTTTAGGGTGCTTATTTTCCCTTTTAAATGCCCAGGAAGCCCCCATAAACTATAGTAAGAAGGTTAATAAAACCTACAAAAAACTGGTAAAACAGGCTGACAAACAAACAATATCATCGGGTGACCCGGATAAAGCGACCCCGGATTTGTTTTGGGCACAAGAATACATCGCTACCATGGATCCGCTAACCGGAAAACCTACTCCGGAAAAGGTGATGCTTGCCATTCAGCAAAGCATTGCCAGCCGAAACATAGGCCGCAGAGCCATGCCAGGCATGACGGCGACACCCTGGGTGGAACGTGGTCCCAACAATGTGGGTGGAAGAACCCGGGCATTATCCTGGGACCCTACAGATCCAACCGGAAAAAAGGTTTGGGCGGGTGCAGTTACGGGTGGTCTATGGTACAACAATGATATTACCAATGCAAACAGCAAGTGGATTCAGGTAAGTTCATTATGGAGTAACCTGACCGTTAGCTGCATGGCTTGGGATCCTGTAAATCCGGGAACATGTTATGTGGGAACAGGAGAGGGTTTTGGCACCAGCAGCAGCACCTCTCGTGGTTTTGGTATATGGAAAACTACCGATTCCGGCAGAACATGGAACCAGCTGGCCTCTACAACCAATTATTTTTATGTGCTGGATATTGCAGTTCGCAATGAAAATGGGAATAGCGTGGTATATGCTGCTGTAGATGCCAATTTCTACCAGGGAACCACCCATGGCACAACCAATTACGGATTATTTAGAAGTGCAAACGGCGGTACTTCCTGGACAAATGTAATATCCAATGCACCGAATGGAGCGAGATTTGCCATTGCTGACATTGAAATTGCGTCAGATAACCGGATTTGGATCGGTACACGCAATAATCCAATTGGCGGCACTGACAGGGGAGCCGGACGTGTCATGTTCAGTGATAACGGAACAACCTGGACTACAAGTTATTCTCACTCAAATAAAACCGGTAGGGTGGAGGTGGCTATTGCTCCTGGCAAACCCAGAACGGTTTATGCCATGATTGAACACAACCAGACTGTGGATGCGATTGTCGCCACCTTTGATAAGGGAGCCAATTGGACATCAAGAGCTGAGCCAGACGATGCCGACAATGGTATACCCAATACTGATTTTTCTAGAAATCAGGCTTGGTATGATTTAATTCTGGCGGTAGATCCTAATGATTCCCTGGTTGTATATGCAGGTGCAATAAACCTGTTCAGATCAGCCAATGGAGGTAATTCCTGGACACAAATCAGTAAATGGGCAAACAATGCCAGCATGAACACTTTAAATTGCCCTTATGTGCATGCCGATCAGCATGCATTTGTGTTCAGACCTGGAAGCAGCAGCACATGTATAATCGGAAACGATGGCGGTGTGTTTTACAGCAACAGCATCGGTTCCGCTGCAAACAGTAGTTCAGCCATCGTAGAGCGCACATTAGATTACAGTACGGTTCAGTATTACTGGGGTGATATGTCACAAAATGCCGGATCAAACCTGATGATTGCCGGAGCACAGGACAATGGAAGCCATCGGTTTATCAGTGCTGGGAAAAACGCAGTGAATGGCCTTACCGGTGGTGATGGTGCCTACTGTTTTATCTCGCAGTCAAACAGCAATAAACAAATTACCAGTTATGTTTACAATCAGTACTATTACACGCTGGATAACTGGGTTACACCAACAGCCTTTACTTTAATTAATGATGGGACAACGGGTCGTTTTATAAACCCGGCCGAATGGGATGATAACGGTAGCGGCATTTTTACGGCCAGAGGTAACGGTACGCTCTACCGCAGAACGCTTACAACCTCACCGGGAACCCTTCAGACCATCACATTCGGAGGAAGCAATCTCGCAAGTGCAATAAAGGCTTACAGATTAAACAACGGAAAATCCAGGCTGTGGGTTGGGAATGATGCCGGAAAACTATATGTAACAGACGATGCCTGGGCCACAACACCAGCATTTACAGAGAAAACAGGAACAATCAATCCTGGCAATATTTCCGATATACATGCCTTAAGAGGAGGAGATACCATGGTTGTTACACTTTCAAATTATGGATCAGGGATGCGAAACATATACATCAGCCTTGATGGAGGCAATATCTGGACGCAGAAAGAAGGCAATCTTCCGGATATTCCTGTTTGGAGTATTTTGTTAAATCCAAATAAAATGGGTGAGGCAATTATAGGAACAGAGGCCGGAATTTATGGAACAGATAATATTTTCGCCACAAGTCCGGTATGGACTGCTTATACGACCGGAATCGGATTCGTAAAAATGAGAAACCTTCGATACAGGCCATCAGACAGAATGATTATGGCTGTAACACATGGGAGAGGGGTGTTTACCAGCGATGCCTGGGCTAAAAATCTACCTATCCCAGCCTTTGGTACCAGTAACCGTGACGTTTGTGCAAATCAGACAGTTGCGTTTACAGACAGCACATTGAATGATCCTTCATCATGGAGCTGGTCAATTACCCCAAGGAACTGTGTTTATGTTTCGGGCACTGACAGTAGCCAAAAGAATCCGGTTGTGCGCTTTACCAAAGGAGGAGTTTACCAGGTAAGACTTACTGCTACAAATAGTTTGGGAAGCAATTTTATCGTTAAATCCAACTGGATTTCCGTAACCGATACAGTTCCATTTACTGCAACCGTAAACATGAGCCGCAACAGTTTCTGTGCCGGAGATACATTTATACTCTCGGCAAATATTCCTGCAGCACTGCAAGGCAGCATTACTTCATACTCTTGGCGAAGAAATCAAGGCAATACGGTTTCAACAGTAACGTATAATCTGGCACCATTTAAAAATGATAGTTTCAGCGTGTTGCTTACCAGCAATAAAAGGTGCGTTTCTCCTTCTTCTTTCAGAACCGCGGTGGTTAAACCAACCGTGACTGATATTGTAAATGTTTCTGCAAAAATATCAGCTGGAGTGGGTTGTGCCGGAAGGCCTTTGCTGCTTACTGTTTCCGGAAACAATACAGGCAGCAGTGCTGTCTGGAGCTGGTTTAAGAACGGAAACTCTGTGATAGGCACATCTGCTACACTCGGCATTTCAGCTCCTTTAAATGGAGATAAATACTGGGCCACAGTGAATGTTTCAGGCCCTTGCGTCCGACCTTCTAATCTAATTCATTCTGATACAGTAACCCTGCAGGTAAACAATACACCGGCTACACCGCAAGTAACCCGTAATTTTGACACCTTGTTTGCACAGAATTTGGGCAGTGGAACATATCAGTGGTACAAAGCCGGAGTTCTTGCCGGAAATGGTCGAGTGTTTCGTGCAACTTCAAACGGAAACTATCGCTGTGTGTATACTGAAAACGGTTGTGCAAGCGATACAAGTCAGACAATCATATTCAACAGCCTTGGGCTCAATGAAATGACTAAAATGCAGGTATTGTTTCCCAATCCGGCTTCTTCTTACGTGATGTTGCCTGCAGAATTTTCTCAAAACAGCAGAGCAGTCATTATTGACAGCAAAGGCAATAAGGTTAAAGAAATCATCCTTAAAAACGCAATCAAGAACAACTACATGGTTGAGATCAAAGAAATCCTACCCGGTAGCTATATTATTCAAACAAACTCCGGTAAGTCATATCGGTTCATTAAAGAGTAATCGTTGAGAATTAGAATTGGAGGGGTTCCCGAACATTTCAACCTGTTGTGGCAAATGCCATATACCAGGGAAGTTTTCAGAAATAAGGGTATAATCTATGAATGGATTGATTTTCCGGGCGGTACGGGCGCTATGGCTGAAGCTTTGCGAAACGGAGAGCTTGATATTGCCATCATGCTTACGGAGGGTGCTGTTTCTGCTATAGCCGGCGGAGAGAATTTCAGGATACGGTTGCCATTTGTAATATCACCACTGATTTGGGGTGTGTTTGTCAATGCGCAAAGAGAAAATGAGGATTTGCCGGCATTGGAAAAGGCGAAATTTGCGGTAAGCAGGCTTCAAAGCGGAAGTCATCTCATGGCTAAATTCTATGCCCAGCGTGAGTCAGGCATAAATCTCCGTGACGATCAGTTTGTGATAAGTAGTCATATCAATGGCGCAAGAGAAGCACTGGCTGAGGGCGTAGCAGATTATTTTCTCTGGGAAAAATATATGACAGCCCATTTGGTAGATAACGGAGAGTTTTGTCAATTTAGTGAAGTTACAGCGCCATGGCCGGCTTTTGTATTTGTAACAAGAACAAAAGAGTTGACAGATTTTGAAACAATAGCCGAATCATTAAAGGATTCTTTGGAAAACTTTTACAGTGGAAATATTTATGACTGGATACAACCATTGAAAAAGTTTTACAGTTTGTCTGAGGAGAGTTCCCGGCATTGGCTTGGTAGAATAAGATATTACGACGGTAATCATTACTGGAAGGATAGAATTGCAGCGGCTGCAGTAATTATGCATGGAAATGGTATGTTAAAACACGTTCCCAAAATAAGCGAACTTATCGTTACATAATTTACATTATGTTAAGTAATAATTTCTGAAATAAGGGGAACTTACATTCCCCTTATTGTTTAAAACAGATTTATTTAACAGATTCTAGATTCTTAACCTGTGCACCGTAAGCATCAGCAGATGCCTTATCTCCCATTTCAACGGCACATTGCTTTAATGCTTTGTAAATGTTGATCTGATCTTCAATACCGTAGGCAGCATTTTCACTTGCTTTTTCAAGATGCATTCTGGCACGAGCAAACAAAGCACTCAGCCCAGAATTAATTTCCTTCATCTTAGCGGCATTTGCTCTAGCCATCTGATCATAAAACTTCTTGCTTTCATACTTCATTAATGCCAGCCCTAGGTTAAACTGCGCATCGTAATTAAACTCATCAAGTTCTACGGCTTTTTGATAGTCAGCAATACATGCATCAAATTTACCGCCCTGTTCATTCAGATAGGCTCTTGTATAGTACCACTTTGAATCAGGGTTGGTTGCAATCTGTTTGTTTACATCTTCCATAAGCTTGTCTACCTTATTTATGCTTACGAAATAATTTACCAGAACCTGAAACATACTATTGTCGCCTGGAGCCCTTTCCATACCCAAACGAATTACGCGTTCTGCTCCCGCTGTGTCACCTGCTTCCATGTAAACCTTGCTCATAGCATCAAAAACAACAGTAGAATTTGAACCCTGATCGATCAATGACTGCAGAATTTCTTTTTTAACTGCAGGATTGGTAGATACCATGGCTAAATTAGCATAACGCTCCACCAGAAATTTGCGCTTGATATTTTGGCGTTCAAGGGAATTGATGGTAGCCGTATCAATTTTTACCATTTCATCATACAGAAAAATGATAATCTTATAGTATTCCAGCAAATCATCGTACTTCTTCTCTCCCAGCAATTCTTCAGATTCATTGAATGCTACACCAAAGCTGGTAGCACATTCAAGTGCAGCTACATCAATATCGTCCTGCAGCTTTTTTTCGGTTGATTTGATGAACTGCATCATGCTGTAGCCGGATTTGAAACCTGCTTTTATGGCCGAATCTTTAAGTAATTCGTTTCCGCGCATATTAAAAACACGGCTATACACCATGGCACGGGCCAGCCACATCCTGTTGTTATTGGCTGTTTTTGGATTTAGGTAGGCTTCATCTATATAGTTTTTGCCTTCCAGCACATCTGCAGCACTACTGCCTTTTTCGCCTTCAATGGCATAAAAAGCGCTCTTTACTTTGGGTAGTTGTGCCCAGCCAAGGGTCGCTACAACGCAGGCGGCCACGATTAAACTCCATTTTTTCATATTATGCATTATCTTGGTTTTCGGGTGTGGTGGCTTCACCGGATTCAGTGGTTTCTCCACCTTCGGTCTGTTCTTCTTCATCGTCTTCGCGAGGAACAGCCGCAATACCGGCAATGCTGTCTTTTTCTTTAATGTTAATCAGTCGCACACCCTGGGTAGCCCTGCCCATAATCCTCAGTTTATCGGCAGCCATTCTGATGGTCATACCGCTTTTGTTGATGATCATGAGCCCATCAGCGTCTGTAACGGAGAGGATACCTACCAAATCACCGGTTTTTTCAGTAATCTGAATGGTTTTAACCCCTTTACCTCCGCGTCCGGTGATTCGGTAATCATCCAGATCGCTTCGTTTGCCGTATCCTTTTTCGCTGACTACCAGCATGGTTGCTTCCTTATTATCAGGATTAACACAAACCATGCCAATTACTTCATCTTTGGCTCCTTCCAGTGTCACACCCCTTACTCCGGCTGCAGTACGGCCCATAGGGCGCACGGTTTTCTCGGAGAAACGAATGGCTTTACCACTCTTTTTGGCAATCAACACTTCGCAGTTTCCATCGGTAAGGCAGGCTTGCAGCAGTTCGTCTCCTTCCCTTACGGTTATGGCATTGATGCCATTGGTTCTTGGGCGACTGTAGGCTTCGAGCGAAGTCTTTTTAACCGTCCCCTTTTTGGTAACCATGATGATGAAGTTATTGTTTAGGTAGTCTTCATCTTTGAGGTTTATCACATTCAGATAAGCCTTGATTTTATCATCCTGCGGTATTTGGATAAGGTTTTGTATGGGACGTCCTTTTGTCGCTTTCTGCCCTTCCGGAATTTCATAGACCTTGAGCCAGAAACACCTTCCCTGCTCTGTGAACAGCAACAGGTAATTGTGCGTGCTTGCCACAAACAAGTGCTCCACAAAGTCTTCGTCTCGATGCGCAACACCGCGCAGGCCTTTTCCGCCTCGGTTTTGCTCTTTATATTCTTCGAGCCTGGTGCGCTTGATATAGCCCATGTGGCTGATGGTAACAACCACTTCTTCATTGGGAATCAGATCTTCAATATTGATTTCCTCAGCATTGAACTCAATTCGGGTTCTGCGCTCATCACCATACTTCTCCTTCACTTCCTGAAGCTCGGTTTTGATAATACCCATACGCATTTCTTCGCTTGCCAGAATGCTTTCCAGGTATTCAATCTCTTTCATTACCTCGTTGTACTCATCGCGGATTTTGTCACGTTCCAGGCCGGTGAGGCGCTGCAGACGCATATCCAGAATAGCCTTTGACTGAATTTCAGATAAGCCAAACTTCGACATTAGCCCGTCTCTTGCTTCTTCCGGGGTCCTGCTGCTGCGTATCAGTGCAATAACCTCATCAAGGTGATCCAGGGCGATAAGTAAACCTTCCAGGATATGGATGCGCTTTCTGGCTTCTGCCAGCAAATAGTTTGTTCTGCGCAGCACAATCTCATGACGGTGATTCACATAGTGGCGAATCATATCCTTGAGGTTCAGCATTTCTGGCTTTCCGTGCACCAGGGCAATGTTGTTTACTGAGAAACTGGTTTGCAGCGGTGTGTATTTGTATAGCTGATTTAAAATAACATTGGGAATGGCGTCGCGCTTTAGGTCAAACACCACACGCATACCTTGCCTGCCGCTTTCATCGCGAACAGCCGATATGCCTTCAATCACCTTTTCGTTGATAAGGTCAACTGTTTTTATAATAATTTGTGATGGGGTAACCTGATATGGAACTTCTGTTACCACAATCATCTCCTTGCCTGTTGATGAGGTTTCGAACTCCGCCTTACCGCGAATGACAACCCGTCCCCTGCCGGTTTCAAAGGCATCCTTGAGGCCTTCAACTCCGTAAATCACGCCGCCGGTCGGGAAATCAGGACCTTTCACGTGCTGCATGAGTTCAGAAATTTCGATGTCGTTGTTATCGATATATGCACAAATGCCGTCGCAAACTTCGGTCAGGTTATGCGGAGCCATGTTGGTAGCCATACCTACCGCAATACCGCTGGCACCATTTACCAGCAAATTGGGGATTTTGGCCGGCATTACGGTAGGTTCTTCCAGGCTTTCGTCAAAGTTTGGCCTAAAATCAACCGTATCCTTGTCAATGTCGGTCATCATTTCCTCAGCCAGTTTACGTAGCCTGGCTTCGGTGTAACGCATTGCTGCAGGCGGATCGCCGTCAATAGAACCAAAGTTACCCTGACCATCGACCATCGGATAACGAAGGCTCCAATCCTGCGCCATACGCACCATGGTATCATATACACTGCTGTCGCCGTGTGGGTGATACTTACCCAAAACCTCTCCTACAATACGAGCCGATTTTTTATATGGCCTGTTGGAAGCCAGACCCAACTCAACCATTCCATATAAAACCCTGCGATGTACAGGCTTTAAACCGTCCCGCACATCAGGGAGCGCACGGGATACAATTACCGACATCGAATAATCGATGTAGGCGGTTTTCATTTCATCCTCAATGTTAATCGGGATGATTCTTTCATTCAGTTCTTCGTTATTATCCATGTATTGACAACTCGTTGCAATTTACATGAAAATAGCCCAATACAGGTGTGGTTTTGCCCACAATTTATGGACATTCGTGCGCGTTGAATCGGTAGAACCAACTCATCCATAAAAAAGAAGGTCGTACATAGTTGTACGACCTTCCAGTTATTTTTTTATCGCAAATTAACGATAATTCTTTTCGTGCTTTGCTCCTTTTGGTGCCTCGAGTATCTTGTATTTTCCTTTTCCTGTTGGGTCAAGCATCTGAACTTTTCCATAACCAAGCTTTTCGAGTCTGTCTTTTAACAGAAGCATATCGCCTGCAACCAAGATAGTCATTTTATCGGTTTGCAGGTTCTGTTTGGCCAGGGCATTCAACTCCTCACGGGTAATCTTTTTCAATACTTCCTGCTGCTGTTCTGCATAGTTTTCAGGAAGTTTGCGCATGGCCATTTGCATGATGTAAGAAGCTTTTTGGCCATTGGATTCGTACTCCAGGGCTTCACTTGCAAGCAAGGCGTCTTTGGTGAATTTAAATTCTTCCTCGCTGATGCCTTCGTTTTTATATTTGTTTAATTCGTTTACGATTTCGACTATGGCGCTGTCCGTAGCGTTAGTCTTGATGCCTGCGGAAATGCCGTAATGCCCTTTAATATCCTCGAAGGATCCATTAAATCCTGCTCTGATACCATAGGTCCATGCTTTGTCTTCCCGTATTTTCAAATTCAATCTGCTGTTGAAGTTTCCGCCTAGGGCAAAGTTCATCACATTGCTTTTGAACATTTCGCCTGTAGCATCATAAGCAAGGCCGGGCATACTGATAATCAAATCGCTCTGGTCTGCATCCACATATTCTACGCCGAATATCTGTGATGTTTTAAATTGAGGGAATTCGGTGGGTTTTTGAATGGCAACATTTTTCTTTGTCCATTTATTCAGAAAAGAAAGTTTTTGGTAGGTTTCATCAGCATTGAGTGGACCAACAACCACCAACCGCGAAACTTCAGGGGCAAAATACTGTTCGTAGTACTTTTTGCAATGATCTAGGGTAACTGCATCATATTCACCGGCACCTACATACATTCCCAGACTGGTCTGGCCATAGCGAAGTGCCCTGATGGCGTTGGAGGCACCTGTGCTGCGGTCTCGCAAACCGCTTTTTGCATTTTCACGAACCCGTTTTTTATCTTTTTTAAATTCTTCCGCATCCCAGCGAGGCTGGAACATCATTTCTTCTAAAAGTGCCAAAGAAGCATCCAGTTTGTCTTTTTCACAACTCAAGAACACGGATGTGGAAGTGCTTCCACTGCCAAAACGAATGCTGGCTCCCAGCTTTTCTAGTTCGTTTTCCAGCTCTTTGGCTGTGCGCTTGGCGGTTCCCACATTCATTGCATTAACCATCATATCAGCCGTACCAAAAGGAACTTCTTTGCCTTCCAAAAGACGTCCGCCGTCGATACTCATGGAAATGAGCACCTGCGGTGTTTCGGTAGTTACAGAACCCAAAATTTCCAGCCCGTTATCCAGTTTTTTGCGATATATACCGGGAATTTTAACTGTTTTAGCTGGACCAGGAACAGGACGAACACTTCTGTCAAAATTATCAACCGTGGGCTTGTGTACCAGGTTGCTGTATTCGGCTTCTGCTGCAGGATTTTTCTTTCCGGCATTTGGGTTAAAGCTCTGGTACTGGGGTTTCTTATCTCCATCTGCTACATCCATAGGCTCAATTACAATTGTACTTGAATTTTTGCCTTTTAGGTATTTGCGGTAAACCCGCATGATATCTTCGCGTGTGATATTTCTGTAGCGGTTTGCATCGTCCTCCAGGTTGGCCATTTTGCCTTCAGAATTTTTGATATCCAAGTACCAAAAATTAGAAAGATAGTTGGCTTTGGTACTCACATCTTCCAGGCCACTGCTGTAATTGCTCAGAATGTTGGCTTTAGCGCGTGAAAGATCGTCATCTGAGAAATTATCATACTCAAAAGAGTCAAGCATTACCTTGAGTTTATTCTGCAAAAACTTCACATCCTTATCCCAGGGATAGGCAACCATAAGGAAAGAGAATTCACCAGCCAATTCGTGGTTTATGGTGCTCATAGGATTGTTGTTTGAGCTCGCTTGCAATGCAGATTCATTTTCCACAAAGCGTTTGTACATGGGTGAGTTTCGGGTACCGCCCATCAAATAAGCCAGCACATCCAAAGGTGCTTCATCTGGGTGACCAACAGGTGCTGCAGGGTATGTGGTGTAAACCAACGGTAAGGAAGCGTTGGGGTCCGGATAGCCTTTTACCTTATTTTCAGACAAAACAACTGGCGGAACACGTTTTTTCTTCACTTCCGGACCACGTTGTATGCTTCCAAAATATTTCTCTGTCCATTTTACCACATCAGCAGTGTTCACATCCCCTACTACGATGACACAGGCATTGTTAGGGCCGTACCAGCGCAGAAAAAAGTTTCTCAGATCACTGCTGTCAGCGCGGTTCAGGTCATCTACATAACCAATGGTGCTCCAGCTGTAGGGATGTTCTTCTGGATAAAGGTTCTGATCTTTTACTTCCATCAGAAATCCATAAGGAACATTGTAGCGCTGGTCTTTTTCGTTCTTTACCGTGCTGCGCTGAATTTCGAATTTCTTCTGGGTAAAAGCCTCCAGAAAAACACCCATGCGGTCAGCTTCCATCCACAAGGCAGTTTCGGTAAAGTTGGAAGGGAAAGTTTCAATATATACCGTTCTGTCTCTAGTCGTATTTCCGTTAACATCACCGCCATACTGACGGATCAGTTTGAAATGTTCTTCATCGGCTACATGTTTGGATCCCTGAAAAAGCATGTGCTCGAAAAAATGGGCAAAACCGGACTTCCCTGGAAGCTCACGTGCAGAACCCACATGGTAAGTAACGTTCATGTGGGTCACCGGATCGCTGTGATCTTCACTCACGATAAGGGTAAGCCCGTTGGGTAACAAATACTTTTCATACGGGATGATGAGTTTGCCGGGCTGTGCTTCTACCTTTTCAATCAGCTGGGCCTGGGCCTGAACGGCCGCGATACCGCTAAACAACGTAGCGATGACAAAAAGCGTCTTTTTCATAAATGATAAGATTACAAAGATAATCACACCTCTTAGAAATTATCATGCCAATTAGACTAAACCCGTATAACTCTTCGGTGAAAAGATGCCAATCATGGATACAGTTGCCCTGATTTCATTTGAATTAACACTAAATTTGCACAAATGGACTGGGTGAAAAGGTTCTTGTTCTTGGCCGGCATGTTGTTTGTGCTGCAGGGTGTTTCCTCCCAGTCATCCAAAGCCTTTTACGGAAGAGAGTTTTGGTTTACCTACACACAGAACCTCTACAACCCAAATGATCTGCTGGTATATGTTGTTCCGGAGACAGCGGATACCATAAGTGTTTTCAATCCGCAAACCAAT
This sequence comes from uncultured Flavobacteriaceae bacterium, assembly GCA_964626685.1. Lineage (GTDB taxonomy): Bacteria > Bacteroidota > Bacteroidia > NS11-12g > UBA955 > RGEC01. The sequence goes on from CAZVJY010000007.1 coordinate 78,158, forward strand.
TTTTCAATTGCACCGGTTGTCGTAAGGCCAGGTATTTGGAATCCTGTGCTTATCCCTGTGAATATGGCCTACAGCGTTCTTGGATTTGGCCCTCAGGGCACGGGCGTGGTGCTGAGATCAAGGCGGGAGGTGCAGGTATTTGCTGCAAATGTGCTTATGGAAAGCCGTGAGGTTACAGCTGTTTTGCCGGTAGAAAATCTTAAGAATGCCCAGGAATACATAGTAAACATGTGGAGCGGTCACCGTGATAAGGAGTCGCAGGTGGCTATCATGGCCATAGACACAGGAATAACGAGCGTTTCAGTTAATCTGTCTGCAGATTTATTTACCGGACAAGGTCAGGGCAGTGTGCTCAATCTCAACTTACAGCGAGGGCAGGTGTATTTACTTCAGGCTCTTGATACCCAAAACCTCAGCGGAACAATTATTAAAGTTACCCGGGGCTGTAAACGTCTGGTGGTTTTTCAGGGTGTGAAAAGTGCCCGTATTGGCAACAGCAGCAGCTGCATTACCTATGATCATCTGTATGAGCAAGCCTGGCCAACGGTTTACTGGGGCACTGATTTTGTGGTCCCACCTGTTCAGCAGAATGACCGTTATCAGATAAGTGTGGTGGCATCAGAAGACAACACTACGGTAAAGTTTCCTGCAGGCAATGTTTTGCTAAACCGAGGAAGTGTCTACCGTACGCGCATCACAAGTAACGCGGCAACAGTTGTTTATTCGGATAAACCCATTTCTTGCCTACAGGCCACCAATAGCAGCGGTTGCAACGGCAGTGTTACTAACAAAGGTGATGCATCCATACTGAATATCGCGCCGGTTGAGCTTTCCTGCAAAGCAAGAAAGATTTCCTTCGCCATGGATGGCGATATCCGGTACAGGCACTTTATCAGTATAGTAACAGAAGGATCTGCTATACCAAAAATCACCCTAAACAGAAAGCCATTGGCCGTGAATGCTCCCTGGACATCAGTTACACTTGGTTCGGGGAAAAAATATCTTTGGAGCTGGTTTGAAGTTCAGGCAGCCACGCTGAATGCCGGCGTTTTGGAAAGCGACAGCGGAATGATAGCCTACCAGCACAGCCTGGCTGATTTTGAGGCGTTTTCAACCTGCCTGGGTGCCGCTTTGCAAAACAACCGTGGCGATTTTAGCATCACCCCCTCTCCCATTTGCCGAGGCAGTCAGAAAGCTATTATTAAAGCTACAGGTAATAAAATAAACAATTTAACCTGGCTCTTTGAAGACGGCAGCACAGCTATTGGCAATCCAATCAACAGGTCTTTTGGTGGAAACGGATTTCACAAAGTAAAAATGATAAACACCACCGGCGACGTGTGTCCGGCTGATACGGTTGAGCGGACTGTATGGGTAACAGGAGTGCCTGATTTTTTTCTCCCCAGAGATACGCAACCCTGTATAGGAAGTGTATTCAGAATACAACTGCCTGTTATGGGGCAACTTGACTACACATGGGAAAATGGTTCTAAATCTGTTTTGCAAACCATTGTTGCCAATCGAAAAGCAATTCTTACCATCCGCGATACCAATGGTTGTGAAGTGAAGGATACCATTGATGTGAGGTTTAAAGTTTGTGATGAGCGTGATTTGCGCCTTGCCAATGTATTTACCCCGGATGAAAACGAAAAAAACGACACATGGAAAATTTACTTTGAGGGTTGGGATACCATAGAAGTAGAAATTTATTCCCGCTGGGGTGTTCGGGTGGCAAGCTATGGTCTTCCATCTGAAGATCACTGGAACGGCAAGGTGATGAATAAGGGCAACAGCCTTCCCGAGGGTACATATATTTACACGTTGCGCTGCTTCGACAGGGAATCCGGTTCCGAAAAAAGGGTTACCGGTTCCATAAATCTCATTCGATAAAGCGGCTATTTGAGGACTGCTTTTAACCATGAAGTATTTCTTCTGACTTAAAATCATATGCATGTTTAATTTCATGTAACACTCAACAGCTCTATTTTTGACTGAAAAAAATCTTGAAAGATGTTGCCGAGTTACAAAAAAGTACTATATTTGCAGTCCCAAAATATGGGAGCTTAGCTCAGCTGGTTCAGAGCATCTGCCTTACAAGCAGAGGGTCGGGGGTTCGAACCCCTCAGCTCCCACCAAAACCCGGACATAATCGTTCGGGTTTTTTGTTTATGGCGTGCTATTTTTACATTTTGCATTCAAAAACCTTGGCTAAGTATTACGTTGGCCACACCTGCGATTCAATGGAAGAACGATTAGCCAAACACCTTACCAATCATAAAGGCTTCACGGCAAAAGCAAAAGATTGGATTGTAGCCTACAGTGAAACATACACTTCAAAAGCAGAAGCCTACAGCAGAGAGCGTGAAGTAAAAAAATGGAAAAGTAAAAAACGGATTGAGGTATTGATTGGCAAGGGTTCAGAGCATCCCGACTAACAAGTCGGGAGGGTCGGGGGTTCGAACCCCTCAGCTCCCACCAAAACCCGGACATAATCGTTC
>CAZVJY010000007.1:80755-143839 GCA_964626685.1 uncultured Flavobacteriaceae bacterium
GGGTTTTTTGTTTATGGCGTGTTTCAAGTGGATACTCTATAACATAAAATAATTACGGTAAACCAGTCATGATTTACGTTTATAGAATAAGTTTAAAACAATATTTTGTAGCCTTGCTGTCGCTTTCTAGCCATATTTTTTGTAGTTTCGTAACATGCGAAAAGAAGCCAAAAAATTCCTAGAAAAATACCTGAATAATGTTTCTCCTACGGGTTTTGAGAGTTCAGGACAAAAAATTTGGTTGGATTATATCAAATCGGAAATTGATGAAACCATTGTGGATACCTATGGTACAGCGGTTGGAGTTATAAATCCGGGGCAGCCTTACAAAGTTGTTATTGAAGCACATGCCGACGAAATCTCATGGTTTGTTAATTACATAACTGAAGATGGATATATCTATGTTATCAGAAACGGGGGCAGCGACTTTCAGATTGCTCCCAGTATGCGCTGCCATATCTATTGTGAAAATGGCAATATCGTCAAAGGTATTTTTGGATGGCCTGCCATACATGTAAGAGAAGGAAAAGATCCTGAAGCAAAACAGGATAGTGTTTTCATAGATGTGGGATGCAGCAGTAAAAAAGAAGTTGAAGCTTTAGGTATTCACGTTGGCGCCGTTGCTGTATTTGAAGCAGATTGCATGTGGCTGAATGAAAAGTACATTGTAGGCAGGGCACTCGACAACAGAATGGGTGGCTTTATCATAGCCGAGGTGGTAAAAAAACTAAAAGACAACAAAAAGAAATTGCCTTACACGCTATACGTTGTCAACAGTGTTCAGGAAGAAATCGGGCTTCGAGGTGCTGAAATGATCAGCCGAAGACTGCAGCCGGATGTGGCCATTTGTACGGATGTGACCCATGATACCGCGTCTCCCCTTTACAACAAGAAAAAGCAGGGAGAATGCAAATGTGGAAAAGGCGCAGTTGTTACCTACGGCCCCGCAGTTCAAAACAACCTGCTGCAATTGATGATTCAGACTGCAAAAAAGAAAAAAATCGACATTCAGCGAAACGCAGTAAGCAGAAGTACTGGCACTGATACCGATAGTTTTGCCTATAGTGCACACGGGGTGGCTTCAGCGCTTATTTCTTTGCCGCTTAAGTATATGCATACCACTGTAGAAATGGTACATGAAGATGACATTGAAAGCTGCATCAGTCTGATGTATGAAACATTACTCACCCTCAAAGCAGGTCAGGATTTTAGGTATTTTACATAATTTTCAGTTTTTGGCTTACCGAATTTTTCTATATCCTTTGCTGAAAGGCATATCATTGTTGCCCTTCCCCGTTTTGTACGGATTTTCGAATGTTCTTTTTTTTGTTTTGTACCATGTGGCCGGTTACCGGAAAAAAGTAGTGAGGACCAATCTTCAAAATGCATTTCCAGAAAAAGCGGAAAGTTGGCGCAGGGATATAGAAAGAAAATTCTATCGTCATTTAGCCGATTTAATACTTGAGACATTCAAGGGAATGAGTTTGAGTGGGAAAGAATTGAAGGCAAGGATGAAGAATGTTTCACAGGTTTTTTACGATAAAGCATTTGAAGAGAAGCGAAGCAGCATTATCATTATGAGCCATACCAGCAATTGGGAGTGGGTATGTATGTCTGCACAGCTGCATGCAAAACAAAAAGCCCAGTCTATATACAAGCAGCTCAAAAATCCATTCTTTGAGAAGTTAATGCACAGAATCAGGACTAGATTTGATACCATGCTCATTCCAATGGAACAAACCCTAAGGGTTTTGGCATCTCAAACTGATATGGTAACAGCCACTGCATTTATGGGAGATCAAAATCCAGCTAATGGAAATAATGCCTACTGGACAACATTTTTAAATCAGGATACCGCTTTTATGCGGGGCACAGAAAAAATTGCCCGCAAGACCAATTTTGAAGTGTGGTATATGCAAATCAGAAAAATCAGGCGTGGCTATTACGAAGTAAATACCCGCTTGCTTTGTGAAAAGCCTGCTGAAACCAAAGAGGGAGAAATTACTGAAATGCTGGCCAGGGCAACAGAGGAAGATATTCTAAGTCAGCCAGAATTTTGGCTTTGGAGCCACAGACGCTGGAAACACAAACGAACCCATTAAACAGTTTTATTTTATGTGATTTCATTGTAATTTTGCGTTAAACAAAATGGCAAGAAAAAGCAAACCTGAATTTGATTCCAAAGCTGAGGAATACAGCAATAAGGCAAAGGCACTCGGCCACCCTGCACGCATACTGATACTATTGTCGCTGCAATCAAACAACCATCAGACATGCAAGGAACTGGTTGCTCAGTTACCATTTACACAAAGCACTGTATCCCAGCATTTGTACGCTCTGGTCAGTGCCGGTTTTTTAGAGAGTAAAGGCTATAAAACCAGCACGATTTACAGTCTCAAAAATGGTGCTATTCAGGAATTTCAGATTCTTTTTCAGGAAGTCTTTGGAACCAAAAAACAAGACAGGCAACTGAGTATGTTTTAATTAAACCGATTACTTAATTAAAGTAATTTAAACTAATATAAATCAATCAAATACGTTTATTAGCATTCCGGCCGGGATTTTGGGTTCTATCCAGGTGCTTTTTGGTGGCATGGTTTCACCTGCATCCGCCACATCTTTGATTTCTTTAATAGTATTGGGATACAAAACAAAAGCACCATCAATTTCACCCCTGTTTTTCCATTGCTGAAGCGTATTAAGATCTTCGTCGCCGCGCAAAAACTCCAGCCTGCTGTCGTTTTTTGAATCTTTAATGTGAAAAAACTTTTTAAACACGTATTCTTCCAGCCTGAATACATCCAGGTTTTCAGATGGGTTGGGGCGGCTATGCCCCGGCTTCAATCTGAGGCGATACCAGCCCATTGGGGTAAGTGCAACTATATCTCCTTTCTTTTCAGGCCTCTCAGGCTTGCCTAGCAAATCCACATAAAAGTCTTCAGACGCATTGTGAATCATGTCGAGCCATTCTTCCCTGTCTGTATGTTTCAGAATCCTGTGAAAAGGCTTAATCTGCAGGGATGATTCAGGCAGTATATAGGCCATGATACCGCAACTCTTTGCTTTATCAGCATGAATACTGAGATAGGTGGCAACAGAAGCGATTCGGTGGTGTCCGTCAGCTATATACAGCCGTGGTGTTTTAATAAAACTAATTTGTAAATTCTCTATGGCTTCAGGTTCATTTACAAACCATATTTCATGGTGTTTTCCGCTGCTGTCTTTAAATTCGAAAATGATATCAGCATTTTCGTGCTGCTGAATCCAGTCACTCATGAATTCATCATTGGGATTGGCAAGCAATACGGGCTCTCCCACCTTACGAATGGCTTCAATATGTTTCACCATCAAGGTTTCTTTTGATGTGAGCGTGTTTTCATGCTTACAGATATCACCATTTACATAATCCTCAAAATCAAGACAGGCTACGATTCCATGGAATTCTCTCCCATCCGGATGTGACTGTTTGTAAATATAAATCCCCTCAAATGCCTCTCTAACGAGCACTTTACCTGTTTGTAGTTTTTCAAAATAGTGAAGAGCATCAATGTAATCATCTTCACTATGATTTTGTAATGTAATACCCACCAAGGAGCGAATTACATTGCCAAAGTGAAGTCTGCTGCCGTATTTGCCGCAAACAACCTGATCCACATGGGCAGCTGCAGGTCTTAGGGCCGCGAAAGGCTTGATATGAATCACCTTTTGGAATTAAAAAACTGAATGATGCGTTCAGCTAATTCAATACCCACGCGTTCCTGCGCTTCTATTGTGCTCGCTCCAATGTGCGGAGAAAGTGAAGTATTGGCCATATGAAGCATGTCATCATTCACGGGTGGTTCCTGCTCAAACACATCCACACCGGCAAACGCGATTTTTCCAGCCTGTACAGCATTTTTCAAAGCAGTCTCATTGACTACTCCACCTCTTGCACAATTAATCAGCACCGCCCCATCCTTCATCATTGACAACTGTTTTTCCCCAATGACCTCATCACTTCCCGGAGTATGCACGGTTATGATATCGCTGTTTTTCAATACATCTTCCATGCTCATTCCTGGAATCGTGATTTTAAAGTTGTTGAAAGCATACTTGCGGTGAAAAGACAAAGTCAGTTCAATTTCTCTTTTTTTGTAATCACTTGCAAGTACCTCCATGCCTAGCCCTACAGCCATTCTTGCTACCTCCTGACCGATTCTTCCAAATCCGATTATCCCTATTTTTTTATCCTGAACCTCTAAACCTTTACCAGCAAGTTTTTTAAGCTCATTGAAATCTTTCCTGCCATTAGCTGGCATTTCACGATTGGTATGATACAAGTATCGGTAACAAGAGAAAATATGGGCAAAAACAAGTTCTGCAACGGATCTGCTGCTCGCATTGGGTGTGTTTACCACAGGAATGTTCTTTATACCTGCATGTTTAATGTCAATGTTATCCAATCCTACACCGGCTCTGGCAATCAGTTTTAGGTTTCCGGTATTCATGATGTCAGCAGTTACTTTTGTTGCACTGCGAACAATCAAAATATCATAATTACTGATGCCTGCTGCCAGTTCTGCCTGAGGTATTTTTTGTGTATCAACAGTAAAACCAGCTTTCTCCAGCAATGATTTTCCGGCTGCATCAATCCCATCATTGGCTAAAATTCTCATCATGCGAAAGTCTCCATCACATTAACCAGTGCCTGAACACTTTCCAGCGGAAGTGCATTGTATAGGCTTGCCCTGTAACCTCCTACGCTGCGGTGTCCTTTTATACCGCTGATCCCGGCTTCCTTGCAAGCTGAATTGAATTTTTGTTCAAGGTCAGGGGTAGGTTCGTTGAACACGAAGCACACATTCATCCTGCTTCTGTCCTCTTTGTTAACCGTACCTCTGAAGTACGGGCTTTTATCAATAGCATCATACAGCAAGCCTGCCTTTGCTTCGTTTCTGGCCTGCATACCTTCACAACCGCCGTTTTCCTTTACCCATTCCAGATTAAACTTACTTACGAGTATTGGAAAAACAGGTGGTGTATTATACATACTTTCTTTTTCACCATGAAGCTTATAATCCAACATAGAAGGTATAGCTCTGCCTTCTGGGCGACGATTATACAGTGATTTTTTAACAAGCACCAGCGTTACTCCGGCCGGACCCATATTTTTCTGCGCTCCTGCATAGATTAGGTCGAAAGATGCAGTATTGATCGGTCGGCTAAAGATATCGGAACTCATATCACAAATCATGGGCACCGGACTATCCGGAAACTGCTGCATCTGGGTTCCGTAGATGGTGTTGTTGCTTGTGCAATGGAAATAATCAGATGAGGAAGGAATTGTATAATCTTTCGGAATGTAGGTATAGTTATCTGCTTCGCTGCTTGCCACCACATTTACCTCGCCGTACAGTTTGGCTTCTTTGATGGCACCCGCTGCCCAAACTCCGGTTTTGAGATAGGAGGCTGACGTTCTCAAAAAATTATGAGGAATTTGAAAAAACTGGGTAGAAGCTCCCCCCTGAAGAAAAAGAATATCATAATCATCGGGCACAGACAGAAGAGATTTAACCAACTGGCGGGCTTCCTCCATCACATTTTCAAATTCTTTGGTGCGGTGGCTGATTTCGAGGATACTTAAACCGGTACCTTCAAAATTTCTGATGGCTTCTATGCTTTTTTCGAATGCTACGGGAGCTAATATGGATGGTCCCGCTGAAAAATTATGTATTTTAGACATACTCACTGAATAGTGGTACAATTTTAGTGTTATAATTGCGGGTAATCAAGTGTTTTAATCTTATGTGTAAAAAAGCTTTGTTATTGATTTTTACTGTGCTTTCCTTTGGTTGTGCGCAGTCACAATATGTAGATGATGCCCCAGGCCAGTCTTTTGATACACAATCGGTAAAAAGGACACCTTTTTTCAAATCTCCGGGCAACGATAACTTTGTCAAGGGTACTGAGTTCATGTTTTCGCTTAGCAATGGTTTTATCTTTGGTGAAATATCACCGTTTGCCGGTTTTAAAATTGCTAAACCTTTGATGGTGGCAGCCGGAATCAATGGCGCTTTTTACGCTGGAAATGGTCAGGGAAACAGCGGATTTACTTACGGAGCGCATGGTTTTTTACGTCTAAACCTAGGACAGGTGGCTTTTCTACATGCGGAGATGCGCGGAATAAATGCCTTGTTGCCAGGTAGCGGTGTTCTTTCCTCAAGTGAACGAAAATGGGTGGCCTCTCCTATTTTAGGACTGGGAATGGCTCAAAGCACCGGGATGGGATCCTGGTTTCTGTTAGGATATGCTCCCAATACTGAATACGCTTCAACGCAGCCTTTGGGATCGATAGTTTACAGAATAGGAATAACTTTCTGATTAGCCGGGAAAAATCTGCAGTGAAGTAATCACGGAAGGCCAGAAACCCACAAGAAGCGTTATCAGTAAAGAAACCAAAAGAAAAGCAACTTCAAGCATTCCGATGCTGATTTTAACATTCCCATTCTCGGATGAGAAAAAAGCATTTTTGAACACCCTGAAATAATATGCAATACTGATAGCAGAGCCAAGCAGTGCAATGATTAACAGCCAGGGATATGACGAAATGATGCCACTAAACAATCCATATTTGCCCGCAAATCCAGCAGTAAGCGGAATACCTGCCATGGAAAACATTGACACAACCAACACCAGCGATAGCCATTTGCTTTGTTTGCCAAATCCGTTAAAATTTTCAAAATCAAAACTTTCTTTCCCTTCAGCGGTCTTGTCTAGCAAATAGAAGATGCAAACGGCACTGCTTGCGTAGGCAAGCAAATAGACCAGCAAAGCCCAGAAACCATCCACAGGAATAGCCAGAATTGCCATCAGCATATATCCGGCATGAGCCACACTTGAATAAGCCAATGTTCTTTTTAAGGAACTTTGTCTGATCGCTGAAATGTTTCCGAATATAATTGTAACAGCGGCAGAGATTGCAAGAGTCATCCCCCAAAATCCCTTCATATCATTGAGCCCGTAATTAAACAAACGGAAGAAAGCGGCAAAAGCGGCAATTTTAACCACTGTGGCCATAAAAACCGTTGTCCTGTTTGGGCTTCCGTCGTATACATCAGGACTCCAGAAATGAAAAGGGAATGCAGAAACTTTGAAAAGCATACCCGCCATAAGCAAGAGCACACCGGCTGTAATCAAATTACTTTTAATACCTATGTGACTTAACATAGAGATAGCCCTGTTGATGCTCTCCAGCTCCAAACTGCCGGAACCACCATAAATAAAGGCGCATCCCATAAGGAATATAGCCGTGCTGAAAGCACCCATTAAGAAGTATTTAACCGCAGATTCGTTGGATGAAAGATCTGATTTTTTACTTCCGGCCAACACATATAGGGGAATGGATAAGACTTCTATTCCCAAGAAGAGCATAATGAGATTGCTGAAAGAGGTCATCAGCATGCCTCCGCAAATACTGAAAAGCATGAGCGCAGGCAAATCTGCACCTGTATGATTGTTTCTGGAAAACAAACCAAAAACCATCAGCAGTGCCAATACCAGAACAATAGAGAAAGCTATTGCAGTTGAATCCCAAATAAGCATATTTGCGGGAACCAATTTGGTTTGCCAATCGGGTATATTCTTTTCGATAACACCTTTCCAGTCTTTGATCAGGAAAACCATTGCCAAGATCAGCAACGGTATAGTTATGATAAGCGACTTGGTTTCAGCTTTTCTGATGCCGTAATACAACACAAAAATGGCGCCTATGAATAAAATTAAAAGTGATGTCATGAGATTACCTCCTTCGTGTTCTGTATCAAAAGCAGCAGGTTCTTAACCGCAGGTGCACTTATATCCATTAGTTTTTGTGGAAATAAACCAAACAACAAAACAAGAATGACTATGCCACTCAGTGCAATCCATTCATGCCATTGAAGCGATGGAAATGAAGTTCCCTTTGCCTCACCGAACATAGAAAACTGATACATTCTAAGCATATATACAGCGCAAAGAATAATAGTGATTCCTGCAAGTACACCCCAAATAGGGTGATACCCAAATACAGACTTAAGCAGTAACAATTCTCCGGGAAAACCATTGGTAAAAGGAACGGCCGTTGCTCCCAATACAATTATCAGAAACAGCACGGCAAATGCTCTTGACTGACCGGCCATACCACCAAGATTATCCAGCAAACGCGTTTGATTTCTTCTTTCAATAATGTCAACTGCTAGAAACAATCCAACCGCATTTACACCATGGCTGAACATTTGAAGTATGCCTCCCTGAATGCCTGTTTCTCCTGCCACCGCTATGCCAGCCGCAATCAGTCCTACGTGAGATAGTGATGAATAGGCAACAATGCGTTTCATGTCATTTTGCCTGATAGCGATGAGTGCACCGTATATCACACCAGTAATACCTGCCGCTACAATAAATGGGACAAAGATGGGCAATGCCTCGGGAACCATAGGCATAAACCAGCGAAGCAAACCATATAAACCCATCTTGAGCATAATGCCTGAAAGTAGCATGGTACCTGAAGCTGGCGCTTCTGTGTAGGTGGAAGGTTGCCAGCCGTGCAGTGGCATTAGGGGAATTTTTACGGCAAAAGCCAAAAGCAATCCCAACCCAACCCAAAAAGCTTCTTTGGCACTGAGCTGAACCGCTACAAGGGATTCATACGAGAATGATGAAGCATCGGGAGTTTTGCTGAACAGATAAATCAGTGAAGCCAGCATGGCTAAACTGCCAATAAATGTATAGATAAAGAAACGGAGAGTTGTTTTGAAACGTTCACCATCTCCCCACAAACCTGCTATAAAGTAGATTGGAATCAAGGCAAGTTCCCAGAATATGTAGAACATTAAACCATCTCTTGCGACAAATACGCCATTCAAGGCACCCTGCATTCCTATGATGAGCGCAAACAGGAGCGGTATATCTTCTTTTTTATTGAATGCTGATAACAGAATCAGTGGGGCAAGAATATTGGTTAGCAACAGCAAAATCATGCTAATCCCATCAATTCCTGTATGAAAATGGATCGCAGAAGAAAACCAGACTCTGTTCCACTGCCACTGAACACCAGCTTCCGGATTAAAATTAAGGAAAAAATACAGCAGTACAAATCCGGTAATCAGTGAACCTGCAAGCGCAATCAACCTTGACCATTTGCCCGCCCAGGCCGACAAAACAGCTGTAACTATTGGGATTAAAATCAATTCCACTGTTATCTGAATATATTAAGAACCAACATCAATATAATACCTATGACCATGTAAAGAAGGTAGGATTGAATCCGCCCATTTTGCAATTTAACAAACAGCCCGGAAATACGGGTGGTGCCTGAAGAAACCCAATCCATGATGGCAGAGAAAATGCCTTTATCGGTTTTTGCAAACAAGACACCTGCCTTTTCGACATTTTTCACAAATAAACCATCGTACAATTCATCAACAAAGAACTTACCTGCCGGCCATTTAGCGATGCCTTGAATGGCATTGTCCGCTTCTGGTACAGCAGATTTAGCAATGTATTTGTTGCGTGTATAGATCCAGGCAGCAACAAAAGCACTTACTGCGATACCCATTAAAATCCATTCTGTTTGGTGTGAAGGATGATGAAGGGTATCCTGAGAAGTTCCTATTACTGGTGAGAGCCAGTTTTTTAACCATTGTGCGTGGTCATGGGTAAACAACTCCGGAAGATTGAGTAAACCTCCTGCCAAACTAAGCAGAGCCAGCACAATCAACGGAAAAGTAATCAAGACCGGAGATTCATGAAGGTGTTTCTTTTGATCTTCAGTCCCCCTAAAGCTTCCAAGGAAAGTAACCATAAAAACACGGAACATATATATTCCTGTTATGAGGGCACTGCATACAGCCAAAAACCAAACCACTGGTTGCTCAGTGAATACCATGGCCAGTATTTCATCTTTGCTGAAAAAGCCACTGAAGAAAGGCATTCCGCTTATGGCCAATGTGCCAATCAAAAAGGTAAAATAAGTAATGGGCATTGCTGCTTTCAACCCACCCATTTTCCGAATATCCTGCTCCCCTCCCATACCATGAATTACACTGCCTGACCCAAGAAAAAGCAGGGCTTTGAAAAAAGCATGGGTAACCAGATGAAACATGGCCGCTGAGTAGGCACCAACACCGAGAGCAATAAACATAAGGCCAAGCTGACTGACAGTACTGTAGGCCAGAACTTTTTTGATATCATTTTGCTTAAGTCCAATGAGCGCAGCTAGAATACTGGTAGCAAGTCCTACCCAAAGGATTAGCTGTTGTGCCACAGGAGCCATTTCAAACAAAATATTGCATCTAACGACTAAATAAACCCCGGCGGTAACCATGGTGGCTGCATGTATGAGGGCAGAAACCGGCGTAGGACCTGCCATTGCATCAGGAAGCCAGGTGTACAGCGGTATTTGGGCACTTTTGCCCATAGCTCCTACAAAAAATGATATACAAATGGCTGTTACCAACCCGGTAGATAGTGCCCCGGATTGAGCTGCCGCAAAAACATCAACATAATTAAGAGATTTACAATTTGCGATTACCAGGAACAGCCCAACCAAGAGACCAAGATCTCCTATTCTATTCATAATAAATGCCTTGCGGGCAGCCTTTCCGTATTCAGCGTTGCGATACCAGAATCCAATTAATAAATAGGAGCAAAGCCCTACCCCTTCCCATCCAAAAAACAACATCAGGAAGTTGCTGCCCATAACAAGAATGAGCATGTTAAAAACGAACAGATTCAGATAAGCAAAAAACTTGTAGAATCCTGCATCTCCATGCATGTAGGAAATGGAGTAAATGTGAATGAGAAAACCAATACCGGTTATCACAAGCATCATTATCGAGGTTAATCGATCTGCCTGAATGGCAAAATCTACAAACAGGTCTCCTACAGATAAAAATGTAAATGCGGAAGATTCAAACGCAGTTTGTCCAGCCCCTAGACTCATGAATATTTGTAGGGAGAAAACAAATGATACAAGGATGCTTAAGGAAGAGATCCAGCCTGTTATTTTTTCTGAAAGGTACTTGCCGACTAAACCGGAAAACAAAAACCCGAAAAAGGGTGATAGCAGGATTAAAAACAGGGTATTCATTATCCTTTCAATTTGTCAAACAGCCCTACATCCGTGCTTCTGGTATTGCGATATATCATGACAATGATAGCCAGACCAACCGCGGCTTCAGCAGCTGCTACCACCATGATAAAAAAAACAAACAATTGCCCTGCTGCATCTCCCATGTAGGAAGAAAATGCCACAAAAAGCAGGTTAACCGCATTCAGCATCAATTCAATACACATGAGTAGCACAATGGCATTTCTTCTTGTAAGTACACCAAACAGTCCTATACAAAAAAGCACACTACTCAAATAGATATAGTGACTGATGTCTAGTGTGTTAAAAATCGAATCGGGGTTCATTTGTATTATGATTCTGAATTACTGTTTTCATTAAATGTCTGTCTCTTACCAAGCAGCACGGCTCCAACCATAGCAGCCAGAAACAGAATTCCGGACAATTCAAAAGGTACTAAATAGTCTGTAAACAGCACTTTTCCCAGGTTTTTAACCAATCCTATATTGTCAGCAGGATTGCGCATGATTTGCTCTGATGAGCGATGCAGTGCTGCAGCAAGCGTAACCAGCAATAATCCTGCAGATATGGCAGCACCTACGTACCAACCCACCTTCACAACAGGCTCATTTTCTTTGTTGAGATTGAGTAGCATGAGCACGAATAGAAAGAGCACCATGATGGCACCTGCATACACTATAAGGTTTACTACCGCCAGAAATTGGGCATTAAGCAATACATAATGCGCTGAAATACTAAAAAATGTTAGTATGAGCGCCAGTACGCTGTATATCGGATTATTATTGGTGACAACATACAGCGCACACAGAATGGTAATGAAGGACAAAATGAGAAATGCAGGAGGCAATCCTAATAATGATAATAGCATATTATTTGTTTTGATAGGTCCAGACCTGCCTCTTTGAAACATCTACCCTTTCATCCACGGGCTCAACCAGTTTGTCTTTTCCGTAAATGAAACTGCCTCTGTTGTATTCGGCATCCACTATTCTGTCTGTAAGGAATATGGCTTCTTTGGGACAAGCCTCTTCACAAAGTCCGCAGAATATGCAACGGAGCATATTTATTTCGTATGTAGCAGCGTATTTTTCTTCTCTGTAGAGATGTGATTCATCCGGTTTGGCTTCAGCAGCAATCATGGTAATTGCTTCTGCAGGACAGGATACAGCGCAGAGACCGCATGCTGTGCATCGTTCGCGGCCTTCTTCATCCCGCTTCAATACGTGCTGTCCTCGGTAAACAGGTGCCACAGGTCTTTTTACATCAGGATAGCTTACAGTGGCTTTCTTTTTAAAGAAATGGCTGAAAGTAATCCACATACCATTCAGTATGGCAGGGAGATAAATCCTTTCCATAAAGGTCATATTTTTGTTTACGACCTTCTTACTTCTCTTGGTTAACGGTTCCATACTACAAATCCAAACAACACCAATTAAACCACTTTAGCGCTTGATATGTTTGGCCTTAATTTTATATTTTTTTCTCAGTTCACCTTTGGTTTTTGTTTTGCGAACACTATTCAGGTCGATGTCTTTGATAACGGTTTCACCGTCATTTAACAAAACAAATAACTTACCATCCTGAATGCTGCCATAGTTTACATACCATTTACTTCCTTTTTTGGTAGCAGGTATAATGGTAGGCGGCTCATAAGAAACCACATAAATGTCTTTTACCTTGTAGCTTTTGTCCTTGAATGCAGCTATCTTGCTTTTTCCGGCTACACCGCACAGATTAATCTGACCAGGGCATTTCAGCGGAATGGTAACCTTCATGTTTTCTTTGGTCTTTGCCATGGTTACACGCACAGATTTGTCCTGCTCGAGGTAATCTTCCCCTTTAGGTTTGTACACACTCAGTTTTGCCTTTTTGTATGTTTCAAGATCAAGATTTACCGTAAAACTGGCCGGCTTTTTCAAACATGTATCTCCAGCCATTTTAATTTTGTAAATACCGGCCCAGTTAAAGCCATCCCCTTTCATGGTTCTCAAAGGGGTACCGCTTTCAAATATCTCTTCGAGTTCTGATTTACGATCGATGGTAATACAGCCATTGCTGTTTCTGCACATACGGAAAAAATCACAACGATTCAACGTTACGGAAACACCCTGACCAATAAACACAGTAGTATCTTTTACGCAGGTGTCTTTGGGTGGTGGTGGTGGCGGAGGTGGTGGTGGTGCGGGTTTTTCAATAATCGTAATTTCCACACGGCGATTCTTCGCTTTTTTCTCTTCATCTACCTCATTTTTCTCCCTGGGTTTGGAACGTCCGAAATAAACGCGTCCAACTACAGATGTATCTATGTCTTTTTCCATCAGCCAGTCATATACCTCATCCACACGACGCTGCGACAACTGAAGATTGTAGTCATCATTTCCCGTGCTATCGGTATGACCCGTTAACATCATTTTGTATTCTCTTTTCGATTTTAAATCTTCCAGTAGCTTTTCAAGTTTCACAACTTCGCTTTTCTTCAGTGCTGATTTGTTGAAATCAAAATAAATCTGAACAGCGGGAGCAATCTCCTTTGGGGGTTTGGGTCTACTGCCTGCAGGTTTTGGTTGCGCAGGTCTTGGAGTGGTGGTTTGAGACCAAGCCGATGATGAATACATCAGACCAAGAAACAAAACAGCACGAACACAACGGTTTTTTATCATGATTTGAGTGCGAAAATATGCCTTTTGCGGGATGTTACAAGTGAATTTCCTTCACAATTATCCCACATTTTATCAATAACGCCTCAGGCAATAAACTTTTCCTCATCTTTAATTACATATTGAATTGTATCACACGCCTGCAGGATTTCTTCTTTGGTGATGATAAGTGGTGGAGCAAAGCGAATAATATGTTGATGGGTTTGCTTGGCCAGCAATCCTTTTTTTAGCAGGGCAATGCAAACATCCCACGCTGTTCTGTTATCACCGTAAGGACTAATCTCTATGGCATTTAATAACCCTTTCCCCCTTACGGTTTTTACAAGTGGACTATCAATCTTGTTCAGCTCGAATCTGAATATTTCTCCCATTGCAGTGGCATTTTCACACAATGCTTCATCCTGCAGTACTTTTATTGACGCCATAGCAACGGAACATGCAAGCGGATTTCCTCCAAAAGTGCTGCCATGCTGTCCGGGTTTAAGCGTATTCATCACATCCTCTCTTCCCAAAACTGCACTCACAGGATACACCCCTCCACCTAGAGCCTTACCCAACACCAGTAAATCGGGCTTTACACCTTCATGTTCGCAGCATGTCATGGCTCCGGTTCTTCCCAAGCCTGTTTGTACTTCGTCGGCAATCAGTAACACGTTGTGTCTTGTGCAAATTTCCCTAACACCTTTCATATAACCGCTATCTGGCAGAATTACCCCCGCTTCACCCTGAATAGGTTCAACCATAAATGCCACAACATCGGGATCTCGGCAGATCGTTTCCAATGCATGTAGATCGTTGTAATCAATAATATCAAAACCGGGCACAAAAGGTCCGAAGCTTTTTCTACTATTGCTGTCAGTGCTTGAAGAAATGGCAGCAATGCTTCTTCCCCAAAAGTTACCGGCAGCGAATACCACCCTCGCCTTGTTTTCAGGAACGCCTTTAACCTCGTAGCCCCATTTTCTGGCCAGTTTTACTGCTGACTCTGACGCCTCCACACCTGTATTCATCGGTAATATGCGATCATATCCAAATGTTTCAGTCATAAATTGGGTATACGGCCCAAGACAGTCATTGTGAAAAGCCCTGCTGGTAAGCGATAATCTGGACGCCTGTTCACACAGGGCCTGCACAATTTTTGGGTGGGCATGCCCCTGATTTACCGCACTGTATGCTGACAAAAAATCCAGATATTTTCGGCCTTCGACATCCCACAGCCAAGCACCTGAACCTTTTGAAAGAACGACCGGCAACGGATGGTAATTGTGAACGCCATACCGATCTTCCATTTCCACAAAACTTGCGGACAGACCGGTCATTTTATCATGCTCCATGCTGCAAAATTAGTTTAAATAGGATAGAAATCTTTTGTAAATTGCCCATCTGATGATGTCAGTGCGCATAGGCTTGCTGTGGATTCTCCTTGGGGGGGCTAGTATGTCTAGCTCACAGGGTATTTACACTGATTTTGGACAAAACCGTGTGCAGTATGAACGATTCCGGTGGATGGCACACTACGGAGAAAAAGCGGATTTACTTTACAGTGACACCCAGTTGAAGGCCGCAGTCACTTTCGCAGACCGAAAAATTTCGGAATACATGCCAAAGCTGGAAAATCTGCTCGGCTACAAACCTTCGAACAGGCCTCAGTTTCTGATTTATGGAAGTTTAAGTGAATATAAGCAAACCAACATCGGATATGTTAATCCGCAATGGCAATCCGGTGGAATCACTTTCATTCCGGCTGAGGCGTTGCCGGTATATTTAAACGGTGATTATGCGGCGTTCAGCATACAAATTAAAAAGGGACTTTGTGATTTTATAATACGAGAAATGGTTTTCGGTGGCACCCTACAGGATCGGTTTGAGAGATTAAAAAGTCCGGCCCTGCCCTATTGGTTTACTGAAGGCTTGAGTTCATTGATTGCCGAAGGCTGGAATGCACAGCAGGAAACAGCTCTGCGGGACGACTTTTTATCAGGAACATACCAAAATTTTAATTTACTAAGTCGCGACAGGCAACTTTTGCTCGGACGTAGTATTTGGAAATACATCATTGACAAACATGGAATTGATGTAGTATCCGGTATAATGTTCATTGCCAGGTATACCCATTCTGCAGAGGCAGGCATTTCATATTATTCAAAAAATCAGTTGAGGGACTTCTTGCGCGATTGGAAAGACCATTACACCAATGAATTCGAGAATAAAACAGGAATGATGCTACCTAAAGGGAAAGCACAAATCCCGGGAAAGATTAATAAACTGCATATATCAGAAATAAGCCTGAATGAAGACGGTAAGATATTATCCATGATTACCCACGACAATGGCAAATTCTCCGTGTGGCTGTTTTTTACCGAAACAGGAAAAATCCGAAAAATATACGAAGGCGGCCAAAAAGTATTAAACCAGATAAACGATTATACTTTCCCAAAAGCAAAATGGAAAGGCAATAAGCTGTTTGTGCTAACCTTTGAAAAAGGCATATATCAGCTTTTGACCTTCAGTATTATGGGTAAACTAACCGATAGACTCTCCTTTCAGGGTTTTAAGGCAGTGAATGATTTTGCGCTTCATCCCGAAAAAGATAGCCTTGTTTTTACAGCAGTTCAACAAGGCGTTGCCGATATTTATAAAACATCCCTTTACGGTGGCCCTTTTAAACGTATTACCCATGATGACGCGTATGAAGATAATTTACTTTGGATTGCAGGAGAAACGATTATTTACACCGCCTGTTCTTCTGACAATGTAAGAAATTTTTACAAAAATTCGGGTAATACAACCAGCAAAATTACCGATTACACTGAAGCACATTCAGTCCATTCTCCGATTATGCTGAATGATAGCATGCTTGGGTATTTGTCGGATGTAAATGGCATGCAGAATGCATGGTTTTGCAATACAGCAGGCCTCTCCAAGCCGCTGGGACTTACCAATTACGAGAGATCTGTTTCCGGTCAGGCCATTTCTGGCGACAGAAGCACATTTGCAGAGATGCTGAAACTGAACAACCGAAACACTATCTACACTGGAACGGTGAATGAAAATCCACTTAAAGAATATGTAGAGGTACCGCCTTTAAGTTATTTATCAACATGGAAAAACAGAGACTTAACGTCTGTCATGATCAAAAAGTATGAGAGACCTATCCCAAACACCTACACAGATACAATTTCAACACAGGCTGACAGCATTAGCCGAAGGTTTCTTTATCAAACAGGTTTTTCCGTGATTGATTATCCGGAAATAATTAAAAACACTGTTGAAAATCGATTAAATCCAAAAGACAGAACCAATCTTAATCCACTTCTGCCAGATTACATTGTAACGCAACTTGACAACAGAAACCTGGTAACATATCTCTATGACAACCAGGTTCCTGCTTCCGTTATGCGAAACCCCTGGCTGATGCCTTATTTAAAGGTTTCTCTTTCTGATTTGCAAAGAAACATCAATCTGGAAGCCGGCGGCAGAAGTAACCTGGATTTAACCTACACTGATTTTTATATTAAGTCGGGTTTTTATTCCGGCCTGTTTGATCATGAAATTTTATATTTCCGCCGAGGCCGTAAATTTGACAATGAGCCCAATTTATACCAGCATTATGGAACGCAGTTGCTGGAATATCGAATTATGCTGCCGATAGATGAGCGTCTGAGGTATTCATATACGTTAGGTGGCCGACAAGATGCCATCATTACCAAGATAACCGAAGGACAGGCTGCTGAGATCGGCGATAAAATGAACCGATACTTGACAAACAAGCTTGAACTTTTGTTTGACAACAGCATCAGTTTCGGGCTAAACCATGTTTCCGGCAGTAAAATGAAATTTGGTATTCAACATATGCTGAATCTCAACAATAACAAACACTTATATTGGCTGGAGATGGATGCCCGCTATTACAGACCCTTATGGAAAAGCATCAGTCTGGCGCAGCGTTTTTCAGGTGCATACAATCTTGGCAAACACAAAATCGGTTATTACCTGGGTGGTGTTGAAAACTGGACTCAAAGGGATCAGCTTCCTGAGAATCCTGTTTTTCTCAATCCCGCAGAAACAAGTTTCCAGACCTGGGTTTGCAACCTGCGCGGCTTTTACCGCGGTGCCAGAATAGGTAACAGTTATCTGCTGAGCAATACAGAATTTCGATGGAGCGTTATGAAAATGTTATATCGCAGACCCCTTGCATCGGAGTTTTTAAAGCATTTTACACTTACGGCTTTTGCGGATGCAGGTTGTGCATTTACAGGAAATTCTCCGGCGGATGCAGAAAATCCTTACAACACGATTTATGTAAACACGCCCAATTACACAATGAGTATTACTTCCCGCCGAAATCCTTGGCTGGTAGGATTGGGTTATGGTGTCAGGTCAAGGGTACTAGGATATTTTATAAAATATGACCGTGCCAGAGGTTGGCAAGAAGGCCGCTGG
This sequence comes from uncultured Flavobacteriaceae bacterium, assembly GCA_964626685.1. Taxonomy (GTDB): domain Bacteria; phylum Bacteroidota; class Bacteroidia; order NS11-12g; family UBA955; genus RGEC01. Next base: position 98,963 of record CAZVJY010000007.1, read on the forward strand.
AGCCTGCCAATTCAGTACATCAGTCTGGGCCTCGATTTTTAAGTTCTCTACTCGGTTTGAGTAGGGGTAAAATTTTTATAAAACAGAAAGAAGAAAGTCGCAAATTTTATGTTTATTTTGCAAACTGATTTAAAACGCAAAAATGGGCATATTCAGTTTTCTGACACAGGAACTTGCTATTGACCTTGGAACGGCCAACACGCTAATTATTCACAAGGATAAAGTTGTGGTTGACGAACCTTCAATCATTGCTTTGGAAAAAGCCACGGGCAATGTAATAGCTATTGGTAAAGAGGCGATGCAAATGTTTGGCAAAGAAAACGAAGGAATAAAAACCATTCGCCCTCTCAAGGATGGAGTAATCGCAGACTTTCAGGCAGCTGAGCACATGATTCGGGGAATGATCAAAATGATCAACCAAAAACAAAAATGGATTTCTCCTCAGCTAAAAATGGTTATCTGCATTCCCTCCGGCATTACAGAAGTGGAAAAACGTGCTGTAAAGGACAGTGCCGAGCGCTCTGGAGCCAAAGAAGTTTACCTTATCCATGAGCCTATGGCAGCCGCCGTAGGTATTGGAATTGATGTAATTCAACCACAGGGCAATATGATCATAGACATCGGAGGCGGTACTACAGAAATCGCTATCATTGCGCTTGGAGGCATTGTATGTGACGAGAGTATCAGGGTTGCAGGCGATGAATTTAACCTGGATATTGTCGAGTACATGCGCAGGGAACACAACCTGTTAATTGGTGAAAGAACAGCCGAAAAGATAAAAATACATATAGGAAGTGCGCTTCAGGAACTTGATAACCCACCGGAAGATTACCCTGTTTTTGGCCGAGATCTAATGACTGGTATTCCCAAGCAAATAATGGTGAGTTACTCCGAAATCGCCCGTTCACTGGACAAGAGCATTATGAAAATTGAAGAAGCCATTCTCCGCGCGTTGGAACAATCTCCACCCGAATTAAGTGCTGATATTCTCACAAACGGAATCTGGTTAACCGGTGGAGGTGCATTGTTAAGAGGACTGGACAAACGCGTGAGTGCCAAAACAAAATTGCGCGTATCTATTGCTGAAGATCCTTTGAGAGCTGTGGTTCGCGGAACCGGCATAGCGCTTAGAAATATCGGCAAATTCAAATTTTTGATGACTGCATAAATAACACAGCATGGTTTTTCTGATTAGACTCATACGGAAAAACCTTTTTGTTGTGGTTTATATGCTGCTTATGGTATTCAGCATAAGTCAGGTTGTACGATATAATATTTATCAGCAGAGTTACTATTTCAACACCAGCAGTGCATTAGTAAATGGAATGTCAAGAATAAAAACCGGCATTACAGATTATTTCAAACTTTCAGATGTAAATGCCGCACTAACTGAAGAAAACAGGATTTTACGAGAGAAGTTAAGAGAGAATATCATGCTGACTGACAGTCAGCAGATTATGGCTAAAGACTCGTCCGGAAAGAAAAAATACACCTACCAAACTGCCAATGTGGTGCAGTTCACGACCCATTTACAGAATAATTTCATTACCATCGACAAAGGAAGTAATCAAGGTATAAAAAAGGACATGGCAGTACTTAGCCCATCAGGCATTGCCGGTATTGTTGTTGACGTTTCCAAGGATTTTTCGCTCGTATTGTCTGCCATCAATTCTCAGTTTAAAGCCACACCCATGATTCCATCTGCTAATTTCAGGGATGGCTCTGTTAGCTGGAACGGGAAAGACCCCAACATCATTCAATTAAATGGAGTAAGCCGGTTTGAGAAAATCACACCGGGAATGTCTGTTGTAACCAGCAATTACTCAGTAAAGTTTCCATCAGGCATACCCATCGGCACTATACAACGAGTGAGTAAAACCGGCGGAAGTAGTTTTTATGATATTGATGTTAAGCTGGCCACAGATTTCAGAAAACTTAGTCATGTATATGTCGTAAACTACAGCCATGCTGCTCAGATTGACACATTAACAAGGAGGGCAAACAATGGCCGTTGATCTTCTGCGTTATCTGTTCGGTGCAATTGTACTGGTGTTTTTTCAATTTTTTTTGATTCAGGAAATCAATTTTGGTCCTTGGATCAAGCCCATGCCTTATATTCTTTTTATTTTCATACTGCCTTTTACGTACAACCGTTTCTTAATATTGCTGACTGCCTTTTTTGCAGGTTTTTTTCTGGATGCTTTGTGTAACAGTGGCGGACTTCATGCTGCGGCTTGTTCAACGCTCGCATTTAGCAGGATAATGGCCGATACAAAGTTTTTGGATGCTGATGCCATACAGCTTCAGGGTTTTAGGCATGTCACGCCGGAATATAAAAATTTCCGTTTCTATGCACTCTATATGCTGGTGCTAACTTTCATTCATCATTGGGTTTACTTTACCCTTGACTACTTTAGCATGGCTTCTTTTTTCAATGTTCTCATTGTCGCATTTTTCAGCAGCATCGGTACATTCTTGTTAATGTTATTGTTTAAGGTTATCGTAAGCATTCGTTAAATGGACTTACACCGCAATCGCAAATTTGTATACCTGGGATTGTTTAGCCTTGTTGCGTTTGTATATCTGATTCAGATTTTTCGACTGCAGATTTTGGATGACCACTACGAGCAAAAGGCGATTAACAATGCTCTGAACAAAATTCCAATTTATCCCGACAGAAGTATTATTTATGACAGAAACGGCAAGCTGCTGGTTCATAACATTGCCATGTATGATCTGATAGTTTTTCCGGCCAAAGCAAAGGGGGTTGATACCGCTCAGTTTTGTGAAATCATGAAGATTTCCGGTGAAGAATACCATAAATACATGGTTACGGCCAGGGAAAACTCAAAAAAACGACAAAAAAACAATGTTTTCAATGGTTCAGCTGTGTTTATGAGCAACCTCAGCAAGGAACAATACAGCGCTATTCAGGAAAATCTCTATCGTTTTCCTGGATTTTCTGTTGAGCCAAAAACAGATAGGCTTTATGCGGTTAAAGGTGGTGCACACATGCTCGGTTATTTGGGAGAAGCGAGTAAAAAACTGCTTGCAAAAGACCCATATTACCGTCCTGGAGATTTGGTTGGTATTACGGGAATAGAGCATACTTACGAATCTTACATCAGAGGTGTTAAAGGCGTTAAGACCGTTTGGCAGGACAGAACCTACACTGAACGTGGCGAAGCCAAAGACAATGAATTCAACTCCCCTGCTCAGGCCGGACCGGATTTCTACAGCAGTATCGATTTTGATTTACAGGAATTCGGAGAAAGTCTTTTGGCAAATAAAAGAGGAAGTGTTGTGGCAATAGAACCTTCCACCGGAGAGATTCTAGCCCTTATCAACAAACCTGATTATGATCCAAATTTACTTGTAGGCGAAGCCAGAGCCAGGTCGTTTCGTCAATTGCTGATCGACCCGAAAAAACCCTTGTATAACCGCGCGATAAAAGGCGTGTATCCTCCTGGTTCAACCTTTAAAACAGTAATGGCACTAATTGGTTGCCAGGAAGGTGTATTGAAGCCATCGACCATGCATGGCTGCAGCGGTGGTTATCATTTAGGAAGTTTAACCGTGGGCTGTCACCCCCATTCCTCTCCCACTGACCTTAAAGGCAGTATTGGTATTTCTTGCAACGCCTACTATTGTCAGCTTTTCAGAGATATCATCGACAATCCAAGGTATCCAAATGTAAAAGCAGGATATGCCGCACTCGAAAAACACCTTCGCAGTTTTGGTCTCGGTAGTAAACTTGGTGTGGATTTACCCGGAGAAAACAAAGGTAATGTACCAAGTATCAAACAACTGGATCGAAGACATGGGAAAAGTTGGAAAAGCAGTATGATTATTTCACTTGCCATTGGTCAAGGTGAAATTCTGCTTACGCCAATGCAAATGGCCAATTGTGCTGCCATTATTGCAAATAAAGGATGGTTTATAACACCTCACCTTGTCAAGGGTATCGGAGTGAAGAAATACCTGCCGGAGGAGTTTAAAAAGAGACACTACACAACGGTCAGTGAATTGTATTATGACTGGATTATCGACGGCATGGAATTGGTAACCAAGCCCGGAGGAACAGCCTTTGGTACAGGTGTAAATGATATTGTAATCTGCTCCAAAACGGGAACAGCACAAAATCCACACGGACAGGACCACTCACTTTACATTGCTTTTGCACCCAGGGAAAACCCGAAAATAGCTATTGCCGTAATTGTGGAAAATGGCGGTTATGGTGCAACATGGGCCGCACCAATAGCAAACCTGATGATCGAAAACTACCTAAACAGAGGTAAAGAACCACAGCGACCTGATATGCTGGAGAGAATTCGCACTTCAACAGTGAACTAAAACATGGCAAGGATAAATTCAAGCAGAGAAGACAGCCCCATACTGGATACCGTTTCAGTATGGCTCTATGCGGTGCTTGTGCTTATTGGGCTAATCAGTGTTTATTCGGCTACCTCAGAGGTAAATCAAACCTTCCAGTTTTCCTTTTCATCCATTGCTGGCAGACAATTGATTTGGATTGGCGGAGCAGTTATAATCATCCTAACCATCGCGTTTGCAAATGTTGCTATTATTGACTACTTCGCTTATGGTTTTTATGGGTTTGCCATCCTTCTTAATATAGCAGTGCTGTTTCTTGGAAAAGAGGTTTCAGGTGCAAAAAGCTGGTTTGGTTTTGGCGGATTTGGTATTCAGCCAAGTGAATTTGCCAAAGTAGCCACGGCTCTAGCCATAGCCAAATACCTTGGAACATATGGTATTCGTTTCAAGGGCACAAGAAATGTAGCTATCACCATGTCCTTTTTCCTGCTTCCCATGCTGCTCATTTTGGCTCAGAATGATACCGGAAGCGCATTGGTTTTCCTCTCCTTTTTTCTCGTTCTATACCGGGAAGGATTGCCCGGATGGATATTGCTGAGTGCAGTGTGGCTTATTGTTATAGCGATTGCACGAATTGTTATGGAAGCAACAGACATCAGCCATTTTTGGACCATGGGGACACTAACTGCACTATCAGCAATCATTGTTTATTTTGGAAGAAAAAACAGGCAACTAATCATTGCAACACTATTTGTAGCCGCTGCCAGTGCCATATTTAGCGTTGCTGTTGGTTTTGCCTATACAAAAATACTCAAAGGTTATCAGCGTGATAGGATTGAGCTGGTGTTGAACCTAAAGCAGGATACCCGAAATATGGGATATAACCTGGAACAGTCAAGGATTGCTATTGGAGCCGGACAGTTTATCGGGCGTGGTTTTATGAAAGGCACCCAAACCAAGATGGGATTTGTTCCGGAGCAGCATACCGATTTCATTTTTTGCACTATCGGTGAAGAATGGGGCTTTGTTGGTATTTTGGTTTTCTTCGCTCTTTATTTTGGTCTGTTGTTTCGAATCATTACCCTCGCTGAAAGACAATCAACCGCTTTTGGCCGTGTGCTTGGTTACGGAGTAGTGTGCATACTCTTTTTTCATCTGGCTATCAACATTGGAATGACCATAGGTATCGTTCCTGTAATCGGAATCCCACTTCCCTTCATCAGTTTTGGCGGCAGTAGTTTATGGGCATTTACATTACTGCTCTTTTTGTTTCTGAAAGTAGATGAAAAACGCCGTTGATAGAGATTCACTGATATTTACTACTACGCCCGATGGAAGTTACACCTTTCATCACCCGGAATTACAGGAAAATTACCATTCGGTGCATGGAGCCAGAACAGAAAGTCAGTACGTATATATTGATCAGGGGCTGTCTTTAGTCAAAAAAGATAAAATCCATGTTTTTGAAATGGGTTTTGGAACTGGGCTCAACGCATTTCTTACCTGGCAATATTCTGTGGCTAAACATAAAACCATACATTACACTTCCATCGAAAAATATCCGCTGCCACCTGAGTCATTGCCGGTTCCTGACTTTATAAAACCAAATCACGATGAAATATCCATTTGGAATAAGATTCAATCCTTAGAATGGGACCACAAAGGGTCGATTGACAATCATTTTGTTCTGAAAAAACTGCATGGGGATATTATCCAGACAACCATTCAAGGAAAGTTTGATATTGTTTTTTTTGATGCTTTCGCGCCTTCAGCCCAGCCTGAACTTTGGTCAGAAAGTGTATTCCGTAAGTTATTCAACGCGCTGAACAAAGAAGGTTTCTTGCTTACATACAGCAGTGCGGGTTTGGCAAAGCGGTCACTTACCTCGGCCGGTTTTAAAACAGAAAGGCTTAAAGGACCACCCGGAAAGAAACATATGCTTAGATGTATTAAGTAAGAAGAGCAAAACAATCCAACGCATTTAGTAAGTTTGCGGTATGCGAATTTTACCGTCATTGTATTTTCGGTTGTTTATAGCCATTGCTTCCTTTATTTTTTCCTCCTGTGGAAGCGATGACTCAGAGCAGGCAATATTATTTGAACTAACCAAGCCGGAGGAAACTGGGATAACCTTCGTTAACTCTGTACCGGAAAACGATTCGCTGAATCAATTTATTTATCATTATCTCTTTAATGGAAACGGAGTTGCTACCGGCGACCTAAACAATGATGGTTTGCCTGAAGTTGTTTTTAGCGGTAACGAAAAATCGGCAGTGCTTTACCTGAACAAGGGGGACTTCAAATTTGAAGACATTACAGAAAAATCCGGTTTAAAAACAGCCTACTGGATGAGTGGAATTAGCCTGGCTGATGTCAACAATGATGGTTTTCTGGATATTTACATCTGCAGAAGCGGACCAAATAAAAACAGGGATCGAAAACGAAACTTACTGTTTATAAACAATGGCAACCTCACCTTTACGGAAAAGGCTGCCGCATGGGGCGTTGATGATCCGGGAAATGCTACTTGTGCTACCTTTTTCGATATGGACAATGACGGCGACATGGATATGTACCTCGGCAACCACGCCGATCGCTTTTTTGATGATATCGCCACAAAGTTCACACCTGCCCTACACCGCGATGAAACCAGCCAACAGCATCTTTTCAGAAATGATGGCAATAAGTTTACAGATGTGAGTGAAGCCGCCGGTGTGAATGCCATGGGGTATTGCCTTAGTGCAACAGCGGCCGATTTTAATAAAGATGGATATGTGGATTTGTATGTATGTAATGACTACCATGTACCCGATTATTACTTTATAAATAATGGAAATGGCACTTTCAGTAATAAATTTGATACGTATTTCCGACACAGCAGCACCAACAGCATGGGCGCTGATGCTGCCGATTACAACAAAGACGGCTGGATAGATCTGTTTACCGTGGATATGTTATCAGATGATCCAAGACGTTTTGGCCTTCTTAAAGGACCGGAAAAATACGAATACTACAATACAGCGCAGAAGAACGGTTACGGCCTACAATACATGCGCAATAACCTGCAAACCAATTTTAACGGCCACTTCTCTGATCTTGCATATTTGAATGGTGTTGCCAGAACAGACTGGAGCTGGAGTCCTCTCTTCGCTGATTTCGACAATGACGGATCAACCGATTTATTCATTACAAACGGGTATTACCGCGATGTTACAAATATGGATTTCATGTTGTTTCAAAACAGAAAGTACCAACAAATGAATCAATATGCTTCGCACAAAGAGATTCTGGAAAAACTGCCGTTTGAAAAAATATCAAACTATGCATACCGCAATATTGGCGACCACAGGTTTAGTAATGTAACACAGCAATGGGGACTTGAAGAACCCTCACTCAGCACAGGTTCAGCCTATGCGGATTTAAATGCAGACGGCAAATTGGATCTCATTATCTGTAACCAGGGTGATGTGGCCTCCGTTTACAAAAATGTAGGAACAGAGAAAAACTACCTTCGTGTTAAGTGTAAGGGCGGAAAAAAGAACAACAGATTTGGAGTTGGCTGCAAGCTCATGGTTACCGGAGACTCCGGAACCCAGATTATGGAAATGCAGCCTTCTAGAGGTTATCAAAGCACATCTGAACCCATTTTTCATATAGGTCTTGGCGATGCAAAGTCATTGAAGCAGTTAACCGTGATATGGCCTAACGGAGAATTCCAGATTATCAAGGATGTGGCAGGAAACCAACTGCTGGAGCTGGATGAAAAAGATGCCGGTGGCCGATGGAATTACAACCAGGAAAACAATCTTGTTTTTGAGGATATTACTGCCCAGTCCCAACTTGATTTTGTGCACCAGGAAGGCGACAATCCCGATTTTAAATACGAACCTTTGATTCCGGGAAGATATACCATGCAAGGGCCCGGAAGTACTACCGGTGATGTAAACGGAGATGGACTTACCGATTTGTTAATAACCAATGCCATGGGAAGCTGGGGTCCTGTTTTATACCTGCAAACACCCGGTGGAACGCTTTCTGCATCGTCCTCACAGCCGTGGAGAGCCATGAATGATATCGATGTCTTAGGCTGCCTGCTTTTTGATGCTGACAGCGATGGAGATAATGATGTTTACCTCGCGGCAGGGGGAAATGAATACCCATTTGATAATACACGCTATAAACACAGACTGTATTTAAATGATGGCAAAGGCAATTTCTCTGAAGCCCCCAAAGCACTTCCTGATGTAAACACCAGTGGATCGTGCATTGTGGCCGGTGACATAGACGGTGATGGTGACCTAGACCTGTTTGTTGGCGGTAGGCTTAAACCAAGAAGTTATCCAGAGGTAAAAATAAGAAGCTATCTGTTACTGAACAACAAAGGTTCCTTTTCGGATGTAACTGAATACGCTGCACCCGATTTATATCAGGCAGGCATGGTCAGTGCTGCTATATTTTGCGATTACAACAACGACAATAAACTGGATCTGGTTGTTTCGGGTGAATGGATGCCCGTTGCATTTCTTGCCAACAATGGTTCAAAACTGGTAAATCAAAGCGGTGCCACGGGAACTGTGGGCTTTTCGGGCTGGTTTAACAGCCTAATGGCAGTAGATATTGATAACGACAACGATTTGGATATTGTCGCCGGTAACAAAGGTATGAATTCCTTCCTGAAGGCAACAACCGATGAGCCTCTCAAAGTATACTGGACCGATCTGGATGGAAGTGGAAATATTGATTTTTGGTTATCCTATACCCGAGATAATAAAGAATATCCTGTTTACGGACTTGAAGAAATGCTGACAGCTTATCCGCTCTTTATGAATAAACGTTTTACCGATTACAATGAATTTGCTGGTAAATCTGTTTTTGAGGTATTTGGAGAAGAAAACAGCAAGAAGCAATCCATGAAGGCTACTGAGTTTAACAGCCTGCTGCTAAGGAACAGTGATGCTGTTTTCAGCATAGAGTATTTACCTCGCCTGGCTCAGGCAGGACCCATTTTTGGTATCGCTGCTGCTGATCTCGATGAAAATGGATTTCTGGATATTGTAGGCGTAGGTAATAGTTTTTCTCCAAGAGTACAGCACGGAAGAGACGATGCATTGCATGGATTTTTGCTCATGAACGATGGAAAAGCATTGCAGTACAGCAATGGTATTTCCAATGGCTTTTACGTTCCAGGAGATGCAAAATCACTCGTTTGGATTGATTTATACGGCAAATCACTTAGCCTGGTAGCAAACCAGAATAATGACAAAAGCAAAGTATTTAGCCTGAAAAGCAAAAATTTAACATTCAGGGCAGCACCCCCTCGTGCCAGTAAAGCCGTTGTTTCGCTAAAAAATGGTGGCGGAAGAATTGAGAATTTATCACCAGGTTCGGGCTATCTATCAGCTTCAAGACCCGGCATATGGGTGAACAGTCAGGTAAAATCTGTGCAGTTTTTTGATGTAAATGGAAACAAACTCTGATTTTATTTGAAAAACCAATAAATAAACCTATATTTGCACTTCTAAAAAATCAGCCATGGGAGTTACCAGACTAAAGCGCAAAGAAGCAAAAATCAGAGCCAGATCCAACCGCAGGGTGCAAACCATCAAGCGCCTCAAATCAGTGGTTTTACTTGCATCTCCTTTCAAAGGGGAGTCAGGTATAATTCTGGAAGATCAAGAATAATCCAACAAATGTGTTGTGAAAAGCGATCCGCAAGGGTCGCTTTTTTTTTATTCTGTCCAAATAGCAATTTCACTGCACACTTTGACAATTAATCTGCGAACTTTGTGTTTGCGATGAGATCAATCCTTTTTCTATTTTCCCTGGTGTTGCTGATTGCTGCCTGTACAAAAAACAATACTAACAAAGTTATCCTGAAGCACGATGTGCTTTCAGAATGCAATAAGGCCATCCAAAACGCCGTGGTGGTGGATAGGGTTCCCCCGCCTGTTGCCAGTCGCAGGTACTACTATGCCGGAGTTGCAGCATATGAAGCGATTGTCCCCTTTTCAAAAGATTTCATTTCACTTGCCGGACAACTAAAAGGTCTTACAGACATACCAAAACCGGATACCAGTCTGGGTTATTGTCTTGACCTGGTAGCGGTGTGTGCCCATACCTACACCAGCCAAAAACTGGTTTTTCAGGAAGACAGCATATCAAACTTCAGAAAACGCAAACTTGATTATTATCAAAACGAACTCCCATCAAATACATTTAAAAATTCTGTGGCCTATGGTGATTCTGTAGGTGCTGCCATTGTGAGGTGGTCAAAATCCGACAATTACGGAAAAACACGGGGTACAGACTTTTACATTGTTAAAAAAGAAGATGGTAAATGGGAGCCTACACTGCCGGAATTTGGTGATGCGCTGGAGCCAAACTGGTTCAAACTGCGCACTGCTGTTATCCCCACTGCCTCAAGTATTGCTATTCCTGCACCTGAACCTTTCAGTAAGGATAAAAACAGTCGTTTTATTAAAATAGCCAGGCAGGTGTACGATCAGAAAAAAAACCAGGATAGTTCATATTTAGCCATCGCAAAATATTGGGACGACAACCCCAATTCAGCTATTCACTACGGACATGCAACCATCAATGTTTTACGTGTTTCTCCCCCAGGTCACTGGCTCAGTGTTTTTAGCCAGGCAGCAAGACAGCAGAAGTATGATTTGTTTAAATCAGCCGAAGGGATTGCACGCTTAAGTGCTGTGATTTATGATGCTTTTATTGTTTGCTGGGACACCAAGTACAAAACTGAATATGTGCGCCCTGAGACGGTAATCCGCAAATTCATTGACAGCAGCTGGACACCTGCCATTCAGACTCCACCATTTCCAGAATATCCCAGCGCTCATAGCGTGGTTAGTACCTCATCGGCAAAACTATTAACATCCATGTTTGGCGAATACGCCTTTACCGACAGCACACAAATCGAATTTGGGCTGGGTGCCAGAAGTTTTGCTAATTTCAAAGAAGCCGCAAATGAAGCCTGCATGAGCAGGCTCTACGGAGGCATTCATTTTATAGATGGAATAGAAAACGGCAAACTCATGGGTAATTTACTCGGAGAATATCACATCCGGAACGTAAAAACCCGACGGTAGTATTACAGAGATTGCAATTGCGATTGCAAACTCATAATTTTCTGCTCAGCATCTGCCTTTTTCTGCCTCTCCCTGTCAACCACATCCTGCTTTGCATTGGCGACAAACTTTTCATTGGATAGCTTTGCATCTACGCTCCGCATAAAACCTTGTAGGTAAGCTATTTCCTCTTCAAGCCGTTTCTTCTCTGCTTCAGTATTTACAGCAATATTCAGACGGATAAAGGCCTGCGATGTGCCCGCCATCACGGATACGGCAGAATCCGGCTTTTCTCCGTTTAAATAAAGCGTAACATTGGCAAGTTTCTCTATAAGCGCAGCATTCTCACTAAATACGTCATCCTTACTTAAAAGAACTACTTCCAGGTTTTCTTTGGGAGATATTCCTTTGCTGTTTCGCACATTCCGTATTTCTGCAACGAGTACCAAAGGCAGCTCTGAAGGCAGTTCCATACCCTTTGATATGGGGTAAGTATCTGTAATACACGGTTTTTCCGGATGGGCAGCGTGCAAAGCATGATGCAGTTCTTCCGTAATAAATGGCATGAATGGATGTAATAACCTAAGCAAAACATCAAAATGCTGTTTCACCTGATTGAGGGTTTGGGAATTAAGTTTCTCACTATGTGGTGGTTTAATTGCTTCCAGCAATACACTGCAGAAATCATCCCAAACCAGCTTATAAACCGACATCAGCGCATCATTCAGCCGAAATTCTTGAAATGCTTTCTCCATTTCACCGGCAACAAAATCAGCCTTTGCCTCAAACCATTGCAGCACCTGCTTTTCATTGGGTCTTACTATTGCTTGCGAATCGGATTCCCAGCCAGAAACAAGCCTATATGCATTCCAAATTTTATTACAGAAGTTTCTGCCTTGCTCAACCTGTGATTCGTCAAAAAGGATGTCATTTCCAGCAGGCGAACAAAGCAACATACCCATACGAACACCATCAGCACCAAACTTCGCAATCAAATCAAGGGGATCTGGGCTGTTACCCAGGCTTTTACTCATTTTTCTGCGTTGTTTGTCCCGTACAATACCTGTAAAATAAACATTTTTAAATGGCTTGTCCGATCCGTATTCGTAACCTGCCATAATCATTCTGGCTACCCAGAAAAAGATGATCTCAGGCGCAGTCACCAAATCATTGGTAGGATAATAATAACCAAGCTCTTTTTTACCCGCTTCTGCAAAACCGTCAAATACGCTGATTGGCCAAAGCCAGCTACTGAACCATGTATCCAGCACATCCTCATCCTGCTTTAGCGCTTCTGCATTTACAGTTATCTGTTTTTTGGCAAACTCCACCGCAGCCTCATTTGCATCTTTTGCTACAACAAACTGACCATCATTGGTATACCATGCAGGGATACGATGTCCCCACCACAATTGTCTGCTGATATTCCAGTCTTTAATATTTGAAATCCAATGATGGTAAGTATTTTTGAATTTAGCCGGATGAAATTTAATTTCATCGTTCATTACCGATGTTAATACCTCGGGATTTTTCTTCATGAAAGCCTGCATATCCATGAACCATTGGGTACTGATTCGTGGCTCTACCACCGCATCGGTGCGTTCGCTGAATCCTACATTGTGTTTATAAGGTTCAGTCTTCAGCAACAATCCATTTGTTTCAAGTTCCTTAATCCAGAGCTTTCTTGCCTCAAAACGGTCCTTGCCAACGAATAAAATTCCCGCCTCAGAAATACTGCCATCCTCATTAAGGGTATCAAAGGCTGGCAGGTTGTACTTCTCTCCTATTTTGTAATCATTTATATCATGAGCCGGAGTTACTTTCAGCACACCTGTGCCAAAATCCATGGCGATGTATTCATCAGCAATTACAGGTATTTTTCGGTTAATCAGGGGAACTATTACTTGTTTGCCAATCCAGGATTTATAACGGTCATCATCAGGATGCACACAAACAGCCACATCACCTGCTATGGTTTCAGGACGGGCAGTTGCTACACTGATAAAATCACCGGAATTATCTTCTGAAACATATTTTACATAATAAAGGTTGTCGTTAACCTCTCTAAAAATAACCTCTTCATCGCTTAAGGTTGTTCTTCCCTGAGGATCCCAGTTTACCATTTTGGTACCGCGGTAGATTAATCCTTTCCGGTATAGGTCGATAAAAACATCAATTACTGCATCATAAAGAGCCGGCTCCATTGTGAAACGTGTTCGGCTCCAGTCGCAGCTTGCCCCCAGTTTTTTTAATTGCTCCAGGATTATACCGCCATATTTATGGGTCCATTCCCATGCATGCTCCAAAAACGCCTCCCTGCTAAGGTCTTTTTTTGCAATTCCTTTCTCAGCTAGCATTTTTACCACCTTGGCCTCCGTGGCAATACTGGCATGATCGGTACCCGGCACCCAGCATGCGTTTTTACCCTGCATACGTGCGCGACGTATCAGCACATCCTGAATGGTGTTGTTGAGCATGTGCCCCATATGCAGCACACCCGTTACATTCGGTGGAGGAATTACAACGCAATATGACTCACGTTCGTCTGGCGCTGAACGAAAATAATTGTTTTCCATCCAGTACTTATACCACTTTTCCTCAATCAACGAAGGGTCATACTTGCTGCTAATTTCCATGGTTGCAAAAATAATTTATTTTATGGGAAGGATGCCTACAAACCATTATAAAATAAAAAGCCCCGGATAATTTCCGGGGCCTTAGAAAGTTCAATTATTATACACCTACATCGTGGTGTGCAGACTCTTCAATATAGGGATGGTTTACTGCGATCAGACCGCGCTTGGTAAGAGCGATCAGCACCCAATAAACAAATACACCACCGAACGTTAAGAGCGTTCCTATTTCAAGCAATCCTATTTGCTGCCCTGGACCAAATACACCAGGAACAACCATCAGCCAAACATCATGGAAGTGACCGAAAATCAGGATGCAACCTACTATGGTCAGAACAACCGGATTTCTTTTTGCATTTCTCATCATGAGGATTAGGAAAGGACACAGGAAGTTAAGAACAATATTCAGCAGGAAGTTAAACTTATAATCTTCGTAGCGAATCTGGTAATATGACATCTCCTCGGGAATGTGGGCATACCAAATCAAGAGATATTGGCTTAACCAAATGTATGTCCAGAAGATAGAGAATGCAAACATAAACTTACCTAAATCATGGATGTGTTCATCAGAAACAATTTTCAGGTAACCCTGAGATCTGAGATAAAGAACAAACAAACAAATAATGGTAAGGGATGTTACCCAGGATGTTGCGAAATTGTAAACACCAAAAATGGTACTGAACCAATGAGCATCAATGCTCATCATCCACAACCAGGCTACCACAGCGATGGTAAATCCATAGATTACAGCAAAGCCTGCACTGTAGCGAATGCTCTTTTTAAAGAATGATACATCCCCTGGTTGCGCAGCATCTTCTGCTACAGACAAACTTCTTAGCTTGCGACCGAGCATCCACCAGATAACCACTAAAACCACTGGAAAAATGAGGAACATTTTGCTGTTCAAGAACCATGACTTTCCGTCAAGAATTGCATCAAAACCCGGCTGTCCTTTTGTAAGATGCTGGTGTTCATAATGCACCCAGTGGTACAAATCTGATTTGGCAACCAAAATGGCAATGAAAGCCAATCCAAATGCTACGGGGAAAAAAGTAGAAATAGCCTCGGGTACCCTCTTAATGGCTGCACTCCAACCGGCATTGGCAATGTATTGAACCGCTACAAAAAACAGTGCGGCAAGAGAAACCATAAACAATAAATAACCAACAATCAGAATATTAGACCAAATACGGGTAGTCCATGGTTTATCCTGTTTGTGAAATTCGGCCCTAGGTCCAAACTTTTCATTTTCAACATTACCATGATGTTCGGCAGCTTTGGCGTGAGTATCTGCTGCATGTTCATTCACTGCAATTTCTCCGCCTGCGGCAGCGGTGGCTGCGTGCTCATGTTTGGTAGCAGCAGTTTCATGGCCATGACCATGCGAACCGCTTTTATCCATAGTAGCAATTCCTATGCCGGCAAGAATTAAACCAATAACGGTAAGTCCTATGGCAAATCTTTTTGCTTTTGCAGGCACAGTAAACTGCTCCTGCTTAATCTCAATCTTATGATGTCCGTGTCCCATTGAGTGTATTCTAATTTAGTTGTTGGGTTTTACAGCGGTGCTATCTTTAGCTGCAGCAGGTTCTGCGCCGGCACCACTCAATTGTTTCACATACCTGATAACCCTCCATCTGTCCATAGGTTTAAGTGCATAAGCATGGCTTCCCATGTTGTTTTTACCATAAGTTAATGTATGATAAATCTGACCTACAGAAATCTCCTTTATATATTTATCCTGGAAGTTTGGCCAAGCTGGTTTCCCAAGACCTTTTTTGAAGATTTCGCCGTCATTTCCGCCATTGGCACCATGACAAGGTGTGCAGTAAATACCAAAGAGGTATTTGCCGCGCTCGTCTTTGTCTTCAAAATCCGCAGGATAGGTGAATGCTTTGGATGCTTCATACCCGTCGGCACTATTATCATAAGGATAATGAGTGGCTTCCTTGCCTATAGCAACGGTTCCTGCAACTGGCTCACGCATACTCATACCATAAGGATTTACGGTATTGCTGTCGCCCTGATTATATGGCTCATAACCTTTGGAATAGGCCATATCAGGTGCGTATTCCCAGCCTGTGTTATTGCCACGGCTCACACATCCGGTTGACACTGCCGCAAGGGCAATCATTCCGGCACTGATATACAAAACGCTTTTCATGAATGATTTCAATTAAATGGTGGTTTGCACCCCTCCGATTCTTTCACGCAGTTCCACGGCACCGTGGTCCTTCATGATTTGTAAAACTTTCTTTTCATCAACACCTTCACCGGTTTCAACCGCAATTACCATGCGATCGTCGGTCTGCCTGTCATCCAGAAGGTCTGGTTTGATTCCCCAAATCATTCTGTTTCTAAGGAAAAAGAAGAATCCCATTCCGAAGGCTGTACACAATACTGTGGCTTCAAATAATACCGGAACCCAGCTAGGGCTAAAGCGCACAGGCTTGTTTCCTACATCCAGCGGCCAATCCTGAACATACATGTAGTAAATCATCCAGAAAGCCAAGCTGAAACCTGTAGCACCGCACATAAAGGCCACAATCGAGAGCCAGCTACGACGCACACCCATAATTCTGTCCAATCCGTGAACCGGATAAGGGGTATACACATCCTGTATTTTCACACCGGCATGCACCAGTTCACTGGTTGCTTCTACCAGTTTGTCTTCATCTTCCCAAATACCCACCAACATCTTATTTCTGTCGCGAAGGCTTAGGTTATTATCTATAATTCCCATGAATGGTAGTCTCCTATTTAATTATTCGCGGTTGCGAAGAATGGTTTTAATTTCTGACATGTTGATAACGGGCAGGAACTTGGCGAACAGGAAGAAACAGGTAAAGAATATTCCGAAAGTTCCCAAAAACAGTCCGATTTCAGTGAGTGAACCGGCGTACATTACCCAGCTGCTGGGAAGGTAGTCGCGGTGTAGAGAAGTAACAATAATCACAAAACGCTCAAACCACATACCCACGTTAACAACGATACTCATGATAAAAATGAACCATGGCGTTGTGCGTGCCCACTTGAACCAGAATACCTGTGGGGATACAAGATTACAGAACATCATACTCCAGTATGCCCACCAATAAGGACCACTCGCGCGGTTCAGGAACGCGTACTGCTCATATTCCACACCGGAATATTGTGCTATGAAAAATTCTGTAAGGTATGCTATACCTACCAGTGTGCCTGTAAGCATGATAATTTTACACATGGCTTCCAGGTGACCGATGGTTATGTAATTCTCGTAGTTCATTACTTTGCGCGCTACTACCAGCAGTGTGGCCACCATACCGAATCCGGAGAAAATTGCACCGGCTACGAAGTAAGGAGGAAAGATGGTGGTGTGCCAGCCTGGAATCACAGAAGTTGCAAAGTCTGTAGATACAATGGTGTGTACTGAAAGTACCAATGGTGTACTTAAACCGGCCAGAATCAAGGAAATCAATTCATAGCGGGCCCATGTACGTGTACTACCGGTCCATCCCATGGAGAAGAAGCGATACCAGTACTGAGCAGCTTTGGTTTTCACTTTGTCGCGAATGGTAGCAATATCAGGAATCAAACCTATGTACCAGAACAACAGCGATACGCTGAAGTAGGTAGAAATTGCAAACACGTCCCACAAAAGCGGAGAGTTAAAGTTTACCCAGAGTGAACCGAAAGCATTTGGCAAAGGCAAAGCCCAGTAACCAACCCAAACACGGCCCATGTGAAATACCGGGAACATGGCAGCGCATATTACCGCGAAAATGGTCATCGCTTCGGCAGAACGGTTGATACTCATCCTCCACTTCTGTCTGAAAAGCAGCAGAATTGCAGAAATCAGCGTACCGGCATGACCAATACCTACCCAAAATACGAAGTTGGTAATATCCCAACCCCACATTACGGATTTGTTGATATTCCATGTTCCAATTCCTGTCCAAAGTGTCCAGAAAAGGCTAACCACGAAAATACCCAAAAAGATTATCGAAAGGGTGAAGCCCACCTTCCATGCGGTAGAGGGTTTATTCAAAATGGGCCTGGCTATATCACGGGTTACATCCGAGGCAGTTTTGCCTCCGGTTACCAGGCGTTCCCTAATGAGTGAATCATGTATCATTTTGTTGGTGCTTGGGGTTTTAAATGGTTTCTGTGTTACGGATTTTAGTCATATACTTCACGCTGCTCTGCACGTTGATTTCCTCGAGCACACCGAAAGCGCGGTCGTTCTTGTACAACTTGCTGATTTCGCTGTCGGGGTTATGAAGATCACCGAATACGATAGCGTTGGCAGGGCATGCACGCTGACATGCTGTTTCTACTTTCACTTCACTGGGTGACTTGCCTTCACGCTTGGCTTTCAGCTTGCCTTCCTGTATTCTCTGAACGCAGAAAGAGCATTTTTCCATTACACCGCGAGTACGAACAGTTACATCAGGGTTGATTACCATTTTACCCAGAGGGTTGTTGAAGTGGAAATCAAACTTGTCATTATCGTTATAACGGAACCAGTTGAAACGGCGAACCTTGTATGGACAATTGTTACCGCAATATTTGGTACCGATGCAACGGTTGTAAGTCATCTGGTTAAGACCTTCGGTACTATGGGTAGTTGCCAAAACCGGACAAACCGTTTCACAGGGAGCCTGAGAACAATGTTGACACATCATTGGCTGATGAACAACTTTAATATTTTCCCAGTGTGCAAAATCTCCTTTATCGGCCTTATCTATTTTGCCAATTTCCTTTTCACGGGTCACATAATTGCCTTCAATTTCTTTGGATGTGTTGGCGAAGCTGTAGTAGCGGTCAATACGAATCCATGTCATTTCACGGCGCAGACGTATTTCATCGCGGCCTACAACAGGGACGTTGTTCTCAATTGAGCAGCTTACCACACAGCTTCCACAGCCGGTGCAAGCATTTAGATCAATTGCCATAGCCCAGAGATGATTGGGTGAACCATCTTTGCGGTATTCACGTTTTTCCCAAATGGTGTATACGTGGGTTTTTTCCTTGTCGTTTCCGGCCTTGGAATTCTTTTTCCAATCTGTGTAAGTTGCTTCACGAACAAGGTCACGGCCTTCAATGCTATGGTGAGTCTGGGTTTGGGCAAGTGCATAGGTTTCATCTCCTTTGGATATTTCCACACCATTCACAACCCATGCCCTGCTTCCATTCTGAGCAGCAATAAGTGGCCATGCAGAAACACCTACAGTATCAAAACCTTTTTCCTTGCTACCGCCTACTTTACCTGCGGCAGTTCTTCCGTAGCCCAAGGCAAGCCCTACAGTTTCATTGGCCTGTCCGGGCTGAACCATTGCAGGAACATTGCTCAGTGTTACGTTACCGGCTTTTACGTTAACGGTATCACCTTCTTTGAGATTCAGTTTGTGCGCGAGTGATTTTGGTAGCGAAACATAGTTATCCCAGGTCACTTTGCTCACAGGGTCGGGCAATTCATGCAACCAAGGATTGTTTCCATGGGCTCCATCCTTAACATAAACCTGTGAATAAAGAATCAGGTCAGTTCCACTATTTTTATTGCTACGTGAAATGGCCTCTGCAAGCGCCACTACATCACCTGCGTATGATACTGGCTTGATTTCTGATATTTCAGACCAAACACCGTCATGAAGCGCCTTATTGAATGCCTCATTGCTGGTAAGCTTGCCCGACCAGTTATTTTTAATGTAAATGTAGTATGGAGAGGCACTAAGCTTTTGTGAAAGAATGGCTTTTGAAGCAAAAGGATCATTCTCTGCTTTGGGCGTAGCTTCAGCCCATGATAGCAGACTAAGCTGAGCCTGACGCGTATTGAAGACATTGCTGATAGTCGGTTGTACGAAATGGTACTCCCCTGCGCGTGGTTCAGCATCTCCCCAACTTTCAAGATAGTGATTATCAGGACATACATACTGACAGACGCTAGCAGTTTCGTCTTTGGTTGAGGCAAAGCTCACAGACAATGCTGCTTTCTTAATCGCATCAGCCCACTGGGTATTGTGGTTGTAAACCGGATTTGTATTATAGAAAATAACAGCCGATACCTTGCCTGCAGCAAGATCTTTCAAAAGATTGTCCGTATTAGCGTCAATACCTTTGTATTGGTTGCTGTGGTTACTCAAATCGATGGTTTTGCCATAGTTTTCAAGCAACATATTGATTCCGTTAACCAGTTTTTGTGCCACCGGATCATTGGAACCTGAAATAACCAAAGACTTTCCTTTGGCATTCCACAGAAGTTCAGCTGTTTTCTTGAGGCTGTTACCTGCAAGTTCAGCGCTCTGGGGAACGGGGATTTGTTTATTTCCGCCTTTTTCTGCCAGGTAATTGTAAAGCGTGCTCAAATACAGCAACTCTTTTGATGCCTTCATTGGGAAACGCTCGTCAGCATTGGTACCGGTCATACTCAGGTTTGATTCAAACTGAATATGTTTGCTCATGGTTTTACCTGCAGCTGGGATACGGTTGCTAACATAACCTTTGGTGTACTCAACCGGAGAAATCCAGGAACCGAGGAAATCGGCTCCGAAGCTCACGATAAGCTCAGCATTCTCAAATTTGTAGGCAGGAATAGCTGCTTTACCAAAATCTTCGCTGTTAGCCGTAATGATTCCGCTGTAAGAAACAGCATCGTAAGTAACGTGTTCCGCTGTTGTAAACTTGGTTTTGAAATCTGCTATAGCTTTAAGCGTAGATGGGCTGTGAATGGTTTGACTGAGAATTACAATCCTTCCCTTCGCCTGATCAATCTCTTTCAGCTTGGCTGCGATGGTCTGGTCAATTTTGGTCCAGTCTGCAGATTCAGCACCATTGGCAAGAGGATTTGCAAGCCTTTCAGTGTCATAGAGTGAAAGGATGCTTGCCTGACCTGTTGCACAGAGTCCACCTTTGCTAATATTGGAACGGGGATTGCCATCCACTTTGATAGGACGACCTTCACGAACTTTTACCTCTACACCACAGCTGCTGCTGCAGGCACCACAGGTTGAAGAATAATAGGATGCTACACCAGGGGTTACATCTTCCGGTTTTACCAAATAAGGCACAGCGTGTCTCACTTTGGTTTTGTAACAGGCCGCAAGGGCAACCGCAGTTACGCTAAAACCGAAGAATTTAAGAAAATCCCTGCGGTTTGAGTTAAGCTCCACACCATCTTCTCCCAGCACTTCGTCCAGGGGAAGTGCATCGGGAAATTCGTTTTTACGTGCTGCAAGGAACGCCGGATCTTTTACCAGTTCCTCCTCACCTTTCCAGTACTTTATGTTATTGGACATGTTAGTTCTTTGCTATTAATAGTGACACTTCGCACATTCCAGACCACCATTCATGGCAGGTGTAATTTTCACCTTACCATCGGGACCGAAATACTGACTTTTGTTTTTGTTATCCTTCAGGTCTTTAGCTGCTTTTTCGTGAAGCGCTGCATAGTAATTGTTGTTGGAGGCATCGATACCCGCATTTCTGTGGCAATCGATACACCAGCCCATTTGCAGAGAACTCCACTGCTGTACTACCTCCATTTTTTCAATGGGGCCGTGACAGGTTTGACATGCAAGGCCGGCAACTTTTACGTGCTGACTGTGATTGAAGTATGCATGATCAGGCAGGTTGTGGATACGCACCCAGCGGATAGGCTTTGGGTTAGATCCGTAGGCTTCTGCGCCATTTTTCTCGGGATCGTAATCAAGTGCTTTGTAAATCTTGGCTATTTCTGGAGAAATTCCATCGCCTTCTGAGGTTGATGCTTTTTGAACGCCTTTGTGGCAGTTCATACATATATTCAATGAAGGAATGGTTGCAGATTTGCTTTCCTCTACACCAATGTGACAGTATTTACAATCAATCTTCAAATCACCTGCGTGGAGCTTGTGGCTGTAAGCAATTGGCTGTGTTGGAGCATATCCCTTTTGAACCCCCACCTCTGTGATACCGAATTTGTATCCTACCACAGAACCAATTCCGCCTAGAATTACTACTGTAAATACGATAAGCACCGTGGGATTCATTTTTGCAAGCTTTTCGGGAAGAAGTCCTTTAATAAAAGACCCCTTTGATTCTTCGGAGGCAGTACCATCCTGCTCTGCAGCAAGCCTGCGGAGTGTATTACGCACTTTGCCCAGAATAATCAGCACAATGACAAAAATGCCAATCAGTGCCAGAAGGATATACATGGTATTGGAATCCGACTTACCCGTTTCTCCTTCAACCGCAGCTACCGGTGCCTTTGCTACTGGCTTGGGAGCTGTTTTAATATATTCAAGGATGTGTTTAACCTGGTCAGGCGAAAGGTTCTCAAAAATGTTCATGGCTGCTCCGCCATACTCCTTAAACAAGGCATTGGCATCGGCATCACCGCTTTTTCTGAGAGCTTCGTTGTTACGAATCCATTTAATGAGCCACTCCTCGCTCCTTCTTTCTGTAACTCCCCTGAGTGCCGGGCCTACAACTTTTTTGTCTAACGCGTGACAGCTGCCACAGTTGTTTGCTTCATAGAGCTTTTTACCTTCCTCGGCACTGGCCTTGAATTGCGCTTTCAATGAAAATGAAAGCGAAAGTGCTGCGGCTAGTGCCAAAGTTCTCATTTGTCTTTGCATGCTAATTTGAACGCTGTTATTCGCGGTGCAAATATAGAAAGCGTATTCAGGCGGTTAAAACAAATTGTTCACATTGAATACAATTTAAAAAGATTCTAAATAGTTAATTTATAAAGTTGTTTTTCAATTATTTAATATCATGCTTTAAAAAAGCTTACTGACATGTATAGACGATAGTACACATTCCTTACATGCTGAAGTTCCGGAAAAAGAATGTCATTTTTGCATTGTGATACTCGGAAAAAAAATCGTGGTAGTGCTGCCGGCATACAATGCAGGCAAGACACTGGAGAAGACCTATCGTGAAATACCGTTTGATATAGTGGATGAGGTTATTTTGGTAGATGATGCCAGTAAGGACAACACCTCGCAGCTAGCCAGAGAGCTGGGAATTGGACACGTTGTTGTTCACAAAAACAACCGTGGATACGGAGGCAATCAGAAAACCTGTTATGACACAGCCCGTGAACTTGATGCTGATGTCGTAATCATGCTTCACCCTGACTATCAGTATACTCCCAAGCTTATCCGCAGCATGGCCTATCTTATTGCGGAAGGTGTTTATCCTGTTGTATTTGGCAGCAGAATCCTCGGTAAGGGCGCGCTCAAGGGAGGAATGCCTATGTATAAGTATATTGCAAACCGCCTGCTTACCCTGTTTCAAAACATCATGTTAAACCAGAAACTTGCGGAATACCATACTGGCTACCGTGCTTTTTCAGGCGAAGTATTGAATACCGTAAAGTATAACCTCAACTCAGATGACTTCGTTTTCGATAATGAAATGATTGGACAAATCTTTATGAATGGTTTTGAAATTGGGGAAATAACCTGTCCCACCAAGTATTTTGAGGAGGCCAGTTCTATCAACTTTGCCAGAAGCACCAAATATGGACTGGGGGTTTTGCGGGTAAGCATTACCTACAGGCTTTGTAAATGGGGCATTTACCGTAGTGCTATTTTCCGTTAATTTTTCAAGTAAGGAACACGTGTAACTTCTGTGTGGAGTTCGTTTTGTTTTTCAAACTCCAGGTAGCATGCCAGTGCAAGCTGTGAGTAGTTCTGGGCTTCACTGCGAAAATAGCCTGCGCTGGTTTTCCACAAGGTTTTTATGAGATCGTTACCCTGGGCATTTTTGGGCAAAACGGCCATAGCACCCCTGACAGTACCTGAGCCTGCATTGTAATTATGTAAAGCCAGTAGTTTGAACCAGAGTGCGTCCTCATCGACGGTAAACCCATAGGTTTCACACCACTTTCTGGCATAAGGAATACAAATTTCTTTGATTAGCCTTGCCGCAGCATAAGCACTGCGGTCAAAGTTCTCTCTTTCATCTACATATCGATCTACCCTAAGTCCATAACTACGGGCCACAAATGGCATAAGCTGGAAATTACCGTAAGCTCCTGCCGTACTTTTTTGCTTGTTTGATCCAGGACTCTCAATAAGCAGGACACTCTGAGCATAGAATGGATCTACACCAAAACTGTCAAAAAGCTCAATACCGCGTTTCATGTGATTTCCGATTTTATCAAACCGGTAAAAGTGGTTCTTACCTGAGGTAAAACGAATATGATATGTGGACTCCACGCGGTAACGAACAGCCAGTTCATCCCTAAAGCGATGCAAATGCCCTAACCCTTCAAGGCTGTCAATCATCTTTCTTGCAAAAACCGCCAGTCCTTTTCTGTTCTCAACAACGTTGGCCAGCACACTATCTTTACTCAACGTAACAATTCGGCACCAGAATTTTATTTCTGGCAATGTGTCCCATCCGTCCTGGCGTATGCATCCCACCCTAAAGTAACATATTCTGGCACCATCACTTTTTCTTACTGTGCATATTTCACGGATACAACCTTCCTTTGGTCTCGCAGTAAAAGGCTTTTCAGTTTCTGAAGATGAGGCTGAATTGCATGAGACAGCCAGAATAAAACAAGCAGTCAGCAAAGACTGCGTCATTTTGAACCATTTGGAAAACATAATCATTCTTTTTTATTACAATAGATATCAAGGTATTTTTTAGCGGCTTTTTCACCCAGTTTATAGCTTTTCTCCCAGTCTGCGCAAGCCTCCTCTCCTTTTTCAAGCTTCAATCTTGCCATGCCCCGGCCCAGATAAGCATAAGACGGTGAACTGTTTCTCATTTTCAGGGCTCTGCTTAACACAATTTCCGCATCGGTAAACTTTTCCTGCTGAAGCAGACAATGGCCATAATCCGCCATTAGATTCGCATTGCCTGTATCTTTTTGCAACAACGTTGTATAGATATCTGCAGCAGCAGCATACTCCTTCATGAAAAAGTAATTATCCGCTTTCAAGTG
Organism: uncultured Flavobacteriaceae bacterium; assembly: GCA_964626685.1. Lineage (GTDB taxonomy): Bacteria > Bacteroidota > Bacteroidia > NS11-12g > UBA955 > RGEC01. Next base: position 123,931 of record CAZVJY010000007.1, read on the forward strand.
CTGAACCTCAGCAATCATGCTTTCCGCCAGAGGTTCCTGAAGCATGATTCTGTTTAGAAACTCAAGACTTCTGTTATACTTACCAATGCGCTGAAACATACCGGCGGCTTCAAGCTGAAGATGAATGTCTCCGGGGGCAATTGCTACCGCTCTTTCCATATACATCAATGCATCATCAGATTTTCCTGCTTTTTCATACAACATTGCCAATGCTTTATCGGGGTTGCTAATCAATTTATGTTCTGCCCTCCACTTAAGATCCTGGATTGCCATTTCCCAGTCTTCGGCCTCCAGTGCTATCATATAACGCATTTCCCTCGCTTCAGCATGTGCGGAAAGTTTGTTTATGTAACCTGTAATATCTGTAAGTGCAAATTGCAGGTTGCCCGTACGCCATAGTGCAACAGCCCTGTTGAAGTAAGCTTCATGTAATCCGGTATCCAGCGAAATGCACTTGTTCAAATCAACTACGGCCAGGCTGTACTGTTTCAATCTGATTCTGGCTACCCCTCTGTTGTACCAGGCAGTGGGCAAAGCGGGCTCTAGTTTAATCGCCTGGCTGTAACATTCCAGGGCATTCTTAACATCACCCGTCTTTTCTGACTGAATGCCTTTTTGCAGCCATTGCTCGGCAGTTTGTGCAGAAACCCGCGACAGCATACAAAATTGCAATGTGCTTAAAAAAAGGAAAAGTATGTTCTTCCAGTGGAGCATTCTTTGTGATATTTGCAAAACACGGGCCGAAATTGATTATCCTACAACCAAAGATGTTCACACCATGAATATAACTTTTCACGGAGCTGCAGGCCGGGTTACCGGCTCAAAACACCTCATCACAACAGACCAGGGAGAGCGAATTTTACTCGATTGCGGCCTTTTTCAGGGAGAAGGCCGGGCCGGTGATTTTCTGAACAGGCATTTTGGTTTTAATCCAGTCGATATTGACTGTGTGATTCTATCTCATGCACACATAGACCATTCCGGTCTATTACCACGCCTGGTAAAGGAGGGTTTTAGCGGGCCAGTATACTGCAATGAAGCAACTGCTGACCTATGCAAATTGATGTTGATGGACAGTGCCAAAATTCAGAAATCAGATCTGGAACGTGTAAATAAACGACGGATAACACGGGGCGAGCCTGCACTCGAGCTGTTGTATGATGAGGATGATGTTCAGAGAACCATTTCATTAATACAAACCGTTAAAAATGAACACTGGACCAAAGTAGGCAAAGAAACCCGTGTTTTTCTTACGCCCAATGCACATATACTTGGTTCCGTATCTATAACCCTGGAGCTATTAAAAAACGGCGTACCCACCATTATTACGTTTACCGGCGATATCGGAAGACCCGGAGACAGCATACTGGAAGGACCTAAAGCATTTCCCCAATCTGACTACATAATTTGTGAAAGCACCTACGGAGATCGGCTGCACCCTGCAGCAGAGGATGCGGAAAAAGCACTGCTGCAGCTCGTATCCGAAACATGCTTAGACAAAAATGGCAAAATCATCATCCCCGCATTTAGCGTGGACCGTACCCAGGAAATCATTTATCTGCTTGACAGACTTGCCTTTCAACGTAAATTGCCCAACATTGATGTGTATGTAGACTCTCCATTGAGTGTGCAGGCAACACATATTATGGGAAGACACAGGGGGGAATTCAACAAAGAGATTCTGGAATACATCAGCAAAGACGGCAATCCGTTTGATTTCCCCACCCTGTACTATATTTCAAAGGTTGAAGATTCAAAGAAGATCAACGAAAATCCGGGGCCCTGTATCATCATATCGGCCAGCGGAATGGCCGAAGCCGGCAGAATAAAGCACCATATTGCCAATAACATTCAGGATGCGCGAAACACCATTTTACTGGTAGGCTATGCAACACCCGATAGCCTTGCAGGCAGATTAAGAGACGGTGTTAACCCGGTACGGATTTTCGGAGAAGATTTTCCTGTTGAAGCACAAATTGCGAGCATGCCATATTTCAGCGCCCATGCCGATTATAACGAAATGTTAGCATATTTGTCGTGTCAGCGAAAATCAGGAATTAAAGGCATATTTCTGGTGCACGGTGATATGCCGGCATTGTCTGCCTGGAAGAGCCGCCTGCTAAATAACGGGTATGAAAATGTAGTCATTGCAGAAGATAAACAAACCATTGAAATAAATTAATGGAAATAACAGTAAATCAATACCCTAAATATCAGAAGCTATTCATTTTTCTAGGCTTCCTTTTTTTAACCAACGCCATCGTTGCCGAAATTATTGGTGCCAAGATATTCTCACTTGAAGGTTCACTGGGCCTCCCTCCTGCCTCCATTTCCCTAGGCGGTGAATTATTTGATTTCAACCTTACTGCTGGTGTAATGCTTTGGCCTGTGGTTTTTATTTTAACTGACATAATCAATGAATATTACGGCAGAAAAGGAGTAAAAACCCTGTCATACCTGGCCGCAGGAATGCTGGTATACAGCTTTTTGATGATTCTGGCTGCCATGAAACTTCAAGGCGCTGATTTCTGGATCAAGAGCAGACAAAACATGGGAATACCGGAAATGGACACCGCTTTCAATGCCATACTCGGACAGGGATTATTCATTATCATTGGTTCTTTGGTAGCCTTTCTAATCGGACAAATGGTTGATGCATTTGTATTTGCGCAAGTAAGAAAAAGAACCGGACAGAATATGATATGGCTAAGAGCCACCGGAAGTACATTGGTCTCTCAGTTTATAGACAGCTACGTGGTTTTGTTTATTGCATTTTACTGGGGTGCAGATTGGTCGGCTATTACTGTTCTTAAAATTGGAACCATCAATTATATTTACAAACTAAGTGTGGCCTTACTGCTTACGCCCGTGTTATACGCTGTTCATGCTGGTATAGACCGCTATCTTGGCTGGGAATTAAGTGAGAAAATGATGAAAACTGCCATGGAAGGCAAATAAGCTGACCGGCAGGGGTTAATTTTGCTGCATTGATGGAAGAACAACTGCTGGGCGCTTTTCTGATTAGTTTACTCCATGGACTGATACCCAGCCACTGGTTACCCATGGTTAGCATTGCCAAGCATCAGGGATGGAACCTGCAGAAAACCCTTAAATTTTCATTTGTACTGGCAATGTCTCACGCTGTCAGTACCATTTTAATTGGACTGGTCATTGCTACGCAGAGTAATTTGTTTGTAGATGTTCACGCCACATGGTTTAAATGGTTGCCCGCATGCCTGCTAATAGGCCTGGGATTGTGGTTTTTATACCGCCATCACAGGCATCACCATTTTCACATTCACGGGGAAAACTTGGGAGCAGAATTCAGCATATGGCCCTTACTACTGGCAATGTTCCTTTCTCCATGCCTTGAAATTGAAGGCTTTTATTTCTCGCTCGCTTTCGAAGGCTGGCATTGGATTGCCGTTTTATCGTTGATTTATTTATTTACCACCCTCGGCAGCATGCTTGCCTGGATATGGATTGCCTACAAAGGACTTGAAAAGATCAACGCCCACCGCTGGACACACAGTGCGGGAATCCTGACAGGGGTTGTACTAATCGTTTCTGGATTGCTGTTTCTGTTGGATTGACCTTATCAATGTTTACAAAAACACACTTCAAGGAAGCGTGTCGTAATTATTTATCCCATCTACTTTGTAGCTATTTGAGATAGGTCATGAATAACGGTACTGAATCCTATTAACGCATATTCTACTCCTAAAACAATAAAGGCCGCTATAAAGCGGCCTTTATCAGTAATGTAATCAGTAATTACAGCGCTTTAGCGCCCTCAATCCATTTGTTCCACTGATCGGCTGAGGTTTTGCTGTCCTGTTCTACCAGGGCTGCTATTTTCTCATCATTCAGTGCAATAAGGTCAGCCAGAGAGTTAATGCCCATGGCATTCATCTTCTTAACGGCTGCAGGACCAACACCAGCAATATCTTTCAATTCTTTGCCAGATTCAGCTACGGCAGCAGTTTCTTCCTTTTTGGGCGTTACTACTGCGTTAGCTTTGGGTGCTACTTTTTCGGTTTTTTCAGCCTGTTCAAATTTAGCTCTAAGTTCACTCAGGGCATCGAGCTCACCCATAGTGGTTGCCTGTGCATTCTGGTTAATCTTCTTAACAGCTTTGCTGGCATTTTTACGGGCTTTTTCACGAGACTTGTCATCGGCTTCACCTTTTGCTTTATCGGCAGCTTTCCATGTGTTGGTATGGCTTACGATAATGCGCTTGCTATCCTTGCTAAATTCAATAACTTCAAACTCCAGGCTTTCATCTTCTTTTACTGAAACGTTTGCTGCTTTCTTGATGTGACGGGAAGGAGCAAAAGCCTCAACACCGTATTGCATCTGGATAGTAGCACCTTTTTCGTTAACGCTCATTACAGTACCTTCATGCACTGAGCCTACGGTAAAGATAGTTTCAAATGTATCCCATGGGTTTTCTTCCAGTTGCTTGTGTCCCAGGCTAAGACGACGGTTTTCTTTATCTACTTCAAGAACGATAACGTCAAGTTTTTCACCTTTCTTCACAAACTCGCTGGGGTGCTTAATTTTCTTATTCCAGCTAAGATCACTCACGTGAACCAATCCGTCGATGCCTTCTTCCAGCTCAAGGAATAAACCATATGACGTGAGGTTTTTAACAACACCAACATGCTTGGTACCGAGGGCATATTTCTGTTCAATGGTAACCCAAGGATCAGGTGTAAGCTGTTTGATACCCAGGCTCATTTTGTGCTCATTACGATCAAGGTTAAGTACGAGAGCTTCAACTTCTTCACCCACTTTCAGGTATTCTGAAGGATTGCGAAGGTGGCTGCTCCAGCTCATTTCACTTACGTGAACCAAACCTTCAACACCTGTGCTTATTTCAATAAATGCACCGTAATCGGCAACACTAACAACTTTACCTTTCACCTTGCTACCTTCAGTGATATCGGCAGCCAGACTATCCCATGGGTGGGCGGTAAGCTGTTTCAGACCCAGTGATATGCGTTTTTTGCTATCGTCGTAATCCAGGATGGCAACATTGATCTTGTCGCCAAGTTTCAGCACCTCTTCAGGGTGGTTGATGCGACCCCAGCTAATATCTGTAATGTGCAGCAGTCCGTCAATTCCGCCCAGGTCAACAAATACACCAAAGGAAGTCATGTTTTTAACTTCACCTTCGATTACCTGACCTTTTTCAAGTTTGCTCAGGATTTCTGATTTCTGAGCTTCAATATCGTCCTCAATCAGGGCCTTGTGGCTAACAACAACATTCTTGAAAACATCATTGATTTTAACCACTTTGAAATCCATATTTTTTCCTACATACTGATCGTAGTCGCGTACAGGCTTGGTATCGATTTGCGAACCGGGCAAGAAGGTGTCGATGCCAAAAACATCTACAACCAGACCGCCTTTGGTGCGTGAGCGTACGTAACCGGTAACCACTGCATCAGAATTGTGGGCTTCGATGATTTTATCCCAGGCAGTTTCCTGCATGGCCTTGCGACGGCTGAGAACCAATTGTCCAAGACGATCTTCGGCAATGTCAACAAAAACTTCAATTTCGTCACCTACTGCAAGATCAGGCATGTCCCTGAATTCCTGACGAGATACCATACCATCGCTTTTGAAACCGATGTTAACAACAACATCTTTCTCATTGATGGCAACTACACGGCCTTTAACTACCTGCTTTTCTGCAACAGGATTAAATGACTGCATGTAGGCGTCTTCCAGTTTCTTCTTTTCGTCTGAATTGTAGGTCTGGAAGCCGGCTTCGTCTGCGTCCCAATCAAAATCGTCGTGATCTGATGCGGATGCAGTTTTTTTGGATGATTTGGTGGTTTTTTCAGTGGAAGGTGCAGCTGTAACTTTGGCTGCTTCTTCTTCCGGGTTTTGAATTTGGTCGTTACTCAATGAATAGTTCCTCCTTTAAGGGGCGGCAAAAATAAGCACTATCATCGAATAAAAAAAGAAAAATCAGTAATTTGAAACCTATCGGCCTTCCTCATCATTTTCAGCGCATTGCTGCTCCCCTTCCCATTCGCATGATTCTCCCTGACAGCAAGGAGCCACATTGATACCACAACGCGGACACTGATAGTGACTGTGCACAAAAATCATTTCGCCCTGTAGGCCGCAAAAATCGCAATGCGTGGGTTTCATAGGGCAAATTTGCTCAAACTCCCCTCAGTATAATTCACAAAATGATCACATTCCTGATGCCATTGCCAAAGCAAGCCTGTTGCTCTCAGTATGGAATGAAACCCTTGATACAAATTCTGTTTCATGAGCTGCCTCGTTGGAAACCACATAAACCTGGGAGTTGCTATCCGGAGTTGTTGTACGCTTGCATACAGAACAGTAATTGCAACCTTGAAGATGGTAAATCAAACTGCGTTTACCGCAATGTCCGCATATGGTTTTTTCCATGCTTAGATTTAAATTAAATTTGTTTAACCTGACTTTGTATCAGCTTCAACAAATCAACATAAAAAGCATGTTTTGGTTTTAAAATACCGTTAAATAGGCAATTTCTGAAAATATGCTGGTGCCTTGATAAGCCTGCTTCCATACCAGGTAAACATTTCACCATCCACGATGTAAATTTTGGCCTTCGGGCAAAGATGAGTCAGCTCTTCCATGTGCATTTCCTTAAACGGATAAGGTTCTGATGACAAAAATATAATATCGGGTTTTAACGATGTAATCTCTTCCGCTGTAATTTCCGGATACCTTGAATTCTTATCCGAAACAGCATTCTCCATGCCGCAATACTGCAGCATATCATTGATGAAAGTGTTTCTACCTGCCACCATGTAAGGCTTTCGCCAAATGAAATACAGCACTTTTGCTGAGGTAAGATTATTTGTTCCATGCTCACGAAAACCACATTCGATTTCCTTAGCCATTGCCTCAGCTGCATCCTGCTTACAAACCACAGTTCCGATTTGCCGTATCATATCCAGCGCATCAGCCAGGTTGTAAATATCACTCATCCACACCGGAAATTCCTTCTCCAGTTCCAGAATCTGCCCAAGTTCATTTTCTTCCTTGTTGCCTATAATCAAATCGGGTTGCAAGTTCCGTATGGCCTGAATATTCAGTTTTTTAGTTCCACCTACCTTGGTGGCGAATTTAAAATGCGCTTTTGGATGAATGCAAAATACAGTTTGGCCAACAATGCTCTCGGCCAAACCCAAATCATACAATAACTCCGTTTGGCTAGGCACCAGTGATATGATTTTCTTAGGAATATCAGGAACCACCACAGTGCGCCCCAATTGATCCACTAACTTCCGCATTTAAACCATCAATTATTCAACAATTTTTAGCACATTTGATTTAAGCTCTGTGCCGTTGGAAAGTCTTAGCCACACATAAAACTTGCCCTTACGTGAAACAGGCAATGTATGAATTCCTAACCAGGTTGAGCCGAAGTAAAACCAAGCGTCATTGTTTAAATTTCTTGCAAACTGGCGAAAGGTAGTGTCTACCTGACCGAAATAACCCAATTGTCTTTTAGCAGTTACTAGATCGGAAATATCAGACATCGCCGGATGACCTGCATCCCATGCGTCAACTGTAATGACAGCCATGCTGTCAATGGAATATATCAAATAGGGCTCTACAGGGCTGCAGGCTGTAGCGGTTGATATGAAAGACAATGAAGGCGTATTTGCTGCTACGGTGATTACTTCAAATTGCAATCTGAAGAAGGCTGTATCTCCCTGAATAAAAACCGAGTCCTGACCCAGCGTTCCGGCATTGTTATCGGAAGCGGTGATGCTAAATCCCGTTAATTTCCTCCTGGGATTATAACCTTTGCCACAGGGCTCACAGCTAAAAACAAGCACCAAGGGTAAAATAAGGGTAACAATAACTCTCCGCATGATTGTTAATTACTCGCTCATGGCATCAATCACATCATAGCGTGTAATGATGTGCCAGTTTCCGCCCAAATCCATCATTAATACGGCGTTGTTGTCTTTATTGATTAACGATGAAACATGATCTATGGTGTCGGAAAAGGAAACAATTGGAAAAGGCTTGCGCATCACCTCTTTTACCTGCGACTGCATTAAATCGCGGTTTCTAAGGAGCGCGGCATACAAACCTGCATCCTCCAGAGCTCCGGAAAAATGCTTGTTTTCGTCCAGCACCGGGATTTGAGATATGCCGTATTTCTGCATCAGTGCAAATGCAGTTTCGCAGGTGTCGGTGTCTTTGATGGTGAGCAAGGGCAAATGGCTGTGGCCTTTCACCAAATCCAGTGCGAGTGCTTTGGGCGATGCCGGCAGGAATCCACGGTCGCGCATCCAGTCGTCGTTGAACATTTTGCCCAGGTAACGCGTGCCATGATCATGAAAAATCACCACTACCACATCCCCTTCCTTGAACCGGTCTGCCATTTGCATCAGTCCGGCCATTGCCGAGCCGGCGCTGTTACCGACAAAAATGCCTTCTTCGCGCGGAATACGGCGGGTCATAACGGCTGCATCCTTATCGGTTACCTTCTCGAAGTAATCAATAATGCTAAAATCTACATTGGCAGGCAGAAAATCTTCTCCTATCCCTTCCGTGATATAAGGATAAATTTCGTTTTTATCGAAAATTCCGGTTTCCTTGTATTTTTTAAACACAGAGCCATAGGTATCAATTCCAAGGACCTTAATGGCGGGATTTTTCTCTTTCAGAAACCTGCCCGTACCACAAATAGTACCGCCTGTCCCTACGCCTACTACCAGATGCGTGATCTTGCCTTCGGTTTGTTCCCAAATTTCAGGACCGGTTTGTTCGTAATGCGCCTGAGAATTGCTCAGGTTATCATACTGATTGGGCTTCCATGCGTTGGGAATTTCTTTGGCAAGACGGGTGCTTACGCTGTAATAGCTTCGGGGATCTTCGGGCTCAACATCTGTGGGACAAACAATGACTTCGGCACCAAATGCTTTCAAAGCATCAACCTTTTCCTTGCTCTGCTTGTCGGTGGTGGTGAAAACACACTTATATCCCTTGATAACAGCTGCAATGGCAAGGCCCATACCTGTATTTCCGCTGGTACCTTCCACAATGGTTCCCCCCGGTTTCAGCAATCCTGATTTTTCAGCATCTTCAATCATTTTCAGGGCCATGCGGTCCTTGATTGAATTCCCGGGATTAACAGTTTCAACTTTGGCATATACTTCACACGGCAAATCGCGGGTGATGCGGTTGATTTTAACCAAAGGGGTGTTTCCAATGGTTTTTAAAATGTTGGGGTAAACGCGCATTGTACATGCAAAGTAAAGGCAAACTTGCATATCACATTGCTGTTGAAATCATGCATCTTTTCCACCGGTTCTGCCCTGTCGCAGTAAAACGTGTCTTTATTGTACCTTCGCAGGGTTGGAAAACCTTAAGCATTTATCTGCACTGTATGCCGATTACCTGGCAAAGAATACGTTTACCGGAAAGCCGGAGACGCTTTATGCACCTATGAATTACATCATGGAACTGGGTGGAAAGCGTGTTCGCCCTTTACTTGCCTTGCTAGGCGTGGAAGCCTGCGGCGGCAATGCCAAAGATGCGTTGCTATGGGCACATTCGGTGGAAGTATTTCACAACTTTACACTGGTGCATGATGATATCATGGACAATGCACCGACACGTCGGGGAAAGCCCACTGTTCATGAAAAATGGGGCATTGCCGAAGGAATCCTGTCCGGAGACAACATGCTCATTGCTGTGTACGAGGGCCTTCTGCTTTCGGATTATCCGCATAAAATGACATTGCTTCAATTGCTCTCAAAAACAGCCCGTGAGGTTTGTGAAGGGCAACAGCTCGATATGGATTCAGCCGTGAAAAAGACTGTAACGGAAGTCGATTACATGGAAATGATTCGCCTGAAAACGGCGGTCCTGCTGGGCTGTAGTCTGCAGGGTGGAGGTATTTGTGCAGGAGCTGGTGATGACGTGCAACAACGATTATACGAGTTTGCCATCAACATGGGCTTGTGTTTTCAGTTGAATGACGACTGGCTGGATGCATTCGGTGATCCGCAACTGACAGGCAAAGTATCTGGTGGTGATATTGCAGAGGGTAAAAAAACCTGGCTTTATATTATGGGGAATTTACATAGAGAAACCGATGAGATCTGGCACCAATATTCCGGCTCCGACAGGATTGCTCCAACCCTATCATTGTGGCGCAGTGTCGGTTTGGATGCGGCCTTGAAAACCAAAGCTGAAAGTTATCTTGAAAAATCGATGGAAGACCTGCAGGCATTGGATGCAATGGGCGTTAAAACAGATGCCCTTAGGGAATTGTCTTTGTGGCTCAATCAAAGAGCACACTGAGCCCAAATCAAAACCGTTTATTTTTTTATCTTCCTCAGGGCATTTGCCTGTAACCGAAACACCGTCATTTCCCGGATCAAATCTTCCGGCAGGGTTTCATCGTAAAAAAACTGTGCAGCCGCTTTACTGGTTTTAAAACCCCTTAGTTTTTCAGAAAAAGCAGCAATCGTATCAGGCCCGGGATAAAAACCTATGTGGTTTTTATGTGCAGCAAAATATACCAGGGGACCATTCAGCCTATACCCCGGCATATTCCAGAAAATGCCTTCTTCTGCATCAGGTACAGTTGATCGAATCACATTCCTAAGCTGCTTCAATAACAATTGTTTTTCATGGCTGTAAACAGCTATGTAATCATCAACAGCCGAGGAATTCAGCTTCATTATTTCACATCAAAGAAAAAGGTTCTACCCGGCGTGTAGGGAACTTTGGCTTCATCAAGCTTTTTGTTGAGTAGCTCTATTCTGTTATGAACCTGCTTTAATTCAGCCACCCACTCCACAAATACTTTTTTGCCATCTCGGAAAGCATTAATATGTGTTGCGGTGGGGCCATTGCTGCTATATACCATGCCGTAGACGGCGGTTTCTATGCGATCATAAATCCCGGGAGCTGTCTCAAATTCTTTGGAAGCCAACAAAGCATCGCCATTCAAACGTATGTTCAGTTTTTCAACACTAAGCTGAATATCTGAAATCTCCTTCATCAAACCGGCATCCACACCCATGTGAAATATGGCATTTTTTGCTGTTTGCAAGCTCTTTGACGCATCATTCATGTATTCGGAAGCGGCTGATATGTTTCTGCGTGTTTCGGCAATTTCATCCACGATTTTAGCCCTTTCTTCTGCTGAAAAACTGGTTAAAGTTGGTTTTACCAGGTAATCGACAGAAATGGTCTGTTTGTTACCCATTTCCTTCATCACAGCATCTTTCACCAAATAAAGTGACACCTGATATTTCCCGGGTGCTACAAACGGACCGTAATCGGGCTCAGTGTATGGATCACTTAAATCCCTTGGTCCCTGGGTTAAGGGGTTGGTACTGGCATAGCGAAGATCCCATTCCACTTTGCCCATTCCCTTTCTGGCGGCAGTTTTCAGCCTACGCACTTCCCTACCCTTTTCATCGGTTATTACCAATAATACAAATGGTTGCTCTTCCCGTGCTTCCATTCGCAAGGAATCGATGGAAGGATAATAATTGTTTTTGGCTTTGCCTTCTTTAGCCTGTCGGCTTTCCTTGATGGTTTTATATTCGTTTTTCAGGTTATAACGAATTACCGCACCGGAAGCAGGATTGGGTGCATTGAAATAAGATGCACCTTTGGAAGATTTATCTCTACCACCCAGAGGTGAGCGGGGAATAAAGATTTTGGCGGGTTTTACCGAAAAGAGGTAAGCCTCTTTAGCCATATTTTCCGGTGTCGCCTCTCGCAACGGTGCGTAGTTATCCAGAATTACAAATCCACGTCCAAATGTAGCGAGTGCGATATCCTGCTCTCTTTTCTGAATGGCAATATCCTTAATAGCAATGGGTGGAAGACCGGCAGTCCACTGGGTCCATTTCTTTCCACCATTGTTGGTGGCAAAAAAGCCGAATTCAGTTCCGATAAAGAGCAGATTTTCATTAACAAAATCTTCTGCAAAGGTTTTTACTGAGCCATTCTGAGGCAGATTAGATGCAATGGAAGTCCATGTTTTTCCGGCATCGGAACTTTTCAGCACATATGGCTTAAAATCACCTTGTCTGTGGTTGTCAAATGTTGCATAAACCACATTTCTGTTATGTTGTGAAGGCGTAATGCAACTCACCAGTGTCATATCCGGAATGCCGGGAAACTTGCTCTGTTGGCTCCAGGTTTTGCCACCATCGGTGGTTATCTGTATCAAACCGTCGTCCGTACCGGCATAGAGCAGGTTTTCATCTTTGGGACTTTCGGCCAGCCACATGATATTTCCAAAAATGGAAGTGCTTTGGTTTTTGGCCACCGCATCCATACTCCACACTTTACCCATTACAGGCAGTTTGTTCCGGTCAATACCGCGGCTGAGATCGGGACTTACGGCTTCCCAACTGTTTCCACGGTCGTTACTTCTGTACACTTTATTGGCAGCAAAATATAAACGTGCGGAATTGTGTGCACTGATAATCAGCGGAGCATCCCAGTTCCAGCGAAGACCGTTTTCACCCAAACCTGATATGGGCTTGATATCAATTTGTTCGCCTGTTCTGCGGTCATAGCGAATTAAACCACCGTATTGCCATTGGCTGTATACAATATTGGGATCGTTTGGATCTACCTGCGTTTTAAAGCCATCACCACCCACGGTAATGAACCAGTCGCTGTTGGGAATACCATTTGCACTTCCATTGGCTGAAGGTCCGCCCAGGGTATTGTTATCCTGTGTTCCACCATATACATAATAGAATGGTTCAGAATTATCAACGGTTACGCGGTAGAACTGCGTAATATTCAGGTGGTCTTTATGGATCCAGCTTTTGCCGTCATCCCAGGTTTCATAAAGACCGCCATCGCAGCCCACAATCCAATGTGCGGTATTGTCGGGCTGTATCCAAATAGCATGGTTATCAACGTGCTTCCATTTCTCGCCCACACTGGTAACAGTTTTACCGCCATCTTTGCTCCATTTGAGCCATGTATCCATAATAAAAATACGGTTTGGATCAGCAGGATCGGCCATGATTTCCTGGTAGTAATTGCCTGCAGTAGAAAAATCGTTGGTTTTAGACCAGCTTTCACCCTTGTCATCACTCACATATACACCAGATTTACCCGCCTGTGCTTCCACCATGGCATAGATCCGGTTGCTGTTTTTAGCGGCAATACAGAGGGTAATACGCCCTACATCGCCGCCAGGCAATCCACCTGAAAGCTTTCTCCATGTTTTACCTCCATCCGTGCTTTTATACAACGCGCTTTCGGGACCACCGCCCAGGTATGTCCACTCATGCCTTCTGCGCTGGTGGAATGCAGCATACATAATTTCCGGATTTGTTGGATCAAGGTGCACTTCATTGCATCCCGTATTATCACTAACATGATGGATTCTGGCCCATGTTTTTCCTCCATCTTCGGTTTTGTACAAGCCCCTTTCACCGCCTTCTTTCCAAAGCGGGCCATACGCCGCAACGTACACCACATTGCTGTTGTTGGGATGTACTTTAATCATACCAATGTGCTCGCTGTTCTTTAGCCCCATATTGGTAAAAGATTTACCACCATCCAAGCTCTTGTAAATACCATTACCGTAACCAACGCTGCGCTGGTTGTTATTCTCTCCGCTTCCTACCCACAAAGTATTTGCATTTTGCGGATCCAGGGTTAAGCAGCCAATGCTTTGGGTTCCATAACCATCAAAAATGGGATCAAAGGTTGTTCCATTGTTACGGGTTTTCCATACACCGCCATAGGCAACTGCCAGGTAGTATTCACTGAAATTATTGGGATTTACGGCAATATCAACAATTCGACCACCGGTGGTTGCCGGACCTATGCTGCGAAACTGAAAAGCATTCAGCACATCAGCAGATAGACTGTCCTGGGCCTGCACGCTACCAAAATTCAATGCAACGAGTGCTAAGGAAAGGTAAATTTTATTCATGGGATTGCGAAAATAACCCCTGTGCTTTCTGTTACCAAAAAATGGCCATCAAATTATCGCAACAGCTGTTTTCGCAAACCGGGAACGATTGTATAGCCAAGGGCGCTTAAATCCGTCAATCCATCAATGTTTACTGTGTTGTAATCCTGAACGCCGTAAATCACTTTGTATACCTGCTCATTGGCATCCACACGACCATCAGGCGTAATTAACAGGCTGCCCCCATTTCTGAAAAGATATTGCGTAAACAACAATTGTTTGGAATCCAGAGAATAGGCCCTGAGTCCTCCATCAGTGCCCATTCCAAAAAGAAACCTGTCATTTACCACCACAAAATCAGCCATACCACCTTCGTTTGTGTTGATTAACGTAAATGACTTTGTCTTTTCATTTGTTACAAGCGCCTTCCCATTGCTGTATTCGATTTTCCAGGCACTATCGGCAGTATAACAAACTATGCTATTATTAAACAGGGTTTGGTCCGGTAATAAGCGCCATGCATCTGTCTTTTTAGCCGTTTGTAGCTGACCTGTTTTAGATGAGAAGGTGTACATGACATTCGAACTGCCAATACAACGGATCAGCGAGCCACTGGCATTGACGGCTGCAGGACCAAGTGAAACAGCCTTTTCAGTCAAAATAGCAGCCTTTTCGCGGTAAATACCACTGCTGTAATCGGAGATTCGGATTCCTCCTGTCTTATCGGCTGATAGCACCCTATTACCATCCGGAAAAATGATTACATCAGGCAACACCTGATTATCGTCTTCAACAGATAAAGATTGATTTAATATAGGCGATTCGATGAATTCTGAAAGCGAATAAGAGCCTTTTGAAAAATCAAGTTTCAGCTCATACAATGCGAATTCATATTTGTTTGAAGGCTCATGTTCCAAAGAAATAAGCCACCTTGCCCGGCTGTTTGGAAAAGGTATAATCGCTTTGGGAAATGTTTTCCCCGGGAAAAAATTCAGCACAATGGTATTGCCGGTATTGAGTTCTATGAAGGCAAATTTTTCATTTGCTTTTGAAAACGCCATCACCCCCTGTTCAGAAAGCGATTCGTTAATTCTGTATACCGGTTGCCATACTGGTCCGGAATCGTTTTGAATTTTAATGGAAAAGGTTTGCTGATTTTTCAAATCAGCCACACGCCAGTACGGCAGCTTCATATCGTAACTGCCTGTCAGGTAATAAAGAATTGAGTCTGCAATCGTCTGAAAAGGATACTTCACATTGAAATTGCGGGCGGATACGTTACTGGCCTCTTTTTGCTGCATACATTGCATCAGAAGGTAACCCTGGCCTGCAATCTGTTTATTGTATCCGTAACCACCATTCACATTTCTAACCACAGCCGTTTCATAGGCCGGATTAAAGCGCAATAGGTTATGACCGTTACAGACAACAACCTCATTGGCATCAAAAGTGGCTTCATTGCCCCACCATCTATACTGAAGCACTGTATCAGCAGTATAAACAAGGCGGATGAACGGTTCCTTTTTCCCTGTGGCAGTGTTGCGCCTGTAGTCCGTAAAAAGTAACCATTCTCCATTGTGGTTAAGGGTAAAAGGCCTGCCTTCGGCATCAATGTCAGTAACCGGCATAGACCACAAAATAGAATCCTTGTTGAAATCATAAAAACACAACCTGAATTTATTACCATGTTTATTGGATTGCCTGTTTGTTTCTGCAAATGGAGTGTAAAACACCATTTTACTTTTGGCACTGTCCATGCAAAAAGCAGGAAACAAAGGATTCCGGCTCCACTGTTTATCGGAATCTACCCTGCCGCTAATAGCGTTCCAGCTTCTTTTCTGCATTCCGGATTTCGCTTCCCATATTATCAATCGACCATCGAATGAAGCTGTAACTATGCGGGTATCCAGATGCGCGAATGACACGCCTGTAATGGCATCGTAATGCCCTCTGAATTGCCTTAACAATGTTCGGTTTTCCGCTTCAAAAAGCATTGCTCTTCCATCGGTACCACCTGTAAGCAGCCATTTGTTGTTTTTACTTAAATCCATACCTGTTACCGCACCATTGTGAAAATCAGGGTATACCAACCGGGGCTGGCTTTGCGCTGGTATTAGACAAACAATATTTAAAAACACAAATATGCAGATATGTCTTTTCATGGAGATTGTGTTTTAACAGATTCCAGATATTGCAGCAACTGATTTGCCACGGCATCCCAGCCAAAGGTTGATACTATTTTCTCCATTCCTTTTCCTGCCAGATTTTCACGGTACTTGTCGCTTTCCAACAGCCGGTTCACTTCGGTAATAAAATCTTCAGTATTTTTTGCCATGAACGCCCCTTCACCACTTTCAATTCCCAAACCCTTGAACCCTACATGGGTGCAGACCACCGGAACGCCCATCGCCAGCGCTTCCAGTACTTTGTTCTGGGTTCCGGCACCAAAGCGAAGCGGAGCTACAACCACCGAAGCTTTTGCGTATTCTTCGGATATATCTTTGACAAAACCGGTAACAATAACTGAATCTGAAGCAAGATTCAATACCCTCTTTACCGGCCGCTGCCCGGCTATTACAAACACCACATCCGGATGCTTCTGTTGGATATGTGGCAGTATATCATAACAGAAGTAGGTAACAGCGTCGACATTGGGAGCGTAGTCCATATTTCCTGTAAACAACAGGCGAAGAGGTTCAGGTTTTATCTGTTTTCTTGGGTGGAAAACCTCAGTATCAACACCATTCGGCAACACCCGGATATTGGCTCCTGCGTGGGCCGTCAAATATGCACAGTCTTCATTGCTGCAGACCAGGGTAAGCGGAAACTGCCTGAGGAAACTGCGCTCCATATTGAATAAACGCTTTTGCTCAATAGATGCAAACAGTTTGATCCATGGCCATTTTGCGCGCTCCTTTCTTCGCTGCCAATACAAACTAAACGCATCAGGCAAATCAAGTACAGCATGTTGTTTTGGAAGATTTTTAAAATACCAGCCCATGCGAATGTGTTGAATATGAATGGCATCGAAGTGGTTATTTTGCAATGCAGACGTTAGGAGATTTAAAAATGTTTTCGACTGAAAATATGCTACTTGAAATGGCAGGTTTCCAAAAACTGCAAATGCTGCTTTAACCACACTTTTCCATTTGGGCAAATACACAATGTGAACCTCTTTAAAAACAGATTTCAAGGTTTCAGCGTACGCAAGCTCCTCCTGATCCTGGGCAATGGTATACAAATGAAGCTCATGTTTTTTAGAAAGTCGTTTTGCAAGGTTCCATATTTTCAGCTTGTCGCCCCGGTATGGCGGATAGGGCACGCGGTTGGCAACAAACATGATCTTCATAAAGGTTACAAAAATAGGATTAACTGATTATGCTTTGTCTAAACTGCGAACAATAGACGATAATTTGCCTGTGTTTAGGTAATATTGCGTTATCAAAACTTATGTTTAGCGCAAGCAACAGAATTTCAGAGATTGTAGAATCGGAAACACTTGCCATGACCAAGCGTGCAAGAGAGCTGAGGGAACAAGGCAAAGACATTATCAGTTTGAGTATAGGAGAGCCGGACTTTAATACACCGGAACACATTTGCAGCGCTGCTACCGAAGCCATGCAAGCAGGCTATACACATTATCCACCTGTAACAGGAATGCTTCCATTCAGAGAGTCTATCTGCAGAAAGCTGAAAAATGAGAACGGGCTGGATTATAAACCTGGAGACATAATTGTCAGTAACGGAGCTAAGCACAGCATTATCAATGCTGTTTTAAGCCTAGTGAATCCGGGAGACGAGGTAATCATCCCCGCTCCTTTTTGGGTAAGCTACCCCAGTATGGTGAGCTATGCAGGTGGAAAAAGTGTTTTTATCCGGGCCGGTGTAGAACAGCGATTTAAATTCACAGCCGAGCAATTAGATAAGGCCATTACACCCAAAACCAAACTGCTGATGTTCTCATCGCCTTGCAATCCAAGTGGTGCGGTTTTCAGCCATGATGAACTGAAAGCCATTGCAGATGTGCTGCAAAAGCACCCACATGTATTCGTTATCAGCGACGAAATTTATGAGAAAATAAACTATTGCGGGGCACATGTGAGTATTGCATCCTTCCCTGGCATGCGTGACAGGACTGCTGTAGTCAACGGACTTGCCAAAGGATATGCTATGACAGGTTGGCGAATTGGCTATCTTGCCGGGCCATCGTGGTTGGTTTCAGCCTGCGAAAAAATGCAGGGATTGTTTACCAGTGGTGCAAACAGTATTTCTCAAATGGCAGGTATTGCCGCATTGGAAGGCGATCAGAAACCCGTGGAAGAAATGAGAACGGCATTTTTAGGTCGCAGAAACAAAATACTTGATCTGTTGAAATCCATACCCGGCTTGCGGTTTGATATTCCTGACGGTGCCTTCTATGTATTTCCGGATGTTTCTTATTATCTGGGCAAATCTGTAGGGAGTGATAAACTTGAATCCGCCGAAAAACTCTGCTTTTACCTTCTCAGTGAAGCCGGTGTTGCCTGTGTGAGCGGAACTGCATTCGGCATGCCTGAATGTATCAGAATTTCTTACGCAACTGACATCACAACCATAGAAAAAGCGGTTGCCCGCCTCAAAGATGCCTTTTCAAAAATAAAATGATCCAAACCCTTGTAACTTTGCAACCAAGATGAGTCAGGAACTTGATCAGCTTTTTTCGGGATTCCAAGGATTAAAAGTGCTTATAGTGGGCGATGTGATGGTCGATAAATACATTTTCGGCCGTGTAAACCGTATGTCTCCTGAAGCCCCCGTGCCTGTTGTAGATGCAGATAGTTTTGATGCCAGGCTTGGCGGAGCCGGAAACGTTGCATTGAATGTTCACGCTATGGGCGGAATTCCTATTTTATGCTCGGTTATCGGGAAAGATGCGGAAGCAGATGACCTGAGAGAACTGATTAAACAGGCAGGATTAACAGACAGGGCAATTGTATATAGCCAAAAAAGAAAAACCACGACCAAAACCCGTATCATCGGCAACAACAAACAAATTGTCAGGATAGATCATGAAATTACTTCAGATCTGGATGCACTTGATACATATTATTTGGAAGAACACTACAGCCGCGAACTGGAGCAGGCTGATGTTGTTATCATGGAAGACTACAACAAAGGTGTACTGCATGGTTTGAATATTCCAAAACTAATTGAAAAAGCCAGAAAAGCCGGTGTGCCGGTGGTGGTGGATCCAAAAAAACAGAATTTTGATGCCTATAAAGGATGTACCCTCTTCAAGCCCAACCTGAAAGAAATCAAAGAAGGCATGGGTATTGAAATTAATCCGGCAAATACAGACTCCCTGATTACAGCTGTAACCAAACTTGAGGAAAGGCTTGAAAACGACATTTCGCTTCTCACCCTGAGCGAGCACGGAGTATATGTACACAGCAAAAGTGAAAGCCACCAAATTCCCGCCCACATCCGAAATATTGCAGATGTGAGTGGTGCCGGAGATACAGTTATCAGTGTTGCGGCCATGTGTCTTGCTATGAATACATCGCTTAAATTATTAGCAGAGCTCAGCAATCTTGCTGGTGGTCTGGTATGTGAACACACTGGTGTGGTTCCCGTAAATCCGGCCAGATTACTTCAGGAAGCCAAAGTATTAAAATTGCAATAAATTTTTAATGATATGCCATAAAAAAGGCTGCCCTAGGGCAGCCTTTTTTATGGATTGATATCGTTGTTATCTTAACAATGTTATCGTACCATCAAATTTATAGACCTTATCTTCAAATGAAGTTACCTCTACATGGTAAACATACACTCCTGACTGACATTCCTGACCATTGGCGGTTCCATCCCAACCTTTGTTGATATCGTTGGTTTCGTACATCTTTTCACCCCAGCGGTTGTACACAGTTACATTGATCCCCTTGAAATTGCTGGCCGTCACGTTGAACGTATTGTTCTTGCCGGGGCCTG
>CAZVJY010000008.1:0-121989 GCA_964626685.1 uncultured Flavobacteriaceae bacterium
GCTGAGCGCAAGCTTGCTTGCAGGCGAAAGCTGGGCATAAAAAAACACGGGCGATAGCCCGGGCTTTTGATGGTGGAACTACCCCCTTCAGGCTCACGAGCGAGCTTGAGAGCGAGTAATCCAAGTTGCTGAGCGCAAGCTTGCTTGCAGGCGAAAGCAGGGCATAAAAAAAGATGGGCGATAGCCCGGGCTTTTGATGGTGGAACTACCCCCTTCAGGCTCACGAGCGAGCTTGAGAGCGAGTAATCCAAGTTGCTGAGCGCAAGCTTGCTTGCAGGCGAAAGCAGGGCATAAAAAAATACGGGCGATAGCCCGGGCTTTTGATGGTGGAACCACCCCCCTTCAGGCTCATGAGCGAGCTTGAGAGCGAGTAATCCAAACCAATTTAATTAAAAGTTAGAAGGTAAGAGTCTAAAGTTAATTAATTGTCCATTCCTGAATAACATTGACCATTTTTAGAATTCTTACAAATTGTATGCGCTTTAAAAATCAATTCTCAACTTTGGTAAACAATTTGCATACATAAGTCGTCTATGTATCGGATGTTTCGTTTATTTATCTTACTCGTTGGGTTCAATACCATTGCATGCAAAGCAAATGCCGGGGACACACTGATAGTGCAGTCCTCCCTCAAACATTCTAAATGGTTCAGCTACCGCATCATTACCCAGGAATATATTACCAATGTCAATGATTATTTTTTGGATTTAAAACTGGATACATTCTTTATGGTGGTTCGAAACACCGGCAAGCCTTTTGAATACAAACTCAATTATTACCAGGATGAAAAGTTCACGCAACCGGTAAAAAAGAACGATCCCCTTTTGAAAAGTGAATACATCATCCGATTTGATCCCGTTTCAGGGAAAGCGGTGGAATTGCTAAACTGGAAAACCTTCAGAGATCAGATGCTTAGCGATTTGTCCTTTCAGGCAGCCAATAAACTGATTAGCAGCTCAGAGTTTGATGATTATAAACAATTGCTCAATTCTGAGCCTTGGATGAGGAAAACAGTAATGCATGATATCACGTATGTCTTCAGTATTTATGGTGATACCATTCGCACGGATGCAGAGTACCTGAAAATCAAACCTGTACGTTCTCCCATGAGTGGGAAGGATTACGCCATTCTGGGTAGTTTTACATCTGAATTGCCGCCAGGTACACGCAATACAGTCGTGTTTCATGCCAGAAATAAAGCAGGTGATCTTGAAAAGCCTGAGCTGATGGAAGAGGTGAAGGCATATATGTTCAAGACATACCCCAAAGACAGCCCACTGCCCGAATTAACCGGTGTTGGGCTGAACTCTGAGATGGACTGGCAATACAACCGTATTCAACGGCAGATGCTTCGAATTTCAATTGCCGATGTACTTGCCATCAATGGTCAATCCCGCGGTAATATCCGCACCTTTGATCTTTGGGATAAAGAATAAACCTACGGGTTCACAAACATCAGATCCTGACCCTGGTAGTCCATGTGAATTTGTCCGTCCTTGCTCAGTTCTCCCGATAATATCCTTTTGCTGAGTTCATCCAGTACCCGTTTTTGCAGCACGCGCTTCAATGGTCTTGCCCCGAATTGTGGGTCGTAGCCAAGCTGGGCCAGCCAGTCAATGGCTCCTTCTGTCCAGGACAATGCTACATCGGCTTCTTTGAGCCTGTTCTGTATTTCTATCAGCTGCATTTCTACAATACTGCGTATATTTTCCCGGTTCAGTGGTTCAAACATCACTACCTCATCGATGCGGTTAAGAAACTCCGGTCTGATAGTGCGTTTCAGCAAATCATAAACCTTGGTCTTTGTTGATGCTATGATGGCTTCTTTATCGCCGGTTTCCAGGTTTTCAAAGTTCTCTCTTATGATATCACTGCCTAGGTTGCTGGTCATGATGATAATGGTGTTCCTGAAATTGGCGGTTCTGCCTTTGTTGTCAGTGAGGCGGCCATCATCCAGTACCTGCAGCAATATATTAAATACATCGGGATGTGCTTTTTCTATCTCATCCAGCAGCACTACGCTGTAAGGCCGTCTGCGTATGGATTCTGTGAGTTGTCCGCCTTCATCATATCCAACATAGCCGGGAGGTGCACCAATCAGGCGGCTTACGGTATGTTTTTCCTGGTATTCGCTCATATCAATACGCACCATGGCGGCATCTGAATTGAACATGTAATCGGCGAGGGCCTTGGCCAGCTCGGTTTTTCCTACACCTGTTGTACCCAGAAAAATAAACGAGCCTATGGGCTTTTTGGGGTCCTGCAGCCCGGCCCGGCTGCGCCTGATGGCATTGGAGAGTGCGCCAATGGCTTCTTCCTGGCCTACCACACGCTTGTGCAGCTCCTGTTCCAGCATCAGCAGTTTTTCCCTTTCACTCTGCAGCATTTTGGAAACTGGAATGCCGGTCCATTTGCTCACAACATCGGCGATATCTTCAGAGTCAACCTCTTGTTTTACCATGCTCTTGCGATCGCCGTTACCCATTTTTACGGTCAGGGCAAAAAGCTCTTCTTCTGCCTGCTTGATAAGCCCATAGCGCAGTTCAGCCACACGCCCGTAGTTGCCTTCTCTTTCCGACTGTTCGGCTTCTATTCTGTATTGCTCAATCAGTTCTTTCTTTTCCTGAATCTGGCTTAGCACGGCTTTCTCATTTTGCCACTGCGCATTCAGTGAATTTCGTTCTTCGCTGAGATTGGCAATGTCCTCATTGAGTTTTCCCAGTTTGGTCTGGTCATTTTCCCGTTTAATGGCTTCCCGCTCTATCTCCAGCTGCATGATTTTGCGATTCAGCTCATCGAGGTCTTCGGGTACACTGTTCATTTCAAGGCGCAGTTTACTCGCCGCTTCATCCAGCAGGTCGATGGCTTTGTCCGGTAAAAAGCGGTCGTTGATGTACCGCTGGCTCATTTCCACAGAGGCAATAATGGCTTCATCCTTGATACGCACCTGATGGTGAACTTCGTATTTTTCCTTTAGTCCGCGAAGAATACTGATGGTTTCCTGTGTGTCGGGTTCTTCCACCATTACTTTCTGGAAGCGTCGTTCGAGGGCTTTGTCGGTTTCAATGTATTTCTGGTATTCGGCGAGGGTAGTAGCACCGATAGAGCGAAGCTCGCCGCGGGCAAGGGCGGGTTTCAGAATATTGGCGGCATCCATGGCGCCTTCACTGCGTCCCGCACCCACAAGGGTGTGTATTTCATCAATAAATAAAACTACTTCGCCTGCGCTGCCAATGACCTCTTTAACCACCGCTTTCAGGCGCTCTTCAAATTCGCCTTTGTATTTGGCACCGGCAATGAGAGCGCCCATATCCAGGCTGTAAATTACTTTGGTTTTTAGGTTTTCAGGCACATCGCCGCGAATAATCCGGTGGGCAAGGCCTTCAGCAATGGCGGTTTTTCCCACGCCGGGCTCGCCAATGAGTACAGGGTTGTTTTTGGTTCTGCGGCTCAAAATTTGCAGCACCCTGCGGATTTCATCGTCTCTGCCTATCACCGGATCCAGTTTGCCTGTGCGGGCCATGTCATTCAGGTTGATGGCATATTTTTTCAGTGCATTAAACTGGTTTTCAGCGGTTTCGCTGCTCACTTTTTGTCCGCCCCTGAGTTCTTTAATGGCTTTCATCAGTTCATTGCGTTTCAATCCTGCATCCTTTAAAATATTGGCTGCAGTATCCTTGCAATCAAGCATACCCACGAGAATGTGTTCATTGGTAATATAATCATCGCCCATTTCGGACATCGCTTTTTCTGCCAGGGAAGCTGCTTTGGTGGTTTCCTGAGAAATGTATACCTGCCCGCCTTCTACCCTCGGGAGTGAGGCTGCAGCCGAGCCGGTTGCTTCTTCAATACGTTTTGCATTCACACCGGTTTTTCCGGCAATAAACTGCCACATTTCTCCGTCTTCCGCAATGATTGCTTTTAGCAGGTGTACATTTTCTATGCGCTGCTGTCCGGCGCCTATCACCAGTTGCTGTGCTCTGGCTATGGTTTCCTGCGCCTTGATGGTGAAGTTTTGCAAATTCATACATTCCTATTGGCAAATACTTTTCCATTTTTATCCAAATGCTAGGTTGTCAGCTATGATTTGAAACATCCTGTTTGTTTCAGTCAAAATGTCCGAAAACACAATGTTTTATTTGGTTTTACATGAAAAAATGGCAGTTTAAAAGCCCATTTTCAATCGAAGCGGGGTGATTTTTGTTAAAAAAATAAAAAATAATTAGGTTTTTTGAAATTTATACCACACCTTTGGTCACTCAAATAGATATTTATGAACCTGTACATTGGAAATCTGAGCTATGCTACTAAAGACAACGATCTTAAGTCATTGTTCGAAGAAATCGGGGAAGTGTCCTCGGCAAAAATTATTATGGATCGTATTTCCGGCCGCAGCAAAGGCTTTGGTTTTGTAGAAATGCCAAACGACGATGAGGCTAGAAAAGCGATTGAAGACCTTAACGGCTATTCTTTCAACAATCGTGAAATTACCGTTAGCGAAGCACGCCCAAGACCTGAGGGTGGCGACAGACGCTAAACCATAATATTTATCTCAAAAGAAAATCCCGCAAATGCGGGATTTTTTTATTGTCCCAGGTCCAGCAATTCTTCCTTTTCTACAAGAAGAGCGCTGTCTGCCAGTTTTGGACGTCTAAGCCCGCGCACGGCAGGTCCCGTGATTTTCACATTGAAACTGCCTGAATCCGATGCTGAAATATCGCCCCGCCTGATCATATTGTTGCGTATAGCAACAAAGTTCCAGTTCTTCTGCGATACATAGCCGGCACTGTCAACAAAATAGGCATAGCTTTTTGGCATCGGCACGATGCTGGCCAGAAAGGCACATTCCAGCGGTTCGAGTGCTGCAGCCGGCTTGGCAAAATAAAATCGGGAAGCTTCTCCAACCCCAAATACGCCGGGACCCCATTCAATGATATTCAGGTATACCTCAAACATACGGGATTTACTGGTCAGTCGCTGGCTTTCAATAAGCCATACGATGAGAATCTCTTCTGCTTTTCTTGCCAGGGTTTTCTTGCGGCTGAGAAATACATTTTTAACCAGTTGCATGGAAATGGTACTGCCACCCCGGGCAAAGCGTTTGCGAACATAATTTTGGGCAATGCTTTGTCTGATGGCCTCTGCATAAAAGCCGTTATGGTTGAAAAAGGCAGGATCTTCGCCCGTCATAACTGCTTTTTGTATCATCTGCGGAATTTCAGAAATAGGAGTGAAGCTGCTGTTGGATGGGCCTACCATAAAGCTGCGTACCGGTTTTCCACGATCATAGAAAGTATGCCTGAATTCCCCGTTCATCTTGCGGAGATTGGTTTTTCCCATCTCCTCTATTTTAAAATCGTAGGGTTTTAGTTCGCTGAAAAAGGTGCAGTCAAAAGGTTTTTTATCATCCAGATGCGCTGCCATGTGGTATTCCAGTTCTCCTGAAACCTTTATTTCGCTTAGATTCTGAAACATGCCCTCGGGCAGGGATTCAAAAAAATCAGAGGCTTTTATTTTTTCTGCCCTGAATTTAAGATCGTACTGCTTGTGTGCACCCAGATCTGCTTTTGCATGTAGAAACGTACTGATTTTGTTCAGTTTTAAATTGCTGCTGCTGTCTATTTCGATGAAATCCTTACCCAGTCTGGCCACCAGGGTGCCAGCGCATTCCTTTATAACCACATTGGTATCTGCCAGTCTTTTGTCGTTCACAAAAATGCCCTGCACAGCGCCTTTTGCCTGTATTTGAAGCACGCCTCCGCTCATTTCAAAATCTTCCAGGGTAAAATCAGCCTTTCTAAAGCCAGCACTTACCCCAAACCTGTTTTTAAGAAACGGCAGCTCATTTTGGATATTCCCGGAAGGCTCCACAACCAGCGAGCCGGTAATGTCGCTTCTGTCTAATTCTCCGGATATCCTAAAAGTGTTTTTTTTGTCGTTTTCCAAAATTCCCAGTGTGCCGGCGATGTCATCTCCGTCATATATCAACGACGGTATTTCCAGCCCCATTTTGTTGCTTGAATCGCGAAATTCTGCCGATACATTTTGTAATTCAATAGTCCCTGGAACTTTGGCCAGTCCGCGTTTTATAAGGTTGAAAACCCTTTGTACCAGCGGATCTTTTGATTTTTGACTACGCTCCGTTTTGTCCAGTAAACCACAATAATTGCAGCCGGTTTCGTCATTCACCGCTGTGATTCGAGTGTTAATCAGCTTTATTCCCCCGATGGTCGGACCGTTCCAGATGGTTTTCCATATATCCACAGATACAGAGAGTTTCTGGGAATACAGGAGTGTATTGCCTGATTTATGCAGGTGCAGGCTATCAAAACCTACCGTAAAAATGCCTGAAAAACCCTTGTCAGCGCAGGTGAGCGTGTATCCTTTCTTTGCAGTTTTTGCAACCGCTTTTCCCCATGCCATCTGCAATATTTGGTTTCTGAAGGCAAACCAAAGTACCATCATCAGCATCAACCCCAGCAAGGCGATGGATGCAAAAATTCTCAGCCGTTTTTTAACCAGCGGCTTCGAGAAAAAGTTCAGGAGTTTACCTGGAACCTTCGCTAATCCCTGTATAACTAAACGGAGAAATGGATTTGAGTTCATGCTTTACGGAATCAGAAACGTCTAAGGTATCGATAAACCGGGCGAATGAATCCCTGTTCATTTTTTCGTTGGTGCGGGTCAGCTCTTTCAGCGCCTCGTAAGGGTTGGGATAATTTTCCCTGCGTAAAATGGTTTGAATGGCTTCTGCCACTACCGCCCAGTTGTTTTCAAGGTCTTTTTGAATGGCAGCCTCGTTTAGCAGCAGTTTGTCCATGCCTTTCATGAGGCTTTTAATGGCGATAAGGGTATGCGCAAAGGGCAGGCCGATATTGCGCAGCACGGTGCTGTCGGTGAGGTCTCTTTGCAAACGGCTGATGGGAAGTTTCGCTGCCAGGTGTTCAAACAAGGCATTGGCAATACCCAGGTTGCCCTCGGCATTTTCAAAATCAATGGGGTTGACCTTGTGCGGCATGGCGCTGCTGCCCACTTCGCCTTCCTTGATCTTTTGCCGGAAATATTCCATGCTGATGTAGGTCCAGATGTCCCTGCTAAAGTCAATGAGGATGGTGTTGATGCGCTTGAAATTGTCGCACTGGGCAGCCAGGTGATCGTAATGCTCAATTTGGGTGGTGGTCTGGCTGCGGTTCAGTTCCAGTTTGTTGTTTACAAAATCATTGGCAAATGCCACCCAATCCACCTGCGGATAGGCAATGTGATGGGCATTGAAATTGCCGGTGGCGCCGCCAAATTTAGCCGCATGCGGTATCGTAGTCAGCAGTGAAAGCTGATTTTGCAACCTTTCGGCAAATACCTTGATTTCCTTACCCAAACGGGTAGGAGATGCCGGCTGTCCGTGCGTTCTGGCCAGCATGGGAATGTGCTGCCATGCGGCGGCCATTTCTGAAAGTGTATTTGCCACAGCTTGGAGTTGCGGCAGTATGCTGTTTTCCAGCGCTTCTTTGATGCTGAGCGGAACGGCTGTATTGTTAATATCCTGGCTGGTAAGGCCAAAATGTACCCATTCGCGGTAAGCTGAAAGGCCCAACGCATCGAGTTTTTCCTTTACCACATATTCCACAGCTTTTACATCATGGTTGGTCGTTTTTTCAATTTCTTTCACCCTCAGGATGTCCAATTCCGGTAGATTGTGACTCCATTGGGTAAGTATATCGGCATTTTTAAGCAATGCTGAAAAATCAATCCCGGGAACGGGCAACTCAGCCAAAGCAATGAGGTAGGCTACTTCCACCCGAATGCGGTATTGGATAAGACCGCTTTCGGAAAAATAACCGGATAATTCTTGTGTGGATTTGTGATAACGGCCGTCTGCCGGGCTTATGGCTGTAAGTGGGTTGAATTCCATGGTTCCGCCTCACAAAGTTACGAAAAATACACGGGAGGGATTGTGTAGCTTGGTATTTTCGTGTTTTGTTCACGGCTAAATGGGGGCTGGTGCGGTATTTGTTGTATAGTTGGGTATTACAAGCAACTATTTTCAACTGAATTTTAAAATCAAATTACGGAATGAGTATAACTACTTTCATTGCTGCTTCAGCCTTGTTGATGACAGGTTTGGGCGAACAAAATCATTTAGCAGTAACTTCAGACTCAACCACAAAGCCGTTTATAAAAAAGAGTGATTACACATTCCGCAATGGCTTCGCGGGTATACACTATACCTCACAGCACGCACTCACGCCCGCATTGAAAGACAGCAATCGATACAACGCGGGCTTCAACCTGCAGCTCATGAGCCGCAATTTGTTGCCGGCTTCACCATTTGGCGGGTATCTGGGACTGGACTGGGGTATGCAGTTTTACGGAAAGGGCAACAAAACCAATGTGCAGCTGAATACCAACAACGGCGACAGTGGCTGGACCCGGCTGAGCACCTTCAGCATGGACTTTTTTGCCCGTGGCCACATTGAATATGCCCGATACAAACTGATTCCGTATGTAAACTTCTTTGCCGGGCCCAGGTTTTACAGCACCAACCAGAAGGTACAGAGCTACATTCCCCTGGCCAATACAGAGAGCAGTGATTTGATTAATGCGGCCACATCTATGAGTTTTATGACCGGAGCCGGAGCGGGGTTGCGCTGGCGTATTTCGGATGTGGTTTCGCTGGATGCCCTGTTTGACTGGATGAGCGGCAGTAAAGCCAAAATAGTGGATCTTGACAAAAGTACCTTTAACGGGTTGAGCTATAACCTGGTGAAGAAAAGTGTGACGCCCGAATACTATCAGGTGAAGTTTGGGGTGTTGTTTAACCTGGGTGATGACGAAAACTATGAGCCTGCCACAACCACCCAAACCACCTACCGCGAGCCGCAATATATTTACACCCAGCCATCTTACCAGTATTACGACAGCAGCACCAATACCTGGAAGGAATTGCCCATGTGTCCATGCAATTGCGACAGCACCGGCAAGAAGATTTCGCCAACCAACATCCGCAGGGTTACTCCAAAAGCAAAAAGAAGGAACTATGAGAATACTGAAAATAATGAAACCCAACCCCAAAACAGGCCGCCGGCCGGTAGTGGAAGTTCACCTGTGCCAGCGGGTAAAGGTGCATTTCCGGGAATAAAGCCCTCGGGCAGTGGGGGGAAGGTTAAGAGTTGAGGATTGTTTAATCGTTAAGTCCTTGTAATGTCATACTGAGCTTGCCGAATGGTGCTGGCCTAAACTGATTTTTCGTTTATTACTCATTCAAAGAATGGCATGAGTTGGAATATTCCATTAGCAAATGGCGGAATGACAATGGAAATGTAATTTTCAAATCCATCAATAAAAACCGTGAAATCCGGATAGAAATTATCAAATTCAAATTCTTGAAATTGGTTGTTATTTAGAATTTTGACGCTGGTAGGGAAAGTGGTTTTAAACCCACTCCCCTTAAAACCCTGTGTTTTTGCCATTAAATGCAACGATTGATAATCATAATTGCTATTGTGGGCCATTATTGACAATCCATCAGGTAAATTAAAATCAAGGAACAATGGAATTTCGTGTTCAACTCCGATTTTGTTATTGATATCCAAAATAAATCCGTTAATCATGAATAGGTAAATGTTCAGTGCGAGGTTTTAAGAAGGATGTAATTTCGTTTTTTCACAGAAAAACGCCGCAAGCCAAAGACCAAGCTATAGTGATTATCCTTTGTAGCTAAGTATTATCACACCAAATCCACCGCGGGCTGTTCCTTATACTGCCCTTTGCTTTTGCGGATGGTGCAGGCCACCACCTTGTACTCAGGGCATAGTGCATCGGAATCGCACTCCGAACTGGTGATGTTGTTCATCGCAATTTCGGGGAAGTGGAAGGTGCTGGAGAATACGCCGGGTTTCACCTGGTCGGTAACTTTGGCTTTAATGTCCACCTTACCCCGTGCGCTGATTACACAAACCATGTCGCCGCTTTGAATATCGTGGCGGGCAGCATCTTCGGGGTGAATGAGCAGCACATCTTCGGTCAGAATTTTTACATTGCCGGTTCTGCGTGTCATGGTGCCGTTGTTGTAATGCTCCAGCTCGCGGTTGGTGGTGATGATGTAAGGAAACTCCTGTCCGTGCTTCACGATTTCATTGGTTTCGCGCCATTCTGCCGCAATAAACTTGCCCTTGCCGCGCTTGAAGCTCTCGGTGTGCAGAATTTCGGTATCCGAACCATCCGGGGCTACGGGCCATTGCTTGCCGTTGTCGCCCAGTTCGTTCCATTTTACGCCGGCAAAGAAGGGCACAATTTGAGAAATCTCCTGTAGCATGGTATCGGGGTGATAGGCAGGTTGAGCGTAGCCCATTCTGTTCATGATTTCTACCATAATTTGCCCGTCGGGTTTGGTGCCTTCCAGGGGCTCTACCACTTGCTGCACGCGCTGTATGCGGCGTTCACCGTTGGTGAAGGTTCCGCTTTTTTCCAGGAATGAAGCCGCGGGTAAAACCACATGGGCCAGTTTGGCGGTTTCAGTCATGAAGATTTCCTGCACCACAATCAAATCCAGCTTATCCAGCGCAGCTTTTACATGGTGTGTATTTGGATCGGTTTGCACCACATCTTCACCCATCAGCCAAAGGGCTTTGAGCTTGCCGGCCAGCGCGGCATCGTACATCTGCGGTATTTTATAGCCGATGTAATCGGGCAGTTTGGCACCGTAAAATTCCTCGTATTTCTTGTGGTTTTCGGGAATGGTTACATCGAGGTAACCCGCGCCCTGGTGGGGCTGACAACCCATATCGGCTGCGCCTTGCACATTGTTTTGTCCGCGCAGTGGGTTTACACCCACACCGCGACGGCCAATGTTGCCGGTTATCATAGCCAAATCCGCAATTTGCATCACGGTGAAGGTTCCCAGCGAATGTTCGGTAACGCCCAAACCGTGGAAACTCATGGCATTCGGCGCTTTGGCGTAGGCCATGGCGGCTTCTCGCACAAGGTTGCGGTCCACGCCGGTTACTTTTTCGGCTTCATCGAGGTCAAGCTTCAGCACCTTTTCGCGGAACTCATCGTAGCCTTCGGTGCGGTTTTGGATGAAGTCCTTGTCTTCCAACCCTTCACCCATGATGTAGTACAGCATCATGTTGAGCAGTGCCACATTGGTTCCGGGGCGCAGTTGCAGGTGGTATTTGGCGTAGCGGGCCAGCTCGGTTCTGCGTGGATCAATCACAATGGCCGGCTTTTTCATGGCAAACTGCTTGAGTTTGGCGCCGGTAACGGGGTGTCCTTCTGTGGGGTTGGCCCCGATGACCATGATGAGATCGGTGTATTTGAGGTCTATGATGCTGTTGGTGGCTGCACCGGTGCCAAAGGTTCTCTGCATGCCCAGAGCAGTGGGAGAGTGGCACACGCGTGCGCAGCTATCGATGTTGTTGGTTCCAATCACCGCGCGGATAAACTTTTGCATGAGGTAGTTTTCCTCGTTGGTGCAGCGCGCACTGCTGATGCCGGCGATATAATCCGGACCGTGCTGGATTTTGATGCGGGTAAGTTCTGAGGCAATGTAATCGTAAGCTTCGTCCCAGGTGGCGGGCTTTAGTTCTCCATTTCTGCGAATCAAGGGCGTGCGCAGGCGGTCGGGGTGGTTGTAGAAACCAAACGCGAAGCGGCCTTTGAGGCAGGTGTGCCCCTGGTTTACTTCGGCATCAAACGGTGCCTGTATGCTTTTTACTTTGCCATTTACAGAAGCTACTTCCAGGTTGCAGCCCACACCGCAATAGGTACAAATGGTGCGGGTTTTTTGGGTGTTGGCAACGCTTTTACTTTCAAAAACATCGCTGATGGCGCTGGTGGGGCAGGCCTGGGCACAGGCACCGCAACTTACGCAATCGCTTTCAAAAAAGTTGACTTCACTGCCTTTCACGATGTGGCTTTCAAAACCACGGCCGGCCATGCTGAGCACGAATTGTCCCTGCACTTCCTCGCAGGCACGCACACAGCGGAAGCAGTTGATGCACTTGCTCATGTCGCTGGTCATGTAAGGATGACTGAGGTCTTTTTCGCGGTCAAGATGGGTTTTGCCTTCGGGGTAGCGAACCTTGCGCACACCTACTTTGGCTGCCACTTCCTGCAGTTCGCAGTTGTTGTTTACCTCACAGGTAAGGCAATCCAGCGGGTGGTCGGTTAGCACCAGCTCTATGATGTTTTTACGCAGTTTCTGAATGCGTTCACTGCTCGGATAGATATAGCTGCCGGGCATCACAGGTGTATGGCAGCTCGCCACACTTTTGCAGTTGCCGTTTTCGGTTAAAGCAACATCTACGCTGCATACACGACAGGAACCAAAAGGCTCCAGATTGGGCGCATCACAAAGAGTAGGGACGAGTTCTTTACCATGTATGCGGCGAACAAATTGCAGAATGGTCTCACCATCTTTTATTTCGTGCTGTTCGCCGTCAATAAAAGCAAATTTTTTATCGATTTCAGGCTTGCGCTGGTTGCTGCCGCTGCCCGAATCGGTTCCTTCACGGTTGGAAATGTTTCCGGATGAAGTGTTTTTTAAGTCAAATGTCATAGACGTGTGTCGTTAACAAGTGCAATTTAGCAAAAAAGCGGTATTCCGCAATTCACAGCAAATTCATCTGTCCTGGCATCTAATCATTTATCAATATGAAAAATTGACTTTGCCTTGTTTTAGGGTGCTTTTGCTTTATTTTGACTATCTTTGGACAAGATTCTTATTTTGCATTTTCACGATTTTTTATTTGAATACGAAATTCAGGATGGGTTGGATGATATGGGTTTTGAAACGCCCACACCCATTCAGGAAATGGCCATTCCTATTATTCTCGACGGAAACGATCTTATAGGATGTGCCCAGACCGGTACCGGCAAAACAGCAGCATTTCTGCTGCCGGTACTGAACAAAATGGTTTGGGATCCGATTGCGGCCACCGATACACTCATTATTGTGCCCACCCGCGAGCTGGCCTTGCAGATTTATCAGGCATTACAGGGATTTTGCTATCATACAAACATTACTTCACAAGTGGTGTATGGCGGCACAGATGGTATCAGTTTTGAACAGGAGAAAAAAGCCCTCTTGTCCGGTGCCAATGTGGTCATTGGAACTCCCGGAAGATTAATAGCCCACCTGAATATGGGCAACCTGAAACTGGAAAACCTGCGCCACCTGATTCTGGACGAGGCCGACCGTATGCTGGATATGGGGTTTGTGGAGGATATTCTGAAGATTATCGGGAAGGCGCCCAAGAAGCGTCAGACCCTCATGTTTTCAGCCACTATGCCACCGAAGATCAGGCAGTTTGCAGCCAAGCTGTTGCATGAACCCAAGGAAATCAGTATAGCGGTCTCAAAACCGGCGGAAAGGGTTGCCCAGGGGGTGTTTCGGGTGTATGATAAAGACAAGAATGCGGTGGCTGTTTGGCTGCTAAAACAGAAAAATTTGCCGTCGGTCATTATTTTTACTGGCACCAAAGCCAAAGCCCGTCAGTTGGAGCGCGATTTGCAAAAAGCGAAGGTGGATGCAAAAAGTATTTCATCTGATTTGGAACAGAAAGAGAGGGAAGAAGTTTTAAGGGCGTTCCGCAGCCGGAGGCTGCCCGTGCTGGTTGCCACCGATGTGCTTTCAAGGGGTATAGATATTGAGGATATTGGCATGGTTATCAATTACGATGTACCCGGCGATGCGGAAGATTACATTCACCGCATTGGCAGAACCGCCCGCGCTGAAAGCAAGGGTGAGGCATATACGTTTGTGAGTCCCGAAGAAAACGGAAAATTTAAGCGCATTGAGCAATTGATGGAAATGCAGGTGAATGTGATGGACAATCCGCCCGGAGTTTCCCAAGCACAGGCTACTTCAAGATCAGAGGTAAAAGGTAAGTCAAATAAGAAGTTTTTTCACCGTAAGGGTGGAAAACGCCAATAAAAACATCTTTATTTATTTGAAAAACAATCAATTGTAAAATTGCTCAATAAAATGAGTAATTTTACCCAATGGATTGGTAGTTATCTCTAAGCCAGATAAGGCCTCAGTTCATCATCGAAATACTGCAAGGCATTTTTTACCGGCAAAGGCAATCCACCGCCCAGCGCACACAAACTGCCGGTTTCAAGGGTTTCCAGCAGGTCATTGAGCAGTGTTCTGTCAATTTTATAATTCTCATGCAGCGCTTTTTGGAACATTTCCTTGCCGCGGGTGCTACCTAGCCTGCAGGGAAAGCATTTACCGCAACTTTCGTGGGCTGTGAATTCAAACAGATGTTCTATGTATTTTGCCAGCGGAAATTCCTGTGGAATACACACCACGGAGGCGTGTCCCAGTAAAAAGCCTGCCTGATTGAAGCTTTCAAAATCCAGGGTGAGTTCGTCTATTTTGCTTACGGGAACCAAACCACCCAGTGGACCGCCAATGTGCATGGCTTTTACCGGCACACGGAATCCCTGTCCCAGCTCATCAATAACCACCCTTAGTGGGGTTCCCATATCGGCTTCGTATAGGCCTGGACGGTTGAAATGTCCATCCAGGGAAATGAGTTTGGTCCCTGTGCTTTTGCCTCTTCCAATGGCTGCAAATGCCTTCCCGCCATGTTGCAGAATCCATGGTAAACAAGCCAGGGTTTCTACATTGTTTACCACTGTGGGTTTATTGAAAAGACCATGCTGTGTGGGATAGGGTGGACGAACGCGCACTTCGGGTCTTTGACCTTCAATGGAGCTCAATAAAGCAGTTTCCTCACCGCAGATATAAGCGCCCTGGGCCTTAATTGCCTTGAACTCAAAATCAAAGCCGGTGCCCATGATATTCTTGCCAATAAAACCGGCCTGGTGCAGTTTTTGGATTTCGGTCTCGCAGATTTCAACGGCTTCCGGATATTCGCCGCGGATGTACAATACACCCCATGAAGCGCCCATGATATAGCCGGCTATCATCATACCCATCAGCACGCTGTGCGGACGTTCTTCCAGCAGGTATCGGTCGCTGAAAGCGCCGGGATCGCCTTCATCGGCGTTGCAAACAATGAACTTGGTGTCGCCGGGTGTGTTTTTGCAGCTTTCCAGCTTAAACGCCATAGGAAAACCCGCGCCGCCACGTCCGCGCACATTGCTTTCCCTTATTTCATGTAGCAGCGCATCCTTATCAGTTTGCAGCGCAGTTTTCCAGATTTGGTAGTAGCTTTCCATATCGCCGTAAGGCACTGTGAGCATGGGATTTCCGGTTGCGCCCACAGGATATTTTTCTTTGGTTGTATATGTTCCGGCTATGATTTCATCCAGGTGGTTTATATCTGTGCCCGAATAATTTCGGTTCTTGTAATGAAAAGCATTGTTTTCATGGCATCGGCCCAGACAAACCATTTCGCCGGTTTTTTCTTTGCCGAATTTTTCGCATATGGATGCATGCAATTTATTCTGTGTTCCCGCAGTGAGGCAGGCACTGCCATTGCATATATAAATTTCCTTTCCTTTGATTTCTTCACGGGTGAAATCATAGAAGCTGGCAGCCCCGTAAACATTGGCTTTGCCGATAAGAAATTCGTCAGCCAGTTTTTCCAGCCTTTCTGTGCGGTCAATGTCTGATTCTTTGGTAATACGTCCGATTTGCTCGAACAGATTCTCTTCCAGGCCTTTGCGGCCCGAAAGTTCACTGATGTTCTTACCCATATGCTTCAAAAGTAGTTAAACCCTGTCAATAATTAAAACGCCGGTTGACGGGTGTATAATTTCTTCAAAATACCTGCCCGTGCGGCTTTCTCTAATTAATTCCCAAGTTCTCCACAAGGATATTTTTAAAGAAGGGGTTTTGTAATTTCGAAAGTTCCCGCTAGAGTAATTTTATGCCAACCTTTTCTCATTTACATGTTCATACCCAGTATTCCCTGCTGGACGGGGCAGCACCCATTAAAAGCCTGGTAAAAAAGGCCAAGGCCGACGGGATGCCAGCCATTGCCATTACCGATCACGGAAACATGTTTGGTGCTTTTGAGTTTTATCAGGCTGTAACAAAGGAGGGTTTGATACCGGTAATTGGCTGTGAATTTTACTTGGTGGAAGACCGCTTTCAAAAGCAATTCGGGCAGGGAACCAAAGACAAACGCTATCATCAGCTCATACTGGCTAAAAACCAGCAAGGATATTCCAACCTGGCCAAGCTTTGTTCGCTGGGATATCTTGAGGGTATGTACAGCAAATATCCCAGGATTGATAGATCATTGCTCAAGCAATACAAAGAGGGTTTGATAGCTACCAGTTGCTGCATCGGTGCTGAAGTGCCGCAAACTATTCTATGGAAAGGGGAAGAGGCCGCTGAAAAGGTTTTTTGCGAATGGCTGGATATTTTTGGTGAAAACTACTATGTGGAGCTGCAGCGCCATAATCTGAAAAACCTGGATGGAACAGGCATCTCACAGGAAGATATCAACCAAACCCTGATTCGCTTTGCACGCAAATACAATGTACCCATTATCGCTACCAACGACAGCCATTATACCGATAAGCGCGATGCAAATGCGCATGACATCCTGCTGTGCGTAAACACAGGCTCGTTGCAGAGCACACCGAAGGCAACCGAAGAAGAAGGCGGTAAAAACTATCGTTTCGGTTTTCCAAACGATGAATTTTTCTTCAAATCCACCGAAGAAATGATGCAGCTGTTTAGCGATGTGCCCGAGGCTATTGACAACACCAATTTGCTGCTGGATACCATTACGCCGCCCAAACTGGACCGTGATATTGTGCTGCCAAACTATGCACTTCCGGAGCCGTTTACAGACCAGAACGATTATCTGCGCCACCTGTCTTTTGAAGGCGCCCGCAGGCGTTACGGTGAAATGATTCCAGCAGAAATAACTGAGCGTCTTGAGTTTGAGCTAAATACCATTACATCCTCCGGTTTTGCCGGCTACTTCTTGATTGTACAGGATTTTACCAGCGCTGCCCGTGCCATGGACGTATGGGTAGGCCCCGGTCGGGGTTCTGCAGCAGGCAGCCTTGTGGCCTATTGCCTGGGCATTACCAACGTAGATCCCGTTCGTTACGATCTGCTGTTTGAGCGATTTCTGAATCCGGAAAGGGTGAGCATGCCCGACGTCGATATTGATTTCGAAGATACCGGCCGAGACAAGGTTATTGAGTATGTGGCCAAAAAATACGGTGAGCGCCGCATAGCCCAGATTATTACCTATTCCACCATGGCGGCCAAATCGGCTATTCGTGATGTGGGTAGGGTACTGGACTTACCTTTACCCAAAACCGATTA
The DNA here is from genome assembly GCA_964626685.1 of uncultured Flavobacteriaceae bacterium. Taxonomy (GTDB): domain Bacteria; phylum Bacteroidota; class Bacteroidia; order NS11-12g; family UBA955; genus RGEC01. Next base: position 17,264 of record CAZVJY010000008.1, read on the forward strand.
CCTGGCCAAGCTGGTACCCGGCAATATAAACCTTGAGCAATTGCTTCATTTGCCTCCTGAAGCCCTGGTGAAAGACGAGAAAAACAATCTCAGACCGGAAGATACCGATAACATCAGGCAGTTGCAATCCATTTACAATGGAAATACCCCCGAAGCACAGGTACTAAAAGACGCGGAAAAACTGGAAGGATCTGTGCGCGGAACCGGGGTGCATGCCTGCGGTATAATTATCGCTTCACAGGATATTGACGATGTGGTACCCGTAGCCCGCAGCAAGGATTCGCCCTGGATGCAGGTGCAGTATGATGTAAACCAGATTGAAAAAGCAGGTTTGCTGAAAATGGACTTTCTGGGATTGAGTACGCTCACTATCATGAAAGACGCCGTGCGTCTGATTAAAGAAACGGCGGGTGTGGACATAGATATTGAGAAAATACCGCTGGACGATGCCAAAACCTTTGAAATGTTTCAGCGGGGGGAAACCGGTGCTATTTTCCAGTTTGAAAGTCCTGGAATGCAGAAGTATATGCGCGACCTGAAACCAACGCAGTTTGGTGATTTGATTGCCATGAACGCCCTGTACCGTCCGGGTCCGCTTAAATACATTCCTGATTTTATTGACCGCAAACACGGCCGCAAACCGGTGGAATACGATCTTCCCGAAATGGAAGAGTATCTGAAAGAAACCTACGGAATTACGGTGTATCAGGAACAGGTGATGCTGCTGAGCCAGAAGCTGGCAGGATTCAGCAAAGGCAAGGCCGATGAGCTGAGAAAGGCCATGGGTAAGAAAAACAAAGCCATTATCGATCAGCTGAAAAGTGTATTTATGGAAGGGGCACTCGCAAAAGGTTACCCACCGGATAAGCTCGAGAAAATTTACAGCGACTGGGAAGAATTTGCAGCGTATGCATTCAATAAATCGCATAGTACCTGCTATGCGGATATTGCCTATAAAACAGCCTACCTAAAAGCCAATTATCCGGCTCAATTCATGGCTGCCGTGCTGAAGAGCAATATGGGTGATATCAAGAAGATTACCCAATACATGGAGGAATGCAACCGCATCGGGGTGAAAGTGCTTGGGCCGGATATCAATGAAAGCCGCACCCTGTTTGCTGTTACACCCCGCGGTGAAATCCGTTTTGGGCTGGGAGCGCTGAAAAATGTGGGAGAAGCCGCGGTGGAGGAGATTCTGGCTGAACGGGATGCCAACGGACCGTTCAGCAGTTTGTTTGATTTAACCAGCAGGGTAAGTCAGCGGGCGCTGAATAAAAGAAGCCTGGAATCTATGGCCAAAGCCGGCGCTTTCGATTTTGATACGCGGTATCACCGTGCCCAGTACTTCAAAAATGATGATGATGGAAAAAACGGTATTGAACTGGCCCTGAAATTTGGTATTACCGTGCAAAGCAACAAATTGTCAGGCCAGGGCAGCTTGTTTGGAGGTGGAGAAGACAGCGCTGTTCCCCGCGAGCCCAAACTGCCCAACATGGAAAAGATGCCTCTGCTGGAAGAACTGCGTGAAGAAGAAGAAGTGGTAGGGATCTATCTGAGTAAGCATCCGCTGGACAATATCCGTTTTGAGTACGATATGATTAAAACCTGCGAGCTTAAAGAGCTGGCAGAAATGCAAAACAGCACCAATAATAACAACTTTGTGGTAATGGGTATCGTCACGGCTATTCGTGAAACCATCAGCCAGAAAGGCGAGCCATACGGAAGGGTAACCCTGATGGATTTCTCCGGGAGCCACGAGTTTACGCTGTTTAATAAAGATTATCTGAAATTCAAGCACCTGCTGAGTAAAGATTATATTCTGGTGGTGAAAGGCAGTTTTGAATACAGCCAGAAGAACCAAAAGACCTATGCACGGTATCACGAAATCGTACTTTCCAGTGAAATTCAAAAGGATGCTTTGGTAAAAAGCGTGCAAATTGACATGGATGTCAATGAAATGCTTAAAGGTAAAGCCACTGCGGTAGAAACGGTAATGATGCAATATCCCGGCAAATGCACATTGTGGATTCACCTGATGGACAACGAAGAAAGCATGGGCGTGAAGATGATTGCCAGCAAAGGCTTTGAATTCTGTGCTGAAACCATACAGATTATGGAGGATATGGAAATCAGGTATACCAAGAGGATGGATGAGCGCTGGCTGCCTGTAAGTCCTCCGCCACCCACGAACCGTTTTTATTGATATGTTTGTCAGTGGATTTACGATAGCACGTAATGTGGTGAAGGCCGATTATCCCTTACGGGAAGCGGTTTTTAGCGTTCTGGATTTGTGCGATGAATTTGTGATTGCCGTGGGGAACAGTGATGACGGGACCCTGGAGTTTGTGCAATCATTCAACCATCCTAAAATCAAAATCATTGAAACGGTGTGGGATGATACCCTTCGAACGGGAGGGCGCGTGCTGGCCGTCGAAACCGACAAGGCCAAAGCCGCAGTGAATCCCAAGGCTAACTGGCTATTTTATATTCAGGCCGATGAGTGTGTGCACGAAAACGATCTTCCGGTGATTCGCGAAGCAATGGAAAAGCACCTGAACAATCCGAAGGTAGAGGGTTTGCTGTTTGATTACCGGCATTTCTACGGCAGTTATGATTATGTCGGAGATTCAAGGCGCTGGTACCGGCACGAAATTCGTGTGATTCGAAACAGGGCTGATATTTTTAGCTACCGCGATGCACAGGGCTTCAGAAAATTGCCCAATGATAAGTTAATCGTGGCTCATTGTGGCGCTAACATGTATCATTACGGCTGGGTGAAACATCCGGACGCCCAGCAGCAAAAGCAGTTGCAGTTTCACCGTATGTGGCACGATGATACGTATATGCAAAAGCATGTCGCTGCTGCCAATACTTTTGATTACAGCAATATAGATTCATTACAACAGTTTAAGGGAACCCATCCTGCGGTTATGCAGGAGCGCATTGCCCGTATGAACTGGCAGTTTGATTTTGATATCTCCCGCAAAAACATGGGTTTGAAAAGCCGTTTACTGCATGGGATTGAAAAGCTTACCGGCTGGAGGGCGGGGGAGTATAAAAACTATAAGCTAAAGCAGTTTTAAAACAAAATTTCCCCACATCAGGCCTGCGGTAGCTATAAATCCCCACAGGATAACTTTGGCTCCGTGTTTAAACGCGAATTTTAGATGTAGGATTGTAAAGATAAGCAGTAGCAGAAAAGGGATGCCGCCAGGGTTGTATTTCCATGTATCATTGATGTTGCCCTTATAAAGGGAGTACCAGGAGCGCTGCATGCCACATCCGGGGCAATCTATACCTATCCATTTTTTGGATGGGCAACTTAGAAAGTAGGACGGGAAACTATCTTTACTCAAAGATGATACAGCGAGCTCATGGAAATCAAGGATCCCACAAAAATGATGTACAGTATGATGATGATAAAATACAGGCTGCTCAGCACCGTGCCGATGATAGCACACACCCTGCCTGCTTTGAGGTTGTTGTAGCTGGATATAGTGAATTGTCCAGGGTTGCTGTTGTATCGCTGCATGTCTTTGGATGAAAGACTGAGGGCAATAATTCCCAGAATCAAACCAATAATTCCGTAGCAAAAACACAAAACGATGGACAGGATTCCCAAAACAAGTACTGCTGTTGAGTTAGGAAGGGCAGAAGTTGGTGTGGCATTACTGAAGTTGCCTTGTGGGTTGGTGTTTTCCATAGCATGGCAAATATATGTAAGTAATGATTATTCAGAATAATTATACCTGCAAAAGTGGGGATTAATTCAATTAAAGGTTCCCCCTAAATATCTTCACTGCTATAGCCAGGAGAATTACCCCGAAGAATTTTCGTATGGTAAGCAGACCGGCCTTGCTGATTTTCTTTTCCAGCCAGCCCGTACTTCGCAGGGCTATATAAATAAAGATGAGATTGGCGGCTATGCCTATACCGATGACCCATTCGTTGTAAACCGCTTTTAAAGATAAAATGGTTGTCAGTGTTCCCGAACCGGCGATGATGGGGAAGGCCACGGGTACCACGCTGCCGCTGGGTGCATCCGGATCGGTTCTGAAAAAATCAATTCCCAGCACCATTTCCAGACCCAAAATAAACATCACAATGGATCCAGCCAGGGCAAAAGAAGCTTTGTCTAAACCCAGAAACTGCAGAAAATATTCACCGGCAAATAAAAAGCCTATCATCAGCACAGCACTGGCCAGTGTTACTTTCACCGGACTAATCTGTATGGATTTCGAGCGCAAGCCGATAATCACCGGAATGGATCCCAGCATATCAATTACCGCAAAGAGGGTAAAGGAAACAGTAAGAATTTCGCTCGTTTTCATAACACAAAGGTAGTCATAAAAAAAGCGGGCTTTAGCCCGCTTTTTTCTATAGTTGGTTAATAATTTAGCTCATGTGTTTCAGCTGCAGTGCATAAAGAATGATGAAAACACTGGCAAACAACAGTGACGCTCCGAGTACAATTCCGCCCATAAGATTGAATCCAATAATGGCTACGGTTATGAATATCGGAAGTAATTCGCCGGTGAGCCATAAATAGAATCCGTTTTTACGCATTTTTCTCATTTCAAGTGCGCCAAAAAAGCAAAGACCGGTTGCCAGTAGATTTACTATTAGCAACAAATAGCGGTTATCATACTGTTTTCTAATCATTTCAATACTTTGCATTACCATACCTGCGGCAACTTCATTGCCACTTTCGCTTAGCTGGTCAGCCTGTTCCTGCATGATGGCTATTTGTTCCATTGACTTTCCGGAAGAATAAAGGCTCCATACACCGGAAATAAAGGCTAAGCCGCAGCCAATAAATGTAAGGATGGTAAGAACTCTAATGGTGCCTGTCATGGTTTTGGCCTCAGGCTGTTGGTCAAGGGTTTGGTTTTCCATAGTCTGTTTTTATTCAAAAATAGCAAAAAGTTCTAAAAAACCAAGTTTATTGGCGGTTAAACAAAAGGGCTGTCCGGCTCTTTGCGGATCACATTGTATGCCAGCTTATCGGCCAGTGCAGGCCACCACTTGTTGATGAACACTGCCAGCTTGCCTTGTAATGTTAAAATCAGATACAGTCTGCGTTTTTCTACGCTGTTCCAAATGGTAGCAGCAACTTCAGCAGGTTGCATCAGTTTGCTTTCGTCCAGGGGTGTTTCAGCCTGTGATTTGCCATCCTTGTTTAGTGCGGTTTTGCGTATGTTGCTGGCCGTGTAGCCCGGACATGCAATCAGCACATGCAGGTTTTTCTTTAGGTTTTCGTTGCGTAAACTTTCCAGAAAGCCATGCATCGCAAATTTACTGGCACTGTAGCCGGTTCTACCGGGTAACCCCTTGAAACCCGCAATGGAAGACACGCCCACCACAGAGCCGTTACTCTCGAGCAGTTTGGGCAGGGCAAATTTGGTACAGTAAACCGTCCCCCAAAAATTGGTGTTCATCAACTGATGCAGTACTTCGGGTTCGGTGTGTTCGAATACCGCACGCATGCTGATGCCTGCATTATTGAACAGCACTTTTAAATTGCCCGGTAAAGCCTCTGCGGCAGCTACAAATCTTTTACAATCTCCCTGTTGGCTAACATCACCTGCAACCACCACCACTTTTGCTCCCAGTGATTCACAGGTTTGGGCCACTTTATTCAGGTTTTCGGCGTTGCGCCCCATGATGACCAGATCATAACCTCGTCTTGCGCCTTCTAATGCGAGTGCTTCTCCAATGCCGCTGCCGGCACCGGTTATCAGGGCAACAGGACGGGCATTATCCGGGTTCATTGCCGGGTTTCCATTTGATGGTGCATCCTACCGCATCAATTTCGGGGTAATCTACTTCCAGTCCGTCAAGGCTGTATTCTACAGCATCCTCCAGGTAAACCTGCATGATGGCCGCTTCATTTTCCCAGTTGTCATCAATGGCGCCGCGGTAAACCAGTTCTCTGTTATTGTTAAACAAAAATGCTTCGGGTGTTCTTATCGCCCCCAGTTTTTTAATCACTTCCTGGGTTTCATCATGCAGGTATGGGAAGGGGAGTCCCAGTTGTTTGTGCAACTGCTGCATATTTTCAAAACTGTCCTGTGGGTAGGCCTGTGCGTCGTTTCCGCATATAGCCAGCATTCCCAGGTTGTCTTCTTCGTATTTCTTGGCCAGTTGTTTCAGCCTGCCCCAGTAGGACTGGGCATATTTGCAATGGTTGCAGGTAACGATAATCAGCAGGCTGTATTTATCGGCAAAATCGTAGTTGCCCAACATTCGGCCGTCTACATTTTTAAGGCTGAAGGAAAAGAGTTTATCTCCGGGATTCATACCGGCAAAGTTAACCAACGGAAGAATAAAATCAGCGGCAGGCTGCAATATCAGCTCAGACCGTCAATTTCGCCATTTACCAGCTTGATTTGCAAGGCCTGAGGCTCTTTGGGCAGACCTGGCATGCGCATGATATCCCCGGCTATGGCTACTACAAAACCTGCACCGGCATTGATTACCAGGTCTTCCACGCGAAGCGTAAAGTCTTTAGCAAGCGGCCCCATGCTGATATCGTCGCTGAAGCTATACTGGGTTTTGGCGATGCAAATCGGCAAATTGCCCCAGCCCAGTTCTTCAAATTTTTTGAGTTTGGCCTGAGCCGTTCCTGACAGTTTGATGCCTGAACCGCCGTAGACGCGTTTCACCACTTTTTCTATTTTAGTATCGATGGAATCGCCCAGTTCATATGCATAATTGATAGGTCCCGATGGGTTGTTGTCTACCACATCTGCCACGGTTTCAGCCAAAGCCGCAGCTCCTGCACCACCATTCACAAAACATTCATTCACGGCTACTTTTACACCTTGGTCTTTGCACCAGTCAATGAGATAATTCATTTCATTTTCAGTATCCCAACCATACTTGTTGATACTTACAACCGCATTTTGCCCGAAAGCCTGCACGTTGCGAATATGGTGCTGCACGTTTTGCAGGCCGGTTTTCAGTGCTTCTGCATTTACATCGCGCATATTTTTCTCGCCTGCACCTCCATGCAGCTTAATAGCCTGCAGAGATGCCACAATCACAGTAGCAGCGGGCTGTAATCCTGCCATGCGGCACTTAATATCGAAGAATTTTTCTGCACCCAGATCAGAACCGAAACCACTTTCGGTTACCACATAATCAGCCAGGTTTAATGCAGTTTTTGTGGCGATCACGCTGTTACATCCGTGCGCGATATTGGCAAATGGTCCCCCGTGTATAATAGCAGGCGTGTGTTCGGTGGTTTGCACCAGGTTGGGCATGATGGCGTCCCGGAGCAATACTACTATGCTTGGCCCGAAACCTAGATCACCAACAGTTACAGGCTTTTTACCTGAATATCCTACAACGATGCGGTCAATACGGCGCTCTAGGTCTTCCAGGTTTTCGCTAAGGCAAAGCAAAGCCATGATTTCGGATGCAGGTGTAATATCAAATCCGGTTTCGGTAGGAATGCCATTGGTGCTGCCATGCAGGCCGCTCACCATATGGCGCAGCATGCGATCATTTACGTCGAGTACCCGTTTCCACAGCAACTGTGTCAGGGTGTTTTCACCTGTTTTATTCCAGTAGCGGTAATTGTCTACCAGGGCCGCAATCATATTGTTGGCGCTGGTGATGGCATGAAAATCGCCGGTAAAATGCAGGTTGATGTCTTCCATTGGCAATACCTGTGCATATCCGCCGCCGGCTGCTCCGCCCTTCATGCCAAAGCAAGGTCCCAGGCTGGGTTCGCGCAGCGCTACCATGGCATTTTTGCCGATATGGTTCAGGCCCAGTGACAATCCCACACTGGTAACGGTTTTCCCTACACCCGCTTTGTTGGGTGTGATGGCGGTTACCATGATCAGCTTGCCTTTTTTATCTGACTGAAGGTACTTCAGCGGAATTTTGGCTTTGGTTCTGCCGTAAGGAATCAGCTCATCCTGTGCGATGTTGAGTTTTTGTGCAATGTCACCTATGGGTTTTAAAGGGGTTGAGCGAGAGATTTCAATGTCTGACTTCATACTACGGCAATAATAGGATTTTTTTTAATTGGTTGGGTTATCTTTGTTGCATGAGCAATTGGATGTTACGTGTGTTTTGTGTGGCAAGTGCCATTGTTTTGTTTCAGTGCGCTGCGAGAAAAACCCAGTCTGCGAAAAACAACGTATCCACCGGCACTGATGTGCAGGTTTCAGAACCGCCCCGGCCGGTTGTTCAACCGGCCACAGTCACCATTAAAACGCCTGAGCCCTTGCCGGCTGAACTGCAAAAAAGGCTGGTAGTGGCCGAGTCTATTGAGCATGGTGCTACCCAATACTGGTTAAGCCAAGGCGCAGATATTTTGAATGTACAATGCGGCTCCTGCCATAAGCCCAAAAATCCGCTCAATTACAATGAAGCAAGCTGGGTAAAACATATGAACCGCATGGTTCCCAAATCAAAACTGACAGAAGACCAGGCAAAATACCTGCGTGTATATACCTTAACCCTGATCCGCACAGGCAGCTAGTCGTAAAACCGGTTTTCTGCGATTCCGTTTCAGGCCTTTTTGAACACCGGCACAGTAGAGCAGGGTTCGCCAAACATTAAGCTTTTCACATGCGGCTGCAGCAAACGGGTTATTTCAACGTAGGCCGCAGGTGTTATGTATTGATCGCCGCATCCCTTGATAACGACCCGTTTATCGCTAAATTCATCCGTATTTATTGTTGAAAGGGCTTCTGAAAACAAAGCTGTGTCCAGTGCTTCTGCCGTTCCGAACAGAAAATAGTGCGCAATCCCGGTCAGTCTGGCGGCAATGAGCATATAAGCCCAAGTTGGCACGATGGCATCTGCAGAACAATGAATATAGACGTTGGCATCCCGGTATTGTTCCCAATTATGGTTTTTAATCCAGTCCCTGAAGTCTTTTTCCTTTAAAATCAAACCCATGAATAAAGTGTCTTTAACGTCAATGCCAACGCGTTTTCCCGGATGCAGATAGTTTTCCAGATTGAGTGTAACAATGCCGCTGTTGGCTACCCGGTTTACAATGCCTTCTTCCATGGTTGATGCTGCTGCAAATATCGGGCAGATTTCCCTGTTTCTGTCAATTTTACTGTACAAAGCCATCACCGGCCGATAGCGTTTCAAATAAAGCCTTCATCTTTGCTGTAATGGGTACATTTTTTGACCTGGGTAAGAATATGCGGCTCCGGTTTATTGTTTTTGGATTATCTCTTCTTGTTTCATCAAAACTGCATTCGCAGGTTTTTGTGAAGCCTTCCGCAGCTTTATCCATGCGCAGTACCGCTATAGAAATTACCCAGCCAAAAGAACTTGATTTCATTAAATCCAACCTTGATAAATTCTACGGAATACAGCGGATACGCATCAGCGGCGCGGTGGATGTGAGCCGGGTTTGTGATGTGATTCCTCTTTTGGATGATTTGGATGAAGTACAGCTGCTGAAATTCAGCGGATCGTTGAATGATGAGGATGTGGAGCATCTTACATGGGTAAATCAGGTCAGTATTTTTCTTAAAAATGGTCGTGAAGACCAGATTTTGTTTAACGACAGGCTGGGGAAGCTGAACCGCTTGACCCTGATTTTTGAGGTAGTGCCCGATAACTATGAGTTTATGCAAAACTGGAAAGTGCGGGGGTTAAGGCTCATTGCACCCTATGTTAAAAAGGAAATTCCGGCAGCAATTGCCGCGGCCGCCAGCATCAAAGGATTGAAGGAATTTGGCATCAGTCTGGATGCCATTGCGGATTTACCGGCAGATATTAATGCGATAGCATCGCTGGAAAAATTAACGCTAACCGATAATCTCAGCTGGCTCAGTGAAAAGTACCCCGATGATTTGCCAATGTTAAAACAGCGTATTGAAATCGTGCGCAACGAAACTGTGCGGAATGTGGCTTTGTTTTATCAGGCGCAGGAGGCCGTTTTAATGCCCTGGGAGGTAAAACACCTCTCGGCATTGTTTCCCAATTCCCGGATTGCCAATTGGGCCGGGGCAGATGGCGATACGACTCTTTTTGGGCAGTTTTCAGAGTTTGTGCCTTGCAAACCCAATGATAATGTAAAGTTTCAAAAACCGCCCGTATCCGGATTCCTTCCCCAGGTGGGTTCAGGTTGGTTTAGTTTCGAAGGAGATAACCTCGAGGACAGGGTATTTTATCTGAACGCTGAGGCTGCCTTGCTGGTTCCAAAAGGAGCCATGGAAACGATGGAAGGTAAAAGTATTGAAAAGAATTACAGGTTGCAGTGTATACTGCAAAACAAGCCTGCCGGATTTATGTGTGATGGCTTTCCATTAAACTACGATAGTGCCGGAAGGAGATATAGTCTGGCGCCGGGTATTGTTTTTCAGTTTCGTGCCATTCACAATAACCGGGAATTGCGCCTCAAAGAAGGTTATGCCATTCGGCTAATGTTTCTGAGCAGAACAGACACAGCATTTCGGTTTTATGCTTTCAACCCTGCAAGAAAGAAATGGCAACACTTTTTTGACTACGATTACGAGTTTGACGATTCCAAAAACAAGCCCGTTGATTTTTATGCGTTTTACACAGGTAAAAAAACCGCCACTGAAATATATCCATCTGATAACAATACCCTTGAAACCCGCTTTGAGACAGAAGGTTATTATTATCTGCTCGATCCCGGCGTGAACAGGGTTAGTCTTGAAAACTACGGCGGTTTTTGGATAGCACCGGTAAAAGACCGTGCCCCTGCCATGGGAGCCTACAACCTTAGAAGGGGAAGGGGCCTGGTGGGGTTGCGTAAAGAATTTGTTGACCGAAAAAAAGAGAAAGGGATTATCCGTTTTACGGTTTTCGATAAAACGGAGACACTGTTTCCTGAATTGAAGCCTTTGCAGGATTATCCACTGGAAATTGAAAGTGCCATGGATTCCCGTGAGTTCAGTTCCTTGTTTATCCGCGGCACCGTGTATGCAGATATTCGGTTTGTGAGCGCCGGCAGTGCGTGGTTTATGGATTTGCGCACCGAAGACGGATACCGCAGGTTTACCCTGCTACAGCCCAAAGACAAGGTAAAAAAGCAAACGGCAAAGTCACGTTCCGCTCAAGCAGCGTTTTTGTCAAGAATGGCCCGATACAGCGAAATTAGACAGAAAAAAGAGTCAGCATTCATGGCGTATCATGCGCAATTTAAGGAGTCCGGTATCCAGCAGGCCAAGCGCATACTGATGTATGGGCAGGTTAAGCCCCGTGGACAAACAGCGTATACATTTAATATGCGGAGCACAGGAACTTTTGCCTGGGCCCGTCCTGTCGCAGTTTCGGATACAGGTAGGGTAGATGTCAAGTTTACCAATAAGGAAGGTATTCCTATCGATGTAAAACAGGCCTGGGTGGCGCATTACAAGCCATTTAATTACCGTTGGTTCGGGCCGGCGGATATTTTTGCACTGAATATCACCCCTGTCAACCTGGCATACATTGCGGCCAAAGATCAATCGGGCAGAATGTATTACCTGAGTCCGGAAAAATACCGCGCATTGGCCGTCAGGAGCAATTCACTGGTGTTTCTGCCCATGGAAGAAGTACCCAGGCATATTCAGACGGTCAAGGAACTGGAAACCTTAATCGGAGCTAAATAGAACAATGATAACAGGAAGCATATTGATTGCCATAGTAGGCTACTTCATTTTACTGCTTGGAGTGGCTTTTTACACTTCACGCAATGCCGACAGCGAATCGTTTTTTATTGGAAACAGAAACAGCAACTGGCTGCTGGTAGCGTTTGGCATGATTGGCACTTCATTGTCAGGAGTAACCTTTGTGAGTGTGCCGGGCGATGTTGGTAAAAGCGGTTTTACCTATTTTCAGCTGGTGCTGGGTTATTGGCTTGGATACTGGGTAGTGGCTTTTGTATTGTTGCCGCTGTATTACAAGCTCAATCTTACGAGTATTTATAGTTTTTTGGGTAAGCGACTGGGTGAGAAGGCCCATAAAATTGGCGCATCCTTTTTTATTTTATCGAGAACAGTAGGCGCTACGGCACGCCTGTATCTGGTTGTCAGTATTCTGGATGTATTTGTGTTTTCTGCATTTCACATTCCATTCTGGCTTTCTGCGGCTGTCATTTTACTGCTTATTCTTTTGTATACATTCCAGGGTGGTGTAAAAACCATCATTATCACCGATACGCTGCAAACCACCGGTATGCTTCTTGGTCTGGTGCTTTGTCTGTTCGCTGTTGTGAAAGCCCTGAATACTGACATCAGCGGGGCATGGCAAATGGCGTCGGAAAGCAACCTTACACAGTTTTGGGTAACGGATGTGAACAAGCCCGGTTTTTTTCTCAAGCAGATTCTCGGAGGGATGTTTATTACCATTACCATGACGGGGCTGGATCAGGAAATGATGCAGAAGAATATTTCAGTCAAGAACCTCAGGGACTCACAAAAAAACATGATGCTGATGAGTGCCATTCTGGTGGGTGTGAATGCCTTGTTTTTGCTACTGGGTGCAGTGTTGCATGTCTATCAGGCCAAAAACCCTGTGTTGCTTGGAACAGGGGCGGCTGCCGCCGGCGATGATCTTTTCCCCGCGCTGGCGCTTAGTGAGGTCTTTTCCGGCGGCCTGGGTATTGTATTTGTCATCGCACTTATTTCTGCACTGTTTCCCAGTGTTGATGGTGCACTCACATCCCTAACCTCCAGCTATTGTATTGATGTACTAAATCTGCAGCAAACACAATCTGACGAGAAAGCACGCAAACGCAAGCGTATGATGGTACATCTGGCTTTTTCCATCTTGTTTTTGCTCATGGTGTTTCTATTTAGATACATCAATGACAAATCCATTATTCAGTTCATTATCAAGTTTGCAGGTATTACCTACGGTCCTTTGCTTGGGCTGTTTGCTTTTGGCATTCTTACAAAAAGAAAAGCAAGGGAAGCATTTCTCTGGCCTGCCTGTCTGCTGGGGCCGTTTTTGACGCTGTTGCTCGATTTACTGAGCAATCCTGCATACTATGAGCAAAAGTTGCAGCTAAAACTGGGACTGGATTCTGTTTCCTCCGGCTTGTTTCAAGGATATAAAATTGGCCCTGAACTCATCATTATCAATGGTTTAATCGTGTTTTCGGCACTTTGTGTTTTCTCTGAAAAGGATACAAAACAGGTGCCCTAAAAGATCTTAACAATGAATATGATATCTTAAGAAGAGGTGTTGTCCGGGAAATTGTATATTCTGTTTTAGTTGAATCGGAGTTAAATTAAAGATCCAATGTGTTTGGATTACATGTAACCCAGGGTTTTTAACATGCTTTTATAACTCTGTTCTTTGCTAAACATTCGAAAATAGTACTCGCCATTTTCATCCTTATCAATGATGACATGTTTGGGCGAAGGTGTAAGACAGTGTTGTATGCCACCATATCCACCGATGCTTTCCTGGTAGGCGCCTGTGTGGAAGAAGCCGATATATAAAGGATCCTCCTTGTCGTATTGTGGCAGGTAAATGGCGTTTACGTGTTGCTCGGAGTTGTAGTAATCATCGCTGTCGCATGTAATTCCACCCAGCAGAACCCTTTCATATTCCTCATCCCAACGGTTGATGGGCAGCATCACAAACTTCTTGTTTATAGCCCAGGCATCCGGCAATGTGGTCATGAAACTGCTGTCAATCATATTCCATTTTTCACGGTCGTTTTGTGGTTTTTGGTCCAGTACGCGGAAGATGGCACCTCCGGATTCGCCAACAGTAAATGAACCAAACTCAGTAAAAATGTCCGGTTCGGGTATACCATTCTCTGTGCAAACCTGCTTGATCTGTGATACGATTTCTGTGGCCATGTATTCGTAGTCATAATCAAAAGTCATGGAGTTTTTGATGGGGAAGCCGCCACCTATATTTAAGGTATCCAGTGTGGGGCATTCTTTCTTCAGTTCGCAGTATACTTTCAGGCACTTGTGCAGTTCGTTCCAGTAATAGGCAGTATCGTAGATGCCGGTATTGATGAAGAAGTGCAGCATCTTTAGGTTCACATTTTTATTCTTCTTGATTTTGCTGCGGTAGAATGGCAAAATGTCTTTGTAGCCAATGCCCAGGCGGGAAGTATAGAACTCAAATTTGGGTTCTTCTTCAGAAGCAATGCGAATCCCGCAGGTGAAAGGCGCGTTAACCTGGGTTTCCAGCTGCTCTATCTCACGGTAATTGTCAATAACCGGAATGACATTGGTCCAGCCGGTGTTGATTAGGTTGGCAATGTTTTCAATGTATTGCTCACGCTTAAATCCGTTGCATACAACAAACTTGTCTTTGTTGATCAGGCCTTGCTCGAATAAGGTCTCAATAATGTTTATGTCGAAGGCACTGGATGTTTCAATATGGACATTGTTCTTCAGTACTTCTTCAATGACATAGTGAAAGTGATTGCTCTTGGTACAGTAGCAATAGTAGTATTTGCCTTGGTAGTCAGCCTTGGCTATGGCCACATTAAACCAGGTACGCGCTTTTTGTATGTTCTCTGATATCTTAGGCAGATAGGTGAATTTAAGAGGTGTTCCATACTGGTTTATGAGTTCCATTAATGGAATGTTGTGGAACATAAGGTCATTGTTTTCATCCAGTTTAAACTCTTCCTGAGGGAAGTAAAAGGTCTGATTGATGAGGTCAATGTATTTGTTTTTCATTTTATGAAATGAGTTTGAATAGAAAAAGTTTACAAAAGTAAGTGAGTTGGATCGTAAAAAAATAATAAAAGTAGTTGATTTGGATTGTTATTTGAAAAAAATTAATCTGATGAATCTTTTTGCACAATTGCTTAACACCTAAAAGGCAAATAAGCGAGGTTGCTTAAATTTGTACCATAAATAAAATTAATATGTCAAAAATTAGCGTAATCGGTGCCGGTAATGTGGGTGCCTCCTGTGCAGAGTACATCGCCATGAAAGATTTTGCCTCGGAAGTAGTTCTGCTGGATATTAAAGAAAACTTCGCAGAGGGAAAGGCCCTTGATTTGATGCAGTGTGCTACCACCAATGGATTCAACACACGCATCAGCGGTTCTACCAATGATTATAGTAAAACCGCCGGCAGTGATGTGGTGGTGATTACCAGTGGTATTCCCCGCAAGCCCGGTATGACACGCGAAGAACTGATTGGTGTAAATGCTGGCATCGTAAAGGCGGTTTGCGAAAATGTGCTGAAACACAGTCCCAATGCCATTATTGTGGTGGTTTCCAATCCTATGGATACCATGACGTATTTGGCCTTAAAAGCGACCGGTCTTCCCAAAAACCGCATCATCGGTATGGGCGGTATTCTCGACAGCAGCCGTTTCCGCACCTACCTAAGCGCAGCGCTCAATTGTCCTTCCAATGACGTGGACGGCATGGTAATCGGTGGCCACGGCGATACAACGATGATTCCTTTGACGCGCATGGCTTCTTACAGGGGTGTTGCGGCTTCACAGTTTGCAAGTGAAGAAACCCTGGCGAAAGTGAAGTCGGATACCATGGTGGGTGGTGCTACCCTCACCGGAATGCTCGGAACCAGCGCCTGGTATGCTCCCGGAGCTTCCGTAGCTGCTCTTGTGCATGCCATTGTTGCCGATCAGAAAAAGATGTATCCCTGCTGTGTTTACCTGGAGGGGGAATACGGCCAGAATGATATCTGCATTGGTGTACCCGTTATTCTGGGCAAATCCGGCTGGGAGAAGATTGTAAACCTGGATTTGAACGATGTTGAAAAAGCAGAGTTTGCCAAATCAGCCGATGCCGTGCGCAGCATGAACAGTGTTCTTAGCCAAGTGGCGAATTGAATAAAACAAAAAAAACAGAAAAAGGTGGCTCCGGCTGCCTTTTTTTGTTCATATAAATTTGAATCAACCCTGTAATCGTGTTGGATGAAACTTAGTAAAGGCGTATGGATGATGCTCGTAGCCAGCTTTGCTTTTGGGCTAATGAATATCTGTGTGAAGAAATTGCAGGGCATTCCAGTAGCAGAAACGGTGTTCTTCAGGGCTATTGTGCAAATTGTACTGGGATATATAACCATGCTTCAAATAGGTGTCAGTCCGCTGGGTAAAAACAGATTATTGTTGCTGCAGCGCGGGTTTTTTGGTTCTATGGGACTGATATGCTATTTCTATACTTTGCAGAAAATGCCGCTGGGCAATGCGATCATCATTCACTATCTGGCGCCGGTGCTCACCACCATCTTGGCCATCTGGATGGCAGGAGAGAAGGTGCTGCGGATTCAGTGGTTGTTTTTTATATTAACCTTTGCGGGTGTGATGCTGGTGAACGGAGCCGGTTTTCAGGTGCCTGTCATCCCCATGCTGGCCGGGTTTGGCGGTGCGTTTTTCTCGGCGCTTGCCTACAATACCATCAAAAAACTCAAAGGAATTGAAGACCCAAATGTGGTGGTACTTTACTTTCCGCTGGTAAGCGTTCCAATTGCGTTGCTGTATTTTTTGTTTAAGCCAGGCGAATGGATCTGGCCGGATATAATACAGTATGGATGGTTGATTGCAACAGGAGTGACCACCCAAATCGGTCAGTTTTTCATGACCCGCGCTTATCAGGAAGACCTTGCCAGTCGTGTGTCTGCTGTGAGTTATGCAGGCATATTGTGGGGTGCTGCTGCCGGTCTGTTTATCTTCGATGAACATTATGTGTGGCTGCAATACGTGGGAATGTTATTGGTGGTCCTGGGTGTGGTGCTAAACATCAATGCACAGCGGTTAAAGCATATGTTTGCACCGGCAGAAGAATAGAATTGAGCTTAACGATTTAAACTTTATTTTCTACGGTTTATACCACACAGGTGCAAGTTTCACGCGGTAATCTGTTAAAAGTTTCGAGCCGATGTTTATGCCATTGTCATACTGATCCCACCGTATAATGCCTATGCTGTCTGCTATGAAATATTGATTGTATGTGTTTGTAGCTGAATCTGAATATTCTTCAATCCTTACCCTTCTGATATTACGGTATAACTTTCCGTTGATATACATTGAATCAAGCAGTTGCATTTGTTGATTGTAGTAAATTACACTGTTACTATCCACCATTAGGTTGCTGTTGCCCTGCATTAGGGCTTTGTCGAGAAACTTTTGCCACCAGCCTTGATAAACTATGCCATAGGATTGTGATTCCTGGGTTGTGAGGTTTTTAAATACCATATTCCAGCAAAGAAGTGTTGCATACTTCTTGTAAATATTTATTCTGTTGGCTGAAACCACCATATCTGTATCCGTCTGCAATGTAGCGGTATTTTTGTAGGCCCATCAGCTGCCTGTATCAAACAGAAATGGGGCCATTTTAGCATCAATCGGGAAAACGGAATTGTTTAAATTATCCCCTCTGCAGTTTAATAAGGCAAAACAAACGAGTAACACTGGCCATTTCAGGTTTTTGAGAACCATATCTGAAATGCTTATTGTTCTTTATCCCAGTTGCGCCATTCGGTGGTGGCCTCAAAAACCGCCATCATAATCGCTTTTTCCGTTTCATCAAATTCCCTCTTCCGCCTTGGCATCACCAATGATGCGGTTTTGCAGGCAGCATCCGGTTTGTAGGTGATAAAGCCTGAAGCACCGCCCCAGGCAAAATCGGGCACAAACTGCCTTGGGAAGCCCGCTCCGAAGATGTTGGCAGAAACACCCACTACAGTGCCGGTATTGAACATGGTATTGATGCCACACTTGCTGTGATCACCCATAATAAGGCCGCAAAACTGCTGACCGCTTCGGTCAAACCGCCCGGTAGTGTAGTTCCACACTTTCACGTCTTCGTAGTTGTTCTTTAGGTTGCTGCAATTGCTGTCGGCGCCAATATTGCACCACTCACCAAGTACGGCATTGCCCAAAAAACCATCGTGACCTTTATTGCTGTAGCCTTGCATGCAAATGTTATTTACCTCGCCTCCCACCACACAGTAGGGGCCCAGGGCAGTAGGGCCGTAAACTTTGGCACCCATTTTCAGCACGCTGCCTTCGCCCATAGCAAAAGGACCGCGCACCAGGCATCCTTCCATGATTTCTGCATTGCGGCCAATGTATACCGGACCGTTGCTTGTATTAATAACACAGGCATAAGCTTTTGCGCCTTCTTCCATAAACACGGCGTGTTCGCCTATTACCTGCACCGATGCATGCAGTTGTTGTGAGCTTCGCCCGGCGGTAATGGTTGCCATATCCCGCTGAATCTCAGTTCCGGCCTGTAGGAAACTATCGTAAGGCCGACTAAGCATGGTGTAGGAACCGGTAAAATCGATATTTTGAACCTGGTTACCCGGTTTTTCTGCAAGAAGAGTATCTCCGACTTTGAGTGTCTGTCCAGGCTGCAGGGCTATCATAGCATTGGCAAGTTCTTCATTGGGCAGCAACCTGCCATTGATGCGCAAATCAGCATTTTCGGTAGCCGGAAATTTCACCGTTAAATAGGCCCGGGTTTCAAATCCCCATGATGACGGCTTCAGCAAGGCGATCCATTTTTCTGCTACCGTGTTTATCCCACAGCGCAGGTCAGCTGCCGGTCTCGTCAGGGTCAGCGGAAATAAATGCTCAATTTGCCCGTCGTCAAAAAAGTTGATTTGCATGGCTTCGAAATTAGGGTATACAGCTGTTTATCCCATAAAAAAAGCCATCCAATTCGGATGGCTTTCGATAAATGGTATCTTTATTACTTTTTGCCGTAGCGCTTCATGAACTTGTCGATACGTCCTGCTGTATCTACGAGCTGCTGCTTACCGGTGTAGAAGGGGTGAGATTTGTCTGAAATTTCAAGCTTAAAAAGAGGGTATTCGTTGCCATCTTCCCACTTGATGGTTTCTTTGGTTTCTACACAACTGCGTACCAAAAAGGCATGATCGCAGCTCATGTCTTTGAAAACAACCGGACGAAAATTCTTGGGATGTATATCGGGTTTCATGATAATTCTGTTCGTTTTGGGGGTGCAAATATAAGAAAAAATATTGAAATAAACAAAGACAAACGGTTAATTTCCAAGTTCGTCCACATCCAGTTCTCCGCCCCGGTCAGCTTCCCCGTTTTCACCGCAGTCCATGGTCATATTGCTCATGTTTTCCGGTGGTTCCGGCATATCGGTATTGATATTGAGATTTTTATCGGCCTGAGCCTGTTTCATAAAAATACCATAAATAGGCAATGCCATCAGTGCGCCCTGTCCAATCCAGCCGTTTCTGAAACGCACTGAAGGGTCGTCTGCACCCACCCATACGCTGCAAACCAAGCCTTTGGTTACGCCCATAAACCATCCATCGGCGCTGCCCTGGGTAGTTCCGGTCTTACCGCCGATATGTCCGGTCAGGCCATACTTTCCGCGCAGGTAACTGCCAGTACCAAAGTCCACAACCCCTTTCAGCATGCTAAACATGAGGTATGCCTTTTCTTCACTGAGTACCTGGTCGTGTTCGGGTGTGCCGAATTCTTCCAGCACGTTGCCATTTTTATCTTCAATGCGCGTGATGTAGGTGGGTTTAATCCAAAGACCTTTATTCACAAAGGCAGTATAGGCGCTTGCCATTTCAAACGGGCTAAGTTCCATGGTGCCGAGGCAAATGCTGGGAACAGGCGGTATCCTGTTCTTTTCAATGCCTACCCTTTCTGCAAATTTGATAACCATCTGCGGAGCTTCATCTCCCAGTGATTTCATAATCTGTGCCGTGATTAGGTTATCAGACAGAGCCAGGCCTTTTGCCATGGTAAATTCACCGCCTTCCTTGCCATCGCTGTTTCTGGGGCTCCACAGTTCGCCGTTTGCGCCTTCAAAGGTGGTTCTTTCCCTTGGGAACAAGGTACATGGACTGTATTTGTTGATATCCATGGCGGTGGCGTATACAATGGGCTTGAAAGTAGATCCAACCTGTCTTCTCGCATGAATATTCACATGGTCATATTTGAAAAATTTGTGATTTATTCCACCCACCCAGGCCTTCACATGGCCTGTTTCCGGTTCTACCGCCACAAAACCTGCATGAAGGAACTTTTTAATATATTTCATGCTATCATAAGGGCTCATGGTGGTGTCCTTTTCGCCTTTCCAGGTGAAAATGGTCATGCGGATGGGTTTCTTCAATTCTGCCATGGCGGCCTTGTCATCGCCATTGAATTTTTCTTTTAGCGATTGGTATCTCTCAGTTCTTCTAAGGGCATTTTCAATAAAGTCGGGAATAACGGTCCAGTCACTAATTTTTCGCCAAGGAGCATCTTTTCCCCAGGTTTGATAAAACTGTTTCTGCAAATCAGCCATGTGCTGTTCCACTGCATTTTCTGCATACTTCTGCATGCGGCTGTCGAGGGTGGTGTATATCCTTAATCCACTGCGGTATAGATTGTGGCCGTTCTTTTTGCACCAGTCCTTCATGAATTCGGCCAGCTGATCGCGGAAATAGATGGCAGGTCCCTCATTGTCAACCCTTTTGTAATCCAGTTTAACGTTTTTTTCACGGATGCTTTCATAGGTACCTTGATCCAGTTTTCCGTATTTCACCATTTGTTTCAGCACCACATTTCTGCGTTCTTTTGAATTTTCCGGGTTCAGGCGCGGATTGTAAAGGCTCGTGGCTTTGAGCATCCCAATCAGTACCGCAGCTTCTTCCACCTTCAGTTCAGCCGGTTTTTTATTAAAGAACTCACGGCTTGCAGCATCAATTCCCCAGCTTATTCCCGAAAAGGGAACAGTATTGAGGTACATGGTGATAATTTCATCTTTGGTAAAACGCCTTTCCAGCCTGATGGCAATAATCCATTCCTTGAATTTTTGCATCAGACGGGTGATTTTCATTTTGGGCTTGTTGTAGATGCTGAAGAGATTTTTGGCAAGCTGTTGGGTAATGGTGCTTGCACCGCCGTCCCGCCCCATTCTGATTAATGCCCTGGCTGTGCCTTTGGCGTCAATACCCGAGTGGTCGTAGAAACGGATGTCTTCGGTGGCAATGAGTGCATCGTATACGCATTGCGCAATTTGGTCATATTTTATGTTGGTGCGGTTTTCAAGAAAATAGGTTCCAAGAATCTCGCCATCGGCAGAATACACCACTGAGCTTTGCGCACTTCTGGGATTTTCGAGTTCCTTGATATCCGGCATTTCCCCGAATAGACCAAAATTTACCAGCAGAAAGAAAACGATAATCATCATGAAAACTCCCAGCAGGAACTTCCAAAATTTGTCAATTAAAAAGTAACCTGAGCTATCTGCCATACTTACGCGAATATACCACGTTACCGCAATTTTCCGCGGAAGAATTCCATGTAGGCGTTAATTCTGTTGCTGGAGGCAAGGGTTAGGTAGTTGGTTTTAGAAATCCAGGCCATTTCAAACTCGAATAAACCTTTGGCAGCAAAAATTTCCGGCTTTTTTTCAATGAATGAAAGGTATTCTTTGGCTTTATCCGGTTTGCTGAAATTGGACACGCTTATGTAAACAGTGGTACCGGAAGCCCTGGCCGGACTTACTTCCAGGTTTTCAAAAATAAAATTCTCCTTGTTAAAGTCATTTAGCGTGGCCCTGATCATATTGGTGTTGCTGCCTTTTTGGAATACCAGCAGGTAAAACAGTTCTTCCTTGCCATCCCAGGTTTTCCAAAGATTACCATCGCCCACTGTGGAATTATCTTTTTCTTTATCCGGATTTTTATCTGCTGATGCCTGTTTGATTCGCTCCCAAGCCTCCATGGTACTTTGTGCCTGCTGGGCCACAGGAGTAGACGGGTAATCCTGAATAATCTGTTTGAGGATATCTATGCCTTTATCCGTGCTGCCTGTTTTGATGAGGCAAACAGCATGCAGGTAGTCAAATCTGGACTGATAGGCGTTTCCAGTGTGTTTTCGGTCTGCTTCCATTTTCAAAGCAATGGCATCCGTGCACTTTTCTTCTTCAGAAAGTCTGTATACCTTTTCATACAGTTCTTCAATTATCCGTAGTTCCGAAATCTGCTCGTTGTTGCGCTTGTCATCCTGTTTGCCTTCCAGCAGCTTCAGGTAAAGGGAATTAGGAAATTTATCAGCCAGTAGCTGTTTGTTTTTGTTAAAATCGCTGTTGCGTCCGGCAGCCCGGTGGATTTTTGCCATTTCGAAGTAAACCTGTGCTTCGTATTGTGTTTTGGGATAGGTTTTCAGCAAAGCCTCATACCAGCGCAAAGCTTCCTTTTCTTCCAGCAGTTGATTTTGGTATATGCCGGCAGCCATAAACATGGATTCCTCCATGCGGGTGCGGGCATTTTTTCTTGCCTCTGCCGTAAATGGAATGTCTTTATAGTATTTGCGTCTGTCCGCGGATATCTCTTCTGGTATACCTTGCACAGGTTCATCGTCTTTTTTGGTAGCGGAATCTTTCGTGGTTGTTGTTACTGTCTCTATAACTTTCTTGGCGTTGATTCTCCAGTAGTCACGATTTACTCTGGTGCCCCAGTAATTTTGGAACTCCTGTGCCGATTTGGCCCGCATGGCGGCGCTGTAAAAGGGGAATGATCCGCTGGCTGCGATAGGGTCACTTCCTGTTGGCGGGGGGGCTGTCGGGGGAGGAGCAGGCTGGTTTTTCAGTTTTTCAGCTTGTTTTTTCTCAATTTCAATGAGGTTGTCAATGCATTTTTCTCTAAAAGCCGGATCTGTTGCCATGCGCAGCAGGCTATCTTCACGCTTGATGGTAAGAAGGTGTCGGAGGAGGTCGGTCAGCTGTGCGCTTTTTTGAGAAAGGCGCTCATAATCAGGGTGCTTTTCGTCAAGTTTCTTGTTTGCAGAATCATAGTACAATCCTGCGTTTTCATAATTTCTTTTCTGGTAGTAAAAATCGCCGACAGCAAGGTAGGTAGTTGTCATCTGCGCATTGTCGGTTATGGATTTTCTTAAAGACTGATTGAATTGGTAAAGTGCCTTTTCTTCGTTCCCTGCCCTAAGTTCGTTTAATCCCATTCGGTAATGAATTTGCCCGTAATACTCAATGTTCTTGTCATCGCGAAGCATTTTCTTCAGTATGGAATTTACTTTTGCATAGCGACCGCCCTGGTCTGCAACAAGTTGTGCAAGCTGAATTCTCGAATTGAAAGCCATGTCATATGGCGGATTCATTTTGATTACCTTTTCATAATGCCTGGCTGCTTCCTCTGTTTTTTTGAGATCGGCGCTAACTTGTGCCAGCGAGAAATGAAGCCTGTAGCGTTCCATTTTGCCTTTGGAAAGGGGCAGGGCTTTGGCTAGATACTCATGTGCCTGCACCATTTTCCCCTCTTTCAGGTAAACTGCGGCAAGGGCTTTGTACAAATCAGCTCTGAGTGATTTTGGAAACTCTTTATCCTGAAAAAGGCTGCGGGCAAGGTTTTCTGCCTCCACGTACTTTTTTCGCTGATACAATGTCTGATAAATCCACAGTTTAGCACTGTATTGAATGACAGGATCCTTGTAGTTGGTATGCACAAAATTAAAAAGGTCTTCTGCCGCAACAAAATCGCCTTTCATAAAGTAGGCTTTCCCCATAAGCAGATAGGCGTCATCGACCCAGCGGCTTCGGGGGTGTTTGTCTATCATGGTACTGACCTTTTTAACAACCTCGTCCATGGTAGCCTGATTTCCCTTCAGTGATTCTGCTGCGCCATAGTTGTAAAGCTCTATGAAACTCCTGTAATCGTCTTTGTAATTTTCACGCAGGGTTAACACCGTTTCATTCCACTTGTCCTCAGCATTGAAGAACATGTTGTAGTGCGCTGTGGTGTTATGCCATGCCTTGCCCAGCGCCGTGTCGCTGTTTTTGCATGAATGCAGCAAGGCAATGCCGGCCGGTATTGCCAAAATGAAAATTCTTTGCAGGCGCATGAATGAATTCAGGCTTAAAAACGATATTTTCGTATTTTTATTTCCCAACGGCACAATATTATGAGCAAAGGACGCAAAATTATGGCTAAACTGAGAAATAAGTATCGTTTGGTGCTGCTGAATGATACCCATTTCGGAGAAGTTTTTTCCATCCGCCTTACTCCTTTGAACCTGCTTATGTTGCTAAGCTCTGTTTTTCTGACATTTGTCCTCATTATTTACCTGCTACTTTCATTTACCCCTGCCAAGCGTCTGGTACCCGGATTTGGCAATACCAATAACCGAGAGGCAATGATGGAACTAAATCAGCGGGTAGAAGATCTAAGCAGGGAACTTCAGAACAAGCAGATCAAGATTGACGCCCTCAACGATATGCTTTCCGATAAAGAGAAAAAATTTGACAGCACATCGGTTCGACGCAAAGGAAATTGACTTCTATTGTGTAAATTTGATGGTATATTTGCAGTCCCATGTTTTCTACAAATCAATCAGGCAAACAAGGCAAAAAAGAGCCTGCTGCCGTCAATAACTTACTCAATATAATCGGTCCCGGCACCAAGCTTAAGGGAGATCTGGTCTCCGAAGGTGATTTTCGGGTGGATGGAATCATAGAAGGTCATGTAACGGTGAAGCAGAGGCTGGTGCTTGGAGAAGGCGGCAGTATTACCGGCGACATTGATGCACGAGATGCAACTATTGCAGGATTTATTAAAGGAAACCTCACCGTTTCTGAAACATTGGTGTTAAAATCAAACTCCAAAATAGACGGGGATATTGCCACCGGTAAAATTGTGATTGAAAGTGGTGCTTCCTTTAACGGTCGTTGCAGCATGAACGCCCATATTACCCAGGTTACTACAAAACCCGTAACCCATGGATCCGAAGAAAACGGACAGCCCTCTTAAAAAAACAAACAGTTTTTACCGCTACAGCAGTCTTGCACTGCAAATGATATTGACCATTTTATTGTTTGTAGCCGGTGGATTCTATCTGGATAAATGGCTAAAACCAACATTTCCCTGGTTTACTTTAATTTTTACACTCGCAGGGGTATTTGGTTCACTGTATGCCGCCATCCGTAAGTTATAACTAAAAAAATGAAATCTTATATTAAAGGATTAACCTTAATTACTGCAGCGATGTCGCTGGCTGTTTTTATTTATAACCTGGTCTCTGCTCCGGTAATTCCCGCATATGGCTATTTTGGTATTCTTTTTCTTTCCGGTCTCACCCTATTCATACATCAGTTTACCTACGGAAATCCAAACAACGAACCTGCAAAAACCATCAGGCGTATGATGGTTGGTAGCATGCTCAGGATGATTATGGCTATTTTGTTTTTGCTGATTACACTGATTTCATTCAAACCTGTGAACATACCTTTCGTAATTTTATACATACTTGTTTTTTCCATTTTAATGGTGTTTGAAATTTACAGTATTCGTTGTAAATTGCGCCCCGATTCAAAAGACCGCTCCAAATAAGCAAATGCCCTATTTTTCAGTACTTTTCAGCATCAGCAGACTTCAGAAATTTTTCTTGTCAGTGCTTTTTTATGCTTTTTGCGCCGTTTCAGGATATGCTTCTGCAGACCATGCCGAGGCACATAATGCCGAAAAAAATGCCCATGCTGAGCAAAAAATGGACCCAGGAAAGATGATTCTTGAGCATATTTCCGATGCACATGATTGGCATTTATGGGGTCATACGTCTATTCCGCTCCCCGTTATCTTGTATACCGAAAGCAAAGGACTGACTGTTTTTTCAAGTTCCAAATTCAATCATGGACATGACGCGTATCTCGGTTTCCGCCTGAATGAGAAAAACCAGGTTGTATGGGATGATGCCAACAGCCATGAAGCAATATATGACTTTAGTATTACCAAAAACGTGCTTGCCATGTTCATTGCTGTGATCGTGCTCGTTTTGGTTATGCTAAGCATGGCTGGTTCCTACGCCAAGCGTAAAGGCCTTGCTCCAAAAGGGTTGCCTAACCTGATTGAGCCATTGATTGTGTTCTTGAGAGATGAAGTGGCAAAATCCTCTATCGGTCCCAAATACGAAAGGTTTATGCCCCTGCTTCTCAGCATATTCTTCTTCATTTTCGTAAACAACCTGATGGGGCTTATCCCCATATTCCCCGGAGGAGCCAACGTGACCGGTAACATCGCTGTTACCATGGTTTTGGCTCTGGTGGTTTTCATTACAGTTAATTTCAGCGGCAACAAGTATTACTGGAAACATATTTTTGCTCCTGATGTGCCCAAGGCCATGTATATTATTATCGTTCCCATTGAAATTCTGGGTGTGATTCTAAAGCCTTTTGTATTGATGCTCCGTTTATTTGCCAACATAACAGCAGGGCACATCATCATTCTAGGATTCTTTAGTCTTATCTTCATTTTTGGTGCCATGAACACCGGTATGGGGTATGCCGTGAGTCCGCTTTCAGTTGGTTTTACATTATTCATGAGCTTTTTGGAATTGCTGGTTGCATTCCTGCAGGCTTTTGTATTCACGTTGCTCACTGCTATATATATAGGTATGGCGGTAGAAGAGCATCATCACGCACAACACCACTAATTAAATAAACAATAAAATCAATTCACTATGAGTTTAATGACCACTCTTCTCCAAGCTGCTACCGACGCAAAGGTTGCTGCTGCAAGTTTCAGTAAAATGGGTGCCGCTATCGGTGCCGGGTTGGCTGCTATCGGTGCCGGTATCGGTATCGGTCGTATCGGCGGAAGCGCTATGGACGGCATTGCACGTCAGCCTGAAGCATCAGGCGATATACGTGCCAACATGATTGTAGCTGCTGCACTTATCGAAGGTGCTGTGTTCTTTGCAATCGTTGTTTGTCTGCTGATTCTGTTCCTTTAATTCTATTCGGGTTGCCCGCCCAGGCGGGCAACCTTTTTTAAAAAAGAAATACCAAAAACATGGAGTTAGTAACCCCTGCCTTAGGCTTAGTATTCTGGATGCTTGTAACATTTTCGTTGTTGCTTTTCATCCTCAAAAAATTTGCATGGAAACCCATCCTTACATCAATGAAGGAAAGGGAAGAAACCATTGAAAAATCATTGCAGGAGGCGGCCAATGCGCGCGCTGAGATGCAAAAACTCAATCAGCAGAATGAAAGTCTGCTGGCAGAGGCCCGTGCTGAAAGAGAAGCCATTCTCAAGGAAGCACGCGAAATCAAAGAAAAAATTGTAAGTGAGGCCAAGTCCACAGCCGATGAAGAGGCTAAGCGACTGATCGCACGTGCAAACGACGAAATAAACAACCAGAAAAATGCTGCTTTGGATGAACTGAAAAAAGAAGTGGCTCAATTTTCACTGCAGATTGCCCAGAAACTGGTGGAAAAAGAATTGGAAAACAATGAGGCTCAGAAAGCCCTTATTGCTTCTCAGCTCAGCAAACTGGATCAGCAACAAAAAGCAACCGCCTAAGCATTACTTTCATGAAAATTGCATCTCGTTACGCAAAGTGCCTGTTTGATATTGCTGCTGAAAAAAACCAGCTTGATGCAGTGGCTGCTGACGCTGATAATGCCGTAAAATCGATTGCTTCCTCTTCAGAGCTTTCCGCCTTTCTGGAAAGTCCGCTGATGCATAAAAGCAAAAAGAAAGAGGTACTGCGTCAGTTGTTCAAAGGGTTTAATGACATCACTTTGTCGGTATTTGATATGATGGCAGACAAAAGCCGTGAAAACCTTCTTGGTGAGATGGCCCAGTCTTACATGAATATCTATAACAAAGCCAAAGGAATTACCCTGGCCGAAGTTACCAGTGCCATAGCCCTGGACAAAGAAACGCTTGCTGAAATTGAGCAGTTTGTAAAAAAGCATGCAGGCAGCAAACAAGTTGTGATTACCCAGAAAGTAAACGCTTCCCTCATAGGAGGCCTGACCATTTTGTTTGACGGAAAAATGTATGATAGTTCCGTGATGGGTCAGATAAATAAAATGAAAAAAGAACTTAACCTAGCTTAAAAATAAAATAATAATGTCACAAATAAGGCCTGATGAAGTATCCAGCATCTTAAAGGAACAAATTTCCGGTTTCAGCGGTGCTGCCAGTTTAGAAGAAGTAGGAACCGTACTCCAGGTAGGGGACGGTATTGCCCGTATTTTCGGACTCTTTGGTGTACAAAGTGGTGAACTCGTTGAATTTGACAACGGAATCCGCGCCGTAGCCCTTAACCTGGAAGAAGATAACGTGGGTGCCGTATTGATGGGTAGCAGTACCGATATCAAAGAAGGCGATAAAGTTAAACGTACCGGTAAAATTGCCAGTATCAATGTAGGTCATGGCATGCTGGGTCGTGTGGTGAACACCCTGGGTGAGCCCATCGACGGCAAAGGCCCTATTAGCGGTGAAGTATTCGATATGCCGCTGGAGCGCAAAGCACCGGGTGTATTGTTCCGTGAGCCTGTAAAAGAACCACTTCAAACCGGTATCAAAGCGATTGATGCCATGATTCCAATCGGTCGCGGACAGCGCGAATTGATTATCGGTGACAGACAGACTGGCAAAACTACCATCGCTCTGGATACCATCATTAACCAAAAAGAATTTTACGAAAAAGGACAGCCCGTATATTGTATTTACGTTGCCTGCGGTCAGAAAGAATCCACTGTAAAGCAGGTTGTTAAATCTCTGGAAGAGAACGGTGCTATGCCTTACACGGTGGTTGTATCTTCCCCTGCGTCTTCTCCGGCTCCGCTGCAGTTCTTTGCACCTATGGCCGGTGCGGCAATCGGAGAATATTTCCGCGATTTAGGATTGCCTGCACTCGTAGTATATGATGACCTGTCAAAACAGGCTGTTGCCTATCGTGAAGTATCGCTGCTGCTACGTCGTCCTCCCGGACGTGAAGCTTATCCCGGTGACGTATTCTACCTGCACAGCCGCCTTCTGGAAAGGGCGTGCAAACTGAATGCAAGCACTGAGATTACCGAAAAAATGAATGATCTGCCTCCCAGCCTGCAAGGCAAAGTAAAAGGTGGTGGTTCACTCACAGCACTTCCCATTATTGAAACACAGGCAGGCGACGTATCAGCCTATATTCCTACCAACGTAATTTCGATTACAGATGGTCAGATATTCCTTGAGTCAAACCTGTTCAACTCTGGTGTGCGTCCCGCTATCAACGTAGGTATTTCTGTAAGCCGCGTGGGTGGTAATGCGCAGATCAAATCGATGAAAAAAGTAGCCGGTACTCTCAAGCTTGACCAAGCTCAGTACCGCGAACTGGAAGCATTTGCCAAGTTTGGTTCAGATCTGGACGCAGCTACCAAGGCTGTTCTCGATAAAGGTTCACGCAACGTGGAACTCCTGAAACAGCACCAGTTCAGTCCGGTGAGTGTAGAGAAGCAGGTAGCCATTATTTACCTTGGAACCAGCAACCAGTTGCGCAGCATTCCGGTAAACAAAGTGCGTGCTTTTGAAACAGCTTACCTTGAATATCTGGAAAACAAGCATGCAGATGTACTTGAGCAGCTCAGAGCAGGTAAAATTGATGATTCCATCACCGCCGTGCTCAGTGCAGCCGGTAAGGAAGTTGCAAAAGGATTTACCGAATAAACCGCTGATTCAAAATCATGCCGAGTCAAAAAGAAATACGCAGCCGGATATCATCCACCATCAGCACGCAGCAGATTACCAAAGCCATGAAGCTGGTAAGTGCTACCAAGCTGAGAAAGGCCAGTGATGCTATCGTGCGCATGCGCCCCTACGCAGAAAAACTGAAGGGGATAATGGCCAACCTGCAGGACAGCATTGACGATCCTCAACTGGCCGTGTATTTTCAGCCTCGTGAGGTTAAAAAAGTACTTGTTGTGGTTATCACAAGTGACCGCGGACTTTGTGGTGCATTCAATTCCAATGTTATCAAACGTACCCGACTCATCCTTACAGAAAAGTATGCCGACCAAGCCAAAGCAGGAAATGTTACTTTGCTTTGTATCGGCAAAAAGGGAGGAGAGTTCCTGCGTCGTCTGAAGTATAATGTGGATTCCACCTATATGCAGGCTTTAACTGTGCTTGATGCAGACAAAGCCTTTGAAATCGGAGAACACATACTGGATAGCTTCCGCAATGGAACCTACGATCAGGTTGAGCTGGTGTTTAACCAGTTTAAAAATGCAGCCACACAGATTCTTACCAATGAAGTGATTCTCCCTGTTATTCCACAGGCGAAAACTGGTAATGCAAAGGCAGGTCAACTGAATGATTATGTATTTGAACCCGGCAAGGTTCAGATTTTACAGGATTTGATTCCCAGAAGTGTTAAAACACAGGTATATAGAGCCATGCTTGATTCACTCGCTTCTGAACATGGAGCACGTATGGTTGCTATGGATAAAGCCACTGAAAATGCAGGAGAACTGTTGTTTAGCCTGCGTTTGGCCTACAACCAGGCCCGTCAGGCGTCCATTACCCGCGAAATCAGTGAGATTGTGGGTGGTGTAGCTGCTTTGGAAGGGTAATTACACTTAAAGTAAATATGAAAAAGCCCCGCTTGCGGGGCTTTTTTTATTCTTATTCTTGTTCTTCATGTTCCGATTCCTGATGAGCAGGAGAGTCAGAATTAATCTCCTGCGCATGCCTTATTTTTCCCCCAAGTAAGCCGGCACGCATCGATAGGCCGCATCCTACTGACAATACCAGCAATAAAATCCATTGTGACAACCCCGAAAACGAATGATTCCTAAACAGCAGAAAACCTGCCGCAAGCGATAGAATACCGGATGCTATTACAAAAGGCATAGCCGCTTCAGCGGCTTCTTCATGCTCATGTATGGCATCATGCGAAATGCCTATGATGTTTTCAACCGCTTCTTCTGCTTCTTCACCGGTATTGCCGGTAATAAAACCGCCCACAGCAGAAACAAACGTCAGAGAGAATGCCAGAAAGAGGGTGTGTCGCGATTTGCTGAAGATGCCCCATAGAAGTGCTATGCCTGAAAAAAGCAATCCCAGAACAGGCAGGTGATTGGTGATTAAATGAATGTGTGCAGCGTTCATAATTGTTATTTTTTGCCAATGTACACAACAATTCCGTCAAGATGTGTGATAATAGCCTGTTCACCTGCCTGCAGTTCCTCATTTTCCTCCGTGGCCGCCTGCCACTCTGTCCCCCTGTATTTTACCTTACCTGATTTGCCGGGTGAAACAGTTTCCGTAACCAGAACAGGTTGGCTTTTATGTTCCTGAAACCGATCTTCAGTTGAAGGCCCAAACCATTGCATGAGTTTCTTGCGCAGCAACAAAACCCCCAAACCTGAAATAGCTGCAAAAATGAGCCATTGCATTGTATTAGTTATGGGAATACCCATCCATAAAAGTGCGGCAGTAATAAGAGCTCCGGCACCCAAAAACATGACAAAGAAGGTACCAAAGACCACGTCGGCCAGAATAAGCAGTAAGCCTGCAGCACCCCAAATTATTTCAGCATT
This sequence comes from uncultured Flavobacteriaceae bacterium, assembly GCA_964626685.1. Classification (GTDB taxonomy): domain Bacteria; phylum Bacteroidota; class Bacteroidia; order NS11-12g; family UBA955; genus RGEC01. Next base: position 48,511 of record CAZVJY010000008.1, read on the forward strand.
CATGACTTGGTCTTGTTATTGTCGTTTTGCTGTTTGATTACGCCCATGGCAGCTGAAATCATGGAGCCCATATCCGCAAAATTAGCAGGTAAAATCATGGTGTTGGTGCTCTTGGCAAGTTTGCCGTATTGCTCCACCAGATTTTCGGCCACGCGGAGCTGAACGGCTTCAAAACCGCCTTTTTCCTGCAGTGCTGCAGCTACTTCGCGAATACCCTCTGCGGTTGCGCTGGCTACGGCTTTAATCGCTGCAGCCTGTCCTTCTGCTTCATTGATTTGCTGTTGCCTCATAGCCTCCGATTCCAAAACGACTTTCTGTTTCTGTCCTTCTGCCTGGTTGATGGCACTTTGTTTTTCGCCCTCTGAGGTTAAGATGACAGCGCGTTTTTCCCTCTCAGCCTGCATTTGTTTTTCCATGGCATTCAGCACTGATTTGGGTGGTGTGATGTTCTTAATCTCATAACGAAGAATTTTAACACCCCAGCCAGATGATGCCTCATCAATGGCAGAAACAATGGCGCCATTAATATTGGTGCGTTCTTCAAATGTTTTATCAAGGTCTATTTTACCAATTTCACTCCGCATGGTGGTTTGTGCCAGCTGAATAACAGCAAACTGGTAGTTTGAAATACCGTAGGAAGCCTTAGCAGGATCGATAACCTGAGCAAAAACAACCCCGTCTACCGCAACCTGAACATTGTCTTTGGTAATGCAAATCTGCTCAGGAATATCCATGGCAGTTTCTTTGAGTGAATGGCGGTAGGCAACCCTGTCAAAGAAGGGTATAATCAGGTTAAAACCGGGTTGTAAAACCTCATGAAACTTGCCCAGGCGCTCTACCACATAGGCATTTTGCTGTGGAATGACTTTAATGGATCTTAAGATGACGAGTACGACGAGCGTCACTAAAACGTAAATGAATATATTCATAGCTATTTGAATTGTTATTCAAATGTATGTATTAAATATATCGCAGTAACTTGTTTTTGTCGATAAAATTGTGTATGTTGTAGTTTAGGCGTCCAGACGTTTTACCTGAATATACTGGTGTGTTCCTTGAATTTTTTGCATGAGCAAATCCAGGTGGGCTTTGCTGTGCAGCAATACTTCCAGCCTTCCTTCAAAGGTTCCTTCGGCTTCGTTGGCTTGGATATTAATGCTACGCATATTCACCTCCATGTCTTTGGAGATAATATCAGTGATTTTACTTACGATGCCCACGTCATCTATACCACTTACAGACAGGATGGCTTCAAAAGGTTTTTCATAGCCGTCACTTCTCCAGGATGCAGCGATGATGCGATAGCCATACTGGCTCATAAGCCTTTGCGCATTTGGACAGGAGGTGCGGTGGATTTTTACCCCTTCACCCACTGTAATAAAACCAAAAATAGGATCACCGGGTAGGGGATTGCAGCATTTAGCCAGTTGGTAAGACATCTCAAAGTCATCGCCAATAACAATCTGTCCTTTGGTTTTTTGTGTTTTGACAGGAGTGACTGGTTTTTCCGGTGCCGGTTTCGAGACAGGCTTTTTTATTGAAATGTCTTTTACTACTAACTTTTCAATTTTAATATCCCCATTGGCAACTTTGTGGTAGAACTCGGCTGCTGTAGCTGTTTGAAAATGCCTCATCAGCAACCCAATGGTTTTTTCCGTAACGCCTTCTCCCTGGCTTTTCAGTTTGCGTTCAACCATTTCTTTACCCATGCCGGCCAGTTTGGTTTTCTCCATTTTCAGGAATTCCCTGATTTTGCTTCGGGCTTTACCGGTTTTTACTGTGTCAAGCCAGCCTGCGTTGGCGCGCGGCTTCTGGGTGGTTAATATTTCCACGATGTCACCATTCTTCAGCACATGGTTGATGGGGACCAGTTTGTTGTTGACTTTGGCTCCGATGGTATGTAATCCAATCTGGCTATGTATGGCAAAGGCAAAGTCCAGCGCGGTACTGCCCAAGGGTAGATTTTTAATATCACCTTTCGGGGTAAACAGGTATATCTCTTCACCCAGCAGACTGAACCTAAATTCGCTAACCAGCTCCAGTGCACTCAAATCCTGGTTTTCCAGGGTTTCTTTTACGTTTGCCAACCAGTTTTCAAAGGCCTGATCTTGCGGGGTGCTGCTGCTGCTGCCTTCTTTGTAGCGCCAGTGGGCAGCCAGGCCTCGTTCTGCCACATCGTCCATCCGTTTACTTCGTATCTGTATTTCTACCCAGCGACCTTTGGGACCAAGCACTGTGGCATGCAATGCTTCATAGCCATTGCTTTTGGGGTGGCTGAGCCAGTCTCTCAGTCTGTTTGCATGGCTGCGGTACTGATCGGTAATGATGGAGTATACTTTCCAGCAATCCGCTTTTTCCAGAAACAGCGGTGAATCAATTATGACGCGAATGGCAAATACGTCATATACTTCTTCAAAGGGAATTTGCTGAACCTTCATTTTTCGGGCAATCCCATATATGCTTTTGGGTCTTCCCTTGATTTCCACAATTTTCAAGTCAGATTTTTCCAGTTCTTCACGCATGGGCTCAATAAATTCCCGTATGTAGCGCTGCCTGGATAGTTTCGTTTCTGCCAGTTTTTGTGAAATGTCCCTGTAAAGTTCAGGTTCCGTAAACTTTAATGCCAGGTCTTCCATTTCGGTTTTGATGGCATTTAAGCCTAAACGGTGGGCGAGGGGTGCATAAATGAAATTGGTTTCGGATGCGATTTTTAGTTTGGTGTTTTCGCTCACGGAACCCAGCGTTCGCATGTTGTGCAGACGGTCACAGAGTTTAATCAGGATAACCCTGAGGTCTTCGCCCAGGGTAAGCAGCATTTTTTTGAAATTTTCAGCCTGTATGCTGTGTTCCTTGTCAACATTGTCGAAAACCGTGCTAATTTTGGTTAAGCCATCAATGATAGAGGCTACTTTGGGTCCAAAACGGTGTTCTATGTCATCCAGGTTGATCTCTGTATCTTCTACCACATCATGCAGCAATGCACAGATTACGCTGGTTGGGCCAAGGCCCAGTTCGCTGACGGCAATCTGAGCAACGGCCAGGGGATGGAAGATATAAGGCTCGCCGCTTTTGCGCACCATGCCTTCGTGCGAGCGGGCGGCCAGATCGAAGGCATCGCGAACCTGATTTAGTTTTTCCTTTGAAACATCCTTCCCAAGTGAGCGCAGCAGATGCCTGTACCGCTTCAGCAGTTCGTTTCTGTAAATCTCATAGGTTTCGCCTTCCAGCAGTGGCATGGAATTGTTTTCAGGATTTATTTAATTCAGCGAAGTGGTAGAAGAACCGTGGAATGGTTTCTATTCCCTTGAAGTAGTTGAAAATGCCGTAATGTTCATTGGGCGAATGCAGTGCGTCGCTATCCAGCCCGAAGCCCATTAGAACAACCTTGGTTTTCAGTTCCTGCTCAAACAAGGCTACTATGGGAATACTGCCGCCGCCGCGGGTTGGTATTGGATCTTTGCCAAAAGTGTCTTTCATGGCTGCTGCTGCCGCCTTGTAGGCAATACTGTCAGTGGGTGTTAACACAGGTTCACCGCCGTGGTGGGGTTTTACTTCCACTTTGATGCCCGGAGGGGCAATACTTTCAAAGTGATTTTTGAACAGGCGCGTAATCGCTTCACTACTTTGGTTGGGTACCAGGCGCATACTGATTTTGGCGTATGCCTTTGAGGGTAAAACCGTTTTACTGCCTTCTCCGGTATAACCACCCCAAATGCCGTTTACGTCGAGTGTGGGCCTGATGCCGGTTCTCTCTATGGTGCTGAATCCTTTTTCACCCAAAACATCATTCACATCGAGGTCTTTTTTGTATTCTTCAATATCGAAGGGAATCCGCGACATGGCATCTCTGTCTTCAGAAGAGGTTTCCAGTACATCCTCATAAAATCCGGGAATGGTAATGTGGCGGTTCTCGTCGTGCATACTGGCAATCATGCTGCAAAGTGCATTGATGGGATTGGCTACAGCACCACCATATACACCACTGTGTAAATCGCGGTTGGGGCCGGTAACTTCCACTTCAACATAGGACAATCCGCGCAGGCCCACATCTATACTGGGACAATCATTGGCAACCATGGAAGTATCGCTGATGAGTATCACGTCTGCTGTTAGTTTCTCACGGTTGTTTACGCAATAAGGACCCAGGTTGCCGCTGCCCACTTCTTCTTCACCTTCAATCATGAATTTTACGTTGCAGCAAAGCGTGCCTGTTTTCATCATAGTTTCAAATGCTTTCACATGCATAAAAAACTGGCCTTTGTCATCGGCGGCCCCGCGGGCATATATTTTTCCGTCTCTTACATTGGGTTCAAATGCAGGTGTGGTCCACAGTTCATCGGGGGCTGAAGGCTGCACGTCGTAGTGCCCGTATATAAGGATGGTGGGCCAGGAAGGATTGACTATTTTTTCTCCGTAAACAATGGGGTGACCTGCGGTCTCTTCAATGCTCACGTTATCGGCACCTGCACTGCGCAAATGTGCAGCAACTGATTCGGCACACTGCCTCACATCACCGGCATAGGCACTGTCTGCGGAAATGCTGGGAATACGCAGTAAATCAAAAAGTTCCTGTAAAAAACGGTCTTTATTTTGTTCTATATAGGCGGCTTGACTCATAGTGCCCGCAATTTACATCAACCGCGTGATTATTTTTGTAAACGCAATTGATATATGTTATCTATTTTTGTGTCAATGAAAGACACAGCAACCATATCAGTTCAGGGGTTTAAAAATCAGATGTTTCTGTGGGAAGTACTCATTACCCTGGTGGTGTTTGTGGCCATTTATTATTTTCTACAGGCTTTTAAGCAAAAAGAATCAGCGGCAAAAACGCACAATCAGCAGTTTGAACGACTTGAAGATTAATGCTTATGATGCAAACACTGATTGATTTTTTCAAAGATTTGCACCCTATTATGCAGGGGCTTGTTGCCACGGTTTTTACCTGGCTTGTGACGGCTTTTGGGGCATCTTTTGTCTTTTTTATGAAAGACATAAAGCGTGGTTTTATGGATACGATGCTTGGTTTTACCGGAGGTGTGATGCTGGCAGCCAGCTTTTGGAGCCTATTGAATCCTGCCGTATCTATGGCTGAAACTACCTGGTCTCCTCAATGGGCCTGGGTACCCGTTGCAATTGGGTTTTTGCTTGGCGCATTCTTTATTTTCGGACTGGACCAGTTTCTGCCTCACCTGCACATTCACCAGCCCATAGAAAAAAGGGAAGGAGTGAAAACCGACTGGAACCGCACGGTTCTGCTGGTATTGGCAATTACGCTGCACAACATACCCGAAGGTTTAGCCGTGGGTGTGGCATTTGGTGCCGTGGCAGAAGGCTTGCCCGGCGCCGATATGGCTGGAGCCATAGCCCTCGCCATTGGCATTGGTATACAGGATTTTCCGGAAGGTCTTGCGGTTGCAATTCCCCTGAGAAGATTTGGTATGAGCCGCACCAAGTCCTTTTTATGGGGGCAATTGAGCGGGGTGGTAGAGCCGGTTGCCGGTGTTTTGGGTGTTGCCCTGGTAATGGTTGCGCAGCCCTTGTTGCCTTATTTGCTGGCTTTTGCCGCCGGCGCCATGATTTATGTGGTGGTGGAAGAGGTAATTCCGGAAACCCAGCGCGACGGGCATACCGATAAAGCCACATTGGGCTTAATTTTTGGCTTTGTGCTGATGATGGCGTTGGATGTGGGGCTGGGGTAAATCAATAAAAATACCCGCTTGACTTTTTAAAGTTACTTAGGTTGAAGTAATAGCTGAAACCGATGTGCAGAAAACCCCCGCGGTAGTTTAACGGAAACTGCTTTTTTAACCCTTCACTGTGTGAAACCTGCAAGGTTGCATCGTTGCTCAGCGATTGGGTGTACGTTATACCAAATTCATACCTGTTGTTGTTTTCGGAGGTTCCGCCCATGGCAAAACCCAGATAGAACATAGGATAAAAATTGCGGGCACTGTATTCGTTGATGCGGAAAGCCGTTCTGCGTTCATCGTTTACAAAAGAGGCGCTATCGCCACGGAAATTAAAGTTTGCTACAATTCCAAATTTCTCGGTGATGAAATTCTGTGCGTTGAATTGTTGTCTGAAATGAAGTCCCAGCGGTACATTTAGGCTCCAATATTTTCTGGTGATATCCGGGTTGGCTGCCAGTGTGTCATTGTTTAGTTTGTAGCCCTTTTGAACAAAATTGGCTCCAAAGGCAATTCCTGCATTGCTGCTGATATCATACATACCATTCAGGCCGAGTGCTATACCAATCCGGTTTCGTTTGGTAAAATTTGCCGGAAATGTGTCACTATTGGCGGTGCGGCTAAAATTGGCCCCCGCATTGAATCCGAGCATGAGTCTCGGGTCCTTTTTATCGTCCTGGGCGAACAGTGCGCTTATATTCAAAGTCAAAACAGAAAAAACAAAAAGGAGGCGATTTGGCATGTGGCAAATTTACAGGTGCCTGTATACAATACAAAGCATCAATTTTCATATAGCGTTGATTGACTATTTTAAATAGGTAACTTTGCCCCATGCAACAACGTTTGTGGCTGTCTGGCCTTCGGGATTTTTTGGCAAAACATGAAACCGATGCGGTTTGGCAGCAAAAAAAGCGGGAGGCGGAAGTCAAAAATCCCTGGTTTACCCAGGCGAATATTTCAAAAAGCATCAATGCATGGATTGCTGCGCTGGATAAGGATTCTGAAACATGGCTGGCCGGGTATGATTTGCCACAGGCTTTTTCTTCTCAAATCCTTGGTATTATCATGGCCGGCAACATTCCGCTGGTAGGCCTGCATGATTTGCTGTGCGGGGTACTTTGCGGCTATCGTGTGCGCATCAAGGCCAGTTCGGATGACGAAGTTTTAATCAAATTTTTGGTAGAAGGTTGGGTGGCATCCAATTCTGAATTAAAAGACAGAATTGAATTTTCAGACAATTTCAAAGGACTGGATGCAGCAATCGCTACCGGCAGCAACAACAGCGGCCGGTATTTTGAATATTACTTCAGGCATATTCCGCATCTTTTGCGTGGACACAGAAACAGTGTTGCGGTTGTGGCTGATGAAACTACAGAGGCAGCTCTTACGGCACTTGGGGAAGATATTTTCACCTATTTTGGTCTGGGTTGCCGCAATGTGACACACTTGCTGCTGCCGCGTGGGTTTGATATGGTTCGTCTTTTTCATGCCTGGGAACCCTTTGCGGATTTAATTCATCATCACAAATACTCCAATAACTACTATTACCACAGGGCTGTGCTGCTGATGAATCTGGACAAGCACCTGGACAATGGTTTTGTAATACTGAAGGAAACAGAAGATGTGTATGCGCCCGTTGGTATGGTGGGATATCATTTTTATGATACCAATGAGGAAGTTGCCGAATACCTCCGACAACATGAAACGCAGATTCAGGTGGTAACGGGTATCTCCAATGGTGTGCTTTTTGGACAGGCACAGCGTCCTGGTTTATCGGATTATGCCGATTATACTGACACCATGGAATGGCTGCTGAAACACTACAAGGCCGATGCCAGCAGCTGAGCAACCGTTTTTGGCATCGAGTGGTCGTTATCCAAAAGCGGGTTTATTTCTGTAATTTCAAAAACCACTGATTTTGGGTGGGGTAATAATGTTTTAAATACCACCTCAGCATCGCTGTAGCTGAGGCCATCCGGGGCCGGTGTTCCTGTTCCCACGGAGATGGAAGGATCCAGGCAATCCACATCAAAACTGGTGTAAAGTAAATCGCAGTTTTGTAGGTAATCAAGCGTTTCAGCCATGATTTTGTCCATGCCTTTTTTTCGAATATCATCAGGTGTGTAAATTCTGATGTTTTGCTGCTGAACAAGCCCCCATTCTTCTTCTTCGTAATCCCGTGTGCCAATAAAAACAATGTTTCGTGGGGCTATTTTTGGCGTAATTCCATTTTTGCCCGACTTTTTTATTTTGCTCCAGAATCTGATGGTTTCCGGGTTTAGTTCGTTTTTGCGGTATGAGCTGATGTTGTCGGGAAGCAAAGCCTTTACCGCCATACCATGCATGTTTCCGGATGGGGTGGTATACGGCGAATGTAAATCAAGGTGCGCATCTACCCAAATCACCCCGATGTTTTTACCGGAATAGGCTTCAGCAATTCCGGTTACAGTGCCAATGGCATTGCTGTGGTCACCGCTGAAGACTATGGGAAAATGGTTGTTACTGAGTGTTTTTTCTATTGATTCAGCCACCAGGTTCACCGATTGATGTATGGCATGAATATGAAAGGCAAAGGGGGTATTGTTGGTAGATGCCAATTCCGTAATTTCCTGTGTTAAGGTTTCCCTTTCTATTTCTTTTACCAAATCAGGTTTGGTGCGAGAAATGGCCTCATATAAAGCAGCAGGGCCCAGTTTTGCCCCTTGTGTTCCTGCACCCAGTTCAAATGCGGCTTCAATGAATTTAATTTTTTTGTGCACGATCATAGGTTAACCGCTTTTAGCAAAGATATGAGAATTGAATTTATTTGGGACTTTTTCAGGGATTGATTTTTCCCCATACTGTGTAGGCCCCCGGTTCCGATTTTTGGATAAAATGCTTGAGAAAGGCAGAATCTGCTTTAAAATCGCAGCGGGTAATGATTTTTACAGGGCGTGTTTCAGGGTTCTGAACAATCCAGTGTTTTCTTGCGGTGTAATTCGGAGCCGGTTCCTGCGGATAGTTTTCAGCAGCTGTTTTTGTCCATAAACCTTTGAACTGTTCAGGTTGCGTTTTTCCGTAAAAAAGAATGGCAAACGTTTTATAATTCCATGATTCAATAATGCTGTTGCTATCCGAAGATTCTGCTTCTATCGTGCTGATTATACTTCCTTGTAACTGCTTTTCTGCCTTCGGCAAAACAACGATATACAGGTATTGTGCAAACAGCAAAACGGCCACAAAAAGAGGTGTGGCATGCCGCACAATTCCCGCGGCAAACTGAACAATCCAGATGAGCACAAAACAAAGAAATACCAGTGCAGGAATCCCTTCCCAGCCACCCCAGATATCTCCGGAAAGTAACAGTTTAGTGGCAAAAATATCTTTGCTCAATAGCGGAGCAAGAACATCGCGATTCTCAACCGTTAACAGATAGGGTGCAATGGTGAAAAAGGCAGCCAGCGGAACCAGGCTAATCAAAACAGGTAGGCTTAACCAGCGGGAAACGACCATGCGTTTTGTATAGCTGGCATAGAGCGTATATCCGGCCATGAAGGCCAGAGGGATCCAACACAGACTGCTATAGTGTATGATTTTGGTGGTGACGATGGAAAAGACAATAAGCACGGTCCAGAATAGACTGCGCATGTAACTAAACAGGATGGCCGAATTGCCGGTGCTCAGGGTCGGGTTGTGAAAAAGGAAAGGGAAAGCCAGAATGGACGCAGGTGCGCACAAAAAGAATAAAACCAGGAAGTGATAATACCAGGGCTGGTTATGCCATTCAATTTGTCCTTGCAGTAAAACAACCTGGTATCTTAGGAATTCTGACAGAAACCAGGTGCCGTGACGGTATGTTTCAACACCCAGCCAAAGGCCGATGACGAATAGAAATGCGGTAATTGCAACGCTGAGATTCAACCATCCCGGCCAGGCATTTTTTCCCGCTGCAAAAAGCCTGACTAACGCTACAATTCCGGCAATCAACAATGCAACAGGCCCTTTTGTCATCACAGCAAGGCCGGCAAATATGCCGAACAACAAAAAATGGATGCGCGCATTGTTTTGGTTACTCGTTTCAATCTCAGCCAGAAACCATTGGTAAACCGACAGTAATATAAACAGGTTGAAAACCGGATCGATAATGCCTGTTTTAAAATAGAGTGCGGGTGCCAGGCTGCCTGCATAGGCAAGAACAAAGAATAAACCGAAAAAATGACCGATGTGGTTTTTTCCGATATGGTAAAAAATGTTGATGGAAACAATGCCTGCAAGGGCATTCGGAAGGCGGGCTGCAAACTCATTGACTCCAAAAATCTTCATGCAAATAGCCTGAAGCCATATGAACAGGGGTGGTTTTTCCCAAAAGGGCTCAAATGCAATCTGAACGCGGCCCCATTCTCCGGTTACCAGCATTTCACGGGCTGCTTCTGCAAAATTGATTTCGTCCCAGTCAAATAAATGGAAACTGCCCAGAAAAGGAACATACATCAGGGCTGCACCCAGCGTAATCAGAAGATGTATTGCAGTTTTACGACTCACCAGGTTATTTGTTTGAGAATTGCAATGCGGGAATATCCTAACCTGAAAACAAGCCATACAAACAATGCTATGCAAATGCCTGCGGCAACATCATGCAGGTAATGCTGTCCCAGATACAGACGCGAAAATCCTACCAAAGTGGCGAAAATAACATACAATATTTCAACAAGCCTGTATTTGCTGATGACAGCAAAAAAGCCCAGTGCTGTGAAAGCGCCTGCAGTATGGCCGCTTGGAAATGAGCGCCAGGATGCAATAGGGCTTCCCGGTACTTCAAACAGTGCGTTGCCGAGTTCCTGGATAGGCCGGGGCTCATTGAGCCCGAATTTAAGCCCTTGAACAAGAGCCAGTTCAAGTAAAAAGCAAATGCCAAACCACAATCCGAGTTTGGGCTGTTTAATGAGGGCAAAGCCTATAGATGCTGAAATAAGTGGCCATTCGCCTAAAATGGTGCACCAAGTAAACACTTGGTCAAGAACAGGCGTATGCAGCTGATTTGCCCAAAGGGTAGGTGCATGGCACGGAATAAACAAAAGCCATAAAAATGAAGCAAAAACCAGAATGATGCCAATGCCGAAATAGTATTTTCCCCTCATTTTCCTATCTGCAAAGATAATATTATCAGGATTCCTGTCATTTTCATTTTGAAATGTGGTGTAAAATGGTTTTTTTGCGCATCAGTAACATTCACTGCTATGAGTTCTTCCTCTAACAACCGACTCAAACTTGAGCTGGAATACCCGCTAAGGTCTTCAACACATATTCTGTATCAATATATATCAAGTCCTTCCGGTTTGCAGAGTTGGTTTGCAGATCACGTGGATGTAATAGGTTCGGGAAGATATCGGTTTCGTTGGGAGGATGATACCGAAGTTAATGCCATAATGGTTAAAAATGTTACCAATAAGTATATTCGGTTTACCTTGGATAATGCTCAAGCGGATGATGAATACCTGGAATTCAGGATTATTCAGGATGATATAACCGGTGATGTGGAGCTGGTAATAACCGAATTTATCAACAATGGCGAAGAAGACATGGCCGCATCCATCTGGGATTCAGCGGTAGACAGCCTCAGGCATGTGATTGGGGCCTGAAGCGTTATTTATTCAATTCGTTTATGGCAAGCCAGGTCAATAGGCCTGCGCCATCTTCCAGTGCATCTTCATCGGCATCAAAAGCAGGGTGGTGAACACTATTCACAATGCCTTTTTCTTCATTTCGTACTCCAAGTCGGTAAAAACAGCTTGGCACCTCCTGCGAGTAGTAGGCAAAATCTTCTGCTGCCATCCATATGTCCAGGTGTTCAACATAATTATCACCCAGGTAATCGGTGGCTGCTTCCTTGCAACTGAGGGTGAGTGCTTCGTCGTTTTGCAGAAAGGGGTATCCGCGCCGTATTTCAATATCAATTCGTCCACCCATGCTTTCTGCTATGCCGGTGGCTATGCGAGTTATTCTCTCGTGTGCTTCCGTTCGCCAGGATTCATTTAGTGTTCTGAAGGTTCCTTCCAGTTTCACCTCGGGAGGTATCACATTGGTGGCGCCATTGGCAATTACTTTGCCGAAAGAGAGTACCGAAGGCACAGCGGGATTGGCATTGCGTGAAACTACCTGTTGCAGCCCCGTGATAATATGTGCGGCAATTAAAACCGGGTCAATGTTGAAATGCGGCATGGCGCCATGACCGCCCTTTCCATGCACAGTCATGTATATTTCGTCGGTGCTGGCCATATAAAGTCCTGGCCTAAAGCCGGTTTTCCCGGTGGGTATCTGGGGCATAACATGCTGACCGATCATCACATCCGGTCTGGGATTTTCCAGCACACCGTCTGCAATCATCAGGCTTGCGCCACCGGGCAGTTTTTCTTCTCCTGGCTGAAAAACCAGTTTTACGGTGCCTGAAAACTGATGGCTGAGCTCATGCAAAATGGTGGCAGCTCCAAGTAGGGAAGTTGTATGCACATCGTGCCCGCAAGCGTGCATCACCCCTTCATTTTTACTTCTGTATGGCCTGCCGTCATTAACCTCTGTAATGGGCAAAGCATCCATATCTGCGCGCAGTCCCACCACTTTTTTATGGTTGCCGCCTTTTCCCTCAATCAGGGCAATAACACCGGTTTTAGCCAGTCTTTGTGTTTTCAGTCCCAGTTTGTTTTGCAAATAATCTTCAACCCAGGCTGCGGTATTGTGTTCCTGAAAAGACAGTTCCGGATTCATGTGCAAATGTCTGCGCATCTCTGTCAGCATGGGTTTTAGCGATTTGGCCTTCGCTTTGATGATATCAATCAATTCCGTTTTTGGGGCTGCCGGGTTTAGCATTTTTGGGATGTTGTGTTTTTTCAGTTATTTTGCAAATGTAAATACCTTGAGACAAGTAAACTACATTGTGTTGTTGATAGGAGGCATTTTTATGTCTTTGTCAGGTTGCCGCAAACTGGCTACAAAAGAAACATACAGTCTGGATGCCAATTTTAAAAGCATATTCGGCTTTCCTGAAGGCAGTACCTGGGTTTACTACCTTGCCACCGATACCCTGAAAAAGGAAACCGTTGTGTTAAAGAACCGCATGGCAGGTAAAATGCGCTTTGATAATCTTGAACAGGAGTTTATCTCCTATGAGTTGCACTCCACCATAGACAGCCAGCAGCTTGTGCGTTGCATGGCAACAGGAGAGAATACGGCAAGATGGGCGCTTTTATACAAAGATTCGATTTATCGGCAGGTAGCAGAAATGTACTACAGCGCATCGCTGTTCAGTGGTGTAATGGGTAACGGGGATACAGTCACATATTTGCCCTCCCTCAGTGTGGGAGATATTATGTATTACAATGTAATTGAGTTGCGCTCTGCCCGCAAGAAGAAATACAGCAGACTCTATTTTAGCGGCAATACGGGAATTGTAAGAAAAGATTATGTGGATGGCCGCATATATTTATTGAAAACCTTCCGCTAATTTGTTAATTTCGGGGCATGATCAGTCCCGGTTCTATTGAACAAATTTTAAATGCAGTAATTATAGAAGACGTGGTTGGTGACTACGTCAATCTAAAACGATCGGGATCAAGGTTTAAGGGAGTTTGTCCTTTTCATGATGAAAAAACCCCCAGTTTCATTGTTTCGCCCGGAATGGGAATTTACAAATGTTTCGGATGTCAGAAAGGGGGCAATGCCATTCAGTTTCTTATGGATATTGATAACATGTCATATCCTGAGGCAGCAAGGGCCCTTGCCACCCGGTATGGCATAGAGCTGGTAGAAACCGGCAACCGGGATGATGATGAATACAAAGAAAAACAAAAAGTAAGGGAAAGCCTGCAGGCTGCACTGGACTATGCGGCTGATTATTTTGAAAAGCAGCTGCACGATGTAGAAGAGGGAAAGACCAAAGCAATGCCTTACTTTAAGGAGCGTGGATATACCTATGAAACCATCCGCAAGTGGCGCCTTGGCTACAGCCCGGAAGCCTGGGAAGCATTTACCCAAAAGGCTGTTAAGGAAGGTTATAAGCAAGAAAATCTGGAGCTGGCCGGTTTGATAAAAAAGCGGGAAAACGGTTCTTTTTACGATCTTTACCGAAATAGGGTGATTTTTCCGCTGATTGGGGTAAGCGGAAAATTACTGGGGTTTGCCGGACGCAAGATGAGTAGTGCCGATCCTGCTCCCAAATATGTAAATTCTCCGGAAACAGAGTTATACAAAAAAAGCGATTTTCTATATGGTATTTTTCAGGCAAAAAATGCCATTAAAAAGCATGATAAGGTTTACCTGACTGAAGGGTATACCGATGTTATTACCCTGCATCAGGCCGGGATTGAAAATGTAGTAGCCAGCAGCGGGACAGCCCTTACACCCAATCAAATTAAACTGATTCGTAGGTTTACCCAAAACGTAACGGTAGTGTATGATGGCGATACGGCTGGAATAAAAGCTTCTTTGCGTGGTATTGACCTGCTCTTGTCGGATGATCTGAATGTGAGGGTGGTTTCCCTGCCCGAAGGTGAAGATCCTGATTCTTACTGCGCAAAGCTGGGTGGTGAGGCTTTTTCCGATTACCTACATCTTGAGGAACAGAATTTTATCATCTTCAAGGCAAAGCTGCTTTTGGCTGAGTGCGGGGATGATCCCATAAAAAAGTCTGAAGCCATCCGTGATATTTTGCAAAGTGTTGCCTGCATGAACGATGCCCTGAAGCGCAACGCCATGAATCAGGAGCTGGCCAGGGTTTGTAAGATTGATGAAGCTTTACTGGCTGCCGAATTGGGTAAGTTGCTGAGATCCAGAAACCTGAAACACGAACAGGATTTCATTAAGGAAGTAAAGCAGGTTACAACCGCTACGGGTATTGACCTGCCGAGGGAAGAGCTCACAGATGTGTTTCAGGAACGGGCCTTGTTTAGGATATTGCTGTTGAATGGTGATGCTCAGTGGGATGAGCAAACAACGGTTAGTGATTTTATTCTGAAAGAACTGAAAGAAGATGAACAACTGTTGTTTAATGATGAAATGTGCGCCCAGATAGTATCTCAGATAAAGTTTGGTGTTTGGGAAAAATGGCCCGGGCAATCCTATTTTACACACCATACCAGTCCGGAAATTGCTTCATGGGCTGCAGGGATTCTTTCTTCAGGATATGAGCTTAGTAAAGCGTTTGCCGATAATTTTATTCATGTAAAAAGAGAAGAAGAGAATTACCGCAATGATGTAACGGCAGTTTTCTTATATCTGCGCAAGAAGAAACTGGACAATCTGATCAAGCATTACACGCAATCACTTCAGCATCCCGAAACAGATGTGTCCGATACACTGGAAATGCTGAATTATCTCAATGAGCTTAGGAGCCGCGTATCTAAAGACATTGGCGGGGTTGTGTTTACAATTTAAGGGAGCTTTTTTTCCATATACGATTTTTTGCAGTTGTCTAAAAGCCTTGCGGAGCCTGGTTTCTTTTTTGTTTTCGGATGTGTAAATATGTGTTTTTAAACATTTGATATAATGCAATTTGTAATTAAAAAGTTAGTTTGGCACGTTTGTTGTTATGTATGCAGCAATGAAAAAACTGCTAGCAACATTGGTCTTTGTGGTAATGTTTGTGGCTACAGCTGCAACATTAAACCAGAGACGCACCCTGAAGTTAGAGTCTGATGAAGTTGAGAAAGATCGAGTTGTTGTTTCCGGTTCAACCCTTCTTTACGATAGTCTTCAGTTATCGCTAAAAACCATTCCCAATGCACAGCAGCTTTATACTGTTGCCAAAAAGAGTGTTGGACGTTGGGCAAAATTGTTTACTGTAATTAAAATAGAGGAGAGTGGTGCAGACGGTAAAAACAGCTGGTATGCAAAAAATTATGCGAATCTTACCGGTATGCGTTTTCCCGGAAAAGGGCGCACAACCACCGCAATTCGCTCAGGGCACAACTATTACGCTGTATTCAACAACTGGTATGACTGTGTGGTTGACTTCGGACACTACATGGAAGTAATGGATAGCTTGTTCGAGAAAAAATACGGAAGGCCAGCACGGGATGAGTACGAAATGGTGAACTTTATGTTTGGGTCATTCAACGTACATGGAAAGTGGAAGAGCGATGTTACCTGGCTGCTAAGCCATTTTAATTACAAGTAAATTCTAACTTAAAAACAATTTAAAAAGCCCGATTACGGGCTTTTTTTATGCCGTGAAATCGCAAAAGCCAGTGCCATAAGGGATGCAAAGGCACTAAAACCAAATACCAAATGGTATCCGTGTGCATGAAGATTCAGGCAATAACCCGATCCCAGACCACCGATGATAATGCCAATTTCCAATGCCATAAAAAGCATGGATAGCGACCGGCCTCTTGTTTCGGGTGTGCTCACATCACCCGCCCATGCAAACAGGGAAGGGGCATTGAATCCCTGCCCGATACCATAAAGAACAGCAGCCGGGAAGAATGCAGTTTCGAAAAACAACAGCAGAAGTGCACAAACCTGAAATGCAGTTCCTATTCCGATGCCTGCCGCCCTTCCAAGCCGGTCACTGAGTTTTCCGCTGAATACCCTTACCAAAAGGCTGCTGCCAATGTAGACCGTTAAAAAAATGCCTTTGTTGCTGTAGCCCAAATCAGCCGTGTAGTCTGGCATTACCGTAAGCAGGGCGCCCAGTGGTATGCACACCAGCAGCATTAGCAAAGAAGGCGGCCAGGCTTCCAGGTAGAAAAATCCGCCATTCCGACGAATGTTCTCGCTGCTTGGTCTGGTTTCGGGTAAAAGACTAAAAATGATTATGGCCAAAATAGCCAGAACTGAACTTGCGGTAAATAAGCCCTGTTGGCCCCAGCCAAGAACCATCCAAGCACCCAGTGCGTATCCTGCAGCAGTGCCGCTGTTGCTGAAAATGCCCTGCCAGCCGAGCGCCTCACCGCGTCTGTCCTCGGGGATTATGTCTGTGGTAAAAGCGGTAAATCCTGTTGGTGAGAAGCCTGTAGAAAATCCGTGCAGAAAACGGATGAGAAAAAACAGCCATAAAGTTTGTGCCCAAGGGTATAGCAACCCAGCAATTACGCAAAACAACGCCCCGCCGATCATGGCATGTTTTCTTCCCAGTTTATCGGTTACCCAGCCGCTGAACGGTCGTGCAAGCAATGCGCTAAAGGCAAATGCCGGCAATATAAATCCGATGTAGGCCTGCCCATTCATATTTCGGAGCACTTCAGGCAGTTCGGGCAGCAATATGTTGAATGAAAGGAAAAATAGCAATGAGCCAAAGCTCATAAGCCAGAAATTGTTTGGCAGTCCCTTAGCCATGGAAAGCAACCAGCGGCATTTGCCGGCCTCTTCCAAAAGCTTTGGAAGTTACCCGCAGTATGGGCGGAGATTGAAAGCGCTTGTATTCAGCCCTGTTTACCATATTGATGATTTTGTCTACCATGGCCGAATCATAGCCCTGTGCCTTAATTTCTTCCCGGCTGCGCCTTTCTTCCACGTACCAGTGCAGGATTTCATCCAGAATGGCATATTCTGGCAGGCTGTCGGTGTCTTTTTGTCCGGGTCTCAGCTCTGCTGATGGTGCTTTGGTTAAAATGGCATTCGGTATGATCTCATGCTCACGGTTCATATATCTGGCCAGTGCATACACCTTGGTTTTCCAAACATCGCCGATGGGGCTGAGTCCGCCGCACATATCGCCGTAGAGAGTGCTGTAGCCTACCGACATTTCGCTTTTGTTGCTGGTATTAAGCAGTAAATAACCCATTTTATTGCTCATGGCCATGAGCAGATTGGCCCGTATTCTGGCCTGCAGGTTTTCTTCTGTTATATCCTGAGGCAACTTTTCAAAGGCAGGCTGCAGCGTATTCAGGTAGGTAGAGAATATATCGCTGATGGGAACAACCCTGAAATCATTGCCCAGATTTTTGCTGAGTTGTTTGGCATCATTTACGGAACCTTCACTGCTGTAGGGTGAAGGCATCAGCAAGGCCAGCACGTTTTCTGGTCCCAGTGCCTTACAGGCAAGAGCCTGCACCAGCGCACTGTCAATACCGCCGGATGAGCCCAGAATAACTTTTTTAAAGCCTGATTTTTTGCAATAATCGCGTATGCCATATACGATGGCATCGTGCATGAGTGCGGTTTCTTCAGGTTCTGAAAAATGAACGGGAACACCGAGGAAGTCGTTTTTGCCGAAAGTGATGTAATCTACATTTTCTTCGAATAAAGGGAGCTGCTTAACCGTTTTGCCATCTGCATTAATTACCTGACTATCTCCGTCAAATATCAAATCCGCGTGGGCCCCTACCTGGTTTACGTATACAATCGGCAAGCCGAATCGTTCAATATTTCCGGCGAACACCTTGTCGCGCATCCTTAATTTACCGACGTTGAAAGGTGAAGCGCTGGGGTGAATGATGAGTTGGGCACCCTCGTTTTTTAGGTGTTGCAGCGGACTCTTTTCATACAGAAATTCATTGTATACATCCCAGATGTCCTCGCAAATGGCGATGCCAATTTTAACTCCCTTAAATTCAAAAATCTGGCATGCGTCTGCCGGTTCAAAGTACCTGGATTCTGAAAATACATCGTAGGTGGGAAGCAACGTTTTTCTGACAACATGTTCAATGCGCCCGTTTTGTAAAAAGCAGGAAACGTTGAAAAGTCCCCGTCCTTTATCCCGGTTGCGCATAACACCGCCCACTACGGCAGCAATGCCCTGGCAGCTTTGGGCAATGGCTTCCATGCTTTGTTCACATTTCTCCACAAACCATTCGTAGTCGAGCAGATCATCGGGCGGGTAACCGCATACGGAAAGCTCACTGAATACAACCAGATCCGCTCCCTGCGATTTGGCCTCAGTGATGGCCTCGTACATTTTGGAAGTATTCAGCTCAAAATCACCAATCCGGTAATTCAGCTGTGCCAGGGCTATTTTCACGCTTTTTAATTAGAAAAATACACCCAGCTGAATGCCCAGAAAATTGTTTCTGCCGTCAACAGCATCATCCATAAACACATCGGAGAAGGCATTGTCGAATCGGAGGCCTGCGGAAAATATGGTTTTGCCACTGATTTTGGTTTCTATACCGGCGCCAATAATCATTGACAGGCGGGCTTTCCGAACATCGTCCATGTAAACGCCATTGCCTTCATAATTACCGGCATCGCCTTTAAAATCGTATTTGTCATTGCCATCCAGGTTTGGGTTGTGCGATTGGGTGCCATTTCCGTAAATGCTGGGTGAAGAAGCGGTTTTGAGTTTCTGTTGCATTAAAAACGCCGGTGCAATCCCAAACTGTCCCCAATATTTGAATTTTCCGATTTCATTGGTTTTGAGTTTGAGGGTTACCGGAATTTGTATGTACTGCAAATTGTAGGTAAAACTTGCGTTTTTGTAGGGGGCCCCGGCTTTATCAGACCACAGTGTGTCGTTGGTGCTGATTTTACTGGGTGTAGATGTAACAATAAACTCCGTACTCAGCCAGTAATTGGGATTGTTGGCAATGTTGATGTCGCCCATCAGCCCGTAGCTGAATCCCAGTCCAAGGCCGTTGTTTTCCATGGGACCTTCCATCATGCGTGTCCAGGCAAAGTTCGGGCTTGCCTTAAATCCGATGACAACCTTCCGGATGTCCTGTGCGCTAACCGTGTGTATAAATGTGATACCTGTAACAAGGGCACACAAGCACAATCTGGCTTTAATTTGCATATTCATATTCCTTTTATGCAAAAAAACACAATTTTGAGGAATTGCCTGTTATGTTTTTCAGCAATTATCAGTTTGTTTACCGCCTGCAATTCAGAAAAAACGCTAAAACTGCAAACAACCAGCCTCACAGAGACCTTAGAAGCTGTATCTGAGGCAGGTGTATCGGAAAAAGAGGTTAAGGTAATCAAGCAAAAATTTACCAAAAAATTTGATCGGTGGTGTGTGGATATCATGGGCATCCCGCCTCAGTATATGGACAATGATTCACTGTTGTCCGTGTATCTCACCAATTTTATGGAACTGAACAGGCCAATTATGGCTTCAGTAAAGCAGCATTATACACGCCATCCGAAGCTGAATGATAAAATTAGCAGCAGTATTGCTAAACTGAAGAGTGCATTTCCGGATGCCGGCGAATTTGAGGTGTTTGTGTATTTTAGTCAGTTTAGCATGACCAACACGTTTACCGATACCGCCGCCGGAAAACATATTCTTGGCTACAGTGCTGAGATGTTCATGGATGATACTTGTTCCCTCTACAATCAGATTGAAGGAATGCCGGCATGGATAAAGCGATATGCCAGAACCGAGCAGATTCCGTACTTTTTGGCTGTTACCTACCTGAATGGCAGGTATCAGGAATTGCATCCCAGAAAAAACATGCTGGATGAAATGATTTACCAGGGCAAACTTTGGTATAGCATGGTGCAGCTGTCTCAGGATGTGGCACCTGAGTATTTGCTGGGCTATTCTGCCGATGAGTGGAATTTTCTTCAAAAGGAAGAAGCCAATATCTGGAACTTTTATTTGCAGGAAAAAACCTTGTTTAGTACCGATTTTAACCGGGGTTTCAAAAGATTTTTTGTGCAGGGCGAACGCACTACGGGCGCAGGTTTGCCGGAAGATTGTCCTCCCCGGATTGGTAATTTTTCCGGGTTTAAAATAGTAACAGCCTACGCTGAGAAGACAGGCAAATCCCTGAAGCAGATATGGGAAGAAACCAATGCCGGTAATATTCTTAGGGAATCCGGCTATAATCCGATACGATGATGACAAATTTTAAAGAATATTTACAGGAAAGATTAAAGAACAACCATTTCATCAACCATATGGGGTTGGTGCTGGAAGATGTTACAAAAGGGGAGGCATCGCTTTCCCTCACGGTGAAACAGCATCACCTGCAGCAAAATGGATTTACCCATGGCGGGGTTACTGCCACCTTGTGCGATGTGGCCACCGGAATTGCCGCATACACAGCCGTAGCTGAAGGTAAAAATGTGGTTACGGTTGATTTGAAGATTTCATATGTTAATCCATCTGTTGCCCCAAACGTAATTGCGGTGGGCAGGGTTGTTAAGGCAGGCAATTTTCTTGTTTTCTGTGAGGGTGAGGTGCTGGATTTATTGGAAGATGGCAGTAAAAAACTTGTGGCTACCTGCACCAGTATTATGGCTGCTGTGGATATTCCGGTCCAGTAAGTTCAAATAAGTCATTATATTTGACAAGAACGTGGAAAAGGTAAAACACTGCATCTTTCTCTGCTTGATTTGGCTTGCGGGCATTCCCTTGCAGGGACAGGTTAAGCGGCTGGGCGGAAAAATATTTGCGGAGGAAACCCGGGAGCCACTTGCATTTGCCAATTTTTTCTTCCACGGCACTGAACTTGGTTTTTATTCTGATTTTGAAGGTAATTTCAAATGGGGAGGAGATGCCTTTCCATCCGATACGCTTCGTGTGGAGTATATGGGATATAAAACCCGGTTCATTCCGCTAAACAATTTATCCGTAACCGGCCTGGAAATTGAAATGTTCAGAAACATCATCCAGACGGAGGAGGTGGTTATAAGGCTTAAAACCAACCCTGCACTTAAATGGATTGCACTCGCTCAGGAAAACCGAAATAAAAACAATCCGGATAAACTGGAGCATTACCAATGCGAAACATTTACCAAGAATACCATCGCAGTCAACAACATTTCGGATAAGCTTAGAAAAGGGAAGTTCTGGCAGGAGATAGGCCCTTTGTTTGACACCATCAGTTACCTGAACGGCAACAAGGAAAAATCCATTCTGCCTGTTTTTATCTCGGAAGTAATTAGTGACTATTACTTCAATAAAAATCCATATCTGACCAAGGAATACATCAAAGCGTCAAGGTTAAAAGGCATTGGCGTACAGGACGGAACCTTTATTTCTCAGGTACTTGGAAGTACGTTCGTTAATTATAATTTCTATATGAATACGCTGGTGGTGATCGACAAAGGCATCGTGTCGCCTATAGCGGAATCATCCATGAATACCTATGACTATAAGCTTGTTTACGTTGATAAATCAGGCCCCAGAAGGGTATTTCAGATTTATTGTTCCCCCAAAATCGAAAAGGATCTCGCTTTCAAAGGATTTGTGTGGATAGAAGACACCACCGGTGCCTTGCTGAAACTGTCTCTTGAACTCAACAGCAGCTCCAATATCAACTATATTGAGAAACTCAGGATTACGCAGGAATATGCCCCCACAGACCTTGGAGCTTATTTTTGTGTGAATACACGTGCCGTGATTGATGCCGCTGAGGTAAGCACACAGGCTGCAGGGGTTGTAGCAACCAGTGTTGTGACAGCAAAGGATATAAAAACCAATATTAAGCACACGCCAAAGTTCTTTGAAACAAGGGTGGCAATGGATCCCGATGCACTAAACAGGCCCGATTCATTTTGGGTGCAAAACCGCCACCTTCCCAATACGGCAACGGATGACAGGATTGCCCGTAAAATAGATACACTGGTTAATCTTCCCCGCATTAGTACCTATGTTGACGTAGTAAATTTTCTGGTGGATGGCTATAAAAACGTAGGTAAAATTGATTTGGGTCCTTATTACAGCCTTGTAAGTTTTAACCAGTTGGAAGGCCCCCGCCTAAGACTGGGTTTCCGTACAACCCCAGTTTACAGCAAAAACTGGATTGTAGAGGGGTTTGGTGCCTACGGTTTTTGGGATAAAGAATGGAAATATTCCATGAAGGTAGAACGCATTCTCAACCGCAAGCGATGGACAAAACTGGGCGTTGTATACCGGCGGGATGTGGAGCAAATAGGGATTTCAGACAATGAAAATTTCAGCACCGGACTTTTCACGGCATTCAATCTTTTGGGAAGCAACAACCTAAACATGAACAGGGACGCCCGCATCATGTTTGGTACCGATTTGCGAAACGGACTTCGGCTTTCTATGAGCCTGGGCAACAGGGCATACCTTTTTCAGAAAGTGGGCAATTTTAACTTTGCGTGGTATCCCAATTTTCCTGATACATCAACCTATGACAATAACTTTTTTAATACCACCACCAATGTGTCTATAAGGTATTCCCCAAAATACTATTATCTCCAAAATGATAACAGGCGGGTAACCTTTACAGGTATTGGTCCTGAGTATTATGGTACCTGGATTCAGGGGTATAAAAATGTACTGGGCAGCCAGTTTAATTATACACGCTTGGTGGCTGGATTGAATTATAACAAGGTTTGGGGTGCTATGGGGCGAACAGCTTTCAATGTGGAAGCCTCCAGGGTGTACGGAAATTTACCTTATCCCTTACTTACCGTGTATATAGGCAACCAAAGTTTTGTTTACAATTCCGGCGCATACAACCAGATGCGAATATTTGAGTTTATCACCGATCGCAGTATCTCTGCTTCCGCAGAACATCATTTCAATGGTTTGTTCTTTAACAGGATTCCACTGTTAAACAGGCTGAAATGGAGGGAGGTACTTGGCACAAAAGCCATTTACGGCGGGCTTGCGGAAAAGAATTTTTCGATTATTCCGCAATTTACGTCTGAAGGGCCTGTATCGCAGTTTAAAACGTTCACCAACTTGCCCTACTGGGAATGCAGCCTAGGCATTGAAAATATCTTTAAAATCCTGAGGGCCGATGCCATATGGCGGCTTACCTACCGGGAAGCTGCCAATGTGCGCAATTTTGGAGTGAAAGTCAGCGTGGGACTGGCGTTTTAAGTTATTTTTCAGTAAATTTATATCCCACTCCACGCATGCTGTGGAAGTAAACGGGTCTCTTGACATCCTTTTCAAAGTATTTTCTGAATGCCAGAATAAAGTTGTCAATGGTTCGGGTGCTGGGATAAACGTTATAGCCCCATACGGTTTGCAGAATTCTTTCCCTGCTTACTACCTGTCCGCGGTTTTCAATCAGCAGTTTCAGCAGCAAACTTTCTTTCTTGGTTAAAATAAATGTGCCTTCATTTCCCCTGGCTTCAAAACTATCGAAATTGACATAATTTTCGCCAAAGGAATACTCATGCAGCGCTATGTCATTTTCAGATGAAACCTTGCTTCTGCCTAGCAGTTTTTGTACGCGCAACAACAGTTCTTCAAGATTAAATGGTTTGGTGAGGTAGTCGTCACCGCCTTTTTTCAGGCCGAGAATCCGGTCCTGGGTGCTGTTTCTTGCCGATAGAAAAAGTATGGGAATTTCTGTATTGGTCAGCCGGATGTTCTCGGTAACCGTGATGCCATCCACATGTGGCAGCATCACATCCATAATCACCAGGTCGAAACTTTCCTCCTTCATTCTTTGCAGGGCCTGTAAACCATCTTTTACCGCAATAACCTTATACCCTTCTGTTTCGAGGTTTAACTTTACCAGATCTGCAATATCTGCTTCGTCTTCTACCAGTAGTAATCTGTTCGTTTTCATACGCTTGCCCTTTCTTTGAATAACAAATTAAACGTTGTTCCGTTGGGTTGATTGTCAGAAATAGAAATTATGGCAGAATGCTGACGAAGTAATTTTTCTACCAAAAACAATCCCAGGCCTGTGCCTGTGCTACTTCGGGTGCGCTCGTCACCCATGCGGTAGAACATTTTAAATATGTTTTTTCTTTCCTTTTCCGGAATGCCGCTGCCGTTATCAGAAACCGACATGGCAACCCTGCCTTTGTGCACGAAGGTTTGAATATGCACTTTTTCATGGCCCTGATTGCTGTATTTTACAGCATTACCTATGAGATTGCTCAATGCCATTTGCAGCAATTCTCGGTCGCCGCGAATAAGCAGCTCGGGTACAAACTGTGTTGTAATGACGGCAGTTTCCGGCAATGAGTCCTTAAGGTCGGATAGGGTGTCCTCAATGAGTTCTTCCAGCACCAGGTCCTGTATAATGAATTTTAAACCTCCGGTGCTTTGCACCTTGGTAGCCATCAGCACATTGTCTATGATGCGGGAAAGACGGCTAACATTGTTGTCTGCCATGCGCAGTAGTTTGCCCAGGTCTTGCTGATCAGGTACAAGCTTTCGCTGGGCTGTTTGTACCGCAAGTTTAGTGCCTGCAACAGGCGTTTTCAACTCATGCGTGATTGCCAGTAAAAAATTGTTTTGCTGCGCATTAAGTTTAAGTACCCTGTCGAGAAAGAGATACAAAGCCATTGCCAGGATAAGCATGATTATAGTCATGACAACACCTTCATAAAGCCAGCTGTCTCGTTTTCTTTGGTACTTTTTGTTTTCACTGTCGATAATCGATTTTTTAATGTTTACACTGAAAATCTGTTCGAATGGCTTTCCCGGATAAAAGCCCACCTCATAAGGTGGAAATTTTTTAAGCAAATAGTTTTTAAGTTTCTGCGTATCTGCAAACAGGGTCTGGCCTCGGTAAACAAATGACAAAGAGTTTGTGTCGGTGAATTTTCCGTTAATCAAGTTATGAGAAATTTCTCCTGCCAGGTGCAGGCTGTCTGATTTAAACAATTGGATTCTCAGGTTTTTTTCCGATTTACTGTAATTAACCAGACTCATGCCCCACCATATAAAGGCAGCGGTCATGTAGCACATAACCAGTATGATGGAAAGTCTAAGTTTGTTTCTGGCAGTCATTTTGTCTTGAAGTGAATAACAAAAGTAGTTCGTATGGCCTTAAAATGATTTATTTGTGTCGGTTTTTACTGAAATATGAAATTGACAGATGCTTTTATACAGGGTCTTTGCTCGCTTGCAGGCAGCGATAATATAATCACGGATGTGGGGCATCTGGAGGAATACGGCAGAGATTATACCGAGGATTTGTTTTATCAGCCCTCCTGCGTGGTAAAGCCAGAGACAGCGGAAATGGTGGCCGAAATACTGCGGTACTGCAATGAACACAGTATGCCTGTTTATACCCGTGGTGCCGGAACCGGACTTAGTGGCGGCAGCCTGCCGGTAAATGGCGGAATTGTGCTAAGTACCGAAAAACTGAACCGCATCCTGCAAATCGACGAAAAGAATTTTCAGGCAACTGTTCAGCCCGGGGTTATAAACGAGGTATTTGCGCGTGCCGCAGCGGAAAAAGGGTTGTATTACCCTCCGGATCCTGCCAGCAAAGGGAGTTGTTTTCTGGGTGGTAACATCGCCCACGGAAGTGGTGGGCCGAGAGCCGTTAAATATGGTACAACAAGAGACTACGTGCTGAATTTACAGGTTGCTTTGCCCAATGGGGAATTGATATGGACAGGTGCCAATACTGTAAAAAACGCGACTGGTTTTAACCTAACGCAACTGCTGGTTGGCAGTGAGGGTTTACTGGGCGTGGTCACATGCATTGTTCTCAGGCTGGTAGCATTGCCGGCGCAACAATTGCTAATGCTCGTCCCGTTTAGGTCAGCCAGAGAGGCCGCAGTTGCAGTCAATCAGGTATTGCTTACGGGAATTACTCCCTCAGCGCTGGAGTTAATGGAAACATCAGGCGTTCAAATCAGTGCTGAGGCTACCCAAACACCTTTTCCATTCCACGATGAGGCCGCTTTTTACATGCTTGTTGAACTGGATGGGGATGATGCCGAAACGCTCATGAAACAAGCCGAACGGCTGTATCCGGCGATGGAAGAATGCGGAGCCATCGATGTGCTGATTGCAGATTCTTCAACCCTGAAAGAACAATGGTGGAAGGTAAGGCGGGGAATTGGTGAAACCGTTAAGCAGATTTCAGTTTACAAAGAAGAGGATACCGTTGTTCCGCGTGCGGCTTTGCCCGACTTGCTTGTGGCCGTTAAGGAAATTGGCAGCAGGTATGGTTTTCAAAGTGTATGCTACGGACATGCCGGTGATGGAAATCTGCACGTGAATATTCTGAAAAATGACCTACCGGATGATGCCTGGAATCTGGAGATTCCCAAAGCTATCAGAGAGATATTCACGGTTTGTAAAAATCTTGGCGGCACAATCAGTGGAGAGCACGGGGTGGGGCTGGTTCAGAAGCCTTATCTGGATGTAGTTTTTACCCCTGAACATTTTTCAATCATGAAGGGAATCAAACGCGTTTTTGACCCAAACAATATTATGAATCCGGGTAAGTGGCTGGATTAATGGCCGGAAATGGACTTCCACAGGCTCTCGGTGCTCCATGCTTCGGGTTTGGCACCAAACAAAACCTTGGTTTTGGCCCAGGTTGTTGCAAATAGATGGGAATTTCGGTAGGATTGCAAGGCTTCATCATTTTCCCAGCAGCTGTATGTAAAAAAGATGGTTTCATCTTCTGTACCCTGAAGCAGCTGCAATCCACAGTTTCCTGGGAAAGCCCTGATGTGGTCAGCGGAGTCATGAAATACCCGTTTAAAATCTTCCACAGTTTCGGGCTTAAATGTCATTTTTACAATTCTGAAGATCATGGCTTAAGCATCAAAAAAATCCAGCATCACTACGGTGCCTTCCGATAAACCGTAGTACTGTTTGGCAGAACCCGCATTCATGGCAATCTGCAAAAAATCTCCCAGCCCAAAAAATGCAGTGGCATATCCCTGGTCTACATCGAAAATGGAAGCACTGATTCTGTCTATTTCGAGTTTATACGGACTGACCGATATTTTAAATTTTCGGCCATTTCTCATGCGCTCGAATTCGTCTTTTTTAAGGTTGAAAATGGCATTGCCTTGAGCGTCATTGTAAACCACAATCAGTTTTAGCTTGTTTTGTTGAAATGCCGGTTTTTGAATAAGCAATTTAACCGGGTGCTCTTGTATCGGAAAAGGACAAGCCCCTTCTTCCGCTTGCATGAGGATGTCAATCGCCGGCAGGTAAATATCTTCCATTACATTGCGAATGCCAATCTGGGATGGAAGGTTGTAGAATTCAGCCGGATAATCCTGAAGAATCATTGGCAGAAAACCATTATCGGGTGCAAAAAACCACTGTTTATCAATACAGGCTCCCACATAAGCAGCAGCAGCCCTCGGACTGAGTTTGGTGTGGGTGATGTCGCAAAGGTGAATGGTTTCTTCTCCGAATGAATTCATGACCATTTGCATAAACATGGCTGCGGTACTCAGGTGGCCTCTTACCAGCTGTGGCTGACTGAAAACATGGGGTATTGATGGCAAACGTTTAAATAGCAAAGCCCTTGCTACTGAGTTTTCAGTGGCATCCGATCCGTAATCGGCAAAAACGTGTATGAGCTTTGGTTTTATCAAGACGTCAAATCAATATCTTTGTGCAAAGATAAAACCCTTACCCTTGACAGAAAGAGTTTACACACTGGAAATCATCAACCCCCAGGTATTTTATGGGGTGAATAACGCCAATCTGAATCTGATAAAATCCAAATTTCCCAAACTGCAGTTTGTGGCTAGAGGAGATGAAATCAAGGTTTTAGGTGAGGAATCAGAACTGGAGAATTTTGCTTCCAAGATGGAACTGCTGGAGCAGATTTACCTAAAAAAAGGCGAGCTGAATGTGCATACACTCAATGATGTTTTTGGCGGAAACCAGAAGGCGGAATTGAATTTGGAAGTGGATGATGATGTTTTGTTGATTGGTACACGCGGCCAGAAAATCAAGGCCCGCACGGCCAACCAGCGTGCCATGGTAAAGTCGGCCAAGAAAAACGATATCTTGTTTGCCATCGGACCTGCCGGTACCGGAAAGACCTACACAGCGGTTGCCCTGGCTGTACTGGCACTCAAAGAAAGGGAAATCAGAAGAATCATCCTTACGCGTCCTGCCGTGGAAGCCGGTGAAAATCTGGGTTTTTTGCCGGGTGACCTCAAAGAGAAAATAGATCCCTATTTGCGTCCGTTGTATGATGCACTGGAAGATATGATTCCTGTGGATAAACTAAAGAGTATGATTGAAAGCCGGACAGTGGAAATTGCTCCCCTGGCATTCATGCGTGGGCGCACACTCGACAATTGTTATGTAATTCTGGATGAAGCCCAGAACACCACCGATCCCCAGTTGAAAATGTTTCTTACCCGAATGGGTCCCAATGCAAAGCTGATTATTACCGGTGACCTAACGCAGATAGATCTGCCCCGGAAACAACAGAGCGGATTGTTCAGGGCACTTAAGATTTTGCAAAAAATTGAAGGAATCAGCATTATTCATCTGAATGCCGATGATGTAGTAAGGCACAGGCTGGTAAAGGAAATTATCGGTGCCTACGACAAAAGTCAGGAAAATGAGGATATCTAGTTATAAAGTGTGCCTTAGGGCTATTTTATCTTTGCAACTGTTCAAATAACAAAGAAAAAATGTACCCATGAAAGCGCTTACCTCAACACAGTATTTTTTTAACCGGCAAACCGCTTTTTACCGAGGTAAAGTGCGTGATGTTTACACCATTGCCGATGAACTTCTGGTGATTGTTGCCACAGACAGAATCTCTGCATTTGACCATGTTTTGCCCAAAAGCATACCCTACAAAGGACAGGTGCTTACAGAAATAGCCTCACTTTTTCTGGATCTTACGTCGGATATCGTTCCCAACTGGAAACTCGCAACCCCGGATCCGCATGTAACCATTGGCAAAAGGTGTGATGCCATTCCAATAGAGTTTGTGGTGCGTCAGTATCTCACAGGGCATGCCTGGCGCACATACAGAGACGGAGGCAGGCTCCTGTGCGGAAATGTGTTGCCTGAAGGCCTAAAAGAGAATGATAAATTACCTCAACCCATCGTTACACCTGCTACCAAAGCGGTAAGCGGCCATGATGAGGATATCTCGGCTGAAGAAATTCTGTCCAGAAAATTACTCACGCGAGAGCGTTGGGAAGCCTTGCGGGATATCTCGCTGAAACTGTTTAGCCGCGGAACCGAATATGCTGCATCCAAAGGGCTGATACTGGTGGATACAAAATATGAGTTTGGAATCCACGATAACCAGATTTACCTCATAGATGAGGTGCATACCCCCGATAGCAGCCGGTTTTTTTACGCCAATACCTACGAGGAATTGCAGCAGGCGGGCAAGCCCCAGCGGCAGCTGAGCAAGGAGTTCGTTCGCGAATGGTTAATGGAAAACGGCTTTCAGGGATTAGAAGGCCAGGTGATGCCCGAAATGCCTGATTCTTTTGTAGACTCTATCACCAAGCGGTATGTTGAACTATATACCGTCATGACCGGCAAGGAATTTAAACCGCGCAGTTATGAACATGTAGTGGAAGAAATTGAAGAAAACATAAAAAATGCTTTGATTAAGTTCGTATAAAATTCATGAAGAAGCTTTTATTTGTTCTTGTTTCCTGCGCCGCGGTGATAAATCTTTCATCCCAGACAGTAACAACCTATGCGGGATCACAGTATGTTGGTTCCGGCAAGTACAATGTGGTTGCCAACAATCCCATGCGGGATGACTTTTACAGCATTCCATATGGTATTTGCCTGGATACTGCTGAGAATATTTGGTTAACCGATCAGCATAACGTCATTATTCTGCATAGTGGTATAAGTCGTCAGAGGGGTGGAAGTACCCTGGATCCGACACAGCCAGGTTCCTTAGGAAGATACCGTGCAGCAGGCACGCAATCCCTGTTTAACAGCCCCCGTGGTGTGTTTGTTAATCCAAACACCAATGCAATCTACATATGTGACACCGATAACGGCCAAATTCGGTCTTCGGTTGGTTCAGCTTATGTGAATTCCTCCAATCCCACTATTTGGGATGGCCTCAGCACCATCAATCCGGATGATGACAATGCCTTTGCTGGCAAATACTCTTTTTTGGGTGATTACAAGGATGGCCTCAAGTCTCAGGCATTCTTCAGTAGCCCCGAAGATTTGGTTGTTTCAGCAGATGGAACCATCTACGTTTCCGACTATGGAAACGATTGTATTCGAAAAATTTCAGGCAGCAACGTTTCCACTCTGGCCGGTAAAGGGCAGTCTTATGGCTTCGCCGACGGTGTTGGTGCTAATGCACGTTTTTATGCTCCCGCCGGAATTTGCCTGGATGGCACCAACCATATTCTTGTAGCTGACAGAAACAACGCCAAAATAAGGCGTGTAAATCTGACAACAGGTATGGTAACTACGGTTGTTGGCAGTGGTTTGGTTTCTCCCTCCGATGTGCTTTCTGTGGATGGTCTCATCTTTATTGCCGATGATTTTTGTATTAAAGTATGGGATGGATCTGCATTGCGAGTGTATGCGGGCAAGCCAGGCGTATCCGACTACAAGGACGGAAATGACAGCAATGCACGTTTTGGAGAGCTTGGGTTGATGGCCTTCCGTAAAAAAGACCAAAGCATTTATGTATGCGACCGCGAGAACAATGTGGTTCGTAGAATTCCTGTAATCCAATCCGCAGTTCCCAATTTTACCTGCAACAACGTGATGCCTACGGTGGGGCAAACAGTGAAACTCACAAATACCAGTCTGTTTTTTACCTCTGTTCAATGGAATATTTCACCATCTACCTACACCATTCAGGCCGGTGGTAAGCTGACAGATACCGCTATCTATGTCACATTCACGGCTACGGGCTCTTACAATGTGACACTCACGGCTTTCAATCCCTCCGGTAATGTTCCACTCACTCGCAACAATTATATCAACGTTAGTACAAACTCCTCAGCCAAACCTGCTGCCAGTTTTGTTGCCTTAAAAACCATGCTGGCAATCAATGAAAATGCGCAGCTGATTGATATGAGCGGAAACACCCCAACCAAATGGGATTGGACGATAACACCGCGCAACTTTACCTATGTATCCGGTACTGATTCAACCAGTCAGTTTCCTGTTGTGCGTTTTTCTGCTTCAGGGTCCTACACAGTTAAGCTGGTGGCAACCAATGCCAACGGCGCTGGAAGTCTTACCCGCGCCAATTATATTGTGGTAGCAAGCAATGATAATTCAGTGATTGCCCGGAATTCGGGAGTTCGTGTTTATCCCAATCCTACCCGAGGTATTATGCATCTTGCAGGCGTACCCCAAAACCAGGAAGTGATTGTTATTTCTGCTGATGGAAGGATTGTTCAGAAAAAAATGAAAGGCAGCATGCTGGATTTGACAGATTTACCTGACGGTATGTATACAATCAAGGTTTCAGCACAAGGGCTGACCTGCAGGTTTGTAAAACTGAATTGAAAAATACCACTTTGCATAGATATTTGAAAAACCCGGCATTGATCGGGTTTTTTTCTTTTTCCCTGAAAGTGTGGCTCTGGGCTTTGGTTCTTCAGTGGACCGGCCGGACTTTATTCCTGGTGCTAAAGGGTGCATATCACCACCTGTCTGCTGCAGAAATCCTGCAATCTTATCTATCCGGTTTTCCATTGGATCTGGCATTTATTTCCTACTTCATGGTATTTAGTATTCTTGTTTTCTGGATTGGCAGGTCGGTTCATCAGTTGACCGCAAGAATGTTGTTCTTGTTTGTTGGGGTGCTTTTTATGCAGGTTTCGCTCATCATCAGCCTGGCCGATGCAGAATTGTTTGCAGTATGGGGGACCAAATTTAACCGACAGGCACTGCAGTATCTCTACAGCCCTGAAGAGGCAGCTGCTTCTGCCTCAGAGGCGCGTTGGACGGGTATTGTAATCTGCTGGGTATTGTTTACTATATTTTTCTTGCGTTGGCTTTTTATCATATCCAAATGTATTGCAAAAACAAAACAAACGGTTGCTGCGCATCTCTTCACCGCGGGAAAGTCCGTTGTTTCCATGGCGTTGTTTGGAATTGCCATTCGCGGTGGCTTTGGCAATGTTCCCATAAACCAAAGTGTTGCGGTGTTTTCTGCCAAGCCGGCCGCCAATATGGCTGCCATTAACAGCGGCTGGAATTTTCTGTATTTTTTAGTTAATAAAAATGAAACGATTAATCCGGAAAAGTATCATTTTAACAAATCCGGATACGATGAGGTGTGGCTGTCACATAATTACGGAAATAACACCGCGAATTCCTCGATTTCACAGTATCCGAGTCCCAATATTTGCATCATAATCCTTGAAAGTTTCTCGGCATACGGATCAAAGTTCCTTACAGAAAAAGACAATGCCATGCCTTTTCTCGATAGCCTGCAACAAAACGGGTTTTCAATGAAAAAGGCCTATGCATCGGGTGACAGAACAGACAAAGGACTTGCTGCAGTGATCGGGGGCTGGCATGGGCAACCCTGGCAGAGCATATTACACGAGCCAGACAAGGCTTCAAAACTGCCTTCACTTGCAAAGTTGTTTGGTCAAAAAGGCTACCAAACCGGATTTGTATATGGCGGAGATCTTGGTTTTGCCAATATGCGTTCCTATTTGTTTGCTGCAGGTTTTCATACCATCAAAGACCAGGCTGATTTTAACAGGGATGAGCTCACGTCAAAATGGGGTGCACACGATGCATGGTCATTGAAGAAATTGCTTTCATTGAATAATCAGGCAAGTAAGCCATTCTTTCATGTATTACTTACCCTTAGCAGCCACGAACCTTATGATGTTCCGGGTGGCCCCTATTACCGCGCTCAAACTTCTCAGAAGGAACTGCTAAACAGTATTGCATACACAGACTATTGTATACGCAGGTTTATGGAAGAAGCTGCCAAAAAGGCATGGTTTAAAAATACCTTATTCGTTTTTGTAGCTGATCACGGACGCGATTTGGGATATCCCGAAACGCAGTTTGACAGGGCCGGACATTTTCATATTCCGCTTTTTTTCTGGGGAGAAGCCTTGCATCCCAGTTTGAGACGCAAAGCTTCCGAAAAGGTGGCTTCTCAGTGCGATATTGCCGAAACCCTGAATCAGGCAGTTTTGTTTAACCGTGAAAAGCAATTTCGCTTTTCCGAAAATCTACTGGATCCGCGAAGGCAAGCCCCTGCCATATATATTTTCAACAGCGGTTTTGGTGCTGTTGCCAAAGGGTCAGAAGTGGTCTTTCACAACCAGCCGGGGCAACAAACCTTTGGCAAAGGCAGCAAAAGTCAATGTGACAGTCTGCTACAACTGGGACAGATCTTTCAGTATAATCAAGTTAAAACATATCTGAAATATTAATTTTTGTTTTCAAGTAACTTTTGGCCGGGTTTTTGCGTCTAATGTATTGTAGGTGATATTGGTTTTTTTAGAATAAATTAACTATATTTGAAATGAAGATGTTGCTTTCCAGGCGTATTTCCGCAAAGTTTAAGGTGATTTTAGTGCTCCTTATTCTGAATCTGCTGGGTTTCTGGGCAGCACAAAGCTATTTTTCCAGCCAGGAGAGTAGCAATACCCAAAAAGAAATGGTGGAAGAAAATCCTGTGTTGGGAGCCAGTGTGGAAGAGGCAGGTATTTACAAGGAATGGGGCATTCGTCTGCTGGCTTTGTTTATGGGGCGATAAACGAGGGTCTTGTCATTTCTTAAAAATATCTTTTACTACGCATACCGGTTCATAAACCAATCCAGATTGTATCATCTGTTTTTCTGGTTTCTGTATGCCTTTATTGTGGCTGTCTCGCTTCAACCTGGCCGAAACCTCCGGGAATGGCTTTTGTTTTCATGTCTGATACTCACGTTTCATGCGGCTGTTAGTTACGTCAATAATTATTACTTTGTAAACAGGTATCTGTATACCCGACAATATGTCACGTATGTGGTTGTGTTGACTCTGACTATTGCCGCTACTGCATTTCCTATCTCTGTCATTATTCACAAGCTGGTAAACAACCGTGACCTTAAAAACATGGTATGGTCTTGGAATTTTTTCATTCTCATTGCCTTGTCTGTTTTGTTCAGCGTGGTTTTGAGTATGGTGCTGAAACTGCTAAAAAACTGGTATCAGGGGGAGCAGGCAAGGAGGCGTTTGCAGCAAATCAACACGGAAACAGAGCTTAAATTCTTAAAGTCACAGATTAATCCGCATTTCCTCTTTAACTGTCTTAACAATCTGTATGCACTTACCCTGAAAAAAAGCGATCTGGCACCTGAAGTGGTTTTGCGTTTGAGCAATATTCTTCGTTATGTGCTCTACGAAGCTGTAGATGGAAGGGTGCCTTTGGCAAAAGAGGTTGCTTACCTGAAAGATTATATTGACCTGGAAAAGATTCGGCTTGGCAGCAGGGCAGAGATTGATTTTGAAACCGAAGGGGAACTAAACGATGCCCAGATTGAGCCGATGCTGTTTCTGACATTTTTGGAGAACAGTGTAAAACACGGCGCATTCAATACCATTTCTGATGCATGGATAAAAATAAAGCTGCAGGCTTCTGCCTCCCAGATTGTATTTGAAATTGCTAATTCCAAGCCTTTGGGGATCGTTGAGCCGGAAAAAGAACAGGGCGGGATCGGTATGGCAAATCTTAAAAAGCGTCTGGATATCATATATCCCGAAAAATATACATTGGAAGTGAAGGATGGGGAAACCGAATATCATGTTAAACTTGCATTAAATTCCTAATAATATGTCAGAAACATTGCGTTGTATCTGTGTAGACGATGAGCCACTTGCCCTTGAGGTTATGCAAACCTTACTTGGTGCGCATGCGGGGCTAAAAGTGGAAAAAACATTTAGCCATGCACTGGAAGCGATGGATTACCTTAAAAACAATAAGGTTCATGTGGTTTTCAGCGATATAAACATGCCCGGAGTAAGCGGGATTGAATTCGCCCGCAGCATTGCCGAAAATGGTTGTGTGGTTGTGTTTACCACGGCCCATCAGGAGTATGCCGCCGAAGCTTTTGAGGTGGAAGCGCTTGACTTTTTGTTAAAACCGGTTTCTCCTGACCGGCTGGCAAAATCAGTAAAAAGGCTGGAGGAGTATTTTGAATTGCGTACGTCAGTTCAAAAAGACAATACTGAACTTAGTGAGGGTTCGGTTTTTGTTAAAAGCGACGGAAAATTGCTCAAAGTGGCATTTACCGATATCTGGCTGGTAGAAGCATTTGCAGATTACGTGAAAATATGGACATCAGATGAAAAAAGAATTGTGACGCTTCAAACCATGAAAAACATGGAACAGGGGCTCCCTCAGGATCGCTTTATCCGTGTGCACAGAAGTTTTATCGTTGCCATTGACAAGATAATTTCTGTTCACACCAGCAGTATCAAGGTAGGAAACAAGGAAATTCCGGTGGGTAAAAATTACCGTGAAGGACTCATGGATATTGTTCAGAGGCTTAATACCCTTAAACGATAACCATTATTTACCCTTGTAGGCTTCTGCGGCCCTCAAAAGGGCATTTGAAATGGCACCTGTATCAATGCCTGAGGTTGTGTGAGTGCTTATCCAGCCCAGTAATCCTTCGGTGGGTATATTACCGGTAAGTTCATCATTGGCAAACGGGCATCCACCAAAACCCAAAATGGCGCTGTCAAATCGGCGGCAGCCTGCATCCCAGGCAGCTTTCACCTTGCCTTGCCACGCATCCGGCCTGGCATGAAAATGGGCCCCGAAAACAACACCGGGGTGACGATTTGAAAGTGTGCTGAATAAGTAACTGATATCTTCGGTTTCTGCTTTGCCAACCGTATCGGCCAGACTAATGGTTTTAATGCCTTCCTTTACAATTCTGTCTGCCCATTCAATTACTTTGTCTCTGTTGTATTCCTCACCGTAGGGATTGCCAAAAGCCATGCTAATGTAAACCACAAGTTCTTTACCGGCTATGGCAGCAAGTTCGTGTATTTTGCGCATTCGAATGAATGCGTCTGTGGTGCTGCTGTTGGTGTTGCGCCGTTGAAAAGTTTCATTCACGCTGAATGGGTATCCCAGGTAGTTTACCATGGGATAGGCAATGGCTCTTGCCGCACCCCGCTCATTCGCAACAATAACCAGTAGACGTGTATCGCCTTTGTATGGGCCAATTTCATTCAATACTTCAGCAGTATCTGCCATTTGAGGAACTGCGGATGGATTTACAAAACTGCCGCAATCCAGGGTGTGAAAACCGCACGCCAGCAGTTTTTTCAGGTAGTCTACCTTTACCTCAGTAGGAATAAAGATTTTAATGCCTTGCATGGCATCGCGCGGACACTCAACTATTTGAAGGCTGTTAATCACAGGTTTTCCAGGATGTAGTTGGTTATTTTTTTATACAGGTGTGCACGGTCAGGCCCCACCACATTGTGCTTGTGTCCGGGATATAGGTAAAAATCCACATTGGTGTTCATTTGTTTAACCGCCTCTTGCAAATACATGTAACTGTGCTGGGGTACCACCACATCGTCATCCATTCCGTGTATGAGCATGAGTTTGCCTTTCAACTTATCTACATACCCTAAAAGGTTGGCTTTTTTGTATCCTTCCGGATTTTCGGAGGGTTTATCCATATAACGCTCCGTATACATGATTTCATAGTATTTCCAATCAATTACGGGGCCGCCTGCAACACCCAGTTTGAATGTGCCCGGAGCCCTGGTCATGAGGGTTGTGGTCATGAATCCGCCAAAACTCCAGCCATGTATAGCCATGCGGTTGGTGTCAATAAAACCCCGATTTACCAGTTGTTGAAGGGCAAATAGCTGGTCGTTCATTTCAATGGTGCCCAGTTTACGGTGGGTTGCACTTTCAAATTCAAATCCGCGGTGGGCACTGCCGCGGTTGTCAACGGTATAAACCACTACGCCTTTTTGCGCCAGGTAGGCCATCCACAGGGGACCGCCACCCAGCCAGCTTTCGGTAACCATTTGAGCATGAGGTCCTCCGTAAACATATACCAGAAGCGGATATTTCTTTTTAGGATCAAAATCAGGTGGTAAAAACAGGCGTCCGTAAAGGGCAGTATTGTTGCCCAGGACAACCGGTTCTATACGAATATCTCCTATCTGGTAGTCGGATAGGGGATTTGGACCTTCAAATACAGTATTGATCAATGTACCATCAAGCTGGTACACACTGTACCTGCGAGGAACCTGGGTAGATGTGTAAACATCCATGTATGTTCCGGCATGGGTATTGAGCAGGATTTTGTGGGTTCCAACACCTTTGGTGATTTTTAGTGGTTTAGGATTCCTGTCCCTGAATTTATAAAAATATACATGCCTCTGCAGGGGGCTTTCCTGCGTACTTTCATAGTAAAAACCCTGATAATCTTTTGAGAATCCCAGAAAATCTGTAACGGCCCAGTTTCCTTTGGTAAGCTGAATGGGTGCGCGATTATCATCCATCAGGTAAATATGGTTGTATCCTGACTTTTCGCTCATCCAGAGCCACCTGCTGTCTTCTTCAGGGATGAAAATGGGTGGATGTTCCGGTTCTACATATTTATCATTTTTTTCTTCGTAAACCACCTTTTCAAGCTTGCCGTCATTTACCCTGTATTTGCGGAGCTGCATGTGGTTTTGTTCCCTGTTTACCCACGCGAGATAGATGGATTGGCCGTCCGGACTCCATGCGATATTGGTTAAATACTGATCATAAGGGCCATCGGTGTTCAAATAAACGACTTCTTCGGTTAGGCAATTGTAAACACCCACTTTTACCGAATGGCTGCTGTCGCCTGCCATGGGATAGCGTATATAACTGTTTTTAGCAGGTCCGTTCTCAATGTTGGTGAGCGGATATTTCGTTACACCGGTTTCATCCATGCGGTAAAATGCCAGTTTATTCCCGTCATTGTTCCAAAAGAGCCCCTTGCTGATGCCAAACTCGTTGCGGTGTACTGACTGTCCATATACAATTCCGTTTCCCCCATCTTGGGTAATCCTGCGAGGCCCGCTGGCTGTGACAATGGTGATATTGTCTTTTTCAACCAGAGCAGAATTTAAGGAGCTTTCTGCAATTTCAATTGCATCAAAATTCTCAGAGAAATTGCGCTTGGTAATCAGGGTTTTGTCATAAGTATTGTAAACAAACAACCTGCCTTTATTGATAAACCAGCATTCTTTTTCTGATTTCCAGGTCAGTGCCGGCATGGATTTTAAATCTCCGCCTTCGGCAGCCACAAGGGCTGTAAGGTTTTCCAGGGTAAAAAGCGTATCGCTGGTAAGGGAAACAGGGTCGGTTGACAGCAGCACTTTACCTTTGATCTGGGTGAATCGGGAACTGTTGGGTATCCACTGCACACCGCGCAGACCTGAAGGGGAAAATTTAGGATTGAAACAATCTTCGATTGTCAATACCTGGTTCTGTGAAAGAAGAGAGGAGCTGGATAACCCGAAGGCAATGGGCAGCAGAAGCAGTTT
Organism: uncultured Flavobacteriaceae bacterium; assembly: GCA_964626685.1. Lineage (GTDB taxonomy): Bacteria > Bacteroidota > Bacteroidia > NS11-12g > UBA955 > RGEC01. The sequence continues at coordinate 87,254 of CAZVJY010000008.1, forward strand.
TCTCATGGTTGTCTTTGTACTTCGCAAATATGGTTGCAAATTTGCGGCCGAATTTATTTTCATGCAAAATACAAAGAATTTAATTGAGGAAGCCTGGAATAACAGAAGTTTATTGCAGCAAACCGAATATGTGGAAGCCATAGAGTGGGTTATCGAAAAACTCGATAAGGGAGAGTTGCGCGTAGCTGAGCCGCTTTCTGACGGAAATTGGCAAAACAATGACTGGATAAAAAAAGCGGTAATTATGTATTTCCCTACCCGTAAAATGGAAACTGTGCACGCCGGCCCCATGGAATTTCATGATAAGATGAAATTGAAAACGGGTTTTGCTGCCTTGGGGGTTAGGGTAGTACCGCATGCTGTAGCCCGCTATGGTGCCTACCTTGCTTCCGGTGTTATCATGATGCCTTCCTATGTAAACATTGGGGCCTACGTTGATTCGGGAACCATGGTGGATACCTGGGCCACCGTAGGTAGCTGCGCGCAGATAGGTAAAAATGTACATTTAAGCGGTGGTGTTGGCATTGGTGGTGTGCTTGAGCCTGTGCAGGCCGCACCGGTCATCATCGAAGATGATTGTTTTATTGGTTCTCGCTGCATTGTGGTTGAAGGCGTTAGAGTAGGCAGGCAGGCAGTGCTTGGGGCTGGATTGACCTTGACTATGAGCACCAAAATTATGGATGCAGAAAGCGGAAAGGAATTGCCCCGTGGCTATATCCCTCCGCGCAGCGTGGTAATTCCTGGTTCCATCAAGAAAACCTTTACCGGCGGTGATTTCTACGTTCCCTGCGCCCTCATCATCGGACAGCGAAAAGAAAGTACCGACACCAAAACGTCGCTCAATGATGCATTGCGCGATTTTAACGTTGCAGTCTGATGAATATCGGGTTTGATGCAAAGCGCTATTTCAACAACCGGACAGGATTGGGGAATTACAGCCGCAGTGTGGTTGATGCTTTGCTGAAAAATATTCCCGAAAACCGATATGTGCTTTTTGCTCCCGGTCAAGAAGGACGGACACTCGATTCCGGTTTACAGATTGCAGAAGCCCGCAGCAAGGGTGCTCTCTGGAGGTTCATGGGTATGAAAAATGACCTTATAAAAAATGGTATTCAGGTGTATCACGGGCTTAGCAATGAAATACCGGTTGGGCTGGCGGGTACGGGAATAAAAACTGTAGTTACCATACACGACCTCATTTTTAAACGATTTCCGGATTATTATCGTTTTGCCGATCGCTGGATATACAATGTTAAAACCAGCTATGCTGCCCGCTATGCAGATATCATAGTTGCTGCCAGTGAAACTACGGCAAACGATATTCAGTTGTTTTGCAAAGTAGACCCTACCAGAATAAAAGTAGTTTACCAGCCTGTAGATTCCTGTTGGTACGAGAAAGCAGCTGAATCACCCGTAAAAACACCATACATACTTTACGTGAGCAGTTTTACACAGCGGAAAAATCACGGTACGCTCATTGAGGCCTTTTCCAAAATTCAAAAGCAGACCGATCTTCACCTGGTGCTTGCCGGCACTGATGGCGAGACTCTGGAAAAATGCCGGTCCTATGTTCATTCAGAAAAACTGGCAGACAGGGTTCATTTTTTTGTTGATTGCGGTTTTTCAACCTTGCACTCTCTGGTTTACGGCGCCTCTCTGGTGGTGAACTGCAGCTTTTTCGAGGGATTTGGCATACCGCTGGCGGAGGCTGCTGTATGCGGCAAGCCTATGGCAGTTTCGGGAATACCTGTGTTTAAAGAAATTGCCGGTAATGCTGCACGGTATTTTAAGCCCAATAACTCGGATGAAATTGCCGCCGTCATGCTGGAAAGCCTTGCGCCTGAGTATCAGGCAGAAATGGCTTCAGGCAGGGAAGATGTTCTGAGAAAAATAGATGCTGCAGGTATCGCAAACAGGCTCAATTCAATTTATCAATCACTGGTATAGAGCGGCGTTTCTCATGGATTAGTGCGGGTGCCACATTTTGCGCTCCTCAGGTTTTCCTTCCGGCATTTTGAATGCCCTTAGATTATAGGTGAAAGTGACCATGTAATAGCGCTGAAGCACATTGGTCTGAACATCCTCATAAAATGTTTCTGTGATATTTCTTGAAAGACTGTTGTTTTGCTTGAGTAAATCAAAGGCGGTAAAGCGTATTTCAGCGGCTTTCTTCTTTGAAAACTTATATCCGATTCCGGCATTCCAAAGCAGAAAATTGTTGTTGAAACCGCCCGAAATACCTTTGAAAATCTGATGGTTTATTTCTGTTTGCACAACCAGGCCTTTCCAGGGCTGTGCCTGAATCCTGAAACGGCTGTTCTGATTGGTGAAGCGGCTGTTGAGCGAAGTCTGCAGGGAGTTTTTTACATCTGTGACAGACGTATTGGAAGAAATGGTAAAATCAACTTTTTCGGAAATGTTGCTGCTGATAACAATCCCAAGGCTGGGTGTGAAATTGCGGGCATAATTTAAGACATCATTTATTTTACCGGGTGTCCGGCTAATGGATGCACCGGCATTCATATTCAGATTGCACTTCAGTTTTTTGACAGGAATGCTGTAGTTGGCAAATGTTCTGAATGAACGGTTTCCATCCAGGTTTTCAGGTCGAATCAGTTGAGCACCGCGCCTAAGTGAGATGGATGTGCCTGCGATTTGTGTGTCTTCAAATGCAATGGTTGTGGTATTCCCTATGAAATCCTGAGTCAGGGTTCCTGAAATCATGAGGAAAACAGAAGAGCCTTTTTTGACATTGACCCAAGAATAACGGCTGAAAAGTGCATGCTGGAAATCCTGACGCAGGTTGCTATTGCCGATACTTACATTCAGTGGATTGCTGTTGTTGGCTACTTCCTGCAACTGATCTATGGATGGCGCATTGGTAGATGAGCGGTAAAAAACGCGTAAACCTTCACGCTCATTGGGTTTGTACATAAGCATGCCGCCGGGAAGAATATTCCTGAACGGCCTGGACAGGCTGTAGACAGCAGGAAACTGTTGATCATTGTTCAGCCAGGCCTGCTGCGCATTAACACTGATGTTCCAGCTCCACCTGCTTTTCTGCCATCGGTAGGAAACTCCAGCGCTGGCATTGCTGTAAAGGCTTTTGAAGTTGTTGGAAAGCAAGGTGTCGGGTCGGGTATATTCGAGGGTTGCGCTGTCAAACGCATTCGTAAATCTGTCGCTTTGGGTTTTATTGAAATTGCCATTGATGGAAAAACTTAACAGACCGTTTTTACCTGCTGGCTCAGTGAATGTAATGCTTCCGTTTCCTGTTAGGGTAGCTCTGTCCTGATCTGACTTCACATTGTTAAACAATACAGGAATGGTGTCTAGCTTCTGCGCGGTTGCTGTTGTCCAACTGCTGTTGCCATTGTTGCCGCTCAGCCCGGGTGTAGCATTCAAGGTCAGCGAACGGCCTCTTTTCTTGTAGCGTACATTGTACTGAAGTCCCATGCTGGCATTATAACCGGTAAGGCTTGCCTTATAAAAATTGGCTGTACTGTTTATCAAAAGATTGTTCACAGTGTTGAGTCCGGAAACATTGGTTTCCGGTTTGTTTTGCTGCACACTGATTTTGGGTGTAAGCAGAAAACTACGCATGGAATCGGGTTTCCATTCCCATCGTGCATTCAACCTGTGGTTGGTGTTGCGGGTGAGGGCATTGTTTGTTTCTTTGTATAACAGTCCATTTTCGTTTCCGGTCACATAGTACCTTCTGGTGCCCGAAACATTGCTGTTTTCTGTTGAATTGGCAAAGTAAGAAAAGCTCAGTTCAGATTTTTTCCATTTGTTGCTGTAGTTCAGCCCCAATGCTACAGTCTGGGTAATTCCATTGCGCTGATCAACAGAAAAATTGTCTGAAGGGGATGGAGGTCCATAGCTTCCGCCACCGGGTCGGCGCATACCACCGCCCATCATGCCCATCATGCCTCGCATTCCGCCTCCACCGCTGCCGGCCATAACACCCATCAAATCTTCTGAACTGAAATTTTGTTCATTGATGTTGTTGACTGCACCGAGAACCGTAAACCTTTCAGCTCCTTTGAACCGGTTTGCGTTTCCTGAAAATTTATACCGGTCATCGGTACCGTAACCACCGTTAACCCTGCCAAATGTGCCGTTTCTGAACTGCTGACGGGTGATGATATTCAATGTCTTGGAAGTGTTTCCATCATCAAAACCGGTAGCCTGAGCCTGATCGCTGCGGCGGTCAAAAACCTGAATTTTATCAATGACCTCGGCCGGCATATTTCTGAGAACCGTATTGGGGTCGTCACCAAAAAAGGGTCTGCCGTCTACGAGCACTTGTTTTACATTTTCACCTTGCGCCTGTAATTGCCCGTTGTTGTTGGTTATTCCCGGCATTTTGGTAACCAGGTCCTCGGCAGTGGCATCCGGATTGGTCTTGTATGCCGAAGCAGCATGTTCTGTGGTATCTCCTTTTAGCCTTACAGGCGATGCATCAGAAACGATCAGCACTTCTTTGAGTTTTCCGGTATCGCTTCCTTTCATGTAAAGAATCCGTAAATCGTAGGATTCTCCATTGTTCTCAAATGAAAAAGTGCTGGTGAGCGGTTCATAACCTTCTGCGGTGGCTTTCAGTAAGTATCTGCCTGCAACAGGCAGTTTTACGCGAAAAAAGCCACCTGAATCCGTCCGTGTTCTGAATACGGAAGAATCTTCCGCTAATAATGTAAATTTAACGAAACAAGGATAAACCGCCTGGCCTTTGACTGATTGCATTTTACCGGAAACCGGTATATTGATCCCGGCATTGTATGTCTGCGCTGAAAGCAAATTGCCTGTAATAAGCAAAATGCCTGTTAAAATGATTCGCATGAAAAATTTGTGGTCACAAAGATGCGAAAGGTTTATGATGTTTTGGGTGCAGTTATGCTGACTTTGGTCGATTTTTGGGCGAATAAAATTATTTTCATCACTTATGCACAAACCTTGTCAACCTGCTGCCTTCCGATTTATTTTGCAATCGGTTCATGGAGCAGTACATCGTTTCGGCACGCAAGTATCGTCCTACCCACTTCGATGCAGTGGTAGGGCAGAAGCACGTGGCTGATACGCTGATGCGCGAAATTGAAAGCAACAAGCTGGCTCAGGCCTTTTTGTTTACCGGACCAAGAGGCGTAGGTAAAACAACCTGCGCCAGGATTCTGGCCAAAGTCATCAACAGCCAGGGCGGGGAAGTAGATCCAAAACAGGATTTCGCATTCAATATTTTCGAACTGGATGCCGCAAGCAACAACTCGGTGGACGACATGCGAAACCTGCTGGATCAGGTTAGGATTCCACCGCAAGTAGGCAAATACAAGGTTTACATTATCGATGAGGTGCACATGCTTTCTGCGAGTGCTTTCAATGCATTCCTGAAGACGTTGGAAGAACCGCCACCTTATGCCATCTTTATTCTTGCAACCACCGAGAAGCATAAAATTCTGCCTACCATATTAAGTCGCTGTCAGGTATTCAACTTCAACAGGATTGAGGTAAGAGATATGGTGGACCATCTCAGGCAGATTGCGCACAAAGAAAGTGTTTCGGTTGAAGATGATGCCCTGCACCTGATTGCAAGAAAGGCAGACGGAGGATTACGCGATGCGCTCTCGATTTTTGATCAGCTTGTCAGCTACAGCGATGGAGGACTAACCTATGCCAAGGCGGTTGAAGTTCTTAATGAACTGGATGCCGACACTTATTTTGAAGTTACGGATGCGCTCCTTAAAGGCGATGCCGGCAGTTGTATACTGGCGCTGGATAGTATCATTCGCAGGGGGTTCGACGGGTCGGTGTTTATATCCGGGCTTACCGCACATTTTCGCAACCTGGCGGTTTGCAAAGACAGCCGAACAGCCGCATTGCTTGATATGTCGGATAACTTCAGGCAAAAATATGCTGAGCAGGCAGCCGCTATGGGGTTTTCTCTCATACTTAATGGCCTGCATCTGCTGAACGAGTGTGATGAGAAATACAAAATCAGTCGTCATCCCAGGCTGTTGCTCGAGCTTACCCTCATGAAGCTGGCGAATCTCAAATCGTTTATTTCCACCGTTGCAACCCTGGAGGAATTAAAAAAAAAAGCCCTGAACCCATAAGCAGGGTAAATGATAAGGCTCCCCCCCGGGAGGTTGAATCCACCGAGAAACTCGCAACCAAAGTACAGGAATCCAGAATACAGTTATCAGGATTCGAAGCTTTCAAACAAAAGAAACAGGAAGACCGCAATCTTGCTATAAAGGAGGATAAAATTGCAGAGATTTCTGTGGTACAATCAGAGATTGCATACGATGAGCCGCCCCAGGAGGAACAGAAGGTTGCGGAAAATGCAGCAGTAACCCAGGAATCAGTTGGTCAGTATTGGCTTGAGTTCAGTCAGACGGTGGGGTTAAGGGCATCCAGCCTCATGAAGGCAATTTCACCCATACTTAATGGAAATGATGTGGTTGTAACGGTGGCATCGGCAGCGCAACAGGATGCCATTGAAGATATTCGGATGGATTTTATTCGTTTTGTTTCCCAGAAAACAGGTGGTCAGATTCAATCTTTGCGCATCGAGAAGGGGGCCGCAGAAATAACAGACAGAAAGCCCTATACGGAGAAGGAAAAACTTGAATTTATGCTGTCAAAGAACCCCGAGTGGAAAGAGATGATTGATAAGTTGGGGCTGAGGCTGCCCTGATAAAACAACTCACCATTTTATGTTTAATTTGTGCATAAACCTTGGGGTTTCTGTTGTTCTTTTGCAGTAACAAATGATTATGCAAAATTCACTCGTTGAATTTTCCAATACCGAAGTCGCATTTGCACATATGTCGAATGCGGGTTTGGGCAAAGCCCGCCTGCTTTTCAGGAGTTTTAACTTTCCCGGATTGCTAACCCTCGGGCCACCTATGGCAAGTATTGCCATTGCCCTTGGTTTCAAAAATCTTATCAAGAACACCATTTTTGAACAGTTTTGTGGAGGTGAGGATATTGAAACATGCCGGAAAACCATTGACAGGCTTGCCGCTTCCGGAATCGGAACCATACTGGATTACTCCGTTGAGGGTGAAGAGAGCGAAGATAATTTTAATGCGACTTGCACGGAAATTTTAAAAACCATTGATGCGGCAGCCAATAACAGTCACATTCCGTTTTCAGTATTTAAATCCACCGGCATTATTCGTTTCGCCCTGCTTGAAAAAATGAGCAGCCACGTGGCGCTTACCGAACAGGAAAAAGAAGAATGGCAGCGCGGTGTGAACCGCTTCAATCAAATCTGCAGCTATGCGGAAGAAAAGCAGGTGAGAATTTTTGTAGATGCGGAAGAAAGTTGGATTCAGGATGCTATTGACCGTCTGACGGAGGATGCAGCCCGCCGCCATAATACGCGAAGTGCCATTGTCTTCAATACCATTCAGCTTTACAGGCATGACAGGCTGGAATACCTAAAAACGCAAATTGTGGACGCCACGTGGTATCTGGGTTTTAAACTGGTGCGCGGTGCCTACATGGAAAAAGAACGCAAACGGGCCGGTGAAAGAAGCTATGCAGATCCGATCCAACCCGATAAAGAAGCATCTGACAGGGATTACAATGAGGCACTCAAACACTGCGTTCATCACATTGAAAAGGTAAGTATCTGCGCTGGGACACACAATGAAAACAGCAGTCGCTATCTCATGGAGCTGATGGAAGAAAAGAAGCTTGATCGTTCAGACGAACGCATATGGTTCAGTCAGTTGTTGGGTATGAGCGATCATATTTCCTACAACCTTAGCAACGCCGGATACAATGTTTGCAAATACGTGCCGTATGGCCCGGTTAAAGCCGTCATCCCTTACCTTACCAGAAGGGCAAGTGAAAATAGCAGTGTGGCAGGTCAGATGGGGCGAGAGCTTTCCTTAATTGAAAAAGAGATCAAGCGCAGGAAATCAGCAGGAGTGAAGGGGTGATGGCAAAGCATTTCTGGAAAATATTTGGGGTTTGTTTGCTGGTGTATGTACTTGTAGGAGGGTTGTTTATCCCCCTGAAAACAGGTATCACGGGCGTCGACAAGCTTAATATTTTTTCTGATACAAACACAGTTCTGAACATTGATATCTACAATCCGGGGAATGATTTTAAGCCTGAAAAGGCTGTGCTGGGCGGTAAATACGGATTTGTAGCTACCCGTTTGTCTTATAATTCGGGCGTTTTACAGGCTGATTTCATGCCAAGGCTGGGCAAAACAGGTCCCGAAGGTATGTGCAATCTCTATGTGCTGGCCAATGGTCGCTGGATGGCTTTTCCTTCGGCTGTTTCCATTACCCGAGCCACCAAAGATACATTCAGCAGCAATGCTGAATCTGTGGGTGTAAATGAAAAAGACGTTCATGTGATGGCTTTTCCCAACCGTCCCATACTTAATGAAAGCATCCGTAACCTTTACTACCATGTACCCATGTGGTTTAGTATGATATTGCTATTGCTGGTTTCTGCCGTGTATTCGGCAAGGTATCTGGTAAAACAGGATTTGATTTATGATATGCGCAGTGATTCATTGATACGTGTTGCCATACTTGCAGGTTTTTTGGGATGCGCTACAGGCTCTGTATGGGCAAGTGTAACCTGGGACAGTTGGTGGCCCCGCGATCCGAAACTAAATGGAGTAGCCATCGGCATGCTCATGTATTGTGCTTATCTCTTGTTGCGCTCGGGTATCCGTGATGATTACCAGAAAGCCCGTATCAGTGCCGTTTACAACCTGTTTGTATTTCCTATATTTATTGCCTTAATCGTAATTATGCCCAAACTCAGCGGCGATAGCCTGCATCCCGGTGCGGGCGGAACCGTTGGTTTTAACCAATACGATCTGGATAATACAATGCGGCTGTTTTTTTATCCTGCTGTGTTAGGCTGGATATTGCTGTTTCTCTGGATTGCATCGCTGCAGTACAGAATCAATAAATTAAAGTTTTCGAAAATTTAAAATATGAAAAAAAGGTCAATTTTCCAAACATTACTGCTCTTCTTGCTTTGCAGTGCTTCACCACTGCTGGCTCAAAACAGTCCTATGCGCGGCAATGCAAAATTCAACGTCGTTGCATCGGTTCTGGTAATCATATTCGCAGGAATTATTGCATATCTTGTTTACCTGGACAGGAAAATAAGCCGAATGGAAAAAGAAAAGGATAATCAGTCATGAAACCATTACACATTATCTTGCTGTTGATGGCAGCGGCCGGAATTGGAGCGGTGGTAAGTTTATATGGTAACACCACCCAGTATGTTGCGTTTAAAGACGCGCAGGAATTGGCTAAAGAAAATCCGGGAAAGGAATACCATGTGGTGTGTCAGCTCAACAAGCAAAAGCCGGTTTCATACAATCCTCAAAAGGATCCAAACTATCTTGAATTCTGGGCTGTTGACAGCCTGGGCAAAGAGATGAAAGTGATTTACGGAAAACCCAAGCCTCAGGACATGGAACGCAGTCAAAAGCTTGTATTGATTGGTTATCAGGAAGAAGATTATTTCAGAGCCAATTCCATACTCAGTAAATGTCCGAGTAAGTATGAAGATGAACCCGTAAATAACCGTTAAAAAGTGGAAAATATTCAATTTAACGGAGAGCTGCTGTGGCCTGGAAATCTGGGGCAGTTTTTTATTGTGCTTTGCACGGTTGCTTCACTGGGTGCGGCCTGGTTTTATTATCGGTCGGCAAACAATGAACTGCAGTCTGACAGGCGATGGGCCCGCAGGATGTTTTACGTACAGGCTTTTTCTGTACTTGCCATTTTTACCATTCTTTTCTGGATTATTTTTAAACACCGTTACGAATACTACTATGCCTGGAGGCACAGCAGCAATTCACTACCGGTGTATTACATGATTTCCTGTTTTTGGGAAGGCCAGGAGGGCAGTTTTCTGCTTTGGATGTTCTGGAATGCCTTGCTTGGATTGATTCTGCTTCGCAAAGCAGGTGTCTGGGAAAGCCCTGTTATGGCAGTCATTGCCTTTGTTCAGTTGGGTTTAAGTACCATGTTACTGGGTCTGGGCCAGGGCAGTGCGGATTGGCCTGTTCACATCGGAAGCAGTCCTTTTGATTTACTAAGAGAGCAAAGACCGGATTTTCTGCAAATACCTGTGATGGGAACCGTCGGCGGACCAGCTAATTATCTTCAGATTTTCAAGGATGGGAATGGACTGAACCAATTGTTACAGAATTACTGGATGGTGATTCATCCGCCAACACTGTTTCTGGGCTTTGCCACCGCCATGGTGCCGTTTGCCTACAGCATAGCAGGATTATGGAAAAATAACGACCGCGGCTGGATTGCCCCGGCAATAACCTGGAGTTTGGTATGTGTGGGAATTCTTGGTACCGGTATAATTATGGGAGGTTTCTGGGCCTATGAGAGCCTCTCATTTGGCGGCTACTGGGCTTGGGATCCGGTGGAAAACGCAAGCCTAATGCCATGGCTTATTATGGCTTCCGCTTCACACATGCTGCTCATTTCCAAAAGCACCGGACGTCATTTATTTACAGCCCATTTGCTGGTTCAGCTGAGTTTCTGGCTGGTTCTCTATGCCACTTTTCTTACACGAAGCGGCATTCTGGGTGAAGCCAGTGTGCATTCTTTCACCGACCTGGGTTTAAGCGGACAGTTGCTAATTCTACTACTTTCATTAATGCTGCTAAGTGTACTGTCTGCCTTGCAAAATGCAAAATTGAGATGGACAGTAATTCTGGGATTTTTAGGATTGGTTGTATTGTTTAGCCTCCTGACCCTGTATGGCGGAAAAAGCAATCAGGCCCAGCTTACCCAAATCATGAAATGGACAGGTGTGGTCGTGTTTACTGGTATTTTTTCCTGGTTTATTTATCAGCTGTACGCAAGAACAAGAACGCAGCAGGATGACGAACGCTGGCTTAGCCGCGAACTCTGGATGTTTATTGGAGCCATGTTCCTTATATTATCCCTCGTTCAGGTGTTTTCAGCCACTTCTATTCCTGTGTTTAATAAGTTGTTTGGTTTCAGTAAAGCCCCTGCAAAACCGGAAGAATACAATGCTTTTCAGATTTGGCTGGCTATGCCAGTAATGCTTCTGATGGCTATTGGACAGTATTTCCGCTGGCGCGATACAGATTCCAAAATACTGGGTAAACAGCTGGTATGGGTTTCGGTAATTAGTTTGGTTGTTACACTGTTGGTAAACCTGAATTTTGGAATCAGTCAGCCAAAGTATCTGCTGTTTTTATTTGTTGGTGTGATGTTGTTTGTTGCCAATGTAATGTATCTGCGTCATCAGCAGAAGCTGGTATGGCTTGCCTGGGGCGGGAGCGTAGCGCATGCCGGCTTTGGAATTTTGCTGGTAGGTGTGTTGGTTTCTTCCGTAAACCAAAAGATATTAACTTCCACTGAAGGTATTCGCTTTGCCTCAGAGCTGAATAAAGACGGCAAGGTTGATGAAAAGGCAGTTAAGTTTAACCGTGAAAATATAATCTTATACCAGAAGCAGCCTGTGCAACTAGGAGAATTTACCGCCACTTACCAGAACGTAATTCAGGGTAAAGGCAATGACAGCATTGATAAATTTTTCAGGGTGTTTTTTGCCAAAATCAATAAAGACGGTTCGCTGGCAGACAGTTTCTCCCTATACCCAAAAACACAGAATAATCCCAAAATGGGTTTGCTTGCCGAACCCAGTACCCGGCATTATATCAGCCGAGACATATTTACCCATGTGAATTATGAGAGCAGCCTGGAAAAGAAAGAGCCTTTCAGTGATTTCCAGGAAACGGTTGCCGCTCCGGGTGAAACCATTCTTACTTCTTCCGGTAAAGTTAAGCTTAGAATTGACAGCGTTACACGCTTCAATAGCGATGAAGGTGCCGGAGTGCAGCTGCGCATAACAGCCGTCCGTCTGCAGGATTCAGCTGTTTTGTTTCCAAAGTTTGTTGTGAATCTGACCGAAAATAATTTTTCATCCATTCCGGCCATAAGCACTGAATTGGGCGTGCTTGCCGATATAGTGAATATTGAAGTTCCTGAACCCGGGCAACCAGCGGATAAAGTGCGCTTTTTGATTAAAACTGGTGAAAGAACACCCCAGAAAAACTACATCGTAATCAAAGCCATTGAATTCCCCTGGATTAACCTGGTTTGGGCAGGCACCATTATTATGGTTATCGGTTTTGCCATGGCTGTGGTATACAGGGTTAAACAAAATGCTGCCGCGTAAGTGGTATATCGCCGGAACAGGGAATATGGGCAATGCCCTTGGGCAATTGCTGCAGCAATCATCTGAATTTGAATTCGGCGGCTGGCTAAGCAGAAATTCTGCCTCAGTAACGCTAAAGCCGGTTTTTGATTTTGAAACCCATTCTGATACAAGTGCCGGTATTTTTCTGTGCATACCGGACAGATTTCTCGAATCAGCAGCTAGAACCCTGAAGCAGCGGTTTTCAATGGTAGTGCACTGTAGCGGTATGCAGCCGCTTTTTCAGGCTTGTGAGGCAGTCTGCTGGCCCATGCAAACCTTTTCTTTGCAGGTGCCTTCCGTTTGGAAAGATGTTCCGGTTTTTATAGAAACCGAAATTCTGGAACTTCAACAGGTTTTAATGCAGTTTTTTCAAAATGCCGGTTCCAGTCCATTGATCAGCGGATTGCAGGAACGACAGACTGCACACCTGGCAGCAGTTATTGCCAATAATTTCAGCAATGCCATGTTTGTATTTGCCGGGGAAGTGCTTTCAGCAAGTAAGCTTAATCCACATATGCTGTTGCCTATAATTACCCAGACTGTTCAGAAACTACAGCATATAGACCCCAAACTGGCGCAGACTGGTCCTGCAATTAGGGCTGATTACAACAGCATCGAAATGCAATCCGAACTGCTTGAAAACCACCCGGATTGGCAGCGTTTGTACATGGAAATATCTGCCGCAATTCCTGTTTTGTTTAAAAAATAATATAAACATTATACGTTTTGTTTAAAAAAATATTTATCTTTGATACGGTATTTATTCGTTTAAGCGGATCATGGATACAACGGCTACCGTAGTTAAAACTTCCCAGATTGTTTTACTGGAATACAGAGGAATAGATATTTGTTTATTCCCATCAGACAAAACCCCCATTCACTTTTATGCTACCTGTGGCGATGATGTTGCAATGGCAAAAATCACCTTCAAAAATGGCATTTTTGAAAAGTCAGATGTTCAGAACATAGCGGGTGCCAGCCCTATGACTGATAAGAACAAAGAGCGTTTTAGAGTCGTGGTGGAGGAGTATCTTTCAGAACTGGTCCGTAGCTGGATTGATTACTACGTTTACGGTAAAACCCCTCAAAGCGAGAAGATTCAAAAAAGCCTTGAATAAGGCAGGTTATCTGATTTTCAATCGGAATCCTGTGTATGCGTTTACGCCGTTTACCGGCCCCCAGGCATATGCGGCATCAAACCATGGTTGTTGTGGATTTGATGCGGAAAGCACCGGATTTTTCTGAACAACATTCAACAAATTCTCAGCACCAGCGTACCACTCCCATTTTTTGCCAAAATCCTTCCTGATTTGAAGATTGACAATGGCATATGACGGACTCCATGCCGGCATTTGATCATTTTCTGGCAGGCTGATGGTTTCCGGCAGCCTTTTGGGGCTGTTCCACTGAAAAATGGCATCTATATACCACTTTTTACGGTTTTTTGCGCTTAATACGCCTACAAATCTATGTTTAGATAACAATGGTTGCTGCCTCATCCTTCCGCCCAGCCACAGAAGGTTCTCGATGTAACGATAGCTTAATCTCAGTTCTACTCTTCTGTGTGGTTGCAATTGCAAATCGGTTTGAATGGCATTGTATCGGCTTTGGTCAATTTTACCAATGACAATCAAATCCGGTCGCTGGTCCCGGTCTGCGCCAATCAGGTGGAGAAAACGGGTGTGAAATGCATCCGTTATGAATTTGGCAGGATAGCCAAACAACCTGAAAGGCAGTGTGAGGCTTAGGCCGGTGTTAATGGCGTCTTCTCTTCGCTGCCCGTATGCACCATCATTTCGGTAGTCAATTATATGGATGTTTCGGTTGCTTATAAATAAGGGTAAATGTTCTGCCAGAACCCAGGGCGTTCTCACCCCACGTCCCATTTGAAAATGAAGCATTTTCCCTTTTTCGTCAATCTCCCATTTGGCATGGATTCTGGGTGTAATAAGCCAGCCGAAAAGGTTGTTGTAATCCGATCTGAGGCCAAGCACCAGGCTGCTTTCACCGGATTTAAACACCCATTCTGAAAAGGCGCCGAAGTTTTGCTCTTTTCTTGACGGATTAAAGAGTGTATGTCCGGAATCAGAGAGCGTTTCAGCCACCTTGTCAATCAAAACGTTTACACCACTTCGTGTACTGATGGGTTTTTTGTCGGGTGTGGCGTAGATAGCACTGTAAAACAGGCTTAACTGCTTTCCTTCATAATGTCTGTCTCTAAGGTTACTTAGCAAAGAATGGGTTTGCTGGCGGTTTAGGTGAAAAATTTGACCGATACTTTTGGTTGCTTCCTTATTCAGGAAAATACCGAATTTGCCCCACACATCCGTTTTTTGTTCTTGCATTTTAAAACGAAAGACATCATTTTCCGGTTCCTTGTGCATGAAAGCGTGCAAATCACCACCGCGCCTGTCATCAGTAACATGGCTAAAACCGATAATCCATTCGTTTTTATCGTTATACCGTGAAACTTGGTTACCGATAAATATACGGTTAGAGAGAGGCATGTCGGTAAAACCGTCACCACCAAAATCCATGGTTTTCCACTGACCTCCGTAATGCATGAAAGCATGGTTGAAGGTTCGGTGGTTGATTCGCTGTTTTGAAATCATGTTCACTTCACCCCGTAATTGGTTGTTCAGGTATGCATTCAAGAACAGTTTAGGTTCGGTGGGCTCCTGTTTCAGTGCGTAGTTTATTCCGCCTGTTAAACCTTCAAAGCCTTCGGTTACGCTGCCGGTTCCTTTGGAGAGGTGAACTGCTGATACCATAGGTCCCGGAATGTGGCTGAGTCCTGTTAATACAGACAAGCCGCGCACCGAGGGCATGTTGGACTGGCTCATATGCACGTATTTACCGGCAAGCCCCAACATTTCAATTTGCCTGATGCCGCTTACCCCGTCTGCATTGCTTACTTCCAGGGTATTGGTGGTTTCAAAACTCTCACTGAGTGTACAGCATGCGGCTTTTTTAAACTCGTTTTCCGTGAGGATTTCTGATTTTTGAATGCCTTTACCGCCTGTAATACCTTTTTTGTCGCCGGTTACTTCTACCTCGTTACGCGGTTGTGTTGTGTCAGTCTGGGCATGTAATTTAGGTGGGTATGAGGCAGCAACGAGCAGGAAAAATCCCGTCAGTGGTCGCATTTTGCCCCCTCTCTGTATCGGCAGCAATCGGGAAGGGCCATGTACGCTGCGTCGCTGGCTTTTACCAGTTCGGTATCATGGCCGGCAATGGCAACCAAATTGTGCAGCTGTATCAATTCCAGTTTTTTAGGATTGAATACTACGGTGAGCGTTTTCTCTTCTTGCTTATAGGTAGCCTTGCGGATACCGCGTTTGTCCAGGGCTTCTTCAATGCGGTCTTTGCACATATTACATGTGCCTTCTACAATAAAAGAAACAGTTTCATATTTTGGTGGCTTGCCAAAGGACATGGTCAGGGCAGCCAGGGTTATAATAACAAGGTTTTTCATGTTTTTATTCATTCTTTTGGTTTTGTGGTAGATACGTTTTCAGTCCCTTATTTTGGGAAAACCGGTTAAAGAATGAAATGCTAAATCAGCCAGGCACAGTGTATAGCTTGATAATGGAGAAGTTTCGGAGGCAGTTCCTTTCTGTTTTCAATAAATGAACAGGAATATAGTTCCGACGGTTCAATCAGGTAGGAGGTGTGTTTTTCCAGTGCTGCTAGCGGAGGTTCGCCCACTTCTGTGTTGGTGACGCTGCCAAATTTTGGCGTAATACTGAAAACAAAGTAATCTTCACAATTGCCACAATCCTGTTTTTGTTTTTTGACTGGTAACTTCTTTTTGCAGCACTCGGGCATATCATGGCTATCTCCGGATTCATGCATGCCGCAATCGGTAAATACAAAAACGCCACTGCCCGGGCAACTATGCAGCACAAGTTGCATACTGCCACTGCTTAAAAGCATCAGCAAAGCAAAACACCATGCATAAATATTGCGCACCTAAATACGAAAATACACAAAAAAAATCAAATTTTAAAACGCAATTACCCGAATTTTAGAGGTAATATCGCAGTAGAAGATGTTACAGCAATTCTGGCATAATATCAGACGCACAAAGCGTGATTTTTCGCAGGAAGAAGGCCATGCACTTCACCGTGTACTTGGGGTGCGGGACCTTACCATGCTGGGAATAGCAGCCATTATTGGCGGAGGTATTTTTAGTTCAGTGGGGCAGGCCTGTGCTTCCGGCGGGCCGGGCGTGATCTTCTTGTTTATAATCTGTGCCATTGCCTGTGGGTTTGCCGCTATGTGTTATGCCGAATTCTCCTCGCGCATTCCGGTTGCCGGCAGTGCATATACCTATGCCTATGCTTCTTTTGGTGAACTGTTTGCCTGGATTATAGGCTGGGCTCTGCTGATGGAATATAGCATAGGCAACATCTATGTTGCTTTTAGTTGGTCGGGTTACTTTACCCACCTGATGGAAAACATCGGAGTGCACATGCCGGCATGGATTACCACAGATTATGCATCTTGTTCTGCGGCAGCAAAAATGTCTTCAGCAGATATGCAATCAAGGGAAATACTGGCATGGAATACGGCCCCTGTAGTTATGGGGCTGCGTATAATCCTTGATCTACCGGCTTTGCTAATCAATGTTCTCATAACCTGGCTGGTATTCACGGGTGTTAAAGAGAGCCGTAATGCTTCCAATATCATGGTGGTTGTTAAAATACTGGTAATTGTGCTGGTAATCGGGGTTGGTTTTTTTTATGTAGATACGGCCAATTTTAAGCCTTTCATGCCTGAAGGTTTCGGTGGCGTTATGGCAGGTGTGTCTGCCGTATTCTTTACCTTTATTGGTTTTGACGCAGTGAGTACCATGGCTGAAGAAACCAAAGATCCACAGCGCAATCTGCCCAGGGGGATGTTTTACTCCTTGTTGGTTTGCACTGTTTTGTATATTCTTATTTCACTGGTACTTACCGGAATGATGCCCTACAAACTTTTGGGGGTTGACGATCCGCTTGCCACCGTTTTGCAGTATAAAGGAATTGTATGGCTTGAATATCTGGTTAGCATTAGCGCAGTGGTTGCCATGGCGAGTGTGCTGTTGGTATTTCAGATGGGACAACCCCGCATCTGGATGAGCATGAGTCGGGATGGTTTGTTGCCCAAAAAGTTTTCGGAGGTGCATGCAAAATACAAAACACCGGCCTTTAGTACCATTGTTACCGGCCTGGTAGTGGGTGTACCAATTCTGTTTACAGATGAAAAGTTTGTTCTTGATTTTACCAGCATCGGGACTCTGTTTGCTTTTGTGCTGGTTTGTGGTGGTGTGTTGCTGCTGCCCCGAAAAGAAAAGATCAATGGAGCATTCCATTTGCCTTTTATCAAACCAATCTATTTTCCTTTGGTTTTATTGCTGGTTCAGTTGTTGATATTGATGCTGTCTCCTGCGTTTTTCTACAAGCAGGCCGATGATCCTGTTATGGGTGGTTACTGGCTGCTAATGGTTGTTTTGGCTGTGCTTGCTATCTGGAAAAACTGGAATCTTATTCCGGTGCTTGGGCTTGCTACTTGTGGCTATTTACTCACAGGAATGTCAGCCAATAACTGGTTCTGGTTTTTCATTTGGTTTGGAATAGGTCTGCTGGTTTATTTTGCATACGGATACAAAAGGAGTAAACTGGCACGTGGATAACAAAGACAACAATATATCGGCTGTGATTGAAGCTATGTTCAAGAAGTATAGGCTTACCCAGAAGATTACTGAGGTGCGGCTGGTTAATGCTTGGGAGAAAATTACTGGTCCGCTTATCTCAAAACATACTTCCGAAATAAAGCTGATAAATAAAACCCTGTATGTAACATTTGATAATGCACCATTGAAAAACGAGATGTTTTACCGCAGGTTTATGTTGCTGGAGGCCATCAATGCCGAACTGGGTGCAGGTACTGTAGAGAAGATTTTTATCAAATAGAATCCTAAGGGGTTTCCATTCTTTTTTTTGTAATTCTGGCTTTATCGATACTGGTGTTGAGTTCAAAACCAACAATCACCACAAGGCAGTTGATGTAGATAAGAACCATGAGTGCAATGATGGCACCGATTGAGCCGTATATTTTGTTGTATGCATCAAAGTTGTTTACATACAAGCTGAAAAAATAGGTGCTGAGAATGCTCATGGTTCCTGCAAAAACACTGCCTGGAGAAATGAAACTCCATTTGTGTTTATGGGCCGGGCCAAAATGGTAAAAACTGCTGATAGCAGTGAAAATCATCGCAGCCAGCAGTGTATATTCAATTAGTGTAATCAGGAACATCCACAACGGTAATCCAAACCAGTCATGTTTTTGCATGTATGCGGCCAGCTGAAACATCCAGGTAAGAAAAATCAGAGCTACCACAACCATAATGCCCACCAGAACGGTTAATCCAACTGCCTGGATTCGGTTTTGCAGCCAGTTTCTTTTCACTTTTTCAGGTAGCCTGCGGTTGAAACTGTTTATGAGTGAGTGAAACGCATTGCTTGAAAAATACAGGGCCATAATAAAACCCAAGGATAACAGACCGCTGTTCTGATGGTTCAGCAATTCATAGATGGTAGAAGAGATTTCTTTCCATGTGCTCTCAGGAAGGAGTAAACGCAGTTCGCTGATGAGTCTGGATTTTACCCCTTTTACCGGTAAAGAGGCAATAAGTGTAAGGATAAAAATTAGGGTGGGGAAGAGGGAAAGGAAATAGTTGAAGCTGAGACTGGAGGCACGAAGGTTCAAATCTTCCTTAAACAGGCTGTTGAGGAAATACTTTCCTACATCGTAAAGGCTGTGTCCTTCAAAACCGCGCAAAGTTTTTCTTTTAAGCCAGCGATTGATTTTTCCGTCG
Organism: uncultured Flavobacteriaceae bacterium; assembly: GCA_964626685.1. Classification (GTDB taxonomy): domain Bacteria; phylum Bacteroidota; class Bacteroidia; order NS11-12g; family UBA955; genus RGEC01. The sequence continues at coordinate 106,356 of CAZVJY010000008.1, forward strand.
CTGGCCACCACAGGATTTTCCTTGTATTCGTCATCCGCGGTTTCTTCTTTGGTGTAGTTTCTGTAAAACCGGCTCATGGTTGAAAATGTTTTTCAATAACACCGGCAAAATATGCGGGTAGGGGCGTGGGTCTTAGGCTATCTTTTTTTACAAAGAAAAGTTCGGTAAAGCCAGAGTTTAGGTGTTCTCCGTCCTGATTGTAGGTATGGTATTCGAAATGACACCGCACTGCGGGTTTTTCTGTAACCTTAACAATAATTTTCAGAAGATCATCATAGCGCCCGGCTTTTTTAAACGCGATATTGAAGGAACGAACCGGCATAATAATTCCTGCATCCTCCATTTCTTTGTAGTTTAATCCCATGCTGCGCATGGCTTCTGTGCGTGCTTCCTCAAAGTAGAGGACATAGGCACTGTGGTGCACAAAACCCATTCGGTCGCACTCTGCGTAACGAACCCTGATGCTATGTTCAAACTGCAGGCTCAATATCTGATTTTAAAATGTTCTTTAGCTTGCTCCGGACGGAAAAAAACAACCCCGAATGCAAATATATCGATGGTAACGGTAACGGAAGCATGATTTTTGATAAAGGCCCATGCGTTTCTCATTTCTTCATTCCAGTAGATATCGTCAAAAACCAGAATGCTCTGTGTATGCAGGTAGGGAAGCATCCATTCAAAATAGCGGGTGGTTGCTTCGAAGGTGTGATTTCCATCGATGTAGGCGTAGTCCAGTTGCTGAAGATGCTGTAATAGTGGTGGGAGGATTTCGGCAAAATCCCCCTTGTGTACTTGAATTTGCTCGGAAAGGCCGCACCTTTCCGCATTGAATTTTGCAATTTCACACAGTGCCGGTGCACCTTCAATGGTGTGTAGCAACTGCCCATACTTCAATGCCGAAGCCTGGTACAAGGCAGTAATACCGGTTCCTGTGCCCAACTCAATACAATGCTGCGGCTGAAAATGAGCCAGAAGCCTGTGAAGCAACCTTCCATATTTGGCGCCTCTTGCGGTTCTGTGCGTGATTTCGCTAAGCTTTCGCAATCCGCTTCGGTTGCCACTGCCAAGATCGAGTAACTCAATCCTGGACTTTGACTGTAACATTTCCTTTCGGATTTGCTCAATACCATCCCAAATGGGGTTGTTGTTTTTTACGTAAAAAACGTCCTCAAGCAATCGGTATACGAAAGGGGAATGCGTACCGTGTCTAGTATCTGAAACGAGCAGGTACTCTAAATAGTCAATCGTCCTATACAGTTCATTGAGCATTGCCTTGTTTGGTGTTTCGGATTACGGCAAGTTCCTTTTCCAAACGGACAATTTGTTCCTGTAATTTCTGTATGTTGCTGTCGAATTGCTTTAGAACAGCCTCGGCATTCTTGCTCATGGCAAAGAAACTTTTGTTGTTTTCAATGGTGGCGAGTTCTTCCTGAGCCTTTTTTATACGGTCTTTTACTTTTCGCTCTTCTGTTTGCAGTTGGTTTTTCCCGTCAGAGCGGCCAGCCAAACCGGCATAGTGCTCTTTCATTACCTGCTGCTTCATGTTGTCATTGTTGCGCTTGAATTTTGCAAACAGCACATCGCCGATTTCACGGTATTCTTTTTGCAGATTGAAATAGGCTTTACCACTCACAAAACCGCTGCTTGCCCAGCGCTGCTGACATTCTTTTAGTTTTGGGAATACATTATCGGCATTTTCCTGCTCAAGCAGTTTTTTCATGTCGGCAATGATGGCTTCCTTCACAGCAATTCCGATTTTATCTTCCTCTCGGCGCTGTTTCATCCACGCATTTTTTCTGGCATAGAAATGGTCAAAAGCAGCACGGAAGCGTTTCCATACTTCGTCGTTATTGGCATCGGGAACAGGGCCAATTTTCTTCCATTGGTCCTGAAGCTCGTTGAGTTTTTCCGAAGTTTCCTGAAACTGTTCGTGATTCATTAGGGATTCTGCTTTTTCACACAGTTCGATTTTGCGTTTCAGGTTATCTTCCCTTCCCGCATTAATATTTTTGAAAAACTCACGGCGTGCTGCAAAAAACTGCTGACGGGCAGACGAAAATCTGTCCCAAATCTCCTGGTTATTTTGCGCCGGTACAGGACCTGTTTTCTTCCATTCTTCCAGCAATGCGTCCAGTTCCTTCCCAAGGGCTGACCATTCTTTGCCTGCTGTTGGCCAAACCGCAATAACAGCCTCCGATTTTTCTACCAGCAGCAATTTGATACTGAGGTTTTCCTGTCTTTTACGGTCAATTTCTTCCTGACGCTCCTTGTTTCGCTGAATAATGACGTCACTTACATTCTTGAAACGCTGCCAAAGTTCATCACTAACCTCTTTTCGAACCGGTCCTGCATTACGCCAATCTTCATGAATTTTATTAAGGGTGATGAGTGCCTTGCGAATGTTCTTTTCTTCTCCGAGTGCCTCAGCCTTTTTAATCAGTTCAATTTTATATTCCAGGTTCTTTTCACGGTCAAGTTCCTTAAGTTCATTGAAAAGTGAAAGGTTATCGTAAAATTTGTCGACGTAGAACTTATAGCGGGTATAGAGTTCATCCTGAAACTCTTTTGGAACTTGTCTGATCTCGCGCCACATTTTCATGAGGTCGCGCATTTTATTCAGGGAATTAGCCTGTTCTTCTGATTCTGCAAGTTCACGAATGTCCTCCAGTACTGCCTGTTTTTTCTTCAGGTTCCCCAGTTTTTCTTCTTCTGCACGTTTGCGTTCTTCTTCACGGCGTTCCCTGAATTTTTGTAAAACACTGTTTAACGCCTGTTTTGCCTCATCAGCAGCGGGTTTGAAGTCACGTGCATCATGACCTGCTTCCACCCATGCTTTGATTTGTAACGGCCTTTCAGCCAAAATCTTGGCATCCATAGCATCCCTAAGACGGTTGAGCGTTTCCTGGGCTTTGCGCACATCAGGGCTGTAGATGAGTTCTTCGGCCTTTTTAAGAATTTCAGATTTTTCCAGCTCGGAGTAATCCGTGTGGTCTTCATGGGCTTCTTCAGAATGGTCGATGAGCTGTTCAGCCACCGTTAGCTGCGCCTCATAGTTTTCCGCAGGTTGGTTCGTGCCTTTTTTTACGGTCAACGATTCATTGTCTTGTTGGTGTTCCAAGTGTATACAGAATTAATTACAATGTTATTGGTTCAAATGTTGTTTGCCTGCAATCATCCAGCAAGCCGTTAGCGCTGCTTCAGCTCCTTTGTTTCCATGTTTTCCGCCAGCTCTGTCCTGAGCTTGTTCTTCAGTGAGGGTCGTGATAACACCAAATACGCATGGTTTTTTTGCATCAAGGCCAGTGTGAAGGATTCCTTCAGCAGCAGCCTGGCATACATAATCAAAATGCGGTGTATCGCCCTGAATAACGCAACCCAGGCAAATTACAGCATCACAGCCCTTATCAAAAAGTAACTGTGCGCCATGAGGTAATTCAAATGATCCGGGTACATGCAGCACTTGGATTTGCGATGGAGTGAAGTGGTTTTCCTGAAGTGCAGTAAGCGCACCTTTAAGTAATTTTTCGGTTATGTGTTTATTCCACTCTGCAACTACTACTCCGATTTTTAAATTTTCCGGATGTAAGATGTAGGGAAATTGACCTGAAGAAAAAGATGCAGTTGCCACAACGGCTTAGGGATTGAAGTCACCCTTGAGGGCCTTCATTTTGTAAATTAACTTATCAATATCTGAGGCTTCAGGTGAAGCACTGTATTCGAATTTTACCTTTTCGTAACATTCCAGTGCTTTTCCATAGGATTCAGCCTGCTCATAATGAATACCTGCATTTTTCCAGTACTGTGCAGAGAAATCGCTGCTGGATTTTTTTCCGGCTTCCTCATAAATTCCTGCGGCTTTTTCAAGCTTGCCGAGTTCAGCATAGCAGGAGGCCTTTGCACTCAGTACGGCTCCACTCAAAAACTGATCTTTGGGTTCTGCTTTATCAAGGTAGGATATGGCTTTTTCAAATTTACCGGTCTGCATGTAGGCAATACCTGCCATCAAAGCGGCTTCTTTCCCTTTTTCTGTCAGGAAATAGCTATCAGCAATTTCAGGAGCAGTCATCATTTTTTTGCCTTTGATGCCCTTCAGTACCACCTCAAATGAATCTTTTTCGAAATAATGGTGAAGAGGGGCAAGTTGAGCAGCTGCTTTGGATTCTCTAAGCGGGTGCCAGTATAGATTCCAGAACAATGTGATGGTAACAACACCAATTATGCTGCTACCTGCCAGGGTAACTACCCTTTTGTTATTGGCATAGAATTCTTTTACTGAATTACTGTTAAATACGGTGGCCATTTTAATATGAAAGTGCGAAATTACTTAAAATTCATGGAAAGACAAGCGACATCAATCTGTTATGTAGGGATAATCGTCTTCTACATAGACATGCCTGAATAAATCGGCAGGGTCAGGGTAAGGAGAATTTTCTGAGAAAGTAACGGATTCATCCACTTCAGCCATAATAAGTTCTTCAATTTTATCGAGCTCTGCCTCTGTAGCAAAACCTTTTTCTATGATACTGGCTTTGGTGGTTTCAATGGGGTCAATTTTCTTGTAGTCCGCTACTTCTTCCTTGCTTCTGTATGTGGCAGGGTCACTCATACTATGGCCTCTGTAACGGTACGTTTTAATTTCAAGGAAGGTAGGACCTTCTCCGTTCCTGGCTTTTTCCGCGGCATTTTGAATGGCATCATGAACGGTCTCGCATTTCATGCCGTCTACCTGATAGCTGGGCATGTCATAAGCAGCACCGATTTTATAAATATCAAGAACGTTGGTAGTGCGCGCCACACTGGTTCCCATGGCATATTCATTGTTTTCACAAATGAAAATAACAGGTAGTTTCCAGAGCATAGCCATATTGAAAGTTTCGTGAAGTGCACCTTGTCTTACAGCTCCATCGCCGAAGAAACACACGCATATGTTTTTCGTTCCGTTGTATTGTTCGGCAAGGGCTATACCGGCGCCCAGAGGAATCTGTCCCCCTACGATACCATGTCCGCCAACAAAGTTGTGTTCCTTGCTGAACATATGCATACTGCCACCTTTTCCACCGCTACAACCGGTTGCTTTTCCGTACAACTCGGCCATTACTGCATTGGCAGATACGCCCAGCGCAAGTGCGTGGCCGTGATCACGGTATGCAGTGATAAATTTGTCATCTTTGGTCGTAGCGGTCACCATACCTGCTACTATGGCTTCCTGGCCAATGTAGAGGTGGCAAAAACCCTTGATTTTTTGCTGACCGTATAGCTGAGCAGCTTTTTCTTCAAATCTGCGCACCAGCATCATGGTTTTGTACCACTGCAGGTATTGTTCTTTGGTAAAATTCATAGTTGCGGACTGACCCATTTATGGCTGCAAAGATAATAATTACCCATGAAATTCTGGTAGGGCTTTTAACCCTTGAAACTAGCTTGCTGGAGTACTGTTTTGATGAGTTCAGCAATTGGTTTCGGCTCATTTGCACATTTTCTGTTTTTCATGACTTACAGCTTTTCTTCAATGCTTTTCACTTTTTCTTTAATCATGCCCACTTCGCGCTGAATAACCCGCAATGCCGGTCCGATATCATCCATGTCCTGGCTTTTGGGTTCCATGAATTTCGGGTTGATATAATTTACGAATTTCCACACTTCCAGAACATCGGAGATCTTTACTGGATAGGGTTCATATGCCGTATTGGTGCTGCAAAGCAGCAACGAACCGTCCTGATATATATGGTTGTAAACTACTTTAAATACAATGCCTTCATCTTGCGTCACGATGATATATGGGTTGCCATTCTTAATAGTGTTCCAGTCCTGCAGATATTCTCCGGTAACCAGCGCGCCATCCACCACCGGGGGCATGCTGTCGCCACTGATTTGAAAAGCGCGGTATTTTCGGTTGGCATTCAGAAAAGGCATATTGAAGGAGGGGAGTACCCGGATGAATTCGGGATCGGCAAAACCGGTGGTGTAGCCTGCCTTTGCTTTTAAAGGCACCAGTTCTACATTTTCTTCGTTTTCTTCATTTACAGTGGTGGCCAGCACCCTGAGGCGTGTTCCGTTCAAATCCAGGTCCATGCCTTTTTCAAGCTGGCTGATTTGACTCTCCGGCAATGCTGATAGATCCACACGAACCAGTTTGTCAAGGTTTATCTGGAAAAATTCGGAAAGCCTCAGCAGCAGGCCTATACCGGGTTCGGCCACCCCGTTTTCATAGCTGTTGTAGGCAGAACGGGTAATGTTAAGCGATTTGGCCACTTCTTCCTGGCTGCGCTTGCGTCTTTTTCTCAGTAGTTTGATGTTTTCTTTCAGATAGGTATTCATAATTTGTGCATTAAATTCAATTGAGGGGAATTATTTGATAAGGAATTCTTTCTTCTGTTTTGGCCTGTCTTAAAAATCCGGCAATAATGGCGCGGGTTTCGGGAATATCCGGCTTGGGATCTATGCAGGTTACCATTTCTTTCTCCGGTGCGTGTTCTTCGGCAAATCCCCATCCGGCTACAGCTCCGTTTTCAATGAGGATAATGGCTTTTTCGCCTGTTTTTCTTCCGACACCTTTTACCAGTAAACGGTTTTTTTGTTCCTGCAGGTTCATCATGGCTTCTTCCACACGTTGGTTGTGCGTGGCAATAGATTCATCGGAAGGGTTTTCGCAGTAACATCCGGGGACGTAGCATCTTCCATGGCTTCTGGCGAGCACCGGACATATATCGTGTTCGTGCAGCATTCTGCCCAGGGTTTGCTTGGCATCCCTGAATCTTGGGAACGGTATTCCTGATAAACTTCCCTTTCGGAACTTCTCTGTTTGCAACCGCTGGTAGCCGCTTTGGGTAGGAAAGCGATAAATAGCATAGCGATTTCCTACATGCTTGCCGCTGACATTCCATTCCGGCCAGTGGGTATGAATTACGTGGGCTTCTGTGAGAAGGGAAAGCAGTTCGTTGCCGCAAAGCTGGTAGTCGATTTTGTGTATACGTTCCAGTTGCAGGGCAGTTTTTCCACGCTTTACATCGAAGTGCTGTTTCACCCGTTTTTGAATGTTGTTGGCCTTTCCGGTATAAAGGATTTTGCCGGTTTGGTCCTTGAAAAAATATACCCCGGTGGCATCAGGCAGGTTGTTGATTTCTTCTTCATTCAGTGCCGGAGGAACAGTGATTTTTCTTTGGGTGGATCTTGCCATTTTCAGCACTTCGGCATGGCCCAGCTGATTCAGGCACTGATTGAAAAGTTCGGTTGTAGCAAAAGCATCGCCCCCCGCTCTGTGGCGGTTTTGAATTCCAATGCCCATTTCGCTGCAAATGTTACCCAAACTATAGCTGCGTCTGCCAGGAAAAGCTTTTCGGGAAAGCTTAACAGTGCAAAGTTTCGGAGGATGAAATGAGAAACCGGCTTTTGAAAATTCATTCTGAATGAAGCCCAGGTCAAAATTGACGTTGTGGGCCACAAAGATTTTGTCGTGCAAAAGATGGTATAGTTGTGCGGCTATTTCTGCAAATACAGGCGCTTTTGCGGTCATTTCCTGAGAGATTCCTGTCAGTGCCATGATGTTTCGCGGAATGGTATAGCCTGGATTCAGCAGGGTTTCATATACCTGAATTACCTTGCTCCCGTCGGTAATAACAGCGCATATTTCGGTTATGCCCGAATAGAGTGGGTTGCCGCCTGTGGTTTCTATATCAACGATTGCAAACAAAACCTGTTGTTAAAAAATGTATCAAAAATTGGGCGGTTAAATTAACAATACTTTTTCTGAATGTCAAGAAACATGGCAAAAAAAAGCAAAATAAATTTTCAATTTTGGCAATCCTGATGCCTGGTTATGATTATATTAAGTATTATTTATATCTTTGCCAATGTGAACCACTGGCTTATAAAGTCTGAACCCTTCAAATATAGCTGGTCACAATTTGAAAAAGACCAATCCACTTTCTGGGATGGTGTCCGCAATTTTCAGGCTAGAAACAACCTCCGCGATATGAAAAAGGGCGATCTATGCCTGTTTTACCATAGCAATGAGGGCAAGGAAGTTGTGGGTATTGCAGAAGTTATCAAGGAGCATTACCAGGACCCTACAACCGACGAAACCCAGTGGGTAGTAGTGGATGTGAAACCGCACAGCAAGTTAAAAAAACCGGTAACACTGGCCCAAATAAAGGCAGACAACCGACTTTCACAAATTGGGCTCATCAAGCAAAGCCGACTTTCTGTAATAAAGCTAAGTAAAGAAGAATTCAATATCATACTTTCGCTGTCTGAAAATTAATGGAAGCCAAAATTCTCCTCAACCACCGACAGACCGAGCTGATCATCAGAAGGTTTGTACTGCAGTTGACCGAGCAGCATGGCAATCTTGAAAAATGCGCCATTATCGGGCTGCAGCCACGTGGTGTCGAGCTTTCCAGGATTCTCATACAAAAACTGAATGAACTGAAGCCGGATCACAAAGCCCGATACGGCGAACTGGACAATACCTTCTTCCGCGATGATATTCGTAGGGGCGAGATTCACATGCCACGCCCAAGTAAGATTGATTTCAGTACCGAAAACCTGAATATTATTCTGGTGGATGATGTGCTCTTTACCGGTCGCAGCATCCGCGCCGGCATTGATGCCCTTATCAATTTTGGCAGGCCAGCCAGGGTAGAACTTATGGTGCTGGTAGACAGGCGCTACAACCGCGAACTCCCAATTGCAGCTGATTACAGCGGTGTTGTGGTTGACAGCCGAAGCACAGGCGAATACGTAAAAGTAGAATGGAATTCCAACCAAAATCAAACCTGGCTATTGCCCAATAAAGGATAACAGATGCCTGCAACACTCAAACATCTACTCGGAATCAAAGGGCTATCGGAAGAAAGCATACAGCAGATTTTTGAAACGGCCGACAATTTTAAACAACTGCTCAACAGCCCGGTGAAGAAAACCCCGTCGCTGCGCGATTTTACGGTAGCAAATCTTTTTTTCGAAAACTCTACCCGTACAAGGGTTTCCTTTGAACTGGCCGAAAAACGGCTTGGCGCCGATATCGTAAATTTTTCCAGCTCAACCTCATCCGTGAAAAAGGGGGAAACCCTCATTGATACGGTGAACAATATCCTGAGCATGAAGGTGGATATGCTCGTGATGCGGCATCCCGCCCCGGGAGCATGCATGTTTTTGGCCCGTCATGTAAATGCACAGATTGTAAATGCCGGAGACGGTACCCACGAACATCCCACCCAGGCCTTGCTAGACGCCTATTCCATACGTGAAAAACTGGGATCGGTGTATGGCAAAAAAGTCGTGATTGTGGGCGATATTCTTCACAGTCGGGTGGCACTTAGTAATATATTCTGTCTGCAGAAACTGGGCGCCGATGTGATGGTGTGCGGTCCTAAAACCTTGATACCAAGACATATTGCAAATCTCGGAGTGAAGGTAGAGCACAATCTTGCAAACGCATTGCAGTGGTGCGATGTAGCCAATATGCTTCGCATACAGCTGGAAAGACAGGATATCAAATATTTTCCCAGCCTGCGCGAATACAGCATCCAGTTTGGTTTGAATCAAAGCATCCTGAATCAGCTGGATAAGGAAATTGTTATCATGCACCCCGGACCCATTAACAGGGGCGTGGAAATAAGCAGCGAGGTGGCCGATGGCAACAACAGTATTATTTTACAGCAAGTTGAAAATGGTGTGGCTGTGCGCATGGCAGTGTTGTATCTGCTGGCGCAACACCAGTTAGAACAAAGTAAAGCGTGAATCCGGAGACCAATCCAGTTTTAGTAAATCATACCCGCGGCGGTATTGTAGAAAGTTTTCACCGTGGTGTTGTGTGCGTGGTAGATAATGAAGGTGTTATAATAGCTTCAGTAGGCGATGTGCAGCAGGTTTGTTATCCGCGTTCTGCTCTAAAGCTGTTTCAGCATATTCCTTTGATTACCTCAGGTGCTTACGATCATTTTGGATTTACACTGAAAGAATTGGCACTGATGTGCGGCAGTCACAATGGTGAAACAATGCATGTGGAAACTGCAAGGGGAATTCTTGCCAAGATAGGGCTGGGAGAGGAATACCTCGGGTGTGGAGCTCAGCAACCTACGCACAAAAAAGATTTTGTGTCTTTAATCAAAGCCAATCAGGAGCCCGGAGCCATACACAATAACTGCAGTGGCAAGCACAGCGGGTTTCTGGCATGGTGCAAGTATCACAGTGTTTCAACCGAAGATTATTTATCAGCTGAACATCCTTTGCACAAGGAGATAAAGCGCATTACGGCACTGTTTCACGAAATGGAAGAGTCAGATCTTACTACAGGACTTGACGGATGCTCTGCACCAATTTTTGCCATGCCAGTAATCAATCAGGCCATTGCTTACAAAAACCTGTTGTTTCCCGAAAAATTTGGCGATGACAACATTATCAGGGCTTGTGCACTCATTCGCGAAGCAGTTACCACTTATCCCGAGATGGTAGCCGGAACCAAACGCTACTGCACCGATTTGATGCGCGTAGCGAAAGGCAAAGTAATTGGGAAAACCGGAGCGGACGGGGTTTACAGTATGGCCATTCCTCAAAAAGGGCTTGGCGTTTGTATTAAAATCGATGATGGACGCATGGGGCCGCAATACAATGTTGCTCAGCGGGTACTTGAAATGCTGAACATATTTTCAGAAATAGAAAAAACAGAACTCAAGTCCTATCTGGTGAATGAAAATAAGAATTTTGCAGGCAATATTACCGGGCAGACCAAAACAGCGGATGCGCTTCATCAATTAACTTTGTCGGCATAAACCATGGCAGTTTTTATTGTAGAAAGCGATATCCCGGAACTTACACCGGAGTTTATGCAGCTAATCCCTGAGCACATGCAGGTGGTGCAGCGACTATTTTCTGAAGAAAAGATACTTACCTATGCCGTGAGCGAGGACAGAACCCGCTGGTGGTGTCATATAGAAGCCGAGGATGAAATGGAAGTGATGGAAATACTGGGCCAAATGCCCATTATGCCTTTCATGCGGCCACAGATTCATGGCCTTATGATTTACAATACCGCAGAAATAGGTTTGCCCAAAATATCCTTAAACTAATTTTAATGAACAGGGAAGAGCTGCTCAAAGCCATTGATGAAAAGTACAAAGCCATGGGGCAGAATCCCGATGTGCACTTAAGCGGATTATTGCATGCCGAACCCATAACCTACTGGGATTATATTCAGGTGGAAGCCTTGCTGGGATTGCAGGTAAAGCGCACCAATCTGCCCGATGAAATGGTGTTTATTATGTATCACCAAATCAATGAACTGCTATTCAAAATGGTGCTTTGGGAAATAGCGCAGGTGAAGGAATCCGGCCTAAATACCGCAAAATTTGCGGTACATCTGGATAGGATTAGCCGTTATTTTGATATGCTCTCGCAATCCTTCAGCATCATGGGTGATGGTATGGAAAAGGAGCAGTACATGAAGTTTCGCGATACGCTCACACCCGCAAGCGGATTTCAAAGTGCCCAGTACCGTATGATTGAGTTTGCCAGCACTGATATTGTCAATCTGGTGGATGCACGCTACCGCAAAGGGTTTGATGTCACAGATACCGAAAACGCCTATGAACATTTGTATTGGCAGGCGGCAGGTAAAAACTACCATACAGGCGAAAAGAATGCGCTGTTGCGCAACTTTGAGAAAAAATACAAGGCTGAATTTCTGGACTTTATTGAGAAGAACCGCAGCGTTAATTTGTGGCATATGTATAAGTCTCTTCCGGAATCGGAGCGCAGGGATGAAACATTGGTGAAAGCCATGCGCCACTATGATTATACCGTCAATGTAACCTGGGTAATGGCGCATTTAAACGCAGCACGGAAGTATCTTGGAAACGCCGAAGCTACCGGAGGCAGCGACTGGCAGAAATACATGCATCCCAAATACCAACGGCGCATTTTCTTCCCAGGATTGTGGAGCGAAGAAGAGTTGGCTGCATGGGGTCAAGATTTAGATAATTAGATTTTTTATCGTGAAAAGGCTATTTAAGATCATAGGCATTAACCTTTTGATTTTAACAGCAGGCCTTGTTCTGATTGAATTGATTTTTGGAGGCTGGTTCAGTAAAGAAAACAACCTAAAGAACCTGAGCATTATCAGGGATAGGAAATACGCGTACCAAACCGATTTATATACTAAAAAACCGCTCACCGTACAATATTCAAGGGATGTTTATGGTATCAGAGGACAGCGTTGTTTCAATAAGCCTGAGGAAATTGATATACTTACCATCGGCGGAAGCACCACTGATCAGCGTTGCATCCATGATGGCGAAACCTGGCAGGATATTCTGGAAAAACAATTCAGACAGAATGGGAGGGATGTGGTTGTGGGTAATGCCGGTGTTGACGGGCAGTCAACCATTGGTCATATTAAAAATTTTGAAATCTGGTTTCCGATGGTCCCAAAGCTGAAACCAAAGTATGTGCTGTTTTATATTGGTATTAATGATTTTTACAGAATTAAAGACGACTCGCGTTTTGATGCCATTACAGACAGCGCTGTTGCAAGTCTCCGTGGATCCGGTGAATTTCTTGAAAAGCTGAAAGATAAATCCGTATTGTACAATCTGTTAAGAAAAACACGGGGCTGGTTTCGCACCCAAAAGAATAGAATTGGTCACACAAAAACAGATTTTGCTAAACTTACCTATACTTATGAGGGCATAGCTTCAAAACCATTATTTGAATTGTATGAAAAGAACATTGCAGGATTTGAAAAGAGGCTCTCTGTATTGATGGCACATGCCCGAAAAATGGGTGCCATTCCCATATTTGTCTTGCAACCTAGTCTCATGTTCAGGTTTGATAAATCAGGGAAAGTTATGGGTATTTCAAATGTGCAGTTTATTGAAAATCATCCGTATAACGGGGTTGACTTTTACCATCTGTTAAACAGGGTAAATGCGTCAATAAGAAAAAAATGCAGCGGCAGTTTGTTGGTTGATCTGACCCATGCGCAGGATTGGGAGGAAACAGATTTTTATGACTTGTTTCACAACACACCCAAAGGTGCAAAGAAAGTGGGTATGGAGATATACCGTCGTGTAAAGGATTTGTCAATCTAACACCGATTAAGACTTTTTCTGGTAATGAAATTTTCTGTTAGGTTTTAACAGATCTGATGCCAAACAATTTGGTAGGGGTGTTGTTCCCTTTTCAATGTTCAAAACCTTCCTCACTGCCCGCTGGGAAAACCTGATTATGGCCAATTATGCAGTGCCGCCTGAGGTGCTTAAATCATATTTGCCGGCCGGTGTTGAGCTGGATTTGTTTGAAGGTGAAGCTTTAGTCAGTCTGGTGGGATTTATGTTTAAAAACACACGCCTGTTTGGCATTCCCATTCCTTTCATGGGTTCGTTTGAAGAGGTAAACCTGCGGTTTTATGTGAAAAGAACCGAGGAAGGAAGGATAAGGCGGGGTGTGGTGTTTGTCAATGAAACCGTGCCTTACAAGCCTGTTGCCTGGATGGCCAATTTCCTCTATAGAGAGCATTACACGGCCATTCCTACGCGGCATCGCATTTCAGAAGAGAGAGCTGAAAAACGAATACAGTACGAATGGAAAGTAAACGGCAGTTGGAACGAAATACAGGTCAATGCATCTGACCAAACCCATGAAATGCTACCCGGCAGCCAGGAAGAGTTCATATTTGAACATTATTACGGCTATACCCGCATTGGCGAACAACACACGCAGGAGTATGAAGTGCAACATCCGCGCTGGCGCATCCATCCCGTGAATAAGTATCACATTCAATGCGATTTTGGGGCTTTCTACGGTCCCGAATTCGAATTTCTGAACAATGCCCTGCCTTCGTCTGTTATACTGGCTCAGGGTTCGGAAGTAAGCGTAAAATGGAAAAGAAGAAATATTTGGGTATAGCATTGAGTGAAACGGAGCTTGATCGCATTATCGAGATGGCCTGGGAAGACCGCACGCCTTTTGAAGCCATCGAAGCCCAGTTTGGGTTGTCTGAATCGCGGGTTATTGCCCTCATGCGCAGGGAGCTCAAGCGCAGCAGTTTCAACCTTTGGCGCAAACGGGTAAATACCGGTGTAAGCCAGAAGCACGCACAAAAGCGCAATCCTGAAATTGACAGGTTCAAATGCAACCGCCAGAGAATCATTTCGGGCAATAAAATCAGCAAACGCTAATGCAAACCCCATTTACCGCAAACTACGACGAGGTTTTACGGAAAATCGAAACCATCGATCCCATTGCCTACGGAAAATCGCGCAATTACATCAATGGGGCTGTTACCCGGCTGTCTCCTTACATTTCCCGTGGTGTCATCAGCACCAGGCATATATTGGAGAATGTGCTTAAACGGGGCTACAAACTCCCGCAAATAGAATCATTGGTGAAAGAGCTATGCTGGCGCGATTATTTCCAGCGTGTGGGGCAGCATAAAAACCTGAACGAAGATATCCGACAGCCACAGCTACCAGTGCTTCATCGTAAAATGCCGTCTGTTGTAATCAATGCCGCCACCGGTATTCAGGGAATCGATGCCGCTGTCAATGAACTGTACCAGACCGGCTACATGCACAACCATTGCCGCATGTACACGGCATCTTTGGTTTGCAATGTGGGACAATCCCACTGGCTGCAGCCCGCCAGGTGGATGTATTATCATTTGCTCGATGGTGACTGGGCAAGCAACGCCTGCAGCTGGCAATGGGTCGCCGGGGCGAATAGCAGCAAAAAATATTTCGCCAACCAGGAAAACATCAACCGCTACACAGGAACCGCACAAAGCGACACTTTTCTCGATACAACCTACGAAAACCTGGCTCAGATGCCTGTACCGGAAGTGTTGTTACCAACCGAAAACTTACCATTACAAACCCGGCTTCCTGCATCGGAATCCATTGCCATTGATGCATCATTGCCCACATTTATTTATAACTACCACAACCTCGATCCGCTGTGGCACAGAGATGAGTCCGGCAACCGCGTTTTACTGTTGGAACCAGCATTTTTTGCGCAATATCCCGTCAGCAGCAACTGTATCAACTTCTTGCTGGCGCAGGCCCAAAACATTCCCGGCATGAAGGTTTTTGTGGGTTCCTTTCAAGAATTGGTTTCGCAATACGGCGCAATGAACATTCATTTCAAAGAGCATCCCTTCAACCAACACTATAAAGGAACCGAAGAACCCCGCGACTGGATTGTGCCCGAAGTAACCGGCTATTTTCCCTCGTTTTTCGCCTATTGGAAAAAGGTAGAGAAGCAATTGTACAAAAACAACTAAAACCATGCACATTCACCAGCAGCAAATAGAGCAGTTAGAGCAGCGCTACCGCACCACCTTCATCAATTCCCTAGCCGGTTACAGGCAAGCCGTGTTGGTAGGAACCAAATCGGCGGGCGGACAAACCAATCTCGCCATTTTCAATTCCCTCATTCATTTGGGCGCCAATCCTGCGTTGCTGGGGCTCATCAGCCGTCCGGCCCCGGATGGCGTACAGCGCCACACCCTGCAAAATATATTGGATACAGGTGTGTATACCCTCAATTATGTGACTGCAGATTTTATGCAGCAGGCCCACCAAACCTCGGCCCGCTATGCCGAAACCGAGTCCGAGTTTCAGCGCGTGGGTTTTGGCGA
>CAZVJY010000009.1:0-74027 GCA_964626685.1 uncultured Flavobacteriaceae bacterium
AAAAATAGGGGTTTTTTCTGAAATGGGAAAGAGAAACTATAAAGACATCACTTCATCTACGGCTTTCAATACCACAGAAGGTTCCAGCGTTTCCATACAGCTCGTTCCATCAACGCAGCTTCCTTTGTAAAAACACTTACAAGCCTTGGCCGGCGATACGATTTTCCCTTTGCCAAACAAATCAAACTCGTGGGGATTGAAGATGTTGTTCATTAGCACAATTTTCTTGCGCAATCCCAGGGTGAGGTGCATGCCCATGGTAACCTGAGTCACTACCAGATCGCATTGGTCTATGAGGTTAATGAATTGCTTGAGTGAATAATGACCGAGATAATCTGCTCCGGATGCTTGCTGTATCTGAACATTGCGTTCATGCTCCTGAGCACCTCCCAGCAACAATACACGAAAACCCCTGTTTTGAAGGCTTTTGGCCAGGTCTACCCATTTTTCAATGCTCCACAGCCGTGTGGTCCATCGGTCACCGCAGCCGGTATTCAGTCCAATTATCGGTTTGCTGCGGTCCAGGTTCCACACAAAACCTTTATCTGCGTGGTTATCCAGTAAATAGGGCTCACCGCCATATTCCATACCACACAGTTCAAAAATTTCGGTGCAGTAGTTTTTGGTGTTGGCTTTGCTCACATCATCAAACAGGCCGGTTTTAAATTTGTGGTTGGCCAGTTCATTCACCGGCTGTATGGCTCCGTCTTTCAGTATGTAGCCGAATTTTTCCTTTGCGTTTACCGATTTTAACAGCGCCCCGGCTTCTTTTTCCTTGTCCAGGTTGATGGCTATATCCCAGTCGGTATGCTGAACCTGAAGAACAGCCTCAGTATTCAGTTTCAAGATTTCATGAATTTCGCCGGCAGGCAAAATATCAGGGGAGAGGGTTATCCAGGTAAATTTGGCATTCGGATACAGCGCTTTGTATCGGGTAATCAGCGGTGTGGTGCGGATTACATCGCCTATGGCACCCAGTTTTATGATGAGAATGCGCTTCTCGATTTTGGTGTATGCCGGACAATCTGAACAGTGATATCCTGATTTTTTGTGAGGCTTGCAGGGGATGTGGCCAAGAAAATGAAGACAGTCCGGTTTGTAAAACATACTGCAAAAGTAAGGTATTGTCATTTTCCATGACTTCAGCACAACAAAAGAGGCACAATTCTTGTCTATATTTGTGTAAAAGGAAAAAGGTGAGGTTTTCTGTCAAGTGGATCGTGGTTTTTATGCTGACATTATTGTCAGTAATTCCGCTTGCAGCTACACACCTGGTGGGAGGTTATCTCACATACCGTTTTATCGGTACCAACGGGAGTAGCTCACAATATCGCGTAACCCTGTATGTGTACCGAGATTGTATTAATGACAATACCGACAATGAGGTACCGTTTGACAAACAAATAACCTTGTGCGTCTACAATTCGAATCGGTCCTATTTTGATTCCAGAACCATTAATCTTATTCGTTCTCAAAAAGTCAATCCTGTTGGAAATACCAATTGTCCTGAAGTGAAAAGTGCTTGTTTGGATCAAGGGATTTATGAAACTACCATCACACTTCCCAACAATAATACAGGTTATCACCTCAAATGGGAGCGTTGTTGCCGAAACACCCAAAACAACCTGAGGGATGATAATTCCGGAACACCATACCAGGGTCAGACTTATTATGGTTTTATTCCGGCCTCTTCTTTGAGAAACAGTTCGCCTGTGTTTCAGGATATGCCCATTCCATTCATGTGTGCAAACGATACCACCACCATTCGCAACCGCACCATTGATCCCGACGGAGATTCCCTCTCATACCGGTTTGTAACACCCTGGCAGGGGGCCTCAGGTACAACACCCATTTTTGATAACTGTCCTTCCACAATGACATCTTTTCCTGCTGTGGAATACAGAAGTGGGTTTAGTGCCACTGCTCCTTTCGGTGCAGGTGGTATTGCACAGATTGATGCCTTTAACGGACTCACTACCTATCTGTCACGCAATACAGGTCGATTTGCTGTGGCGATAGAAGTTACCGAATGGAGAAATGGTATTCCCATATCTACCATCAGGCAGGATTTGCAAATTTTGGTAATCAATTGCAAACCCAATAATAAGCCCCGCCTTAGTTATCAGGGAGGCAGCAATAGCTGGTTTGTGGAAGCCGGAGAATTGATTTGCAGGGATGTTACGGCCACAGATGCGGACCCGCGTGATGTGATTACACTCAAAGCCTACAGTGATATATTCACAGGGTCAAATGGTTTCACCGGCACCAAAGCCACCATTACCCCGGACCCTTCCTCTGGTGTAAAAACCACCACGGCTAAATTTTGCTGGAAAACAGATTGCGGCCATGCACGTTCTGAACCCTACCGGGTGACTTTTGAAGCGTATGACAACGGCTGTCCTTCAAAATTTATCAATGAAAACGTTCTTATTTATGTGAGGCCGTTCAGTCCAAGCGAGAATCCCACAGGACCGACTCAGGTTTGTCAAAACACCAAAGGGGTGCGTTACAATGCAACTTCGCCCGGAGCGGGAAACACCTATTTGTGGCGTGTGACGGGCGGCACAATTCAAGGCGATTCTGTGCTCAATTCGGTACTTATTGACTGGGGTTCAGCAACCTCAGGAAGGTTGGAGTTGTTCATCATTAGTAAAAATGGCTGCCGTGTAGGGCCACGAGTATTAAATGTTTCCTTGTCTCCCTCACCATCCAAACCTAGTGTAACAGGTGCCGATACCGTTTGTCTGAACAGTACATCTTCCTTTAGTACCAATCCTGTTACGGGAATTACCTATCAGTGGTCTGTGTCGGGTGGTAACATACTTGGCAGTGCTGTTTTGCCGGTGGTAACCGTTCGCTGGAACAACCAGGGTAACGGATGGGTGTCGCTGACAGTTGTAAATGCTTTAGGTTGTCGCAGTTTACCTGATACGCAATTTGTTTTTGTATCTTTTCCCAATACTCCACCCTTGACAGGGCCGATTTCCGTTTGTCCGAATAACAGAAACATAGAATACAGAGTCCTTCCGCCAACCCCCGGGTCCGTTTATCAATGGAGTATTGACGGAGGAATTCAATCAGCCGGCGCAATGGGATCTGTAATTTTGATTAATTGGGGTGGGTTAGGTAATGGTTTTGTAAATGTCCAGGAAGTAAATAAATTCGGCTGTGTTGGGGATACAGTGAAGTTAAGGGTGGTTAAAAATCACGCACTGGCCGGACAGTTACCGCAAGGCGATACCAGTCTGTGCGCATTCAGCCAAAATGAAACGTATTCAATTAACCGGATAAACGGAGAAACCTATACCTGGATTGTAACAGGCGGTACAATTGTTTCAGGACAAAATACCGCAAAGATTGTTGTGGACTGGGGGGGCACGGGAATAGGCTCCGTAGGTGTTCAGGCAACTGCTTTTGATTCCGTGTCCGGCTTACCTTGTTTGTCACCTGTCAGGGCGAGATTGGTGAATTTATGGCCTTATCCCAATACCATTCCTATCAGTGGCAATTTTGATTTTTGCCAGACCCGCACTCAGGTTCAGTTCAGCCTTTCGGGTTTTTTGGGTTCAACCTATGAATGGGAATTAAACGGAATTGCCTTTTCCGGGCAGGGCAGTAACCGTATATCCTTTTCAGGGGATACGTTTGGAACCTTCACGGTAAGGGTGCGCGAAACCAGTCCCTTTGGTTGTATTGGTCCCTGGCTGGATACGCAGCTAGTTATTCATCCCAGGCCCAAAACTACAGCCATTGCCGGAAATGATGTAATTTGTTATCCGCGTTTGACAGGCTATATCTATGCTGTTAATGGTTTTACTGGAAGCAACTATTCATGGGGTAATACCGGAGGTGTTTTTAATCCGGCACCGGGTGCTTCTGATGCTTCTGTTCGTATAGATTGGAGTGGGCAGCAAAACAACAGGGTGTGGGTGGTTGAAACCAGCAGTTTCAGCTGTGTGGGCGATACTGTAAGGCGAAATGTGTTTATAGACAATCCAGCAGTTTTCAGCCGTCTGGTTACAGTTAATCCGCCTCCCGGAGAAGATAAGCCGGTGCAGGTTTATTACACCCTGCTCAATGCGCCCAGATATAATAACACCATCATTATTCAGCGAAAAATAAGGGGAGGTGGCACTTTCGGAACAGTAGGTACGGCAAATCCTTCAGATTCGGTTTTTGAAGATAAATCAGCCATTCCGGATAGTTTCAGCTATGAATACCGTGCGGTGATTGTGAATTTGTGTGGTGACAGTATTTACAGCAATTCAAATACCGATGTTTTGTTGAAGGGTAATAAAACAGGTCCTTTCAGCATGTCGTTGAACTTTACGGATTACCTGGGCTGGCCCAACGGTGTTGAGCGCTATGAATTGTACAGACTGCTCGAGAATAAAACAGGTTACAGTCTTTACGGAACGTATTTTTCACCACAATCTGCAACGTTTGACAATGGAAAAGACCACTATGGGCAATATTTCAGGATCAAGGCCATTGAAAACGGACCTTTGAAAAGAGAATCCTGGAGCAACGACATCCGCGTTTTCTTCGAGCCGGTGGTTTACATTCCCAATGCCTTTAGTCCGGATGCCAATGGTTTAAATGAAAAGTTTATTCCTGCCGCTGGCGGTTTAAAAACGTATTCATTTACCATATTTAATCGCTGGGGAGAAAAACTGTTTTTTACAACCAATTCTGAAACCGGCTGGGATGGAAATTACCTCGGAAAGCCCTGTCCGTCCGGCGTGTATATCTATGTTTGCGAATACACCGATTTCAGGGATAAGGCTTACTCTACCAAAGGTACGTTGCATTTATTGCGGTAAGTACGTACATTCGTAGTTATATCTTAAAGTATAAAAAACTATGTCAAATCCTATTTTGTCAGAAAAGTCCTTTGAAAACGCGCGTCAGGCTTCCGCAGGTATACACAGCGGTGAAGTGATGACCATGAAAGGCACCATCAACAAGTCTATTTTACTGTTTCTTACCCTGCTGGTACCCGCGGCCTGGATTTGGTGGAAAATGGGCGGCAATCCGGAAACGGCAGAAGGATTGCGTGGATGGATGATTGGCAGCGCTATACTGGGTTTTGTACTCAGCCTTGTCATTGTATTCAAAAAGAGCTGGGCCCCTGTAATTGCACCAATCTACGCTGCCGTTGAGGGTGTGTTTTTGGGCCTGATTTCCATGGTGTTTGATTATATCTATCCAGGTATTGTGATGGAAGCGATTGGTGTAACGCTGCTGGTGTTTGCGGCCATGCTGGTTGCATACAGAACCGGACTGCTGCGTGCAACGCCCATGTTTACCAAAGTTATTGTAATGGCAACCCTCGGCGTGGCGCTCTTCTATCTGATTAATATGATAGTTACCTGGATAACTGGCAATAACTGGTATGCAGGCAGCAGCACCCTCTCCATCATCGTTTCAGCGGTGGTGGCAGGTATTGCCGCATTCAACCTGATCCTCGATTTCAACATGATTGAAGAAGGCAGTAAATCCGGATTTCCCAAGTATATGGAGTGGTTCTGTGCCTTTGGCCTGATGGTTACCATCGTTTGGCTGTATCTCGAAATCCTGCGTCTGCTGGCAAAACTGCAAAGCAGGGATTAACTTCTGATTCAATGATTTTCAAAAGCCGGAGCGTTTGCTTCGGCTTTTTTTATTCCAGCACAGGCAACAGCATTTCCATTTTCATGCCGCGGCTGCCTTTCATAAGCACGAATTTTGAAGAAACCGGGTTGCTTTCTATCCAGGATAGGAGTGCATCAGTGCTGTCAAAAGCCAGCGGATAGGAACCCGTAGCCTGCTTGAATTCCGGGCCGCAAACCATCAGTTCCTTAAAGCCAAGTGAAACGGCCAGATCAAAAATAGCCTTGTGTTCCGATTGCGCATGATCGCCCAGATCCAGCATGTCGCCCAGCAATACAGCTCCGTCTTTTCCCATTTCCGCAAAGGCTTTTAATGCGGCTTCCATGCTGCTGGGGTTGGCGTTGTATGCATCCATCCAGATGCTGCGGTTGTTGGTTTTTTTCCATTCACTGCGGTTGTTAGCAGGAACGTAAGCACAGGCAGCGCGTATGCAGGTTTCTATATCACCGCCAAGGGAAATTCCGGCGGCTATGGCCGCGAGCATGTTGTAGGCATTGTATTTCCCACCGATGGACGCAGTAAAGTGGCCATAACTGCTGCCTTGGAATATAAATTCAATTTCAAGCTGCGGCATGGATTGGTGAATTATCGCCTTTAAATCGGCCTGCGGTGCATCTATCCCATATCCAAAGCTCTTGGTAAACCGTTTTGACATATTACCCAGCCAGGGGTCGTCCAGGTTTACCAGTGCAAACCCATTGTGCTGAATTAGATTAAGGTACAGCTCGCTTTCTTCGCGGGCTATTCCTTCCATGTCTTTAAAGCCTTCCAGGTGTTCTTTTCCTACATTGGTAACTATTCCCAGATCCGGTTCAGCAAGGTCGCACAGTACTTTCATCTCGCCCGGATGATTGGTGCCCATTTCTACAATACCAACCTTAATTTCATCGGTAAATCCCAATAAAGTAAGGGGTACGCCAATGTGATTATTCAGGTTGCCTGCAGTGGCTTTGGCTTTCGAAAAAGCATTAACAACGCATAATGTCAATTCCTTGGTGGTGGTTTTGCCATTGCTGCCTCCAATCCCCAGGATTTTAACATGCAATTGTTTTCGGTGGTAATGTGAAAGGGCTTGCAGTGCCGCAAGTACATCCTCTACCCACAAGTATCGCTCATCCTTGATTACACTTTTGTCGTCCACCACGACCAAGGCAGCTCCTTTTCGAAGTGCATCTTCAGCAAATAGATTTCCATTGAAATTACCTCCTTTCAGGCAAAAGAAAATACTGCCCTGAATGATATTGCGCGTATCGGTGCAGACTGTGCTGCCACAGGTAAGGTAATACTGGTGTAATTTTTCGGTACTGATGGGCAACATAGGGTAAAAAATAATGGTCAAAATTAGGGTAGCCCATGCCATATTGCTTAAATTTGAGTTCACATGTACAGAATCCTGTCCGTTTTTAGTGTTTTTGTAACCTGTCTTTGTTTACAGGCTCAGCCCATTTCGGGCAGCAAAAATTATTTTCTGTACGATACACTTCCTTTCAGCCTGGGCAGCGGACAGGTTGAAACGCCATTGATGGGTGGATTCAATTCGCCACAGTTTGTTCATCTGGATGTAAATAATGACGGGGTGTTGGATATAATCGTATTCGACAGGCATGATCAAAGGGTTTTTCCATACATCCGTAAAAATGGAAGGTGGATTTATGACAAAAGCTATGAAAAATCAATTCCCCGGCTGAATGATTGGATACGTGTGGCGGATTTGAACAGCGACAACAAACCGGATATATTTACGTTGAACAGCATCAGCAATCTGGTTATTTACCTAAATACAACGGCTCCTGGAGACAAAGAACTTACGTTTAGAAATCTGGGCAGTCAGTTTTACCGAAACAAATACGACACCAATTTTTTCATTCTCTATAATCCTTTGGGACTAAGCCGACTGGATTTGCCGCACATTGGCGATCTGGATAATGACGGTGATGTGGATATTGTATTCTATGATCCATTTAACCGCAGTTATTCCATGTACAGGGATGTTCGTTCGGAAAAAGGCTGGCCTAAGGATACCTATGAGTTTCAGGACATGGATTATTGTTTCGGCTACTTCAATGAAGGGCTGGATAACAGTTTTATTCTCGGACAATGTCTCTATAAGGAGAAATTAAAGCCACGGCATGTGGGTGGCGCCAGCCTGCTTATGTTCGATAATGATGAGGACGGAGATTATGAAATGCTGGCTTCCAATGTAGGCTTTAGAAAGATGACCTTGTTGAAAAACGGCAAGACCCAGACCGGAGGTTATTATGATACCATGGTTCAGGTCGATAGCATTTTTCCTGTGAATACCCGAAGGGCTGCAGATTTTACTTTCCCTTCGGCGTACCTTGCAGATGTAGATGCTGATGGCATCAGCGATTTATTGGTAGCACCGGCGCCGTCTTTTGACGTAAAGGAAACTGCCAATATATGGTACTACAAAAACTACGGTAAAAACAATAAACCTGATTTTCGATTTGTTCAAACAGACTGGCTGACAGATAAAACACTGGATTTGGGGGCGAAAAGTTCAGTTGCGATGTGCGATTACGACAATGACGGAGATCAGGATTTGTTTGTGGCAGCGAACGGTGATTTTGAGCTCACCGGAGGAATGAAAGACCGAATAACAGTATTCGAAAACAAGGGAAGCAAGAGCCTGCCTGATTTTGTTAAGGTCAATGACGATTACTTAAATATTTCACAGAAAGGGATAGCCGACCTGGTTATCAAATTTGGCGATGTAGATGGGGATAAAGATATTGATTTATACTATGGAGAGCGGTTTGGTAAGGTAGGTTGGTTCAGAAATACAGCCGGTCCCGGGAAGCCGCTAAACCTTTCATTTGCAGAGAGCGATCTTCTTGAAAATACGGTTAATCCGGGAATGGAGAACGCAGCACCGGCGCTCATCAATTATAACAACGATACATTGCCGGATATGCTTTTGGGGATGTATAACGGAAGCGTTGCTCTGTACGTAAATCAGGGGAGCGTGGGAAATCCTTCCTACGTATTAGCCGTTGCAAATGCATGGGGAATGCGCGCCAATGAGTGGAGCAATGATGTGAATCCTCCCGGATTTTTATCGTTCGGGTATGCCATGCCCGAGGTTGCGGATGTGGATAATGACGGACAGCAGGAAATTTTGCTTGGTTCACTGCATGGTAAAGTCAGAATGTATAAAACAGCCGGGCGAAGCATTTATGACAGTTTGTCGGCCATTGAAGGATGGTTTTGGCAACGTACAGTAGCAGACAGTATTGAGCCTGATCTGGGCAACAGGGTGAACGTGGCTGCAGCAGATCTCAATAACGATTCAATCCCCGAACTACTTTTTGGAAACGGGAGAGGAGGGATACATTTTGCCAAAATTTCGGCAGCCAAGGTTGCAGGTATTAGAAAAACAGCCCTTCTTGAAATTCCGCTCGTTTTTCCGAATCCGGCATTTGATAAGGTTACTATTTCCAGAAAAAATATGGCAGAACAATGGACACTGCGGCTGATGGATGCCTCGGGCCGCTTTTGCCGTGAATGGGTTATGTTGCCTGGTGAAAGGCAGATTAGTGCCAGCATAGCAGGTTTTAGTCCCGGTTTTTACACCATTGGAATTCAAAATGGTGTGCGCAGTGCTGCTGTGCCTCTATATATTGGCATCAGACCCTGAGGCCAGGTTAATGCTGCGGTCACAAACTGCATATTCTTCTTCACGGTTGGAAGCGATCATCAGCAATCGATCGTTTCCGAATGTTTTAAGCAGTTCGTAAAAGAATTGCTCGCCGGCTTTGTCAAGATTGGTAAAGGGTTCATCCAGAATTAGCAGAGGTGTGTCGCTCATGATTGCCAAAGCCAGTTTCACCCGTTGTTTCATGCCACTGCTGAATGTGGCAATTGGTTTTTGCAAAGTTTTGTGGTCGTATCCGGCCATAGAAGCAAACAATTCGGCTCCATTGGCTACCTGCATCGGTTTCAGTTTGTGATGCAATGCAAAAATCTCTATTGTGTTAAGGTCTTCATTCAGCTCAAGGGCAGGTGAGGTAAGCGATACATACAAGTGAAGATTTTTTAGCGGAATGGCTGTGTTGTTGCTGATGTAATCAATCGTGCCTTCCGTTGGTGTAAGTTGTCCGCATAACAGCAATCCCAGCGTGCTTTTCCCCGAGCCGTTCGGACCAAGTATAGCCCATTTTTCACCTGTTTGAAAAGATGCATTCAGGTCTCTGAATAACCAGTTTCTGTTAAATGATTTGCCGCAATCCTTGAGGATGATGCTGAACACAGCCCCGGAAATTATTTGGTTATGTAACCTTTCATGATACCGCGGTCAGATTCTTTGATGAACTGCAGTATTTCATCGCGCTCTGTGGTAGGCGTAAATTCCGTCTCAATGATTTTAATGGCTTTGGCGGTGTTGTATCCTTTCACAAACAGGTTTCTGTAAATATCCTGTATCTCGCTTATTTTTTCGGTTGAGAAGTTACGCCTGCGCAACCCAATGCTGTTAACGCCTTCGTAGCTGAGGGGTTCACGGGCAGCTTTGGTATAGGGTGGAACATCTTTTCTTACAAGACTTCCTCCACTGATCATGGCATGCCTGCCGATTTTCACAAACTGATGCACCAGTGCTGCGCCACCCAGGATGGCCCATTCGCCAATGTGCACGTGCCCTGCTACCTGAACGCTGTTTGCCAGAATGCAGCAGTCTTCTACAACACAATCGTGAGCAAGATGCACATAGGCCATCAGCAGTACGTTTGAACCTACTTTGGTGTAACCCTGGGCTTTGGTTCCTTTGTTGATGGTGACATATTCCCTTATGGTGGTGTTATCGCCAATAATGGTGAGGGTTTCCTCGCCGTCAAACTTCAGGTCCTGCGGAATGGCACCAATGGATGCACCGGGAAATATGCGACAGTTCTTACCAATCCGGCTGCCTTTAAATATGATGGCCCCGGACATTACATGCGTGCCTTCTCCAATTTCTACATTCGCGTGGATGGTAACGAATGGATCAATCGTAACATTATCGGCAATCTTTGCAGAGGGATGAACGTATGCCAGGGGTTGAATCATAATAGCGGTGGAGCAAAATTAAACTATAGCCGGGACTTTATTACTTGGCCTTTTTACGCTTCAACATCAGCACAAAATCGGCTTCCTTGCTGTGTGTTGTAAGGCTCATGTTGTCATCATCCTTAAATTCCAAAACAGCTGTATCTTTTTTGGGAGATCCGGGAGAACCTGATATCAACTGTTTGCCGTTATCTGAAATTTTCCAAGTGCCAATTTCGGGCTGACCGCCGAACGTGCGTGTCATCTTGCCATCTTTTGCAAAGTCAATAGTGGCATTGCCTTTCATTTGCTGAATGATGCCTTCCATCATACCGGCAATCATAATCATATTTGAATCGTTTTGTGATTCTTTGGAAAGGGTGAGTTTTGCGTCATTTACCACCCAGTTTCCTTGTATCTTTTTAGAAGGATTAGAGCACGAAATCATGCCAAAAAGGGCGATGAAGCCCATGGAATAAATAAGTTTTTTCATAGGTTTAAGGGTCAAAGATACACGCATTTTTTAATCATGCACTGTGAAAGCAAAATATTCAATCAGGATATTTTGCTGATTAAGGCTGTCATTTCAGCTTCGCTGACCAGTTTGTCTCCAACAAATGCTTTCCCTGTCATGGTGCAAATACCCCTTCGAATATCCAGCAATTCCATCTTCATTACCAGTGTATCGCCGGGTACTACTTTGTCCTTGAACTTGGCATTGTCTATTTTCAGAAAATAGGTACTGTAGTTTTCTGGGTCTGGAACGGTGCTCAGAATCAGTACACCACCTGCCTGTGCCATGGCTTCCAGTTGCAAAACACCAGGCATAATTGGATCACCGGGGAAGTGACCTGCAAAAAATGGCTGGTCATAGGTGATGTTTTTTACTGCCACAATGGTTTTATCGTCCTTGCTTACAATTTTGTCCACCAGCAAAAACGGGTGCTTGTGTGGCAGCATTTTAATGATGTCGGATGTGTTGTAAAGCGGTTTTGCATTTGGGTCATACTGGGGTGGTCCTTCCTGCTTGCGGCGCTGTTCTTTTTTAATCACCTGCTTAATTTTCTTGGCAAATGCCACGTTGCTGGCGTGTCCGGGTCTTGCGGCCATAATTTGACCTTTAATGGGCATTCCGGCCAGTGCAAGGTCGCCAATCATATCCAGCAGTTTGTGCCTGGCTGGCTCATTCTGAAAGCGAAGGTCCAGGTTGTTGAGGATACCTTCTTTGCGCACTTCCACGGAAGGTTTATTGAAGATTTTAGCCAAACGATCCAGCTCATCCTGTGAAACGGCTCTGTCAACCACAACGATAGCGTTGTTCAGATCACCGCCTTTGATTAAGTTATTGGCGAGCAGCATCTCGAGTTCGTGCAAAAAGCAAAATGTTCTGCAGGGAGCAATTTGGTTTTTGAATTCTGTAATGTGTGTCAGTGCCGCATGCTGGCTTCCCAAAACGGGGGAGTTGTAGTCTACCATCACGGTAAGCCTATATTCATTCACAGGCATAGCAATAATCTCTACCTGATTGGCTTCATCGGTAAAATGGATATTGTATGGAATTTCAAAATACTCCCGTTCGGCATCCAGCTCTACTGTTCCACAGGCTGAAAGCGCTTCCACAAAGGGTTTGCTGCTTCCGTCCAGAATGGGCATCTCAGGGCCTGAAACATCCAAAAGTACATTGTCGATTTCCAAACCTACCAATGCAGCAAGCACATGTTCTACCGTGCTGATGGATGCTCCGTTTTTTTCGAGTGTGGTTCCACGCGAAGTGTCGGTCACCAAATCGCAGTCTGCTTCAATTATGGGTTGACCGGGTAAGTCTATCCTGCGGAATTTGTATCCGTGGTTGGCTTCTGCAGGCTGAAATGTAAGCGAAACTTCTGCACCGGAATGAAGGCCAACTCCATGAAGGGTTACAGGGGCTTTAAGTGTGGTTTGTTTGGGGTTAATCTGACTCATTTTTCAATATCAGGAATTGTCCTTTTGTTGTTTTAATTTCTCAAGTTCTTTGGTTAACAATTTCAGTTCATGGATTACGTCTGGCAATTTTTTAAATGCTGCCCAGCTTCTGAATTGCTCTTTCATGGGGCTGGCAGGAGATCCAATCCAGTTGGTGCCGGTTTCTTCAATCGTTTTGGTTACGCCGGACTGAGCGCCAATTCCCGTGCGGTCGGCAATGCTGATGTGACCCACAAAGCCCACCTGACCGCCAATCTGGCAGTTGGCTCCAATTTTGGTGCTGCCGCTTACACCGGTTTGTGAAGCAATTACCGTATTGGCGCCTATTTCGGCATTGTGTGCAACCTGTATCAGGTTGTCCAGTTTGGTGCCGTGTCTGATGATGGTACTACCCATGGTAGCCCTGTCAATGCTGCAGTTGCTGCCTATTTCTACATCATCTTCAATAACAACATTGCCAATCTGTGGAATTTTTGCATACGTGTCGCCGATAGGCGCAAAACCAAATCCGTCGCTGCCGATTACTGTACCTGCGTGAATGATGCAGTTGTTGCCTATTTTGCAGCCTGCGTAAACTTTTACACCAGGATACAAGGTGCAGTTATCACCGATGCTTACGCCTTTGCCCACAAATACCTGCGGATAAATCTGTGTGTTGTTTCCAATACTTGTATTTTCATCCACATAGGCCGTGGCGCCAACGAAGATATTTTCACCCAGAGAAGCGGAAGCATGAATATAACTGCCGTTTTCAATGCCGTTTTTAGGTTCATTGGGATTAAACCAGGCATTAAGTACCATGCAAAAAGCAAAATAGGGATTGGCGTGGCGGATTAAGGCAAACGAAACCGGCTGACTTGGTTTGAAATCAATTGGAACGATAACTGCAGCAGCCTTGGTTTCATATAGCTGTGCTTCATATTTGGGATTTGCGAAAAAGCACAGGGTTTGGTCGTTCGCTTCTTCCAGTTTGCCTGGCTGGTTGATTTCGATATCGGCATTGCCTTCTACAACAGCACCGGTAATTCTGGCGATTTCAGCAATGCGTATTCCCATCCTACAATTATGCAAAAATAAGTACTAATTTCCAAAGCAGACATTTGCCTATATTTGCTTCATGGTCAATGTACTGTTGTTTGGACGTTTGGCAGAAATATGCGGACAATCGAACATCATTCTTAATTTGCCGGATACCGATGCTGTTTGCGAAAAATTAAAGAACGATTTTCCCGCGCTCAAGCCTTTGAGTTTCGCCGTAGCGGTCAATCAGGTTTTGATTGCAAATAATACGCAGCTAAATGATGGTGACGAACTGGCGCTAATGCCGCCCTACAGCGGAGGATGAAATGGACGGCTATTTCCGTCGGCAAATACAACTCAATGAAATCGGAGCGGAGGGACAGCAAAAACTGCTGTCTTCCCGTGTGCTGGTAATTGGTGCCGGGGGGCTTGGATGTCCTTTTTTAATGAATGTGGCTTCCTGTGGTTTGGGCTCAATAACAATCATTGATTTTGATAATGTTGAATATCACAATCTGCACAGGCAAACGCTATATGCTCCAGGCGATGTTGGAAAATCAAAAGCAGAGTGTGCTGTTCGTTTTTTAGCAGATAGATTCCCTCATGCCCGTTTTAATGCGTTACATGCCATGTTTGATCCACAAATGGCAATTTCTATGGTTTCCGAAGCGGATATACTGGTTGATTGTACTGATAACCTGCAGGTTCGTTACCTGATGGATGACGCCGCCCGTATTTACCAAAAGCCATGGGTGCATGCCTCGGTAAGCAAGTTTAATATGCAATGGGCTTTGTTTCGGCCGCATCTGGGTTATTCCTACAGAAATATATATCCCGTGCCGCCCAATCCCATGTTTATGGGACAATGCAATTCGGACGGGATTCTGGGTTCTGTTCCTGCACTTGCAGGGACGATGCAGGCGAATTTTGTACTGAATGCCTTGCTGGGACTGGATCGGGTGGATGGAAAGATTTTTCACTTTGATGTTAGGAATGCGCAATCTTATGCTATGACCTATAAACCTAAGCCAGTAACTGAGCCTAATAATGCATCGGAGATATTAAAATACGACTACATAGGTTTTTGCCAAAATTTTAACACATGACGGAAGGGAAAAAGCATAAAAAAGTATTTGTGGATGGGCCAATTACACCGGCTTTTATAGCAGACAGCTTGGCAAAACACGCCACCAAACAAAATATTGGTGCGCACAGCATGTTTATGGGGCAGGTAAGGGCCGATGCAAAAGAAGAAGGGAAAGCTGTTACCGGCATTGAATATGAAGCCTATCCAGAGATGGCCATGGATACGCTTCACAGCATCCGCGAGGATGCCTTTGCCAAGTATTCCCTAACCTGCATGCACATTTACCACAGTCTTGGTTTGGTGAAAGCGGGAGAGATTTCGCTGTTTGTGTTTACGTCATCTGCTCACCGCCGCGCTGCCATTGAGGCCTGCGATTATCTGGTGGAGCGCATTAAAAAAGAAGTACAGGTATGGGGCAAGGAAATACTGGAAACGGGCGAAACTGTCTGGAAAGAACCGGGTTAAAGCTTTCCGTTGTAAATGTTAAAGCGGTTTTCACGCAAAAAACCCACCAGCGTAATGCCGAATTCTTTAGCACACTCAACGGCCAGGCTGCTGGGTGCACCAACGGCACACACTACAGGAATGCCTGCCATTCCTGCTTTTTGCATTAATTCAAAGCTGGCCCTGCCGCTGAGTAAGAGGATGTGCTCATCCAGTGGTGTGGTTCCGTTCATCAAGGCGCGGCCAATGAGCTTATCCAAAGCGTTGTGACGCCCCACATCCTCAAGCAGGTGAATTAAATTTCCTTGTGTATCAAACAAGCCCGAAGCGTGCAGGCCTCCTGTGCTTTCAAAGGTTTCCTGCTTTTCTCGCAGGATTTTTGGCAAGGATAATATCAGTTCGGGCGACAGCGAGGTCATGGATTTGCCCGATTTTGCCGGCATCTGTGTTTTTACCGAATCCAGGCTGCTTTTTCCGCATACACCGCAGCTGCTGCTGGTATAAAAATTGCGCTGTAGCTGTGCAGGGCTGAACAGTAAATCCGGGCTGAGCGAAACCTGCATATAATTGCTGCTTACACCAGGCAATGTTTGAACGTGTTTAGCCGATAAAACATCTTCTTTTTTGTGAATAATGCCTTCGG
This sequence comes from uncultured Flavobacteriaceae bacterium, assembly GCA_964626685.1. GTDB lineage: Bacteria > Bacteroidota > Bacteroidia > NS11-12g > UBA955 > RGEC01. Next base: position 15,852 of record CAZVJY010000009.1, read on the forward strand.
TAAATAAAAAGCCTGTGGAGAGTTCGGCATCATTTCCGGGTGTGCGCATGGTAATGCTCAGGGACTGAACCTTGCGGTCATCTATTGGTCCGAATTCCACCCGTATTTCCAACGGTTCTTCCACCGAAACAGTATCGTTGGTTTCGGTCAGTTTACCATTCTCAAATCGTTGTAAGGCAATATGTTGCTGTTTCTTATCCATGGTTTTTGCCTAAAATGGCATTTCTTTCTTTGGGTGTGTCCACGCTTTTCAAAGCTAAAGTATCTTCTGTATCCAAAAAAAGTGAATTGCCCTGCCTGATAAAGCCTGACAGTGAATCTCCGCCATTGATAAAAAAATCCATTAGCAGCTTGCTTGCAGAATGCCTGTAGTAAGCGATTAGCGGTTCACCCAAGCCCGATTCGGGGTGTCTGAAGCAAATAACATCAAATGTATCCTTATCTGCTGTCAATAGCTTTGAAATTGTCTCTTTATTGAGGTTTGGGTAGTCACATCCCAGAAGCAGCCAGTTGCCTTCGAAAGCCCTGAAAGCAGACAGTAAGCCCGAAATAGGGCCATGACCCGAAAACGGAGGATGGTCGGTGATGATTGGTAAAGCGGAAAACAATTGTCTTTGTTCCTCACGGCAACTTACAAATGCTTCCAGTTTCAATGCTTTTGCCAAATTATACACATGCTGAACCTGCGGAATACCGTGGTAATCGAGCAAACCTTTGGGCTGTCCCATTCTGCGGCTTTCTCCGCCTGCCAATATCAAAACCCGGGTTTGCACAAGGCAAAGTTAATTCTCGGAATCGTTTTCAAATCCCGCCCGCACATGATATTTTTGAAGCATTGCTTACCGATAGTTTCCATAGACCACATCAGTATTTGCGCATTTCGCTCACAGATGCCTGCAATCTGCGCTGCTTTTATTGCATGCCGGATGAGGAGGTCCTGTGTACACCGCATCATCGGCTCATGCAAACCGATGAGATTGTTGCACTGGCAAAAACGTTTGTAGGTCTTGGAGTGAATAAAATTAGGCTAACCGGCGGTGAGCCGCTTGTTCGTAAAGAGTTTCCCGAAATTGTTAAGGAACTGTCGAAGTTGTCGGTGCAATTAACGCTCACAAGCAATGGTGTGTTTCTGGACAAGCATCTTGAATTGCTGAATGAATGCGGTGTTCGCGGCATCAACATCAGTTTGGATACCCTAAACCGTGAAAAGTTTTTATTGCTGACAAAAAGAGATAATCTTGAAGCTGTTAAAACCAACATCAATAGAGCTTTGGAGCAGGGGTTGCATGTGAAAATCAACATGGTGGTGATGAAAGGGATCAACGAAAACGAGCTTAGTGATTTTGCAGAATGGAGCGTGCACTTGCCTGTACACATTCGGTTTATTGAGTTTATGCCATTTACGGGTAACCAATGGCACCACGAAAAGGTGTTTACACGAGACCAAATCCTGCAAAACATCGCCAAAAAATTTGATTTTATTCCGCTGGGCAAGGTACCCCATGAAACCGCCCATAAATATTTTGTAAAAGGGGCAAAAGGCAGTTTTGCCATCATCAGTACTATGAGTCATCCATTTTGTGGCGATTGCAACAGGCTGAGGCTTACGGCGGACGGCAAGATGCGGAATTGCCTTTTTGCCACCCACGAAACCGATTTGCTCACAGCGCTTCGAAACGGGCAACCTGTGGAACCCCTCATTATCGAAAACTTAAAACAAAAGAAGGAAAAACTGGGCGGGCAATTTGATGAGCAGTTCGAGAAAATACAGCCTGAAACCTTGCAAAACCGCAGTATGATAGCCATTGGAGGATGATAACTACAGAACAGGCCGCCGAATTGCTGGGAGGTAATCCATTGCCGCTAAAAAGCCGAACCATTCCGCTTTTTGAGGCTGCAAATATGTATTGTGCGGAGCCGGTTGCTGCCAAAGTGGCTGTTCCGCCGTTTGATAACTCTGCCATGGATGGCTACGCTTTCCGCTGGGCTGATTTTCATCCCCAAAATCCGATGAAAATAACAGGGGAGGTTCCTGCAGGTGCAACTGCAGTTAAAAGCATAGAAAAATGCAATGCCGTGCGCATCTTCACGGGTGCCATGGTTCCTGAAGGTGCCGATACCGTGGTGATGCAGGAAAAAACCCAAGTAGAGGAAGGGCTGTTGTGGATAGATGACGATAATCTTAGGTTGGGCGGTAATGTGCGCAAAGCCGGATCGCAGTCGGCACTTGGAGATATTTTGCTGCAATCCGGTCAAAAACTAACCCCCGGCGCCATGGGTTTGCTGGCTTCTGCCGGCGTTTCGGAGGTTTGTGTGTGGGAAATGCCCTCGGTGAGCGTGGTGGTGACCGGTAACGAAATTGTGACACCCGGGAAGCCCCTGTTGCCGGGGCAGGTATACGAATGCAACAGCTACAGTTTGCTGAGTGCCTTGTCACAGATGGGAATCAAAGCCAATTTGTTTTACGCATCGGATACAACCGCTGACTTACGCCAGCAGCTGGAAACGGCTATGGAAACCTCTGATCTGGTATTGATAACAGGCGGTGTTTCGGTAGGGGATTACGACCTAGTTGTGCCAACCCTTAAAGATCTTGGCGTGGATTGTATCTTTCACAAACTGAAACAAAAGCCTGCCAAACCTTTCTATTTTGGCACCAAAGGAGAGAAACGCATATTTGGTTTGCCCGGCAATCCTGCTTCGGTGCTTACCTGCTGGTATGCCTGGATCAGACCATACATACTGAAAGCTGCAGGTGTTTCATCCGGTCATGTTTTTCAAACGGCCGTGCTTGAAAACGAATACCGTCAGAAATCCGGTTTGACCCATTTTGTGAAAGCTTTTCTGGAATGCGGGAGCGTGCAGGTGCTGGAAGGGCAGGAGAGCTATCGGCTGGATGCCTTTGCGCATGCCAATTGTTTTATCAAAACGGATGCAGAAACGGAGATTTTGCAACCCGGCGAAATCGTGCATATAATTCTGTTTTAAGTTATGGATACACAGTTGATGCTCATTGGTTTTGCCCTGGTGGCATTTCTTTATGCCGGGGTAGGACACGGCGGTGGCAGCGGGTATCTGGCTGTAATGGCACTTTGCAGTTACTACGGATACCTGACACGACCTGACGCACTGGTTTTGAACCTGGTGGTTTCAGGTATGGCATTCTTGCAATTTCAAAAGGGCGGTTATTTCAAGCTGCGCGATTTTATCTGGCTGGCCGGATTTTCTGTTCCCATGGCCTTTTTAGGCGGATTAACCCCGATAGAAGATGCTTTGTACAAAAAGATTCTGGGTGTGATGCTGATGTCGGCATCGGTACTCATGGTTTTCAGGCCTGCCGAGCCCCATAAAATCAGTGAAATGCCGCAAATTGCTGCTGCAATAATTGGTTCCGTCATTGGTTATGCAAGTGGCCTTACCGGCATTGGAGGCGGGGTTTGGCTTTCTCCGATTTTATTGCTGGCCGGCTGGGCCGGACAAAAACAAACCGCAGCACTGAGTTCGGCATTCATTTTTGTAAACAGCCTGAGTGGCTTGCTGGGCTGGGTGAAATCAGATCAACCCTGGGATCAAAATCTACCCGTTATGATGGGCGTTGTTTTGTTGTTTGGCAGTTTGGGTGCTTGGCTGGGAGCCGCAAAATATCAGTCAAAGGCCATGAAATGGCTACTGGCAGTGGTGCTGGGTATTGCATCATTAAAATTACTGATGGTTTAATTTTCCGGCATTTCCTCGTCGAAAAACGCTTTGGCACTGTTGCTTTCTTCTGTTAAAAGCAGAGGTTCCACTGAGGCATAATCCCGAACCACCTTTATGGCCAATAAAGCCGTTGCCAGGCCCCAGCCGGTGGCTACCATATCGAACAATGAGGCATTGATAAATTCAACCATGCTTTCTGCTTTGGTCGTTAGCTGGTAGGAGATTCTTCCCAAAATATTGTTCAAAATCCACGCAAACCACCAGATACCTAAAACATCCAATCTCAGGGGTTGGGCATTGAACGGGTTTTTTACACTGAGGATTTTGTTTGCTGTTTGATACATCTCTTTCATTATTTGAAATGGCCTCCAAAGATTTAAAAATGGAACAAACCAACCGCCCGCAGCCCATCCATCGGTATATCGCATGTTCTCTTTTTGATTGAGATTGTAATATGCTCTGCGAAACCACATTATGAAGCTAATACCTGAGCCAATCCAGCCCAATATTTGCAAAACAGCGATTGCTCGTTGTCTCAGGTCATTCATGTTTGCCGAATTCATATCCACTTCTGCTCCATTACGCCAGCTGTTTATAAGTTGATACTCAAAAAAGCTAGAAACAAGACTTATAGCATACAGGCCAACAATAATCCATAGAAAAACCTGGGTTATTTTCGCACGTTGTTTATTGGGTTTGAAATTCATAGTCTGACAATTTTACGGACTAATCACCACAATCACAAGAACGAATTATGAAAGGGTTTTATCTTCGCCCACATGAACGACATCACCCATAAGATAACCACCCTGCGCACCGCCACTGCTGAGGCAGTGGTGAGGGCCGGAAAGGTTGAAACCCTTGAAGCCATTAAAAACAAAGCTGTACCCAAGGGTGATGTATTTGAATTTTCGCGCGCTGCAGCACTGTTTGCAGTGAAAAACACCGCCCATGTTATTCCAGACTGTCATCCACTGCCGGTAGAATCCTGCAAGGTGGAATTTTCTGTAGACGATATTGGGATTCATATACGGGTAGAAGTGAAAGCCATTTACCGCACGGGCGTGGAAGTAGAAGCCATGCATGGCGCCGCCATTGCAGCCTTAACCATGTATGATATGCTGAAGCCCATTGATAAAAATGTGGAAATTCAGCACATTCGTCTGGTTGCTAAAAAGGGTGGTAAATCCGATTATACTGATATACCTAAGCGTAAAATCAATGCGATGGTGGTGGTGTGCAGCGATACCATTTCCAAGGGTAACAAAGAAGACAAAGCAGGCAAATCCATCATTAACAGGCTGGAACAATACGGCATTTCTATAACAGTATATTCCATTATTCCCGATGAGCCCAAAGATATTGCCCGCAAGGCAGAACTGGCCAGCCAAAGCGGATTTGATTTGCTTATTTACACCGGAGGAACCGGCCTTTCAAAGCGCGATGTAACTCCCGAAACCATTCTGCCCATGCTGGATCGGGAAGTTCCCGGCATCATGGAAGCGGCACGCAAATACGGACAGGAGCGTATGCCCTATGCCATGGTAAGCCGCGGTGTGGCCGGCTATATCGGCAACACTCTGATCCTTACCTTGCCCGGAAGTATAAGAGGGGCGGAAGAAAGCATGGATGCGCTGTTTCCTTATGTGCTACACCTGTTTCGTGTGGCCGATGGTGGCAGGCATGATGCCTGATTATGACAAATTGGCGGATAATTTGTCGGCATGCTGACATATTTACCTCAATATACGAAAAAAAAGTCATGTTTTCAAATTGGCACAGGTTTGGACTATGCAGGGTCATACAACCAAAAAATATATAATTGTATGTCAGTAAACGTTAAACCTCTGGCCGACAGGGTTCTGGTAGAACCCCTCGCAGCCGAACAAAAGACTGCAGGTGGTATCATTATCCCCGATACCGCTAAGGAAAAACCCCAAAAAGGCACTGTAGTTGCCGTGGGTGAAGGTAAAAAAGATGAGCCTATGACCGTAAAGGTGGGCGACACTGTTCTTTACGGCAAGTATGCCGGTACCGAAATCAACGTGGAAGGTAAAGATTACCTCATCATGCGTGAAAGTGACATTTTCGCAATTATCTAATCAATCTTACAAAAAATGGCAAAGAAAATTGAATTCAATGTGACCGCCCGCGAAGGTTTGAAGCGCGGTGTGGATGCTTTGGCAAACGCAGTAAAAGTAACCCTGGGTCCCAAAGGCCGTAATGTGGTTATCGACAAAAAATTCGGTGCACCTCAGATTACCAAAGATGGTGTATCCGTAGCAAAAGAAATTGAACTGAAAGATCCCGTGGAAAACATGGGTGCCCAGATGCTCAAGGAAGTGGCCAGCAAAACCGCCGATATCGCAGGTGATGGAACCACTACAGCTACTGTTTTGGCACAGGCCATCGTAACTGCAGGTTTGAAAAACGTAGCTGCCGGTGCCAATCCCATGGACCTGAAGCGCGGTATCGACAAAGCTGTGAAGGCTGCCGTAGAAAATCTGGACAAAATGAGTCAGGCTGTGGGTGATGATAACTCAAAAATCGAACAGGTTGCCACTATCTCCGCCAACAACGACAATACCATTGGCAAACTTATTGCCGAAGCCATGAAAAAAGTGGGTAAAGATGGCGTTATCACTGTGGAAGAAGCCAAAGGTACCGACACGACCGTTGAAGTGGTGGAAGGTATGCAGTTTGACCGTGGCTACCTCAGCCCCTATTTTGTTACCAATGCAGATAAGATGGAAGCTGACCTCGAGAATGCTTACATTCTGATTTACGACAAAAAGGTTAGCACCATGAAGGATTTGCTGCCTGTGCTGGAAAAAGTAGTACAGACCGGTAAGCCCCTGTTGATTATTGCCGAGGATGTAGAAGGCGAAGCCCTGGCTACTTTGGTGGTAAACAAAATCCGTGGTGCCTTGAAAATAGCTGCTGTTAAAGCTCCCGGCTTTGGCGACCGCAGAAAAGAAATGTTGCAGGATATTGCCATCCTTACCGGTGGCAGTGTAATCAGCGAAGAGCAGGGCCGCAGGCTGGAAGATGCTCAGCTGACCGACCTGGGTCGTGCCGAGAAAATTACCATTGACAAGGACAACACGACTATTGTAAATGGAGCAGGTGACAAGGCCGGTATTACCGCCCGTGTAAACCAGATCAAAGCCCAGATTGAAACCACCACCAGCGACTACGACCGTGAGAAACTGCAGGAGCGTTTGGCCAAGCTGGCCGGCGGTGTGGCTGTGCTATATATTGGTGCCGCTACCGAAGTGGAAATGAAAGAAAAGAAAGACCGCGTAGATGACGCTCTGCATGCAACACGTGCGGCTGTGGAAGAAGGTATCGTACCAGGCGGTGGTGTTAGCTTTATCCGTGCCATCAAGGCGCTGGAAGGCCTCACTGGCGACAACGAAGACGAAACAACAGGTATCGGTATCGTGCGTCGCGCACTTGAAGAGCCTCTGCGTCAAATTATTGCCAACGCCGGTGGCGAAGGCAGCATTGTGGTGCAGAAGGTAACTGAAGGCAGTGCCGATTTTGGTTACAATGCCCGCACTGAGAAATACGAAAACCTGATTGCGGCCGGTGTTATCGATCCCAAGAAGGTAAGCCGTGTGGCTTTGGAAAACGCTGCCTCTATTGGCGGTATGATCCTCACCACCGAGTGTGTTCTTTCTGAAATCAAGGAAGACGAAAAGCCCCATTCTCATGGACCCGATATGGGTGGCATGGGCGGCATGATGTAAGCATCAGCTGAAATATTAAAATAGAAAAAGGTCGCCATTGGGTGACCTTTTTTTATGTAAAACAGATTCTTATTACCGTTGCAGGTTACCTTTGCCCCGTGAAAAGGCTTTCACTGTTGTTGTTCGTATTGGTAACTATTCGATTTTTGTCGGCTCAGCCTTGCAAATCTATAAAAAACAAGCCCAAACAACTTACTACCAAATGTATTAAAATCCACTCCATACTGGTGGATGCATGTGGTTCGCCAGAAGGGGAAAATGAAATTCTGCTTTTTTACACCGGAAATACCTCGCTTACGCTGAGTAAGCTCAGCGCAAAATGGCCTAATGCCGGAAACAATTGGCTGGGCTTAACCCAAAATGCTGCTACCGCAAAAAAAGTATCCGATATTAATGCTACCATCGCGGGTTGCGGCAAATTGATTGAACCTCTAGCCGGTATTATTCCTGCAAACAAGCAGGTCTATTTGTTCACATCCACCAATTTTATTGTAGGTTCCAATCAGTTCACCAACCTATCGGATACCGCGTATGCCATTTTTCAAAAATCAGGCAATACTGCCGGACATTTTGCCAATTACTCCACACCTTCGGGGTTGCGCACCACCATTTTATCTGTTGCCGGGTCCTGCAGCGATACCGCAATTTATGACAAAGTGAAACTGGTTAAGCAAAATAGAACTGTGGGTGCCGAAGATGGCGGATATGTGAATTTTGATAGTCTGGGTGGTGCAACCTACCTAAATGATGGCTGTAACGCCCCTGTTGATCCTCCGAAAGTAAACGCCCAAATCACCAACGGCAGCAGTTTTTGTCCGGGGGATTCCGTCATGCTAAAAGGATCTGTTTCCGGCGGCCTTTGTTTTGTGTGGCGCGCCAAAACTGGTCAGTTCTCAGATTCCACAACCCTGACAACCGTATACTATCCCAATTATGCCAATCCATCTGCGCCCGAACTATGGCTTTTTAGCTGCAACAGCAGTATCAAAGCAGTGGTTAATATAAACATCAAACCACAGCAGCCGGTTTCTGCAGGGAAAGACACAATGGTCTGCTCTGGCAATACCATCGTGCTGAAAATGCGCTCCGGTTCCGGCCCTGTGCTTTGGAAGCCGCTGGATGGTTCCGGTATTATCCAGAATCCTACGGCAGTTTCTACAACGTATTTGCCTTCTACTGCAGATACTGCTGTTAAATTTGTTTTACAGGCATTCAACGGCTGCAAGTCCGCCAATGATACCTTTAAGGCGGTGTTTATTCAGAAAATCAAACCCGATTTTCAACTTTCAGATTCTGTGGTTTGCCGTAATGCCGATTCGGTGTTTTTGTTGCCTTTGAATAAGGGCGGTGTTTTCAGCGGACTCACATTTTCTGCTACACCAGCATATTGGCCGTCTGTTCCAGGCAGGTACAGAATTGTATATGTTACCCAAAACCGCGGATGCAAGGATTCTGCAGTAAAATATCTGCTGGTGAACCCTAATCCCAATGCGCTGTTTGATTTGTTACCCGGTGATACTGTAAAAACAGGGTCGGTTGTAAAAGCAATACCACGTCAAACGGGCGCATACCGACATGTGTGGAGTATAGCCGGCAATGTTGTTACATGGCCATTTGCACCCGCTAAGGAAGGTCGTTACAGGGTATTACATACCATCACTGATTCGATCACCGGTTGTTCAGATACCGCTTCTGTTGTGCTAATCGTTATCGGAGATGAAGATATTCGCATGGCAAATGTGTTTACACCCAATGGTGACAGCCTTAATGATGTGTTTAACTTTGTGGGCAGCGGCATTAGGAATTCAAATCTTAAGATTTTTAACCGCTGGGGTGAAAAACTCTTTGAAAGCGACGATCAGCGACACGGCTGGAATGGTAAGACATACGGCGGGGTTATCTGCCCTGAAGGCGTTTATTTCTGGCAAATGTATGTGCAGATGCAAAGCGGTAAAAAATCTTATTATTCCGGCACAGTGACCTTGCTGCGATAATCCTGTCTATCTTCGCATCATGCCGCGAATACTGGCTTTTGATTATGGAATGAAACGGACCGGTATTGCGGTTACCGATCCGCTGAAAATGATTGCAAGCCCTCTCATGGCTGTAGAAACAGCAAAGCTTCATTTGTGGCTGCAACAATATCTTGCACAGGAAAGTGTTGAGTCTTTTGTGGTTGGGCTTCCCAGCCGATTAAGCGGGGAAGATACCCATGCTACGCAGCCGGTGCTGTTGTTTATTGAAAAACTCAGGGAAGTTTATCCCGATATTCCAGTTTATACCATTGATGAAAGATTGAGCAGCCGCGAGGCAAAACAAAGTATTATCAACAGTGGTGCCGGAAAACAAAAACGTGCGGACAAGAAATTGCTGGATACCGTCAGCGCAACCTTAATTTTGCAAACACACCTTCAAAGAATCTCATGATATTGCCTGTTTACGCATACGGACAGCCGGTTTTACGGCAAAAAGCCACCGAAATTGACAAAGATTATCCCAATTTAAAAGGGTTGATTGCGGATATGTTTGAAACCATGTATGCCAGCAATGGTATTGGCCTGGCTGCACCCCAGATCGGCCTGGGTATCAGGTTGTTTATTACAGACGGTTCAGAAATTGAAAATATTAAACCGGAAGGGTTTAAACAGGTGTTTATCAATCCACAGATTATAGAAGAATTCGATGAAAAGTGGGATTACGAGGAAGGCTGTCTGAGTATTCCCCAGGTGCGTGCCGATGTAAACCGCCACAGTAAGCTGGTTTTGCACTACTATGATGAAAACTGGCAGGAGCACACCCATGAGTTTGAAGGCATGGCAGCACGCATTATCCAGCATGAATACGATCACATTGAAGGCATTTTATTTACCGACCGCATTCATCCGTTGAAACGAACCATGCTAAAATCCAGGCTAAACAACATAAGTCAGGGCCGCGTGAATGTTTCGTATAAAATGAAGTTCGCAAAAAAGTAAAGTCTGGTTTATGGATGAAAAGCGCAAGCCGGCATTTCGCTATTACTGGATTCTGCTGCGTCCCGTAAATTTGGGTATCATCATTCTCACGATGGGCTTGTTTATGATGCATGCCTCACGGTGGAATGTGCAGAACCTTCGCTGGCCTGATGCCCTTTTTGTGGTGCTTTCAGTGCTGTTTACCGCCGCAGCTGGATATGTAATCAATGATATACTCGACATTGAAGAGGATGTCATTAATAAACCTGAAAAACGCATTATTGCCAAACACATTTCGGTTAAAGCCGGTCTTGTGTTTTATGGTCTTTTGCTCATCAGTTCCATCATTTTTGGTTTTTTGACCAGCCTGAGCATGGGGTTGGTTTGTGCACTGATATCCGTATTGCTCTATTTCTATTCTTCCGATTTAAAAGGAACCACGCTTTGGGGGAATCTGTTGGTGTCTATGATGAATGGAGTGGTGGTTTTCTTTTCTGCACAGGGCGTGGATGAGAAATTCAACGGGTATTTTGCGGAATACGCTTTTCTGGCATTTCTGATTACGATGGCAAGGGAAGTAGTGAAGGATATTGAAGACAGGGAAGGAGACGCAACAATAGAATATGAAACTTTTCCGATTGTATACGGATCCGGCAAATCGGTGTGGTTGTGCATGGGAATTCTTACCCTTCTTAATATTCACATGGTATATCTTATAACAGAGAGCAGGAACCTCTATTTTGGCATTTTTAGTTCAGTTTTTGTATTGCTGCCGGTGTTCTATTTCTATTACCAGCTTTTGTCAGCAGAGGGGAAAGCAGATTATACACGAATCCAAAAGCGGTTGAAGTGGCTAATGGTTTCCGGAATTTTATCGGTTGTTTTTCTGTGATGGCCAGGAGGCCGCAACAGCCGCAAGCTCGTTATACCATTCTTCACCCATTTTACGGATAAGTGCTTCTTTTAAAAAAGCATATACCGGAATGTTTTCATCGTCGCCTCTTTTACAAGCAGGTTCACAAATATCCCAGCGGTGATAATTCAGGGCGGTATACTCACCGTATTCCTTTGCCCGAATTGGATAGAGGTGGCAGCTAACCGGTTTCTTGAAGTTTGTTTTTCCTGCTTTCCATGCATTTTCAATGCCACAGGTTGCGACCATTCCTTCATAAACCACAAAGGAGCATTCGCCACCGGGAAGGCAGGTAGTTACGGCATCTCCCTCAGGATCTTTGGTGTGAAAACCTTGAGATACAATGTTTTGAAAACCCGCTTCTGATAAAAACGGTCTTATGCCAGGTAGTTCCTCTTCTATAATCCTAATTTCTTCAGTCAGTAAGGGAGCACCAGCATCGCCTTTTACGCAGCATACACCCATACAAGCCCTCGTATCGCAGGCAAACTTTTTTTCAATAATGTCTTCAGAAACGAGTGCGTTTCCAATAATCAGCATCAGATAATCTCTTGTTTGTTCAGGAAATCTTCGTGGCCCAGCTTTTCGAGCCTGGTAGCCTTTTCCATAACTTCATCGCTGATGCGCTTCTTATAGTCTTTTATTTTCTGCGCAATATTCTCATCCTGCGCTCCCAAAATCTGGGCTGCCATGATACCGGCATTTCTGGCCCCATTGATGGCCATGGTGGCTACCGGCACACCGGGAGGCATTTGAACAATGCTGTAAAGACTGTCTAAACCACTGAGGTTGCTGCTTTTTACAGGCACACCAACGACGGGCAAATGTGTAAGACTGGCAACCATTCCGGGAAGGTGCGCGGCGCCGCCGGCACCGGCGATGATTACCTTGATGCCCTTATCAGGAGCCTTCGCTGCGTAATCAACCATGCGCTGCGGGGTGCGGTGTGCGGAAACAATGGTCAGTTCGTATGAAATGCCAAAAAATTCGAGCATGCGTGCCGCCTCCTGCATTACAGGTAGGTCGCTGTCGCTGCCCATGATGATGCCTACTTTAGCCATGTTTGGATTGATTTACAAAGTTCGCAATTATTGACCATAAAACATATACCAGTAAAAACGGAATGCCCGCAAATACGCCAAAAACAGGAATGCATGCCAGTCCAAGTATGGGAACGGCCACTTTCCAAAGGAGCAGCGGGTCACCTTGTTTGAATTTTAATGACAACATGGGCCAGTCGGAAACCATAAGGTAAGCTGCCAAAATGGGCGCAAAACTAAAAAAGTATGGATGCTCAAAAATGGCTTTAAAGGCGCTGTCTTCGGTGTGTTCAAATGCAAGGATCAGTGACCCGAAAGCCATGCCGGTAATGGGAGTTGGAACGCCCAGAAAACCTGTTGTCTGTCGGGTATCGATATTGAATTTTGCCAGTCGCCAGGCACCTGCCAGCGGCAGGGCGAGCCATGCATAGCGTGAAGTGCAAAATCCATCGGGCATGCAATATCCTTTTTGGAGTGTATAGTGCAGCATGACCAGCCCCGGAAGCAATGTAAATGTAATCAGATCTGCCAGCGAATCTAGCTGTTTTCCCATCTCGCCATCAGCGCCCAGAAGACGAGCCGTAAAACCATCGGCAAAATCGAGGATTGCTGCCAGACCCAGGCAAATTAGTATGCTGTTCATGTCACCTGCCATAAGTCGTTCGATACCGATTGCCCCACAGGCAAGGTTTCCGAGGGTCAGTAGATTGGGGAGGCTTTTCAGCATTTCTTTCATTGTCAATTCAAAGGTCAAAGTTAAAGAAAACCGAGAGACTGCTGCCTGTGACTTGCGTCTGCAACAGATTCCGTGCATAATAAAGATTGGTTTTTGCAATAAACCAGTCGGGGGCTGAAACATCGCGCAAATAGCCGGCAGCAAGCCCTGCACTGGCATGCTTTAGTATTTTGTAGTGCAATCTTACCTGAATACCGACTCCCAAAGCATGGTTGTTTGCGGTTTTTAAATAGGCCATATCAGGGTTTAGAAAACCACCGGTATACCTTCGACAACGAATGGTTTGGGTGGCATGAAAAATCTGTGGTCCCAGATCCATACTTAATTTTTTTGTTGTCATGAATCTCCAGCCTGCATAGGCTCCTGCAAACTGGAACAGGTAACGGATTGATATCTCATCTTTTCTTGCATACAACTCTTCAGAAATAGTAGAGCCCATTTGCAAACCTGCAGTGAATTGCGGGTTATTCCAGTTCAACCCCAATACAAAGGGAAGCTGCCTGTATTGGCCGGTAGCAAGTGCTGGGTTTATGTGGTTTGCCAATTCAGCAGCATTGTTCAAAAACAAGGTGTTTAACCCCACTGTGAAGCCGAATTTATCTTTGGAGGGTCCGGGTTTCTGGATTTTTAAACGAAACTCTCGAACGGCAATAAAGAAACTGAATCGGGAAGCCAGAATGGGATTTTGTTTTTCGTCCAGCCGGGCAATGCTCACCGATTCGGCAGGTGCAAACTGAAGTAGCCGGGAAATTTCCTTTTGCAGCGCGGCATCGTCTATTTCTGCTTCTGTGTTGCCTGTGTTGTTATTTCGTTCTTCATCGTAAAAAATGCCAATACTTAACGTTCCTCCTTTAGTATGGAAATAGCGTTCCTGTAAACGATGTGCCAGGCTCTGATAGGCATACCATCCGCAATCGCCATCCTGTTTTACATAGGCAGTGTGGCATCTTCCAAATTGTCCGAAAAATCTTGCACTGGTATCACTGTTGAGCAAACGGGTAAGTTTTCTGAACATGTTCTCTTCCCGCCAGGTATAATAAAAGGCGCTGCTTCTGTATTCATTCCATTGTTTGTATTCTCGCAGACTGTTAATCCCAGACTGAACATCGGCATATCTGCTTCCTGTCCAGTTTTTTAATTCAACATCCAGGCTGTCAAAATGTTCCAGAATTAAATCAATACTGCGGTCAATGGAAAAGGGCTGAGAGCTGCCTTGATAGTATTCACTCTTTTGGGCACTTTCAAATTCTTTGACGCCCGAGTGTTTAAGCCATCCTGCTGCCTGATGCACTGCATGTACTGCAGTATAAAGATTCTCGGGTACCTTAGTCTTAGGCAGTAAGTCAGACAATCTCAATAAGGCAATATCGTTAAATCGCTCAACATCAATCCCATGAATCTGAATGCGTTTTTCAGCAGGCAGGGTAAGGTTCCATTCTCTGATGTCATCCAGAATTTTCATATGCTCTACCGATGTGGTTGCCATGAGGCAATATCTTTCCAGGGTGTCCGGTTCATTTACATACCGGTTTGCATACCAGCCTCGGGCTTCTCCCAGCTCCAGTAGCAGGTGCTGAACCCCTGCTTTTTCATGCAAAAAGCGCAGTAGTTTAAATTCAATCAGGCCATTGACAGCCACGTGCCTGTGATTCTCGCCTGATATAAACACCCTGGGGCCGGAAACAAAAGGTTGCAATTGTTCCAAGCCGGTAAAATCATCCGCTTTTTGGGTATTGATTTTTTGAAACGGGTTGTCTGTGTGCCCATCAGCCGAAACGGTATAAGGCCATTGGGAATGCAGTTCTGCAACTGAGAGGAAACATGCGGCAATGAGTATAGGCAGGGTTTTGAATCTCATAACTCCGCTTTCCTTTCAATTTGTTTCTTTCTTGCCAGGTGCCAGCCCATGGATAGGTTGATGTATATCTGGTTTCCCTTGAATTTACCCATGGGGCCGCTAAAACGGTTGTTTACACGCCAGCGCCTGTCGGAAAAGTCCCACCCATAACCTGCTTCTGCAGATAGGTAACAGCGCTGTAAGTTGATTACCCCTTTTACATTGAGACAAATGGCATAAACCGGATTGACCGCAGCCGTGGGCAAAGTATACCTGGAGATGAAAATAGTATCATTCAGTGTATTTGGATTGTTCACGATGTGCCTCTGATAACTGATAGATGAGCCTATTCCAGCCTTAAACCAGGGTTTTGGCGAAAAGATATTGGTCATCCCTGAAAAGTATGTGCCCCAGTAATGATAGGCAGACCCCGGGATTCTTGCGCGCTGAAAAAAGCCGATTTCATAGTGGTTGTTGTCCAAATCCCAGCCGGAAAGGTTGATGCCATAATCGGGTATGATTTGTACCTTCGGTAAGCCATAGGCCTTCATCAAACTGCTCAGCTCAAAAATATCAACGGCATGTATTCCGGTGGTTGCTCCAATGCTGAAAAGAGGAGTGTATTTTGCCCTTGAGGTTATTTTTGCCTCAACATTGTCTGAAAATTCAGATTTTGAATCCGAACTGCCACCCATCACAATCGCAAACGTAAATGGCAATTTAGTTTTAAGGTTGTCAAAAGAACATAGCGAGACCGAAGTTTGAGGTATGCCGGAGCGGATTTTCTGAAGTTCTTTTTGAACAACTTCTGTTTCGTCTTCGGCATCGGCAGGTTCGTTGTAGAATACACCCAGATTGAAAATCTGATCTGAAAGGCTGCTGTCTTCACTAAGTCTGCTGCAAACAGGTGAAAAGTTATATAGTTCACATTCACCCTGTAGCCATGTTTTTGATGCAAAGCAGCGTCCAATCATGCAGATGAATTTTTCCTTTGGCAGCATTTTTAACGTTCTGCTGATATTTTGCGATACCTGATGAACCCTGAAAGGGTCTTCCAAGGCTGTATTGTATAGGGCGTCGTAGCGAATAGCCGCTTTAAGGCTATTTATTAGTGACTCCATGCGGAACCATTCGTCATCTCCAAGCCAGTCTTGATAGGCTTTTTCCAAGGTGTCAAAAGCTGCAGCAAAATTGAGATAGGTGTTTTTTGCCGAAAACGGCGGACTTCCCCGGTCATTATCTGATGTGTCATTTTTGATTTGCTGGAAGCGTATCGCACCTTGCAATGCTTCTATGGGAATCCTGAGTCTGTCGGGCGGATTTTTGTCTTTTAGTAGGTCATGAATGGCCAAAGCAGGAACCAATAGCTGGTTATCGGCATCAATGCCTACAACGCGTATTTTAAGGCTGTCAGGCGCTCCCTCATTCAGTGTATTTAGGCGTTTGTAAAACAAAATATCCTGTGTATTTAATACCAGTGATAAGTTTGGCAAGACAGATAAATCATTTTGATACACCAGGCGATTCAGCCATTCTCCGCAAACAGGGGAGACCGGAGCCATGAAATACTTGTAGCCGACCTTGTTTTTTGCATAGGATTGCAGTTTTATGCCAACGGTTCGGGTTATTTCCGGATAGAATCGGTTTACACCCACTACCATCAATCGGTTCTTTTGCAGTGCTGAATCAAGAATCTGCATTCCCCGAAAATCCCTTGAGTCGGTTAGATTTAGAAATTGCCGGCCTGTTTGCGAAAGCAGTGGGTAAAAAGCCATTGCCAACAATACCAAAAGCCCGCCTCTGAGATTCATGCAGCCAAGATACTATCTTATTTTACAAACTCCGATAGTTCTCTGTAGCGAAAACAGGAGATTAGGTGGTCATTCACCATACCGGTGGCCTGCATGTGGGCATACACCACCGTGCTGCCCATGAATGCAAATCCCATAGATTTTAATTCTTTGCTGATGCGGTCGCTGAGTTCTGTTTTGGTGGGCAGTTCTTTCAATGAGGAAAACTGATTTACCTGGGTTTTCCCATCTGTAAACTGCCAAAGAAATTCACCCAATGGTTTTCCTGATTCCTGCATTTTTAAGAAGCAGCGCGCATTATGAACAGCCGCTTTGATTTTTGCCAGGTTTCTTATAATGGCAGGGTTTTGCATGAGTGCTGCAATCTGAAAATCCTGCATGGCAGATATCTTTTCCGGGTTAAACTGAAAAAAAGCCTGCCGAAATGCTTCACGCTTGCGTAACACGGTAATCCAGCTCAGTCCGGCCTGAAAAGTCTCTAAGATCAGGGTTTCAAACAGTTTCTGATCATCAAAAACAGGCACGCCCCATTCTGTATCGTGGTATTGGCAATACAAGGCATCGGTTCCGCACCAGCCGCAGCGAACAGGTTCCATTTACACAATATTCAGAACCTGTTCCTTGATTTGCTCCAGTCTTTCCTTCATTAACACCACGGCTTGCTGCATGGGGAAGTGGTTGCTTTTTACCCCCATGGTGTTCATCTCCCTGCCCATTTCCTGCGATATGAAATTGAGTTTGCGGCCCAGTGGTTCCTTTTTTAGGCACGCATCAAAATAATCCAAATGCTGCATCAGCCGCTGTTTTTCTTCGGCAATATCCCATTTTTCCATATAAAGCAGTATTTCCTGCTCAAGCCGGCCCGGGTCTGCTATGTTATCGCGTACATGTTCAGCGACCGAATTGTTGATTTTGTTTCTCAGGTTTTGTCTGCGGGGCTCTTCCTCAGATTCAACAATAGCAAGCTGTTTGCGTATTTCGGCTGATGCTTCGGCCAGTTTGGCCAGAATGGCCAGACCTTCCTGTTTGCGGAATTGAAGAAGTTTTTCAACCGCGTCGGCAGCGGTTCTTAGAATACAGTTTTTGCCTTCTTCAGTTAGGGTTTTTTCTGCGTTTCCTATTACATCCTGCATGCGGATTATTTGGCTGAAAGGGTCGCGAAACTCCAGATTTAGTGATTGGCTAAGATTGTTGAGTTTGTTGAGGTAAGCACTTGCAAGTGCATGGTTAATATTTATTTCAGGTGCATTTTCTTCTCCGGTAAACTCAATATTGAACATCATGGTCACTGAACCACGTTCCAGTTTTTCCTGAAGCAATTTTCGGATTGCAGCATCCAGTTCATACAGGAATCTGGGTAAGCGGATATCCAGGTCAAGGTAACGCCCGTTCAGGGATTTGACTTCACAAACAACTTTAATCCCGGCATCGATGGCCTCTGCGCGGCCAAATCCGGTCATACTTTGAATGGCAATGTTTTCCAATGATGCGAATATAAGCCATATACTGCACAGGTTTGGGCTAATAAATTTTAAGCAATGCATGTTAAATAAAATTATCTTTGTAGTGTAATGAAAAGGACACTTTTTTATCTTGTACTGCTGCTGGTATTTTGCCTTTTGACAATTACCTCATCATGCACGGGAAATAGAGATACTGAAGCCGATACAGCCGAAAATAAGGTTTCGGTTATTACCGAAAAATATCCTGAATTTTCAGCCGATTCGGCTTTTTTGTTTATTCAAAAGCAGGTAGATTTCGGCTATCGGATACCGGGTACACAAGCACATGCGCGATGCGCAGACTGGCTTTATGCAAAACTAAAGATGTATTGTGATACCGTTTATTTTCAAAAAACCACTGCGGTTACCTGGGATAAGAAAACCATTCCGGTTTATAACATTGTTGGCGTATTCAATCCCAAGGCCATACAGCGTGGGGTTTGGGCAGCACACTGGGATTCCCGTCCCTGGGCCGACAATGATACCACCCGTAAAAACGAACCAATAGCTGCCGCCAACGATGGTGCCAGCGGAGTAGGGGTTTTGCTGGAACTTGCCCGCAATCTGAAGAAAAATCCTCCGACCTATGGCATTGATATTGTTTTCTTTGATGCAGAAGATTACGGCAAGAGCGAATATGAAAATTCATTTTGTCTGGGTAGCCAGTATTGGTCAAAAAATCCGCACACGCGCGGTTACAAAGCACAGTTTGGTGTGCTGCTGGACATGGTAGGCGGAAAGGATGCCGTTTTTGGACGTGAAACACTCAGCATGCAGCAGGCAGGCTGGGTTATGAACCACACTTGGGCTATTGCCGAGGAACTCGGATTTGGAAGCACATTCAGCAATATCAGTGTTTATCCCATCACGGACGATCACCACTACGTTTTTCAGGGGAGTCAGATTCCCATGATTGATATTATACAGCACGATCCCGAAAGAAGTACGTTTGCAAAATACTGGCATACCCATGCCGACAATATGGATGCTATAAGCAAGGAAACCTTGTTTAAGGTAGGAAAAACCATGTCTGCTCTCATGTTTAATCCTCCCATTCAAATTCAGCCATGACCGATATTCTGGCATTTGGAGCCCACCCGGATGATGTTGAATTGGCAGCGGCCGGAACCTTGATACATCACATTCGGAAAGGAGCAAAGGTGGCGGTGGTTGATTTGACTTCCGGTGAATTGGGTACGCGTGGGAATGCAGAAACACGGGCGGCAGAAGCAGAGCAAAGCCGCCTGATTATGGGTGTTCACAGTCGAATGAATCTTCAGCTAAGGGATGGATTTTTTGAAAATGATGAAGCGTCCCTGATGAAGGTAGTATATGCTTTGCGGCATTTTAGGCCCAGGGTTGTTTTGGCCAATGCCATTGCCGATCGGCATCCGGATCATGGAAGGGCAGCCGAACTGGTAAGCAGGGCTTGTTTTTTGGCAGGTTTGCCCAAAATAATTACCCTGGAAAATGAAAAAGAACAGGCCGCCTGGCGTCCTGAGGCTGTGTATCATTACATTCAGGATAGGCATATTAACCCGGATCTGGTAGTGGATATCACGGACAGTTTTGCCCAAAAAATGGAGGCCGTGAAGGCTTTCGCAACCCAGTTTTATCGTGAAGGGGATGACGGTCCGATAACACCCATAAGCTCTGCGGAATTTCTTCATTTTATTGAGGCCAGGGCAAGGGATTTTGGGCGAAGTATCGGTGTTGAATTTGGCGAAGGATTCACAACGGAAAGACCCGTTGGTATAAGTAATTTACTGGATATTCAATAATTACAGCTCAGTTAGCGTTATGGTTTGTATATTGAGTAATGCAAAATCCATAACACTTTTTTCAGCTTTATTTCTGCTGCAAATGCTGCACGCGCAGAAAGTTAGTATTGATAAGCTCATGCGGCTTTCCCCGGTGGGTATAGGTACGCAAAAAGTCATTCCATATCCGGGTATGATTTACCTTCCTATGTCTTTTTCTTCAGCAGAATTTAAAGATGTTTCCCAATTGGGTGATATACCGTCTCCGGACAGAATTCACTCTGTAGCACTTATATATACCCGTTTTAGAGAGGTGGATACTTTCAATCAGCCCAAATTAAATTATCATCGATTTCACAACCTCAAAAAGATTTACCCTGCTGTGTTTGAAGATACTTCTATCCAGTGGAAAATTATGGAGCAGCGGCAGGCTACCGAGAAGGAAGATGCCATGAAGTGTTTTCATGGTTTTATCATTCTCCTGAAAAATGAACCTCCCAAGGTTCTGATTGAAAAGGAGCTGTCAATGATTAAATCCGTTATTGACAGTTACCATGACAGTTTGATATGGGTGCCAGAAAAAATCACCTGGCGTGTTAAGAGAGTAAAGGAAGAAACCGGTTACTATTTTCCGGTAAACAAGAATAAACGCAGGCAGGGTTCTCTTTACACTAGCAGTTTTCTGGGCATGCGCGAAAAGCAGTACATCACACGTAGGGACAGCACCGTACTGAAAAGAACCGGCGGATATTATGCACGTAAAGGGTATTTTGATACATCGGTTTTTAAAAATGTGCATGAATACAACTTTCTGATTACGCGCCGCTGGAGTAAGAAAATGGCTGTGGTGGCCGATGTTACAGGTAGTATGAGTCCATACAGTACCCAGGTGATGCTATGGCTGAAAAATAGGCCGGAAGTGCTGTTGAATGGCAGGTTTGCCTTTTTCAATGATGGCGACGCAAAACCCGACATGCTGAAACGCATCGGTAGCTCGGGTGGTATCCATTTTGCTTCCACCACAAACTATGATTCTGTTTACCTGACGATGGATCGAACCATGCGGGCCGGAACCGGAGGGGATATTCCGGAAAACAACCTCGAAGCAGTGCTGGAAACCCTGAAGCGCTGGCCTGATACCGATACTGTGCTGATGATTGCAGATAATGAGGCATCCGTTAAGGATATGTCGTTACTAAAGAACATTAAAAAGCCGGTTAGTGTAATGCTGTGTGGCGCCGCCAGCAAAATACACAAAGACTATATAGAGATAACCAAAGTTACCGGAGGCAGGCTGTTTGTGCTAAGTACAGAATTGTCTGAAATGAAAAAATGGCAAAACGGAACAGAGGTGCCGCTACGTGGGGGAAAATTCGAATACAGAAACGGAGAACTGATCAGGAAGAAAACCTAATGGTTTTTATATCTCCTTCAACTATAAGCCTGCCCTGGGTTTTGGCCCTTACCTCATCGATGGTTACGTCTTCGGCAATTTCACGCAGTTCAAATCCGCGTTCGGTTATTTCAAATACCCCCAGTTCCGTGACCACCTTTTTTACGCAGCGAAGTCCGGTAATTGGCAGTGTGCATTCTGTCAGCAGTTTGCTTTCACCGGCTTTGTTGGTATGCTGCATGGCCACAATGATATTTTTAGCGGAGGCCACCAGATCCATGGCACCGCCCATGCCTTTAACCATTTTGCCGGGAATTTTCCAGTTGGCTATATCGCCTTTGTCGCTCACTTCCATGGCGCCCAGCACTGTTAAATCAACCTTCCCGGCACGAATCATACCGAAAGAAGTGGCACCATCAAAGAAACTGGCTCCTTTGGCGGTGGTTATGGTTTGTTTTCCTGCATTGATTAAATCGGGATCTTCTTCGCCTTCAAAGGGGAAGGGGCCCATACCCAGCAAGCCGTTTTCGCTTTGCAGGATTACCTCCACACCTTCGGGTATGTAATTGGCAACCAGTGTAGGGATACCAATTCCAAGGTTCACATAGTAGCCGTCCTGTAATTCCTGCGCAATGCGCTTTGCGATTCCGTACTTGTCGAGCATATTAATTGCAAAATTCCGAAAAAAAAACGAAAGCCGTATGCCATTTGTCACAACCTTTGAAGCAATTCTTTTGCTTCCCTGTTGGCAGGTTGTATTCTCAGTGCTTCGTTGAGCTGTAACTTAGCCTGGCCTTTATTTCCCACTTTCAAGTAAATCTCAGCCAGGTAAAGCCTGGCATTTTCATTGTCGGGGAATAGGGAAACAACCTTTTTTAAATGGATAAGGGCTTTTCCACTATTGCCACTGAGCCATTCAGCCACACCCAGGTTTAACAAAGCCAGTTCATGTTTGCTTTGCTGTTTCAAGGTCTGTGACAGAACATCAATAGCCTCGCCAAATCGTTTAAGGCGAATAAGTGCGTTGCCCAGTTCAGCTGCAAAATCGGCCTGTAATGGCATCTTCTCTGCCGCAATGCGGTACCATTCCGCTGCATTTTCGGTCTTCATACTTTTATCGAATGCCTTTGCAGTTCGGTACGCGGTCCATGCGGATATTTCGTCAGTATTTAATGAGGTTGAAATGGTTGTGATTTTGTCCCATTGTCCGTGGGCGTAGTGGTAGTGAATCTCCTGTTCTTTACTGCCTTTATCAAGTAATTTCTTAGCCTGGTTCAGGTAAACCGGATTTGCATCAAACTTCTCAAACCATGAAAGGTAAGCCTGCAATTGCATGGCAGATTTCGGTGCTGGTTGGTTTACGGCATATAAACCCACAGGTTTGCCCGGATTGATCAGGTTCTGTGATACAGGTTTGCGTATGTAATGGTCATGAACAGTTACGTGTGGAATGTCGGCAGTGCCGCTCTTGGGCATATGGCACCCTACACAGTTGTTTCCGGTTTTCTGAATTTCATGTGCGGGAGCACTGCAGTTCAGTTTGGCAGCATTTCCTCCTGAGCTGTGGCAATCATTGCAAGCTTTGTTGAATAGTTCAGTATTGGTTTTGCGAACGCTCACATGGGGGTTGTGGCAGGTAATACAGGTTAAGTTGAGTTTGCCGCCTTCTTTGTTGGAAACCTTGAAGCATCGGCTCATCTGCAATCTTTCAGCGTGCCCTGCCATGTAAAATGCCTTTCCGTTTTCGTGCATGGGCATGTAGATTTCAAAAATGCTGTCTAGGTGCATGCCGGGACGGAAATCCGTGAACTTTTTACCGGGTTTTAATACATTGTTGCCTTGCAAATGGCAGCGCTGGCAGATATCTACCTGAAGTTTCCATGGCAAACGCGAAGGATTCACAATGGTTCTGTCAGCTACTTTGTTTACGTCGACAATGATTCCTTTTCGCTTTTCAGCCACATGCAATTCTCCGGGGCCATGGCATCTTTCGCAGTCTATGCCTTGTGGTGTGTGTGTAAACTTGTTAATACTGCCTTCTTCCACTTTGGGCATGCCATTGTGACAACTCATGCACTCAACATCAATTTTGCGTGAAAAACCAGTGTTGGTGGTCTCATAACCCGGTGGCAAATCCCATTTGCCGGATTGCGTGTAAAATGTCAATGGAGCCTGAAACCAGTAGTCACCATCGCGCCAGAAGTGGCTGTTTGTATGGTGTCCGCTCCCGACAATGTGCGTAATTTGCTCGGTGCGGCTATGGGTGGTATCTCCGTTTTTTAAGCGGTATTCGCGTATGAAATATTTTCCGCCGGCGCTGAAAGGAAGATAATACAGGTCCTTTTTCGCATCGTATACCGACTTTACATTGTTCCAGACAGCTTTACTTCTTTCAGCAGTGGCATCGCCAAAACTACTGCCCATGCCTGTTTCAATAAAAGTATGGTAGTGATCGGCGTGGCATTCCTTACAGGTGGCAATTCCGACATAATCTACAGTATCCTGTAAATTCAGGAAAAACGACGTATCCTTTTTTATAGGTTTGCTATCCGAACAGGTGCTCATAGAAAGCAAAACTGTGAAAATGCATAACCCAAGCCAGATAAATGGTATGATTTTTCTACCGCTCATGGCTGTGAAATAGCATTTATCTTTTGTTTTTCCCTTTTGGGGTTTTCAATGTAATCCACTTGTCGGGCCTTACCTGGCCATCGGATTGAAACCTGAAATCAGGAAGCAGCAGTTCTTTTTTCTCCGTGATGAACGGTTTGATACTGCTGAAGAAATATGGTGTGTTTGCATCCTTTCGCTGGTAAGGATTCCACACTCCGGTGAAGATAATGGACGGTTCCTGCAGTCTTATGGCATCGGGTAGGGAAGCTACTTTTTTCTCGGCAGCATGAGAAAGAAAAGTGATTCTAAAAATGCCTTTGGCACTTCCTGCGTATTTCCCACCTGCATCTTCCATCAGTTCATAACTGCCCTCTGCAAACAACATCTTCCATCCGTTTGCTATCAGTGAATCAAGTGTAAATCTGGCAGACGGTGCGGAATTCACCGTATCTACATAATCTACCGCCGAAGCATTGAAGATGTTTTCTATGCTCGGTAAAAGGTCGAAATGGTTTTGAATGCCTCGGTGCAGGCTGTGGCCTCGTAAAGCAGGCTTGGTAAGGTTATCGCCCTTTTTTAAACCAGAAACCACTATA
Source organism: uncultured Flavobacteriaceae bacterium (assembly GCA_964626685.1). GTDB lineage: Bacteria > Bacteroidota > Bacteroidia > NS11-12g > UBA955 > RGEC01. The sequence continues at coordinate 40,458 of CAZVJY010000009.1, forward strand.
CGGATATGGGTGCACTGTGTATCGGCGCCAAAACCTCCGTCAAAGGTGTCGTTTAACCTCAAGAAGATATCCTTGTGCCTGTCATTTGTGATTTCTCCAATTCCCGGGTTGAGGGATTGGACAGCAGGCTCTGATTCTTGCTGTGCCGAAAGAAGTAACGGTAGCAAAAAAAGCAATATTCCCGTTAGATTCCGCATTAGGCGCCAAATTGTCTTTGCCAGTCAAGCATGCCTCCGAGAAGGTTTCTTACTTTGGTGAAGCCCTGAGATTCTAAAAAAGCCTTGGCTGTGGCGCTCCTGGCTCCACTGCGGCAATGCACAATGATTTCATCCTGTTTATGATCTTCCAGTTCATCTACTTTCCCCGGCAGTTCAGCCAGTGGTATAAGGGTAGCGCCTATGTTAAACTCTTCGTATTCCCAGTTCTCACGAACATCAATAATCATAGGGGCTGTTCCAGCGTCAATCCTGGATTTTAATTCAATAACGGTAATATCTTCCATACTTAGGGGTTTTTAATCAATTTTTGGCTGTATGTCTTTCCGGCAATGTCTGTGCAATGCACGATATAGATTCCGGATTTGAGGTCTTCAATGAAAATCTCATTGGTAGGACGGGTAATGTCAAGTACTTTTAAACCGGTAATTGAAAATACCGAGATGTGCTTTAGATCGTTTATTCCCTCAATTCTGGCGATGTATGAGGCAGGATTGGGCACAATCCTAAAAACTCGTTTAACTGTGGGTTTAACACCCATGCGATGCTCTGCAGCGGAACCGATCAGCGGTCTGAGCATAGGAATTCCTTTTACCGAGGCATCCACAGGCTCCCACTGGCCAAGCAGGTTATAATACAGGTTGGGATTTTTTACATTCTGGCCCTGGTAGCGGTAATTGTTGTCGTATCCTACATTCAGCACAAACTTCTGAAACTGAACCCATCCGATGTAGTAAGTGCCTTTGTCCAGCAGCAGGCTGCTATCGAAATAGAAATAGTGGAAACCGTTGTGCGTGTCTTTGTATACAGGCAATTCAAAAGGTGTTTCATAGATTAGCTCATCCTGATTGTCGGTGGCACCAATCGGTGAAAGCTTACGCCAAACCCTGAACCTGAATTTTCGGCTGGATACATCCTCAACACTTTGATTAAACATAACCGCCAGCCCGCGAAAAGTGTCTTTTTTGAGCAAATCGAATTTCATGGCAAACTGACCCTTAATGTCGGGCAGAAATTCATAGTTCAGGCCAAAACCACCTTCTGCAGTGCCATCATCCCAAGCATACCATGGTGTAAATGTTTGTTTTGATTGAAAAACGTTGTTGTTACCGACGGCATTATAGTTGTCAGGTGTAATATCATCGCTTTGCGGAGCAATTTTGTAGGTAAGTTTCAAAAAAGGATTTTCTCCTGACAAGGTATCCATTTTTACCTGTCCAAAACTCTCACCATCTACTCCGGGAGCTATGTTTTTACTGCTAAGGCTAAATGGGCGGAACAATACCAGTGAATCATATCGGTTGCGTATTTCAAGCTGAAAACGGGTTTGAACGGTAACAGCGCTGTTCAGGTTTCTAATTGTTATGTTATGACTGGGCAGGGTTTGATTTGAAAAATCATCCACGAAATGCCGGTATGGCATGCTGTAATAATTTTTTAGCAGGGAAGGAGAAGCAAACTGAATACCTATATCTCGGATGCCGGTATCTTTCGCACTACGGCTCCTGTCAAGCCTCACGTAATCTATATGCCAGTGGTTAAGATTGCCTGTAGCTTTGGTGTAGTTTACCCAGCGAAACTGAAATGTACCATGCAAAAACTCAGTCTGAAAAGCCGGAACCATAACCTGTTTGAAAGCACCGGAATTCTTGCCTGTTTGCGACCAAACGCGTTTCCAGATGCCGGTTTTGGTTTTGAAAAACAAAATCAGTGAATCCTCCGTTTCTGGAACGTCTCCTAGGCCTGACGTTTGAAAGAAAAAGCTGAGGTAAACGCTGTCTGATGGTGTGTAATTTTTGGTTGTTACAGGCCCCGTCTTATAAAACTGCAGGTTAATGGGTTGGCTTGTAAGGCTGTCGGCATAGACGAAAACCGATTTATTTAACAGACCCTTCCATGGTTTCCCATTCGAGTTTAGATGATCAAAAGTGGCTACGTTGTAATCAGGCTGATTCACCGGAAAGGAATTGTTTATCCAAACCTGATTGTCGGTCCAACGATTGTAGGACGGATAGCCGCTTTCAGCAGTAAAATTATCAAAAAAAGGCAAATCCAGGGTGTCGGTTATTTTGCTGAAATGCAATTCCACTTTAGATGACACACTTTTGCGATCAGCAGATTGCAACGGTGAAAACAAAATGCCCTGGCCAAACAGGTAAACATTGCAACTGAACAGCAAAAGCGTAACGAGGGTAATTCGGTTTTTCATCAATGACAACCCGGATAAACGCAGGGTCTACCGTTTATATTGTAATGCAAAGGTAAAAATCAGAGCGGTTTTTTCCGTTTTTTTCTTTTTGCTTCCTTTGCGGCGGTAGGTTCCTGATCCTGTGCGTCGGGTTCAATTGCGGTACTGTCGACATTTTCATTGTCATCGGCCTGATTTTTTACCACAATCAGATCAATACGCGTGCCTTTGGTTATCATTTTACCTGCCGGAACCTCCATGCCATTAATGCTCTGTTTGGTTACCAGGTTATTGCCTATTTCATCATACACATATTCAATATTACCCAGTTCCAGTCCGTTATTTTTTATCAGTACTTTGGCCAGCGTGAGACTTTGATCTACCAGCATCGGCATTTTTACCTTGGGTTTATCTAGGGCATTTACCACCAGGTAAATAATCCTGTTGGGTTTAACATCGCTTCCTGCAAGGGGATCCTGTTCGGTAACTGCATCTCTCTTCATGTTTTCCAGATACACCGAATCTGTAATTTCGTAGCGCAGTCCCTCATAATCCAGTTTTTCTATGGCTTCCTGCGTATTCATGCCAACAATGGACGGAACCTTCACTGCCACATTGTGGTTGGTAAACCAGTTCATCCAGAGAAAAAGCAAGAGGATAAAAACGCCTGTAGCCGCAATTCCGAGACCGATATTGAAGAACCAGTTCTTATTCATGCTTCGATGATAACGAATCCTTACCGAATTTTAATATGTCACGGATAAAATCGAAAGGTTTATAACCATTTATAGCCGCCTGATGATAAATACAGGTAGCAGGTGTCATACCGGGCAGGCTGTTTACTTCAATGATCCATGTTTCCACTTTGCCGTCTGCCATAATTTTCACAAAGGCATCAATGCGACAATAGCCAGTTACATCCAGGCAGCGTGCCACTGATTCCAGTGTCTTGCGCACCTCACTGCTGATGCGGGCCTGCTCTGTGGTATCCCTGCTAAAACGCGAGGGTGTGATATTTTGCCCCTGCCCGGCCAGGAATTTCTCTTCCAAGCTCAGAATTTCACTTTCGGCAAGTGCCTCACTGGGCTCAAATACTTCGTATCGTAAACTGCCGTCAGATTCAATGTGGGTGAGCATTCCGCCGGTTATTTCTAAAAATTTAACGGCATCACCTTTGTCAATGAATTTCTCTATCAGCAGTTCATTTTTTGCCGGAAATTCTTCATTGGGAGTTAATCCCAATTTTTGCCTGATTGCAGAATCATCATCCCCGGTATTGCGGAATATGCCAGATATAAAATCGTGCAGTTCCTGTGCAGATTTAACTTTTCGCACCGCTGCACTGCAGCCATCATCGGCAGGCTTAGCGATAAGTGGAAGGCCGAAGCGCTGCAGGATCTCATTTTCCACCATCTCGGCATTGGTGAGCCATTCATTTTTTGATAGCATGCGGTGATCTGCCACCAGAAATCCGTTCTCACGCAGTTTTTGGTTGGTGATAAATTTATTGATGGTAACAGCGGCGCTGTGTTGTTTGCTTCCGTTGTAAAAAAGGCCATGTTTTTCAAGTTCCTGCTGCAATGTTCCGTCCTCACCCGGTCTGCCGTGAAGTGCAATAAACACTCCGGATACCAATTCAGCCAGTTTGGCAAAAGTAATTTCCTTGGGTGCCTGGAGCATGCCATCGGGATTGTAGCGATTCGTTATATGGGCAGCTTCATTCGCAATAGCATCCAATACTGGATTGTGTTCGAAGTGCAATACCTTTTCACGGATATCATCGGCATTGTCTTTCAGCATAATATTCAGCGGAAGCTGAAATAGCCTGAGATTTTCGGCACTGCCGGTCAAAAACACAGGAATGGGCTCATATTCAGCACTGCTGCTGAGTTTTTCATAAATATTGCGGCCACTTTCCATGCTGATATGGCGCTCATAACTGTATCCGCCCATGATGACGGCTATTTTTTGTTGTTGCAATTGCCCGGCTGAAAGTGCATCAATCTGCTCATCCAGTTGCCTCAATGTCTCTTTCAATCCCTGCGATCGCGGCTGTGTTTCGATGCGTTCGGCCAGTGAGTTTCGAATGATGAAGGTAAGAAAACGAGCCGGATTTAAGCCAATTTCAGCAGCCTGATGGAAGAAGAAACTGCTGGGCATCATGCCGCTGGTGGTGTTGGGGTCGTTCAGAAAAACCTCGTTCTCATCCGATACGAAGCCGTCTATGCGTGCATAAACATTGAAACCGAAGAAATCGTAGAGCGAACAGCATGCTGTTCTGATTTCTTCCAGTAATTCAGCCGAACCGGGCATGGGTGTTATTTTGTGGCTCAATCCGGGCAGGTATTTGCTCCGGTAATCGAAGTAATCGGTTTTCTTCTTGATTTCCGTTGGGGGCAGTGCGATGGGGTTGCCGTTATCATCCCGGATCACTATGCAACTGAATTCCCTTCCCTGAATAAACTCCTCAAAAACCACCTCGGTCTCTGCATCCGGTGATTCCAGCAAAACAGCGCTTCCCGGCTCACATAACAAGCTGTTCAGTTGGTTCAGCAAATCATCAGGCATGTAACACCATTCCCCATTCAGCTGCAATGGCAATCCAAGGCCGCTGCGTATGTCGGTAAATTCCTTGACGTGATTAATGCGATTTTCCTCAGATAAAACGGACCAGTCCTCGTGATACAGCTGAATGCGGAAAAAGGCCAGATCTACCGCCTTTTCAAAGTTGCGGTAATCCGCATTTTTTAGCACACTCACACCCAGCGAACTGCCCTGATTGGCGGGTTTTACAACAAAATGTTCTTTAAACTCACGGTTGTAAAAGAAAAACAGATTTCCCTTTTCTATGTCGTTGGCCTGAATCCAGGTATCTCGTTTCAGCGTCTGGTAATGGTTTACATACAATCCGGCTCTTTCCTGAAAATCTTTTTGACGGGCTTTGTTCATGCCCAGAGCAGAGGCGAAAATACCGGAACCGGAGTAGGGGATATTGTGCCATTCCAGCAATCCCTGAATGGTACCGTCTTCACCCAGCGTGCCATGCAAGGCAAGAAAAGCGAAATCTATATAGTTTTTAAGCTCACCGGCATGAACCACTTTACCCAGAGAATCCAGCATTTTTATTTGCTTAGGCTCATCTGGATTAAGGCTTTCTGCATACACCTGAAATCCATGGGAGAGGTCTGGCAGGAAAGAAGCCGGGGGATAGAAATCGCGGATGCTGCCTTTGTAAACGTATTCCCAGTTCAGGATAACAAAATTGCCAAAAGAATCCACGAAAACAGGTATGGCCTCAAACAGGTTTTTATCCAGATTGTCATATACGGTGCGGCCACCGGCAAACGAAACTTCCCGTTCGCGCGAAGCACCTCCAAAGAAAATTCCAACACGGATTTTGGATGTCATTGTTGCAAATTTATACCAAGCCAGCATGGTTTATCCGTGATGTAATACACATGCTGTGGATGCGTACTTAAAACAGGGCGGTTTTTCCCTGTAAAACCGTTAAATTCGCAGTTCTTTAATTATGTCAACTGTCTTATTAATTCAATCGAAAGAAGCGATTTCCGGCGCAAACATACCGGAGCCTGTTAAACAATACTTTCAGGCGGTTTTTGATAGAGATTCATGGAGCCATGTCTACCGCGGACAGGAAGGCGTATTTTACCTCGAAAAGGTGGGTAAGACCGAAGGGCATAAAGAAACGGAAAGATTAAGAAAGGCCGGAAGTGTTATTGCTAAATCGTTAAATTCCGATAAGATCAATTCTGTAAATATACACAACACTGATGCAGCTGCGGATTTTGGGCTCGCGCTGGCAGAGGGTCTGGCACTAACCAATTATAAATTTGACAAATATCTTAAGGATCGCGAAAAGACCGCGCTTACGCTCACATCTGTTGAGTACAGGGGAGCAGGTGCGGAGCAGTGGAATGCAGTGAAAACCATCGTAGAATCTGTATTTGTGGCCAGAGATCTGGTGAACGAACCGGTTTTGGGATTAAATGCAACCGGCCTTGCAGACAAATTTGTTCAGTTGGGTCAGCAGGCGGGATTCTCGGTAGAAGTTTGGAATAAAGCAAAGATAGAGAGTCAGAAGATGGGCGGTCTGCTTTCCGTAAACAAAGGAAGCCAGGATCCTCCCACTTTTAGCATCATGGAATACAAACCGGCCAATGCTAAAAACACGAAACCCATCGTACTCGTTGGTAAAGGCGTTGTTTTTGATACCGGCGGATTAAGCCTGAAACCGACACCGGCCAGCATGGATTATATGAAGTGCGATATGGCGGGCTCGGCTGTGGTTGGCGGTGTAATGTATGCCGTTGGTAAGCTGAATCTGCCAGTATGGGTAATCGGCCTGGTGCCTGCCACCGATAATCGTCCCGGAGAAAATGCTATTTGTCCGGGTGATATTATCACAACATTCGACGGCACAACCGTAGAAGTGCTGAATACCGATGCGGAAGGTCGTTTGATTCTGTGCGACGCACTGGCGTTTGCCAAAAAATATGAACCGGAACTGGTAATGGATTTTGCAACACTCACAGGCGCCGCTGCCAGGGCTCTCGGAGCATATGGTAGTGCCATGATGGGAACAGCCGATGAATCGGTTAAAAACGCCGTAAAAGCCGCTGGTGATAAAGTATACGAGCGTCTGGCAGAATTTCCATTGTGGGAAGAATACAGCGAGGAGATGAAAGGTGATATCAGCGACCTGAAAAACCTGGGTAAAGCCGAAGGTGGAGCTCAGACAGCAGGCGCTTTCCTAAAATACTTTACCGATTACCCCTGGCTGCACTTTGATATCGCCGGTACGGCATTTAATCATGCCCCTGATGCGTACCGCGTGAAAGGTGGAACAGGTGTGGGTGTGCGCATGGTGGTGCAGTTTTTAATCAATAAAGCGAATGGATAAGATAAAGCCTGTAATCGGGATAACACAGGGCGATCCCAACGGTGTAGGATTGGAACTCATCATACGCACGTTCGCCGATGAGCATATTTACAAATATTGTACCCCTGTTGTTTATGCATCGCCTAAAAGCTTTGTGTTTTACAAAAAGCAGCTGAACCTTCAGGAGCCAATGTACCATTTGGTTCAGAGCGCCGCCGAAGCCAAAGAAGGTAGACTGAATCTGGTGGTAAGCAGCGATGCAGGTATGGAAATTACGCCCGGTCAGGCCTCTGATGCTGCGGGTAAAGAGGCATTGCTGGCTCTGGATAAAGCGCTTGCCGATGCCGCTGCCGGACATTTGCAAGCCATGGTTACGGCACCGCTTGATAAAAATACTGTGGCGGCCAACCTGTCTGGTTTTAGCGGACACACCGGCTACATTGCTGATAAACTGGGAGTGGATCGCTATGCCATGGTACTGGTGAGTGAAAATCTGCGCGTGGGACTGGTGACGGAACATTTGCCCGTCAGTCAAATTGCACAGGCAATAACAACAGATAAAATCGTTGCCAAGTTGAACATACTTCACGCTTCCTTGCGTGAAGATTTTGCTTGTACAAAGCCACGTATCGCAGTACTTGGGCTCAATCCGCACGCGGGCGATGGTGGTTTACTGGGAAAGGAAGAGATTGAAATCATCAAACCGGCCATTGCCAAAGTATTTGGTGATGGCAAACTTGTATACGGGCCATATTCTGCCGACAGTTTCTTTGGCAGTGGTGCCTATAAGAGTTTTGACGGTATACTGGCCATGTATCATGACCAGGGATTAATTCCATTTAAAACATTTGCTTTTTACGATGGAGTCAATTACACCGCAGGTTTGAATGTAGTTAGAACCAGCCCTGACCATGGCACTGCCTACGATCTGGCAGGGAAGGGAACCTGCGAAACATTGTCTTTCCGCAATGCGATTTACGAGGCCATCGGTATCGTGAGAAATCGCCTGCAGCATCATGAGGATTATGAAAATCCATTGCCGTACGCTGAACTGAGAAGGGAAAAGTTCAGAATTGATTTTTAACGCATCAGCGTCAATACCCCTGATTTATAATAGGGCTTGAAGTTGCTTCTGAAACTCGCAGTCCAGGTATAAACCCCGTCCGGAGCCATTACGCTTCCGTAATTACCATCCCAGAAAGTCTGTCCTTCGAGGTTTTGCCATATTTTTTCGCCCCAGCGGTTGTAAATGGTAATTTTCAATTCCTGAACATCCTTTATTGTAGGGCCCCATACGTCATTTCGTCCGTCACCGTTCGGTGAAAACGCTGTTGGTACATACCAGATAAGCTTGCAGTTGCTGCCAATCAGTATTTCGTCGTCTCCGATACAGCCATTGTTGTCTGTTACTTTCACGCTGTACTTGCCATACTGTCTGGCTACGATGCTGTTGGCCGCAGAACCGGTACTCCAGCTCACCAGCGAATAGCCTCCGCCCACCGTAAGCGGATAATCAAACATTCCGCAAAAAGCGGTATCGAGACCAAGGTCGGGTCTGGGTGAAGGATAGACCCTAATTAAGACACTGTCGCTGCTGATGCCACACGTGTTGGTTGCTGTCACAACATATGTACCTGCTCTATTTCCCGTTATCTTTAATCCTGATTCCCCTGTGTTCCACGTATATTGAGCTGCACCTCCCGCGGCAGTGGCGGTTAAGGTGGGTATGGGGCTGACAATATCACAGAATGATAGATCTGACGGGGCAGTTATTTTAGGTGAGCTTAAAAAGATAATGTTAAGGGTGTCCGTATATGTGCCACATTTGTTAGTTCCGCTGGCCCAATATTTACCGGTGCTTACAATGGTTCTATTGTTAACTACTGATCCATTCTCCCACTGAATTTGGTTCAGGTGCTGAATTGTTCTTGGAACAATTTGCCAGGAGGCAGCGTCACAAATAATGGTATCAGTACCCACATTTATAAACGGACTGAAACCACGTTCTACGCGGAAACTGGCCTGACTCGTACCACAAATACTTTCAGCAGTAGCTGTAATAATACCGGTATCTTTAATTTTTAGTTGTCTGCCAGTATCGCCTGTGCTCCATCGGATGTTGGCAAAGCTGTTGTCATTTACTGTTTGAGTCAGTTGAAAATCATCACACCATAACATTTTACCCAGTGTAAAGGGTTTTGGGATTTTCCCCATCTTAAGTCTCACTGTATCGGTGTAAGATTTACAGCTGTTGCTGATATTTACAGTATAAGTGCCTGCTTTGGTGAATGTTCTTGCGGAGTCTTTATTGCCGTCATTCCAGGTTAAAACAGTCCATTTTGATAATCCTTTGCGTAAAATGCGAAAACTGTCTTTGTCACATATAAGGGTGTCGGTGTCGAATGAAATGGCAGGGATACTATCTGCAGAAATACGCACTGTATCGGAAAGAGAGCCGCATTGGTTGTTAATATTAACCATGTAGCTACCTGATTTTGAAATGGATATTTCTCTAACAGTATCAGGCGTATTCCATTGGTAATTGGCCGAAATGGTATCGCTGCCTGATTTCAGTGCAAAGGAGAATGGCTTGCAAAGCAGGGTGTCTTTTTGCCAAATGCCACGGATGGGTTTATATTGTTTGGTAACCTGAATGGTGTCATAGCGCCATTGACAAATGGGTGTCCACATTGAAAGTGTATACTTGCCGGAGCTGCTGGCAAAGATTTTTTGTGTTGTTTCTCCTGTATTCCATTCATATTTAATACCCTTAATGGTATCGTTTTTTGCATCCAGCAGAAGGCCATACTTGTCACAAATCAAAGTGTCTTTGGGTAAATGCAACTTGGCGCTGGGAGCAATCAGAAATTGCACTGTGTCTGATTTGGAGCCACATCCATATGTGACTGTAACCCAATATTTTCCTGGTTTTTGCACAATGAAAAACGGGGAGGTGCTTCCGTTCTGCCAAACATAGGATGCTCCGGGATTTCCGGCTTCAAGAATACGGAAATTTCGATCGCATTGAATTACGCTATCGTCAAAGTTTATGGGGTCAACCTCAAGCGTATCTCGCCATTTCACCAGTCTGCCAACGAAGGAGTTGTTTCTGTTTGTTGGCGGATTGGGTTTCCATGCATTTGCTGTAGGAAAACCAGTGCCAAATCCCCATCCGCCCATGATTATATGCGTCACACATCCCAATCTTCTTGTCTGAACGGCTAAAAAATAGTCAGTACCATCACCACCGAAATAAGACAAATACTTGAAGGCGCCATCTATGGACAATTTTCCGATGAAACCGTCCCAGCCGCCCTTCAGCGTCTTTTGATAAGCATCAGGTGTAACCGGTAGATTGGGACTATTGGTGCTTCCTGCAAACACACACTCATTTTTTGCGTTGATACTAATTCTTTGGCGCCAGGCATATGTGCTATTGGTTATATAGGTGGTCCAACGGGGAAAAATGCCGTTTTTGAAAATTCGCATGATAAAGTTTGCGCCATTCCATCCTGTGGTAGAACCTCCCGGAAAAGCATTGGTGGCTGCTGGTAAATCATTGGCTCCGGCAATTCCTTGAACATAAATATCTTCATTGTCATCTACCGTTATGGCAGAAATGTAATCATAACCAGTGGTTCCGATGTATTTACTAATTAGATATTTGGTAAAACCAGAATCAACTTTAAACAAAAATCCATCATAAGCACCTCCTCTGTAAAAGCCTCCAAAATTGCTTCTGCCAGGGGTTACTGGAAGATTGTCGCTGTTGGTCCAACCGGCAGCGTATACGTTATTCTTTTTATCAATGCTTAAGGCGTAAACGTATTCAAAGCCAGAACCTTTCAGTTCAACACAGTTTAATATTGCACTTCCAGACTGATTGAGTCGAATAATATTCGCTTCCCATGATCCTCCAACCTGTCCTGTGGGATTGATATTGGCAGTTATTGGATAGGGGTTGTCGCCATAAGGTGCAACATATACCTGACCGGCAGCGTTTGCCTGAATTACCCAGCAGTATCCTTTTATGTATGTTGAGTAAATAAGTGAGCTTCCATTGGATTTGATACCGATTACAAAGCTGGTGTAGGGTGTTGTAACGGGTTTAACAGGTTCAAGTACACCCGGTGTTACAGGGAAATTAAGCGAATTGGTATATCCGGTAATGTAGGCATCGCCATTTTCAAGTGTGGCCATTGCATAACCGTAGTCGGCAAGCAAACCGCCTATGTAAACGAAAAAGTCAGGAGCACCGCCTCCGGATGGAATCTTGCACAAATAGGCGTCGGATGCACCAGCAAGCGTGGTGTCATAAGTTCCCGGCTTACCGGGAAATTTATCGTAAGTAATGCCTGTTATGTAAGAGTTATTGTCGCCGTCTACATTTACATCATATATGTAAGTAAATGGATTTACGAGGCTGCTGCCATAAAAAAAAGTACTGTAATCCAGGTAAAAAGGGTCAACCACAGCGCCATGGTTATTTTTGAAGTCTTCAGGAAAACGAATTGCAAATGTGCTTTTACCGGTTTGAATGTACTTTACATCAAGCGCTGTTTGTGCGTCATTTGATTCATAGCTGTATGGAATGCTGTCAATCAGTTGTCCGTATTTGCTGGTGAGCCTGATATTGCCTCTTTCATCCAGCCCTGTTTCCGTGAAGCCGTTAATGTTGAATTCGATATTGGGATTGATACCCGGTTTGATGATGTAATCTATTTTAAAGATTCCATTTTTGCTACTAAAGACAGCGTCTACACCTTCGTATAAATTTGTAATTTTAAGGCTTTCAAATTGTTGCGGGTAAACAATGTTGCCGTTTTGATGAATGCTTGCATATCCAATTTTGTTTTCAACGGGATTTACAGCTGTGTAACGAAAAGCCTGCGATTGCAAATACCTGATTTCCCAAACCTGAAGAAGAACCTCAGGGTCCTGCAGTGTTTCTTCACCTGGAACCGGTTTCTGGACAGCAAAGGTTTTATCCTTCGGAGTGGCAATAGTAAAGACAATTTTATCAGAGTAAAAACCAGCCTGAAAAAAACCGCTGCGAAAGTGGTAAAGACTACCATCATTCCACTGTCCTTCATTTTTCATGAATGTGGTTTTGCCCACCGCTACATCGAGCTGTTTGGGTAAATCTACTGCATGCAAAAAAGACACGCAAAACAAAAACAACACCAGGAAGGCATGTAGATGTAATGATATTTGACTTGTTTTGCGTTTCATGTATTTAATTAGACAAAGATAGGTGTTTGGCTGTTGCCTAACGATTGTTAGTTAGCTTTAAATTCTGCTGAAAGCAAATCCTTTAACAATGCCATGACACAATTGGCAGCCCGCTGCATGAATTGTTCCCTTGAACCAAACAAATGAAATTTCTTTACGCTCGTGCCTTTTGCAGTGGCTATGCCAATGTATATAAGACCGACCGGCTTTTCATCGGTTGCACCTCCGGGTCCTGCAATTCCTGTAGTGCTTACTGCTATGTCAGCATTAAACTTATTCAAGGCAGCCTCGCACATATAGCGTGCGCACGTCTCACTCACAGCACCTTCAGTATTGAAAACAGCTTCCGGAACTCCCAGTTCGTTGTGCTTGATTTCATTGGCATACGAAATAATGCTGCCGTTAAAAACCTTGGAAATTCCGGGTTCCACCACCAGCTGATTGGCAATGTACCCGCCAGTGCAGCTTTCAGCCAGTGTGATCTTGATTTTATGTTTTATGAGAAGATTCGCTATATGCTTTACCGGGCTGATATCTTCTTTTACCAATATGGCATCTCCGCATATTGCGCACATCCTGTCAAAATAACCGGTTACTTCTGCTCTGAGAATTTCGCCATCATCCGATTGTCCCGACAAACGAAGTTTAACCGTATTCAGGGCAGGCAGATATGCCAGTTTAATGTGTGGCGGAAGGGATTGTTCAAATTCTTCCAGCTGTTTGCTTAGCAGGCTTTCGGGTATGCCTACGGTAACAGCTGTATAGTGTAGGATTTCAGGTGTTTTAAAACGTGCTTTAATCCGTTGAAAAACCCTGTTTTCCATGATATGCATCATTTCATTAGGTACGCCCGGCATGCTCACGAGTACTTTGCCGTTTACATCGAACCACATACCCGGTGCAGTTCCCACTTCATTGGGAAGTACTTCACATAATTCCGGAACATCCGCCTGTTGTTTGTTTATTTCCAGCAACTGCCTGCCTCTGCGGGCAAAGATCTTTTCCAGGTGGGCTGAAACGGAATCATCTCTTCTGAAGCCACAGTTATAGAGTTTTGAGAGTGTTTTTTTGGTTATGTCATCTTTTGTGGGGCCCAATCCACCAGTTATAAGTAAAAAATCAACCCTTTGCAAGGCTTCATTTACAGCAGTGATAATTTCGGATTCACTATCACTGATGGCAGTTTTCCTGCTTATTTGAATACCATACTGCGCGAGATTTTTTCCAATCCAGGCGCTGTTGGTATCTACCGTCTGGCCAATAAGCAATTCATCACCAATGGTTATTATCTCCGCGTTCATGACATTTAATAAACCAATGAAAACTTTTTAAGTTTCATGACTGGCCTTACAAAAATACTGTTGGGGGCCAAATACATCCTAATTAAGATCAAACCAGGACGGAGTTAAAGAGAAAACCCGGCCGTTTCCGGTCGGGCTTTCTATAATGAAAAGGAAAAAGGGTGCTATTTCGGATGAAATGGAACGCATATCCAAATCAACAATACAACATTAAGATACACTTTTTGGAGGTTATCAACCTTTTTATGGGACTTTTACACAATCTTTGTGTAAAAGTGAGGCTTATCTAAACTTTGTCACATGCAACCCATAGTGGTTTATACAGACGGCGCAGCATTGGGCAATCCCGGACGCGGGGGGTATGCCGCAGTTCTGATGTATGGTGACAAAAGGAAGGAGATTTTTGGTGCCTATGAGCTCACCACAAACAACCGCATGGAATTGCTTGCCGTTATTCGTGCACTGGATAACATAAAAAGCAGGGGCATTCCGGTTCATATTTATTCCGATAGCCAGTATGTGTGTAATGCCATCCTGAAAGGTTGGTTATTTGGCTGGAAGAAAAAGGGCTGGGCAAAGGTAAAGAATCCGGATTTGTGGCAGCGATTTTACCCGCTTTATGAGGTTTTTAAACCACAATTTCACTGGGTGAAGGGGCATTCCGGAATTCCTGAAAATGAGCGTTGCGATGTGCTTGCAACGCAGGCGGCAGCCAATGGTCCGTTTGGAAAGGATACCTGGTACGAAGCCCAGGCGGCATCTCAGGATAAGCTGCTTTAATCCCTGAACATGTCAAGAAGTTCACGGGCATTGTCCAGAGCAGCCGTGCCCGCTGTGGTGCCTGAAAGCATGTATCCCATGTGATGTATGCGTTCATCGTGGTTTAGCATTGCTAGTTTGCTTTCCGTAAATGATGCTGATTCTTCTTTAAAAATACGAAAATGACTGTTGCCGGCAGCAGCAACCTGCGGCAAATGTGTGATACAGATAAGCTGATGACCAACAGCCATATTCCGCATCATACGCGCCATCTGAAGTGCAACTTCACCGCTGATTCCCGTATCAGCCTCATCGTAAATAAGGGTAGGTAAAGTCTTCTTCATGGCGGTGAGACTTCGTAGGCAAAAGTTTACCCTGGATAGTTCTCCGCCCGAGGCAGCTTTTTCAAGAGGCAGGAGGGGAGAGCCGGCGTTGGCTCTGAAGGTCATGGATAATGAGCCCGTGCCGTGTATGGCCGGTTTTGTCTCATGATAAACCCATTCACATTCCAGTTTTGCGTGCGGCATTCCCAGTTTTTGCAATTGTTCGCCCACAGCCTTCACAAGCAGCTGTCCCGATTTTTCCCGGCTTGCTTGAAGTGAACTTCCCAGCAGAATGACTTTTTTCTCGCATTCAAGGATGTTTGCATCTGCCTTTTCTAATGCTTCATCAAGGTTGTGGGCCTCCTGCAGTTTTTGGTCAAGTTCTTTCATGATAGCAATAAGACCGGCTGCAGAATCCGTCCCATGCTTTCTGAATAGCAGCTGAAGACGAGCTTGCCTTTCCTGAAGGTTTTCAAGCTGTTCAGGCTTATTTTCGGCCATTTGTCCGCTGCTTTCTATTTCTCTCGATAGTTCCTTTAACTCTTCAGCTATCCCTTGCAAACGGTTTTTATAGGTGTCTGCATTGTCGAAAAATCGCTCGGCTTGCCGAAACAATTGCTTGATGCTGTTAATTCTGTCTGTGATGGAAGATTCGTTTTCAGTGAGTTCATTCACAGCCTGCCGACAGGTTCGGCTAATTTCATCGGCATTGGCAAGAATCCGGATTTGGGTTTCCAGTTCTGACTCTTCATCTTCAAGCGGGGAGAAGGTGGCTAGCTCATCGTGCTGGAAACGAATAAAATCCTGCTCTCTGTCGAAAGAAGCCTTTTTGTCCAACAGTATTTTTCTATTTTCCAGAGCATTTTTCCATGCCCTAAATGCCGCCTGATATTCACTTTTCAAGGAATTATTCCCTGCAAAGTCATCAAGTATACTCAGCTGTTCCAGGGAATCAGAAATAAAGATACCAGTGTTTTGCGTGTGTACCTGTACCAGATGCCCGGCAAGGAGTCTCAGGGAAGTAAGCTGAACCGGAGTGTCGTTCACAAATGCCCTGCTTTTTCCCTGTGGGCTTATTTCTCGTCGAATAATGCAAACCGGCTCATAATCCAATTCCAGGGTTTCGAATATCGACTCAAGGTGTAAAGACCGAATATCAAATTCTGCCTCTACAATGCACTTTTCATTTTGATTCAGCAACACTGTCATCTCAGCCCGGTTTCCGGTTACCAGCCCAAGAGCACCCAGCAAAATACTTTTTCCCGCACCGGTTTCTCCGGTGATTACATTCATTCCTTTTTGAGGACTGAAAGTCAGTGATCTGATTAGGGCAAAGTTTTGTACCCGGAGTTGAAGCAACATTATTTTAACGGCAAATCATTTCATTGAGTACCCAAAGTTTGTCGTTAAGCTCTTTTTTGCCTTTGATGGCTTCCTCAAAAGAAGTGTAAACGATTTCGTCGCGGATTACTCCGACGGCACAATTGTTTTTTCCTTCGGTTAGTCCCTTTACTGCGTGGGCGCCAAGGCGGCTGGCCAATATTCTATCGCTTGCTGTGGGTTTTCCACCGCGCTGTATGTGGCCAAGCACGACCACGCGCGTATCGCTTTGGGGATAATGCTGCAGGAACCGACGTGAAAGATCAACTGCCTTTCCTTCCTCATCACCTTCTGCAACCACATATATGGAGAACTCTTTTTTCCGGCTTTTTTGTTCGTAATGCTTGATCAGTACATCAAACTGGTTACCCTTTTCGGGTATCAGTATGCCTTCCGCACCACCAGCAATGCCGGCATAAAGGCCTATATAGCCGGAATCTCGGCCCATTACCTCAATAAAAAATACCCTATCATGACTTTCTGCAGTGTCTCTGATTCTGTCAATGGCGTCCATGGCTGTATTCACTGCGGTATCAAAACCGATGGTGTAGTCGGTTCCTGCCAGGTCGTTGTCAATCGTACCAGGGCATCCAATGGACGGAATACCATGTTCTTTCTGCAGATAAAGTGCGCCGGTATAAGATCCGTTTCCACCAATACACACCAGGCCTTCGATGCCATGTTTTTTGAGGTTATCGGCAGCTTTTGCTCTTCCTTCCGGGGTTCTGAATTCAGCACTTCTGGCAGTTTTTAGCACTGTGCCACCATATTGAATGATGTTTGATACGCTGCCTGCGTTGAGGAGCTGAATATCATCTTCGATCATCCCTTCGTAGCCACGACGAATTCCGTAGGGTTCAATATTGTAGGCCAGACAGGTTCTTACAGCAGCGCGTATGCACGCATTCATGCCCGGAGAGTCTCCTCCAGAGGTAAAGATTCCGATTCTTTTCACGATATGCAAAAGAAACAAAATTTACCGTTTGTTTTTCAACAAAAAACCCCGACGTTTCAAGTCGGGGTTTTTAAGTAAATCTAAGATTGATTAGATGTCGCCTTTATATTCAAACTGGATGTAATCCAGGTTGTCGGAGGCAGTTTCCTTTACATCGGTGATTTTGATGATGTAAAGACCAAAAGGCACACTTTGACCTGATTTAACCAGGATTACGTCACCTTTGGTAATATTGGTAACGGTTGCAGCTGCTTTGGCAGAGTTGCTCTTCCACAGGTTGTAGATGAAAGAGCTGCTTGTAGCCAGATTGTAATCATTGGCTGTAACTTTTACAAACTTGCTTCCGTTGCCAGTGGTCCAAGATTTGCTGAAAATAGCATTGCTTGGAGTGCCGTCCATGATATCTTTTTCGCTGGGAGCGTCTGCGCTGTATTTAGGAGCTGATTCCGTAAGATCATAAGCACCGTTGTAGCCTGCAGGACTTTGCATGTTGTAAACAAACTGATTCTGCTGCAGTCCGATAGCTACGGTAGCAGGGATGATTTCGATGTTCAGGCTCTGTTCAGCTGAAGTGCCATTGGCATCGATCGCTTTCACAGTAAGCTTCAATACGTCAGCTACACTGCCCTGGACTTTGTAGTTGTAGGCAAAAGTAGCTCCGTTGGCATTAACGGTAGTGTCAAAAATGATACCGGCTGTTCCGCCATTGGTGCTGAGGGAAATAGTAACCTTGCTCAGTTTGGAATCGTTGCTTTTTGCAATAACACCAATTTTCAACACATCATCGACGCCTGCCTGGGCATCAGCGAAGGTGAAACCTGCTCCTGTTTGGAATGATAAGGTGGGCTTTGGAGCTGTTGTGTCGCCTGAGTCATCGCCGTCACAGGCAGTTAAAAATGCCAGAACCGGAACGGCAAGGGCAAATAATACGTGCTTCATTTTCATAAATTTATTTTGAATTGATTACCGCAAAATTCGGAAAAGACTGCGATATTTCAAACAACCTTCATCGAAAATATCAATGACTTGGCTTGTGTCAGCAAAGTTGCCATATTGTCATATTTTATAACTAATTTAGCGGTTGGGTTTGCCAATTCAACGAATTTTCGGGTTCTGAAATAATCAGCAGGCAGATTTTACGTTGGTTTTGTAAGATTGGCACATTGGTTGACCTAATTGAAATGCATGTTTGATTCGAATGAAATGTATCTGGGATTGAATTCTGATTTTGACGGAGGTGAAGAGAGTCCGGAATTTATGCCTTTGTTTTCAAAACAGGACGAGGAAGAATTTAGAAAAATGAAGCTTCCTGATGAAGTTCCTGTTTTAACTATCCGAAATACGGTATTGTTTCCGGGTGTGATATTTCCGATTACCCTGGGCAGGGATAAATCCATCAAATTGGTTAGGGATGCAGCAAAAAAAGATAAAATCATAGCTGTAGTTGCGCAGAAAAATCCTGAGATAGAAGATCCGTCTCAGGAGGATTTGTACAGTATTGGAACCCTGGCACACATTGTCCGAACCATGCGTATGCCCGATGGTACGACAACCCTTATCATTCAGGGCAGAAAGCGCATATCCATTGATGAATATACGCAAAAAGAACCGTATTTCAAAGCAAAAATCAGCAATGTGCTTGATGAGCAAATCACAGAGGACGAACAATTTGATGCCATCATCCAAAGCATTCGCGATATTTCAGAGAAAATAATAAACCTGGCGCCGAATATACCCACAGAAGCCAATATTGCTATTCGTAATATAGACAGCAATAACTTTTTGGTACATTTTGTTGCAAGCAACCTGAATATTGGTGTGGCGGAGAAACAGCAGGTTCTGGCCAATTCAAATCCCCGTGATAGGGCTGTGAAGGTGCTTGAGATGCTCACCAAAGAGCTTCAGATTTTGGAATTGAAGGATGAGATTCAGAATAAGGTTCGCACAGATCTTGACAAACAACAAAGAGAGTATTTTCTTCATCAGCAGATAAGAGCCATTCAGGAAGAACTGGGAGGTGAAACCCCGGATAAGGAAATACAGAATCTTAGAGAGAAAGGAAATGCGAAAAACTGGTCCAAGTCCGTACACCAGCATTTCAATAAGGAACTTGATCGTCTGATGCGTGTAAATCCTGCATCTCCGGATTACAGTGTTGGTCTGAACTATGTTCAACTGATGATTGAGCTGCCATGGGATACCTACACCACGGATAATTTTGATCTGAAGTTTGCTGAAAAAGTACTGGATGAAGACCACTTTGGCCTGGAAAAGGTGAAAAAGAGGATACTCGAATACCTGGCTGTACTGAAACTGAAGGGGGATATGAAAAGTCCGATTATCTGCCTTTACGGACCTCCAGGAGTCGGTAAAACAAGTCTGGGTAAGAGCATTGCCCGTGCGCTGGGTCGTAAATATGTGAGGATGAGTCTGGGTGGATTGCATGATGAAAGTGAAATACGCGGACACCGCAAAACATACATAGGTGCTATGCCCGGACGGGTGATACAAAACCTGAAAAAAGTGGGCAGCAGCAATCCGGTTTTTGTGCTGGATGAAATTGATAAAATGGGCAGAGATTTTAGGGGAGATCCGGGCAGTGCCATGCTGGAAGTACTGGATCCTGAACAAAACGGTACGTTTTATGATAATTACCTGGAACTTGATTATGATCTCAGCAAGGTACTTTTTGTTGCCACGGCCAATAACCTGGACACCATTCAGCCGGCGCTGCTGGACAGAATGGAGATTATTGAAATAAGCGGATACAGCCTTGAAGAAAAAATAGAAATTGCGAAGAAGTATCTTATACCCAAGCAGCGAAAAGCACACGGTTTAAAAGCCACAGATTTTAAGGTTACAGACAAAGCACTTGAAATGGTAGTGGAGCAATATACCCGTGAAAGCGGTGTCCGGGGCCTGGATAAGAAAATTGCCGCGCTTGCCAGATCTGCAGCAAAAAGCCTTGCAATGGGAGAGAAGTATACCAAAAATATGGGTATTGATGTTGTACAGGAAATTTTGGGTGCAGAGAAAATGGAGCCCGAAACCTATGAAAACAACCTCACCCCGGGGGTGGTTACCGGTCTGGCGTGGAGTCCCATGGGCGGTTCTGTTTTGTTTGTGGAAAGTTCACTGATGCAAGGCAAAGGAAACCTTACCATCACCGGTCAACTCGGCGATGTAATGAAGGAAAGTGTTAGCATTGCACGAACTTTTCTGAAAGCACATTCAGCTTATTTAGAAATTGACAATAGGATTTTTGATCACTGGGATGTACACGTGCATTTTCCGGCAGGTGCAATCCCGAAAGACGGGCCTTCTGCGGGTATAACCATTCTAACATCGCTGGCATCGCTTTTCACCCAAAGAAAGGTGAAAAGTCATCTGGCAATGACCGGTGAAATTACACTTAGAGGCAAGGTGCTCCCTGTGGGCGGTATCAAGGAGAAAATACTGGCTGCCAAAAGGGCCGGAATCACAGATGTAATCATGTGTGAAGCCAACCGAAAAGATGTGCAGGAGATCAATGCCGGATACCTGAAAGACATGAATTTTCATTATGTCGGCAACATGTTGCAAGTCCTCGATATTGCCTTGCTGGAAGAATATGCCGATCAGCCGGTGGATTTGATGGAGCCGGTTAGGAAATCTGCCAAAAAATCAGAGGACATAATAGTAAAACAATGATTGTAAAAAAATTTATATCGTACCTGACTTTCAGAAAACAGGACGGTCCTCAGAGTTCTTACCTCAGAATGATGCATGGGATTAACCGCATCAGTATCCTGATGTTCTTAATCGCCATAATTGTTATGCTTGTTCGGTTTTGTAAATAAAAAAATAGTATAGGCTATGTCAGGATATTTCATTCTAACCATCATTATGATGCTCCTGAGTCTGGCGGTTCAGCAGAAACTGAGGAGCAAGTTCAACCACTACAGAAATTTGCATCTTTCCAATAAACTTTCCGGTAGGGAAATTGCAGAGAAAATGTTGCGTGATCATGGAATTTCAGGAGTGCAAATCATTCAGGTGGAGGGAGAGTTAACAGATCATTACAATCCCGTAAACCGAACGGTGAACCTGAGCAGGGATGTCTACTATGGCGAAAATGCTGCCGCAGCAGCCGTTGCTGCTCATGAATGCGGGCACGCTATCCAGCATGCTACGGCATACAGTATGCTTCAACTGCGCAGTAAACTGGTTCCATTGCAGAATATCAGCGCAACAATTCTGAATGTGGTGGTTTTCGGTGCGGCATTTATTGGTTTCGGAATTGGTGGCAGTTCCCAGCTGATTCTGGGGATCATTTTGGCATGTTATGCAGTCATTACCCTGTTTGCCCTCGTTACACTTCCCGTAGAGTTTGATGCAAGTAAAAGAGCCCTGCTCTGGATGAAGCAGCACAATATGGTGTCACAAACAGAGTTGTCGGGTGCGCAGGATAGCCTTAAATGGGCTGCCTTGACCTATGTTGCTGCCGCTGTAGGAGCCCTTGTTAATCTTCTCTATTTTCTGCTGCAGTTTTTGGGTTCGCATAAAGATGATTAAGTTTTTTTGGCTTGTTGCTATGTTGGGTTGCGGTTCCCTGGCAGCCCAGAGGGTACAGCTACCACTAAGTGGCAGAGGTATAGATGCAGAATATACCAAAACCATGATGATGGCCAATGTTTTTGAGTTCAGAGGCGATTCGGTTTCAAATCCGCTGGATTTTGCTTCAGCCAAAATCAGCGACGCCGTAAAATGGAAGAAGGTGAAAGCTCCTGAAATGAGTAAATCCTACAGAAAGGGATTTGTCTGGGTGTTTAGTGCAGTAAAAACCGATGATTTTTCGGCTAATCACACCCTACTTTTAATAGAAAATCCGGGTTGGACTGCCTACAATACACTAATTTGGACCGACCGAAACCATAATTACGATTTGACGGATGACGGTGAACCAGATACCATAAAACCCCACAGCAATGCAATCATTGCAATAGACAATAAGCCGAATGGTTTTAAAATAATGCTGGAGCATTTTCCGGCATCTCAGTTTAAGCAATTTGCGGTAATGAATGACAAAGCCATGTATCAGTTACAGGGTAGCCGCCTGTTTGCTGGCACTGAAAATTCTTTTCGAATTCGCAGAATGAATGTGCTATACGGCACCTGGCGGGCAGGTTCGAAAAGTATTGCCATTTGTATAAAAGATGTGAATTGCAATGGGATCTACGGCGATGAAGGAGTAGATGAAGCAATGGTTTCTGATGATGGAATTTCATTTCAGAATTTGCAGGCATCTGTTGTGAAAAATGGAAAGGCGTATCTAGAATGGAACAGTGCTGCATTTTTTATTGATGAAATTCATCCGGAGGGTGCATACATTCAGTTTAGGTATGATACCAGTGTGGCTTTAAGGTATATTTTAAACAAAGGCCAGAAGTTACCCAGATTTAGGTATGCGGAACCTACGGCCAAAAACAAAACCCAAAAACGGAGGATACGTAAATTCAAGGGCGAAATGTTGTATTTATATGTGTGGCATGATCATTCACCGACGTATATTCAGGACAGCGCAGCATTGCATGCACTGGGCAGAATGGGCACCGGCATAAAGGTACTGATGTTAAATTACGGAGCAAGCAGTCAGTATTTACACAGATATTCTAAAAAGTATGAAACAATTGTATTTCAGGGTTTTAGCTCAAATAAAATAAACGATAAATTAAAGATCCGAAAAATTCCAACAGGAATATTGGTAAATAAAAAACAAAGAATAATTAAAGTAGCCATTTCTCCTGATGAGACTATAGATTACGTGGGTGAAACCAGGATTGTACCTAATAAATAGGTTTTTTGATTCAAAAACAATAATATTGCATCTTAATCTTAGCTATGAATAAAAATGTTTTAGCTGCTGTTTTGGGAGTGTTATTAATCGCTTCCATTGGCGGAAATGCTTACTTTTACTCCAAAAAAGGAGAAACAGCAAAGGCAGTTCAGGAAAAATTGCAGGTATTACAAATGAAAGACTCACTTCAGCGTGAGTTGCAGCGCATGGAAGACTCTTTGCGCCCTTTGCTTTCCAGCTACCAGGAAGAAAATGCGAGGTTGACAGGGAAAATTGAAGAACTTGAAGGTCCCAATAATCCTAAAGTAGTTGAATTGATGGGACAAATTAACTCGCTTCGCGCCATCATTGCCCGCTCGGGTGTGCCTACAGCTTCTACCAGTGGTGGAAAAACCGCATCTATAAGCAAAGAAGATCAGAAAAAGCTGTCTGAGTTGAAAAAACAGCTTGAAGAGAAGCAAAAGGAAATATCGGATCTGATGTCGAAAATCGCTGCCCTGACCAAAGAAGTTGAATCTGAGAAAGCCGGTAAAGTAGCACTCATAGAGGAAAACGCAGACATGAAAGACCGCATCAACAAAGGTGCAATTCCACAGTTTGGTTCTCTGCTTACAACCGGTATTGGCAAAAAAGGTGATTTGCAGGTAGAGACAACCAAAGCAAAAAGTGCCGAAAAACTCCGTGTTTCTTTTGATGTAATTGAAAATTCCTTTATTAAAGAACCAATGGAAGAGGAAGTAACCATTCGCATTATTGGTCCTCAAGGTGAAGTGCTGACTTCAGGAAACAAAGGCTTTGCTGACAAAAGCAGTCTCTTTAGCATCAAACAAACCATTATTTCAGATGGTGAAAAAAACGTGGTAAAATGGTATTATCCATCATCAGGTACACTTGCAGGTCAGCTTAAGAAAGGCAAATACAGCACGGAATTGTGGACACGCGGGTTGCTGAAGCAGAAAAATACTTTTGAACTGTACTAAGCAGAATCAACTACAAAACAAAAATCCCTGGCCTAAGGCCGGGGATTTTTTATGCGTATCAGTTTTATATTTCCAAGGTTGTTTTTTAAAACCCAGTCATCCGGATAGTCCGGTATTTTGCCCGCCAGAGTGCGCCGACCGGATTTTTTATGTACCAGAAATTGCAGGGGAGGTGTTTCGCCTGTTTTTTCAAAACCCAGGGTGAAATAGGATTTCCCATCTGTCCACTCTTTGTCGGCATAGGTCATGAGGTGGTTTACCTCATATTCTCGGCAAAATGTATTTAGCAGTTTGTCCAGACCACCTGTAATACGGATTCCTGTTTTGCTGGCAAACCGGGTTAGTTCTGCGCTTTTATAGGTTTGGTTATCTGCAGTACGAAAGGTTCTGCACTTGCTGAACAATCCTACCGAGATTAGTTCATCCCTGAAAAACAGGCCGTATTTGAAATATGAATTAACAAAACCTCCAATATGATATTGGTCTAAAAACAACTTTGATGTTGCCACGTCGATGCGTTTAACAAGGCATTGCCTTCCATGAATTCGCTGTGCCTTGCCGGTCAGTGAAAGCAGGCGGTTAATCACAGCCACCCTGCGGCTTAGCCAAATATCCTCGTGAATTACGATACAATCCTTAGTCGAATCCCTTTCAGGGTTTTCATCAGTGGGAACATAGAGAACCGTCAAACCCGATTCATGCCTGAATAACCTTTGTTTGGGCATAGGGTTAAACCCCATTTCACACAGGGCTTGGGATACATCCTGCAGATGCGTCATGGCCCGGAACGGTTAAACTTCCAGGTTGTCCAGCGCATCCGGTGAAGTGTTTTCATCCGGATTGTATACTTTACCAAACCAGCCAAACACTTTTACTTTAATTCTCTCATTAAGCAGATACATGGCAGGAACCAGAACCAGTGTGAGGAAAGTAGAGAAGCCAAGTCCAAAAATCATGGTCCAGCTCAGTGGGCCCCAGAAGGCTACGCTGTCTCCACCCAGATAAATATGTGGATTGAACTCCGTGAAGAGTTTGGCAAAGTCCATATTTAGGCCTACGGCAAGCGGAATCAATCCAAGAATGGTTGCTCCGGCTGTGAGCAACACTGGAGTCATGCGTGTTCTGCCGGCTTCAATGATGGCTTCTTTCAACGGCACACCTTTAGAACGCAACAAATCTGTGAATTCAACCAACAGAATACCATTGCGCACTACTATACCTGCCAGTGCAACTACACCAATACCGGTCATGACCACGGAGAAATCCATGTTAAAGATGGCGAAACCAAGCAATACACCGATGATGGAAAAGAAGATGGCTGTCAAAATAAGAATAGGTTTGCTGGTAGAGTTGAACTGTGTTACCAGAATAAGAATAATCAAACCAATGGAGGCAAGCATGGCCATTCCCAGGAATGACTGGGTTTCTTTTTGCTCTTCTTGTTCGCCCGTCATCACAATTTCTACGCCGTCGCGGTTTCCAAAGTTGTTGATGGCTGTTTGAACCTGTTCAACCACCTCATTGGGCGCATAGCCGGGCAGTGCATTGCTGGCCAGCGTAATTACCCTTTTCTGGTTGAGCCTGTTTATACCTCCATAGGTATTGCTGTACTCAACTGTGGCTACAGCTGATAGCGGAACCTGCCTAAGCATGCCGCCCATGTTCATATCACGGTAAACAATCTTCATGTTAAGCAGTGCGTCAAGGTTGTTTGATTGTTCCTTGCTCACCCTTACCATAATGGGATAGTCTTCATTTGCGTCTTTGAACTTACTGGCTTCTGCACCAAAGATGGAGTTTCGCAGAGCCATACCAATCTGCGCGGTGGATATTCCCTGTCTGTTTGCTCTTTCCCGGTCAATTTTAACAATAATTTCGGGCTTGCTGCTGATAAAGTCGCTTTTAAGCTCTTCCACACCCGGAATCTGCTGGTTGTCGAGATAGCTTTTCAGATCCGCTGCTGTTTTTACAAGTGTATTAAACTCATCACCGCGAATTTCTATATTCACTACCTTACCAACTGGCGGGCCATTTCTTTCGGGTTCCACTACAATATCCACACCGGCAACCGGTTTGATGCCTGTGCGAATTTTTTCAAGCAGTTCCTGGGTGCTTTTGCCACCGCGCTTGCTGAATTCAACAAAAGCAACGGTGATTTTCCCTTTGTTACTGGCAACCGAACGGTCTCCGCTGTTTGGATCGGTTGCACCCACGGCTACATTGGATATCAGACTTTCAACCACGGGATTCTTCTTGCCTACAATTCCAAAAACATCGGTTTCTATTTTCTTAACGATACTATCGGTAAACTGGGCAGATGTGCCCACCGGTGTTGTTATGTATATATAGGTAAAATTGGGCTCAGCCTGCGGGAAGAAAACAACCCCCGGCCTGCGAAGTCCGGTAATGATAAATGAAAGAATCATCAGCACCAGTGTGCCGCTGAGAAGCAGTACAGGTCTTTTGCCAACGAGAGCCCATGAAATAATGCGTTTGTAGTAATCCTGTACTTTGGGCCATGTGCTGTGCTGAAAACGATAAATAACACCTTCAAGCCAGAAGTGATGGAGTGCATACAATAAAAACAGCACCGCAATAAAATTGCCAAGTCCCATTCCTCCTATGATGTAACCAAAAATGGTTAGCACGAGGAATACCAAACCGGTTTTTTTGAAAGCCTTTGTTATGCCTGGTTTCTTGCTATGATCATTTTCGTTGTGTGTCATAAAATCAACGGCAAAAACCGGGTTGATAATGTAGGCAACAAGAAGAGAGGCCAGCAAGGTGATGATGAGCGTAACCGGCAGGAAAAACATGAATTTACCTACAATTCCCTGCCAGAAAGCCAGCGGTACAAAAGGAGCCAGGGTGGTGAGGGTTCCACTTAATACGGGAAGAAAAACTTCGCCGGCCGCTTTTTTGGCTGCAGTAACAATAGGAATCTTACCTTTTCCCTGAGAGAAAATGCGGTGGGTGTTTTCGATAACGACAATTGCATCATCCACAACAATACCCAGTGCCAGCAAAAAGCTGAACAATACAATCATATTCAGACTGAACCCGAGTGTTGGCATGACCAGAAATGCAAGGAACATACTCAGCGGAACACTGAGCCCGACAAATATGGCATTGGTGGCACCCATAAAGAACATGAGAATGAGTGTTACGAGAATAAAACCAATGATAATGGTATTAATCAGGTCGTGCAGGGTGATTCTTGTCTGGGTGCTTTGGTCGCCGGTGAAAACTACTTTCACATTTTCCGGGAATATTTTGTTTTTGTAGAGTTCATCCACAATGGCATGGCACTTGTCGCTGGCTTCAATCAGGTTTTCGCCTGAACGCTTAATAATGTTTAATGTAATCACAGGATTGCCTTCCAGTCGGGCATAACTTTCTTTTTCCGCGTAACCGTCTTTTACTTCGGCCACATCCCGGAGATAGAGGGTAGCTCCTGCACCACTGCGGATGATAATGTTTTCTACATCCTGTTTAGATTGGAATTCACCACTCACACTCAAGGATCTTTTCATCCTGTCAACATCAATATTCCCGCCTGCAATACGCATATTTTCGTACTGAATGGCTCGGCTTACATCTTCCAGTGCAAGTCCGGCCGCACCCATTTTTGCCAGATCCAGGTTTACCTGAATTTCCCTGTCAAGTCCACCGACCATATCTACACGTGTAATTTCTGACAGGCTTTCCATGCGGTCTTTTGCTATTTCAGCGTATTTTTTCAGGGTGGATAAGTCACAATCGCCGCTGATATTGACATACAGAATCGGCATGTCGCTGAAGTTAACCTCCATTACAGTGGGATCGGTTTTCAAATCGTTTGGCAGTTCTGCACGCGCTTTGTCAACCTCATCCTTAACCTTTCGCTTGGCTTCATCAACCTTAACATCGGTATTGAATTCCACCGTAATGATGGAGAAGTCCTGAATACTCTGGCTTTTCAGTTTTTTTACCCCGCTGATGGATTTTATCTTCTTCTCAATGGGCTTGGTAATCAGGTTTTCAATATCCTTGGGAGAGGAGCCTGGATAAATTGTCTGAACATAGATGGTAGGAATAACAATATCAGGGAATTGTTCCTTTGGCAGTTTTATGTACGAAAGAATACCTGCAACAGACAGGAAAAATGTAAGAATGTAAATGCTGGTTTTGTTGTCAATACTCCAGCTGGTAGGTTTAAACTCCTTAAATGGGTTCATGGTCTGCTTATTTTCCTGCTGCCTCAATGATTTGTCCGTCGTTCAACTCCTGGAAACCAGTGATAATGATTTCATCACCGGATTTAATTCCGTCCAGAATTTCCGTTCTGCTTTCACCGGTATGTCCGGTTTTTACCAGGCGTTTTGAAGCAATTTGCTTTCCGTTTTGTGTGGTTTTAACCATCACATATTTTTCATCTACACCGCTAGTAATGGCATTGGTGGGTACAGTAACTGCATTGTTATTGCGGTAGTCAGCAATTTTTAGTTTTGCCAGCATATTGGGTTTAACATCGTTAACACCGCTGAGTATGATTTCAATTCTGAATGAACGGTTCAGGGGGTCAATTACCCTTGAGGCAAACGATATGGTGCTCTCCACGGTTTTATTGATGTCGGAGAAGATTACATTCACTTTATCGCCTTTGTTGATTTTTCCTGAATAGGATTCAGCGACATCTGCCACTACTTTCAGATTACTTAAGTTTACCACTTTAAACATAGGGATACCGGGAGCAGCAGCCTGTCCAATTTTGGTATCCACGCTTTCAACTGTGCCGCTGATGGGAGCTTTAACAATATACATGGAAAGCTGAGCATCCAGTGTAGCAAGGTTTTTCTCCAGTGCTTCCTTTTGGTTTTTAGCGGAAAGATATTGAATTTCCGTTCCTACGCCTTGCTGCCATAGTCTTTTCTGTTTTTCGAAAAGTGTGTTAGCAAAAGAAAGCTGCTGTTCAATCTGAGCACGACTTTGTTTTAATGTGCTGTTGTCCATGTATGCCAGTGCCTGTCCGGCAGAAACGGCATCACCGGCCTTGACCATCACACGGGTAACGGTACCCGGAAGCTGCGCAGTAGCAATGGTGCTTTGTTCAGCATCAGCCTTGCCTTCAATATTTAGGTAGGTTTCAAAAGCACCGGCTTCGATAACCTCTGTTTCAACCAGTTTGCTTTTGTCTTTTTTAGGTTCAAGTGCCAATATTTCATTCTCAAGCTTTTGGGCTCGGTTTTGAAGGCCGGCAATTTCTTTTTTAATTTTTTCAAGTTCTTCGCGCTTTTGCTGCACATCACTTTTTTTCCCGCCACAGGCATGAATCAGAAGTACGGCGCCGAGTAGTATGAAAGATTGTATTCTCATGATTTTTATTACTTTTTTATTTTAAAATTTCGTTTCCGAGTGCTTTTTTTAGTTCCAGTTTTGCCATCACCAGATCATACAGCGCATTCAGGTAGTTTGCTTGCCCTGTTTTTAAGTCGGTTTCAGCCTGTAGTAATTCAAGAGCGCTGCCTACACCTTCTTTGTATTTGAATACGGTGCTGGCGTAAATATTATTAGCCAGTTGCACATTTTGTTTTTGTACTGCCACCATTTCCAATTGGGTTTGGTATGTTTTCATGGCATTTTCATATTCCATGTTTGCCGCATTTTGAAAAGTTTTCATGTCATTGATGGTTTTGGTGCGCCTGATTTTCACATCGGCTAAAGCCGCTTTGGTTCGGAGTCCGTCAAACAGCGACATACTCAGGTTTAAACCAAATGCAGTGCTGGGAACCCAGTTGTTGTTGGGTGTTAGGTTTGACTGAAAAAAGTTGAATTCTGGGCGCTGGGTTGTTTGCTGGTGCTGTAAAAAACCAACCAGGGTAGGGAACCGGCCCACTTTATAACGTTTTTCTTCAAGATAACTGATCGAAAGACTCTGGTTTAACAGCTGATATTCGAACCTGTTTTTAATATCGAAAGATTCATTACCGACCGGAATGGTTTTGTCCAGCGTTTCCAGATCGTCGGAGAGTGCCACCGGAGTTTCAACAGGCATTCCCATTTGGATTTTCAGCAGATTTAGTGAAGCGGCTGAGGCCAGCAGCAGTTTTTCTTTTTGAACTTTTAGATTTGTAAGGCTGAATTCAAGGCGCTGCACATCCAGCTTTTCTGCAAAACCTTCTTTGTTGAGCGCTTTCACATCATTCAGGCTTTTTTCAAGCAGTGCAATATTGCTATTGATGAGGGCAATGTTCTTTTGCAGTGTCAGCGTCATTAGGTAAGCTTTTGACACGTTTAGTGCAACGTCACTGCGGGTTTTTCCTGCCATTGTTCTACTTATATCCATTACTTCACGAGCTGCTTTTAACCCTAGCAAAAAAGTTCCGCTGTATATCAGCTGATTCATGCTTACTGTTGCATTTGAGGCAATAGGCTGCTGAAATTGCAGAAACACATAGTCAGGAGCACCCGGGCTTGGAAAGAAGTTTTTTACCCAGTTCCCGGGAACCTGCGTGTACTGCATAAAGTTGGCATTGACAGATACCTGAGGCAATCCTGCGGCAGTTACCTGATTTACAGCCTGTCGGCTGATTTCAACATCAGCTGCGGCATTCTGAATGGCGGCGCTGTTACTTTCTGCAAAGCGCAGTGCATCAGCCAGACTCATTTTTAGGGTGTCCTGCCCGCAAAGCGGACGGCTGAAGTACATTGCCAAAAGCGGCACGATAATTCTATATACGGTATTCATCAAAAGTTGTCTTTTTCAAAGTTTAGCCAGCTGATTTTCCTGAAAAGGTTTTTGCCTTTTTCTGTTGTAACAGCATGTAAGTGGTATTTAATGGTTTCAATGTATTCTTCCCGGAAGTTTCTTATTTCCTCACCATCAAACAGGGTGTTCTGAAACATGGAGAAAATCAGGCACATATAAATGCGTGCCACACGACCGCGGTGCATGTCTTCTCTGAAAAGTCCGGATTCTATGCCCTTTTGAAGGTTTTGGTTCACACTCTGCAATGCAAAACGGTTGCGGTGTTCTATCAGGTGGGTATAGCTTTCGGGATAGAATTTTTGTAAGTCAAAGAGCACGGATGGATGAACATTTTTGTTCATTTCCAGCACAAAATCGGCAATCTTAGCAATCTGCAATACTGGATTGGCTTCCGATGACATAATCTGGGAGATGTTATTTTCCATTTCAGAAATGTGCATGGATATAGTATCAAAAACCAGCTGGTCTTTGTCCTGATAATGTTTGTAAATGGTCTTTTTGGACATGGACAAAGACTTGGCAACATCGTCCATCGAAACACTTCTCACGCCCAGTTCCATGAAGAGTTTTGCTGCCGTCCTCAAAATCCTTTCCTGCACTTCCATAATGGGGCTGCAAAGGTATAAAAATAAACCAAGGAAACCAATAGGGTTTGCAAAGTTTCCTCTATGGGTTTGTTCAAATAATCTATTTAGTGAATTTGAATATCAAAAGGCATGCGCATGTATGCGCCACTGCTGTTCATTATTCTTTTCATTTCGGCGTAGGGAAGGTGCAGTGCTTCCATTTCTTTTTTTAACAGGCGGTCTGAGACTTCGGCAGTTCCGGCTTTGCCAAAAAGCAGCTCTATGGTTGATTTTTGCTTTGGCAGGCTCACCACTCGGTACTTTGTCAGTTTTGCTTTTGCAGCCGCACTGGTTATAGCTCGTTGAAGACCACCGTACGCGTCAGTCAGATTAAAATTTTTGGCATAAATACCGGTGTATACATGGCCTTCAGCAAGTTGTTTAACCCTGCCTGTATCCATGTGCCTTCCTTTAGCAACAATTCCGGTAAAATCTTCATAAATATCATTCACCATTCCCTGAAAATAGCTGCGCATTCCATCACTAAGTGGTTCATCAGGACGCCAGGTTACGGCATATTCACCGGTAGGAACAGTTTCGTAACTCAGGCCCAGTTTTTCTTTATACATTTTGGAAGTATTTGGAATCATGGCAAAAACACCAATGCTGCCGGTAATGGTGGTGGGTTGGGCGAAAATGCTGTCGGCAAGGCATGCAATGTAATAACCACCACTGGCAGCGACGCCACCAAAACTGGCAATAACCGGTTTAATTCTTCGTATCAGTTCAATCTCTCGCGCAATAATATCACTGGCATTGCTGCTGCCTCCCGGGCTATTTACCCTGAGCACCACTGCTTTGATATTGCTGTCAAGTCTTGCCTTTTTTAAAGTAGCGGCCAGCGATGTGCTCCCGATTCCGTCTCCCGATTCATTATTCCCCATATTAATTTCACCGGAGGCATATATCACGGCAATTTTGGCCTCTCCTTCGCCGGTGTTCCAGCTGCCCTTGGCATATTCTTCGAAGGCATATTTGTTCAGTTTTTTGCCGGGTTTGTTCTGAGATAACTGAATTAGTTGATGTTCTACCTGGTCTTCATATTTCAATCCGTCTACCAGTTTGTATTGCAAGGCGAGATTTGCATTGCGTGCCTTGAATCCATTGGCAATATCAGCAACGGTTGCAGAATCCATGTTTCGTGAAACAGCAATGTTTTTCATGCAGTAACCAAATAAGCTGAACACATAGTCGCGCACCTGTTCACGGTTGGCATCACTCATTTTGTTTTGGATGAATGGTTCTACCGCACTTTTGTATTTTCCTGCCTTAAAAACCTCAAACTCAAGTCCAAGCTTGTCTAGCATTCCTTTGTACAATGCGGTTTGCCCTGCATACCCATTAAACTCGAGTACTCCTTTCGGATTCAGGTAAACTTTATTGCAGGCAGATGCGATGTAGTAGCCTGCGTCAGAAAGGAACTCTGCGTAGGCTATGACGAACTTTCCGGTTTTGCGAAACTCCAGAATTTTCTGTCGGATTTCTTCTGCGGTACCCATACTGCCGGCATATAAATCGGTTCTTAAATAAACACCCTTTATTTTTTCATCTTTCGCTGCCTTATCAAGTCCGAAAAGGATGGCATTGAGGCCTACCGGAGATAACTCTTCTCCGGAAATAGAGATTTCTGATAGAGGATCGTCCGTTGCCCTATCGGGAATATCGCCTGTGAGATTAAGCTCCAGCACGGTGTTGTTCTTTAGTTCAGGTTTTTCATCTATGCTGCCGGCTATTCCAGTAATAATGGCTGCAAAAAAGAAAACAATAAGCACCATGCCTATAAAAAAGCCAATGATGCTGGCAAATACGTTTTTAAGAAATCCCATGATTCGGTTTTTACTCCACGAAGATAACTGGCTGTGAAAAGGCAATACAATTTTTCATCGTTTAACCAAGTCAATTAAGCGATTAAGGGTGTTTTTTGATATTTTTTTGCGATTTCCGGAAATAGATAGAACTTTGGGCACAAAACTTGGCTTATTGTAGTTTATAATGAATGCAAAAACGCGCTTTACCTTTTAGACACGCTATTCATTCGGGTTTAACAAGATATATTGTGCGGTTTTAGTTTTCAAAATAATATACAAGTTAGTGCTTATGAAAAACATCCTTACCAAATCATTCTTC
>CAZVJY010000010.1:0-66920 GCA_964626685.1 uncultured Flavobacteriaceae bacterium
TGATTTAACCTAATAATTCCTTTTCAAAAACCAAATAAAAATCTACACAATAAAACAAAAAATAGTATCTTGCCACATAAACCGAAAGCACCATGCAGGAGTATTTTTTGCATTTTCTGTGGCAATACGGGCTTTTTGATACCCAAAACCTCACTACCACCGCCGGGCAGGCCATCCGCCCCGATTTCAGGGGCGTGCATAATCCTAACAGCGGCCCGGATTTCTCCGAAGCCCGCATCCGCATCGGCAACATAGACTGGGTAGGGCAGGTGGAAATACACATTCACGCCTCAGACTGGCTGAAACACAACCACCATACCGATGCTGCTTACGACAACGTTATCCTGCATGCAGTGCTCCACCACGATACGGATATTTTCCGTACAGATGGCTCCCTCATTCCTTGCCTGGAACTGCGAAACCGCATTCCCGCGGGCTACCTGCATACCTGGCAAACCCTCAGCCATAGCCTCGCATCCGTTCCTTGCAAACCGCACAGTCCGCACACCTTCACCGCCGCCGCCATGAGCATGAAACACCGCGCCCTCGCCGAACGCATGTGGCAAAAAGCAGGCAGGGTGCTTTCCTTGGGCAACGCAACCCAATTCCACTGGGAAGAAATGCTATACAAGCTCATGGCGCGCTACCTGGGGCGGCTGGTAAACGGCGATGCCATGGAATCCCTGACCACCGCGGTGCCTTACACCCTCATCCAAAAATACCGCCACAATCCCAAACAACTAACGGCATTGCTGTTCGGACAAAGCGGACTGCTCACCGCGGCGCATAAAGACGAATATGCCAAACAGCTGTTTGCCGAATACCGCTTTCTGCAAAAGAAACACGGCCTTCAACCGCTACCCGCTTCGGTGTGGAAGTTTGGCCGGCTGAGGCCACCCAATTTTCCAACCCTGCGCATCGCCCAGCTCTCAGCAATAATGGAACAAACCGGCCTTTTCAACATGATAATGGAAGTGAAGTTCGTTGCGGAACTCCAGCGTTTTTTGCGCCAACATCCGCATCCCTACTGGGAAACCCACTACCGTTTTGATTACGAATGTGCGCAACGCTCCGCCGCTGCCGGAGACGATACCCTCGAAGGCCTGATCATCAACGCCATTTTGCCGTTGCGCTTTGCGCATGCACACTACCACAACGATTTTGCCCAGCAGGAAAAGGCCCTGGATATGCTGTCGGCATTGCCGCCCGAATCCAACAAAGTCACCCGTGGCTGGCAGGAGATAGGTTTTGAAAATAGCACTGCCTATGATAGTCAGTCGTTGCTGGGTTTGCAGCAGCTATACTGCGAAAAGCGCCGCTGCCTGGAATGCAGCATCGGGCAAAAAATCATTAGAAATGAGGAAAAATTCCCTGCCATGAAATAAAATCCTGCGGTTATTTTGCACACAATATTATGCAAGCAGATATTGTTGTGGTAGGCGGGGGCATTGTGGGCCTCTCAACCGCTTTGAAGATTAAGGAACAACGGCCCGAGCTGAACGTGGTGGTGCTGGAAAAGGAGGCCGACATTTCATCGCACCAGACCGGCAACAATAGCGGCGTAATACACTCCGGTATTTACTACAAACCCGGCAGCCTGAAAGCCGAAAACTGCATCCGCGGCTACCACATGCTGCTGGATTTTTGCAAGGAAAACAACATTCCAGTAGAGCTTTGCGGCAAAGTAATCGTGGCTACAAAAGAGTCAGAAATAGCCCAACTGGAAAAAGTTTACCAGCGCGGGGTAGATAATGGTCTTGCCGGGCTGAAATACCTGACAGAAGCCGAAATCAAAGAGCGTGAGCCCCATTGCATAGGCATCAAAGGTATTTTTGTGCCTCAGACAGGCATTGTGAATTACAAACTTGTTTCTGAAAAAATAGCGGCGAAGTTTATCAGCCTTGGCGGACAAGTCCTCACATCTCACAAGGTTATCGGCGTGGAAGCGCAGGCGGGCCGCGTGGAGGTTATTGCCAAAAATAAAACCTTCGTATGCAAACTCATGGTAAACTGTGCCGGTCTGTATTGTGATAAAATTGCGGAAATGGCAGGTCAGAATCTGGATGTACGCATCATTCCTTTCCGCGGCGAATATTACAGTATCAAGCCGGAAAAAGCCTACCTCGTAAAGAATCTCATTTATCCTGTTCCCGATCCCAACTTCCCGTTTTTGGGTGTACATTTTACCCGCAGAATCACCGGTGAAATCGAAGCGGGTCCCAATGCCGTATTTGCTTTCCGCCGCGAGGGTTATACCCGCACGTCGTTTAAATGGTCTGAATTTTGGCAAAGTCTGTTGTGGCGCGGCTTTAGAAAAGTTGCGCTGAAATATTGGAAAACCGGACTGGGCGAATATTACCGCAGTTTCTCCAAAGCAGCATTTACCAAAGCACTGCAGGGGCTGGTACCCGAAATCAGGGAGGAAGACCTGGAACCGGCCGGTGCTGGCGTGCGCGCCCAGGCCTGTGACAAAGACGGCGGTCTCATCGACGATTTTTACATTCGCGAAGCGCCCGGCTGTGTGCACGTGCTCAATGCACCCTCACCCGCGGCTACCAGCAGCCTTAGTATTGGCCAAACCATCAGCGAACTGGCCCTCAAAAACTTCTGATGTCTGAGAAGCAACAATTGCTGGCCGTTCTGAAGAAGTACCTGCCTTTGGGTACCGAGGAATACGCCACTGAACTGTTGCTGCGCCACCGCATTCATTTGCATATTAAGCGCCCGCGCCAAACCAAATACGGCGATTATCGTCCGCCTGCGGCCGGCGAAAACCACCGTATCAGCGTAAATAAGGATTTAAACCCGTATGCCTTTCTCATCACCTTTCTGCACGAGGTCGCGCACTTGCTGAATTTTGAAAAACACCGGGGCCGCGTACAGCCTCATGGGCAGGAGTGGAAGTGGTTTTTCCGCGAGGTAAGTACACCCGTTTTTCATGAAAATGTGTTGCCGCAGGATGTACACCAATCTCTCAATACGTATCTGTCAAACCCCAAAGCCAGCAGTTGCAGTAGTCCGCAGCTGGTGCGTACCCTGCGCA
Organism: uncultured Flavobacteriaceae bacterium; assembly: GCA_964626685.1. Classification (GTDB taxonomy): domain Bacteria; phylum Bacteroidota; class Bacteroidia; order NS11-12g; family UBA955; genus RGEC01. The sequence goes on from CAZVJY010000010.1 coordinate 3,044, forward strand.
AATACGATGCAGATACCACCTTTGTGCTGGTGGAGGAGGTGCCCGCCAATACATCCTTTGAAACCAAAGACGGGCGCATCTTTGTGAAAGGCGAACGTATGCGCACCCGATACCGCTGCGTGGAATCGGCCACCGGAAAGGTTTTTCTGGTTCCCGGTCTTATGCAGTGCCGTTTGAAAATATAATCACGTCTTTGGGTTTGTTTAATTAGTTTTGCTGTGCAATGTCAATACTTTCCATTGTTATTCCGGCCTATAACGAAGGCAGAACCATACACTTGATTCTGGATAGGGTAAAGGCGGTTTCGCTCCGCGACAATATTGCCAAAGAGGTCATCATTGTTAACGATTGCTCCAGGGACAATACCGAGGAAGCCATTCAGGCCTATATGGGAAACAACCCGGAATTGAATATTCAATATTACAAACACGAGGTTAACCAGGGAAAAGGGGCTGCATTGCACACAGGTATTCAGAAAGCTACCGGCGATTTTGTTATCATTCAGGATGCCGATCTGGAATATGATCCCAACGAATACAACATACTGCTGCAGCCCATCCTGGAAGGGTTTGCGGATGTTGTTTACGGAAGCCGTTTTATGGGTGGAAATCCCCACCGCATATTATTTTTCTGGCACTCCATTGGCAATAAAATGCTCACTTTCCTGTCAAACATGTTTACCAACCTGAACCTTACCGACATGGAAACCTGCTACAAATTGTTTCGCCGAGAGATTATTCAGGGTGTTCAGCTGAAGGAAAAGCGCTTTGGTTTTGAGCCTGAGGTTACCGCCAAAGTGTCACGTGTTCCCAAAGTACGCATCTATGAAGTGGGCATCAGCTATTACGGACGTACTTACGAGGAAGGCAAGAAGATTGGCTGGAAAGACGGTTTCAGGGCCATCTGGTGTATTTTGAAATACAATATTTTTAGTAAGTAAATCTTGAGATTCTTATCGCTGTAGGTTTTTAGGTGGGTATGAGCAACACAAAACACGCAGTGATTATAGGAGCCGGGCCCGCAGGGCTCACAGCCGCCTACGAATTGCTTTCGCGCAGCAAAGACTATGAAGTAACGGTGCTGGAATCATCCACGTACATGGGCGGTATTTCGCGTACCGTGAACTATAAGGGAAACCGCATGGATATTGGCGGACATCGTTTTTTTAGTAAAAGCGACCGCGTAATGCAATGGTGGCTGTCGATGATGCCGCTGGAAAAAGGGGCTTCCCACGCCCACATCCATTACCACGGCAAAGAGACCGAGGTGGCAGGCAAGGAGGCCGATCCCGAAAAAACGCAGTTGGTGATGCTGTTAAGAAACCGCCTGTGCCGAATTTATTTTCTGGGTAAATTCTTCAGCTATCCGGTTTCGCTGAACCTGCAAACCCTCAGAAACCTGGGATTGTTGCGTGTGTTTAAAATTGTATTCAGCTATGCTGCCATACGCTTGTTTCCGCGCAAACCCGAGGTTACCCTGGAAGACTTTATCATCAACCGTTTTGGCAAGGAATTATACCTCACGTTTTTCAAGGATTACACGGAGAAAGTTTGGGGGTTCAAGTGCCATGAAATAGCCAAGGACTGGGGTGCACAGCGCGTAAAAGGGTTGTCGGTGAGCAAGGCCATGGCACACGCGTTTAAGCAGATACTGGGCCGCAAAAAGCCGGTGAATATTGGGCAGAAAGACACCGAAACATCCCTCATTGAAAAGTTTCTGTATCCCAAGCTGGGGCCTGGACAAATGTGGGAGCGCGTGGCCGAAAAAGTGCAGAAGATGGGCGGTGTCATTTTAACCGAACACACTGTGATGAAATTGGATGGATCGCCAGAGGGAATTGGATCAGTTTGGGTGAAAAATGCAAACGGTGAGTCACTAGAATTCAAAGCAGACCTGGTTTTTAGCACCATGCCTGTGAAGGATCTGTTTGAGTCATTTTCATTTGAAACCGACGAAAAGATAAAGAGCATCGCCACAGCGCTTCCTTACCGTGATTTTATCACGGTGGGATTGCTATGCAAAAAGCTGAAACCGAGAATGCTGCAGGACAACTGGATTTATATACAGGAAAGGGGTGTAAACATCGGGCGATTGCAGATTTTTAATAACTGGAGTCCGTATCTGGTGGCCGATGGCCAAACCGTGTGGCTGGGGCTGGAATATTTCTGCAACGAAGGCGATGCTCTGTGGAGCTTGTCTGATGCGGATTTCAAAGCCATGGCGGTTCGTGAAATGGAATCAATCGGATTGCTGGATGCAGCAGATGTTTTGGACAGCACCCTTATCCGTATGCCCAAGACCTATCCGGCTTATACAGGTTCCTACAGCGAATTTTCGCAGGTGATTGCGTATATAAACAGGGTGCAGAATCTCTTTCTCATTGGCAGAAACGGCATGCACAAATACAACAACAGTGACCACAGCATGCTCACGGCGATGACGGCGGTAGACAATATTTTAGCCGGTATCAAAAGCAAGGAAAACCTCTGGCAAATCAATACCGAAGAGGAGTACCACGAGGCGAAGACCGAATGATTTCGGCTTCCTGCTGCATTTTAAGCAAATCCTTTAACCGAACACGGGCAGTCGTTTTTCCGGCCAGCCAAAGTGAATTGCCGCGGATGCTGCAGACATTAAAGCCTTTCAGATAAATGAGCGGTTTCCAGTTTTTGCCGCCATCGGTGCTGTAATCGCTGCCATTGGGGCCTGTGCAAATCCATATTTTGCCACGCTTGTGTGTGCAAACCCCACTGCGGTAGCCATTGGGCATGGTGTGGCAAGGGATCCAGGTGCGGCCGCCATCATTGGTGTAGCATGCGGTGCTATCCTTCTCATTGGGTTTGTAGAATGAACCACCCACGGCCACCCCGGTTTTATTCCGGTGCAGGTAAAATCCGTAGGCGCCACCGGCCTTTTGCTGTTTGAATGGCAATTGGCTGCGAAAACGAATAAGATTTCCGGAAACGCTGATAAACATACTCTTCTCATCCAGGATGGGAATGGCGCAGTAGCTGTATTTTCCGGTCCACTGCACATTGCTGCCCGATGCCGCAAAATATGAGGAGGTGCTGTCGGGTTCGAACCCTTTTTTGTAATAGCTTTCGCGGTCTTTGGCAAAAATTCTGAAGGCTTTCAGCGAGTCATTTTTCAGCACGTTTTCTGACCGGATTTGGTACATTTTTTGCTGCAAAATGCCGTCTCCCACCAGAATTAGTTTGCCCTTGTAAATATCCATGGCATCAAAAAAACTCCCGGGTCGGTAATCGCGGTAAATTTCCTTCCAGGTTTTTCCGCCATCGTGGGTGATGAGTACTACGCCGCTGTCGCCGCTGCTCATGGCCACGGCTGTTTTGCGGTTGAAGGCATGAATATCGCGAAAATCTCTGGCAGCAAAGCTTCTTGGATTGAGGGTGTCCCAGTTTTTGCCGCCGTCAACCGTTCGGAGAATGCTGCCTTTGCTACCCGAAATCCAGGCTGTTTTGCAGTTAACAACGGAAAGTCCACGGTAACTTTGAGCATGGGAGAGACCAGCGCATGAGAGGAAAAGAATTAAACCTAAGGACCGCATTTTAGGCAACGAAAATACGGGCTTGCAGATATTGTGTAAAAACCGGTTGTGTTTTTTCCTTGTTTATCGTGAAATTGCAGTCGTAAATGATGAATCCGATAAAAACCATTCAGGACTATCTGAACGCCGGAGAAATACCCGAAATTTTGTTTTGGGTGGGATGTGCCGGAAGCTTTGATGAGCGTGCACAGCGTGTTTCAAAAGCCTTCGCGTCCATATTGCAAAAAGCGGACATAAAATTCGCCATACTGGGCACTGAAGAAGGCTGCACAGGCGATCCAGCCAAGCGCGCAGGCAATGAGTTTCTGTTTCAGATGCAGGCTATGCAAAACATTGAATTGATGAATGGGTATGGTATTCAAAAAATAGTAACTGCTTGCCCACATTGCTTCAATACGCTGAAAAACGAATATCCCGCGCTGGGCGGCAACTACGAGGTTATACACCATACGCAGTTTATCAATCAGCTGCTGGATGAAGGCCGCCTTGCCATTGAAGGCGGACCGTTTAAAGGAAAGAAAATAACCTATCACGACAGCTGTTATCTGGGCCGTGCCAACGGCGTGTATGAAGCACCCCGCATGGTGATTGAGCGCCTGGATGCGGATCTGGTAGAACTGAAACGCTGCCGTACCAACGGATTGTGCTGCGGTGCCGGAGGCGCGCAGATGTTTAAAGAAGCCGAAGCGGGCAAAAAAGAAGTGAATGTGGAACGTACGGAAGATGTGCTGGAGTCCGGTGCTTCGGTGCTGGCTGTGAACTGCCCCTTCTGCATGACCATGCTGCGCGACGGAACCAAGCACTTTGAAAAGGAAAATGAGATTCAGGTACTGGATATTGCCGAACTGGTAGATCAAAGCACCGCCAATACATGAGTTTATCGCACTTGGCTCCCGGCTCACGCGTATGGTTTTTTATCGCCGACAAGTTCCTGACGGAAGCTGAGGCAACGCAGCTGAGCGAGGCCATAAGCGAATTTGTAAGTAGCTGGAAATCGCACGGAAGCGCACTTTCAGCGGGTTTTGAAATCCATTGGAATGCCCTTCTGACCGTGGCGGTAGATGAAACCATAGAGGCGCCTTCAGGATGCAGTATAGACAAGATTTTTAGGCTGTTGAATGATTTTTCGGCAGCAACCGGTATTGATTTCATGAATAGACTGCTTATGTTGGTTCCTCAGCCTGATGGGACAGCGCATATTTATAACCGAGAATCGGCCGCGCATGCCATCAATGGCGGTGAATTGCAGGAAAACACATCCGTTGTGAATGTGATGCATGCCCGGCTGAGGGATTTTACCGACAATCCGCTTCAGCCTTTCCGGGATCACTGGATGGGCAAACAGCTTCTCAAACAAAACGCATGAAAGATAAACGCATCCTAACCCTTTTCCTTACCATTTTCATAGACCTGCTGGGCTTTGGGATCATCATTCCCATTCTGCCTGTGGTTGCCAAAAAAATGGCACTGCAATCTGGGTTGCATCTGAACGCAGATGTGGCGGTTGGCCTCACCATGGGCATATTCTCACTCATGCAGTTTCTCTTTTCTCCCATATGGGGCTCGCTGAGCGATAAAATCGGGCGCAGGCCCATTATTCTGGGTAGTATCCTGGCAACAGCCGTCGGCTATATGATGTTGGGTGTCAGCAATACCTTTTTTATTCTGTTTCTCGCGCGGCTGGTGGCCGGAATCGGCAGCGCCAACATCAGTGCGGCCCAGGCCTATATTGCCGATATCACACCTCCGCAGGAAAGGGCGAAAAAGATGGGCCTGATTGGTGCGGCATTTGGCCTGGGATTCGTTTTTGGTCCGCCCATTGGTGGTGCTCTGTTTGCAGCCGGCGGACTGCAGTGGGTTGGTTTCGCCACTGCCGGTCTCTGTGTTTTTAACTTTGTCATGGCCTGGTTTACCCTGCCCGAAAGTTTAACCGAGAAAAATACGGAAAGGCGCTCTTTTATTTCCTCGTTTACCGGATTGAGGCATGTTTGGAAAGAGGAGGTTTTGGGTGAGCTTTTTATCATCAACGTCATATACATCGCGGCCTTCAGCATGATGCAGGTAAACGCTTCCGTGCTTTGGAGCGAGCATTATCACCTCACAGAAAAGCAGGTGGGTTACATGTTTGGATTCATTGGTGTTTGCAGCGCTGTAGTGCAGGGTGGTCTGATAGGAACCATTCAAAAAGTGGTTGGGCTGCAGCGCATGCTGCTTTTTGGTTGTCCGATTGTAGCTGTGGGTTTGTCTGTGATTCCGTTGCCGTCTCAGGATTGGTTTGTTCCGGTGCAAATCTGTGCCGTAATCTGCTTGGCCATCGGCAATGGTATGCTCATGCCTGCCATTAATTCGCTGGTTTCAGCCAATACACCTGCACACGATCAGGGCAAAACGCTGGGATTGCTGCAAAGTACAGGCTCCCTGGCGCGTTCCGTAGGTCCTGTGGTTAGCGGTTTTTTTTACAGTATGTGGTTTGTTCTGCCTTACCTGAGCGCCGGTTGTCTGATGCTTCTGGCTTTGTTGCTGGCCCTGAAATTAACCCGTAAGCTATCCCTGAATGCCCGGCTGTAGATTTGTAACAATTCACTTAAAAGCGTAATTTAGCTATGAAAGTTCTGCACCTGAATGCCAATAGCGCCGGTGGCGCGTTCACTGCGGCCAACAGGCTTTCTGCATCCCTGACAGATTTGGGAATACGGAGTAAACACTTGGTGTATTCAGGAATACCGGGGGATGGTTATGATCTGTGGGCAGACACACCTCTCCGAAAAGTGCGGGCATTCTTTAGCCATGCGGCAGAGAAACTGGATTTTCTGCGTTATGAGAAGGATGCTTCCATAAGATTTGCTTTTTCCCATGGCCTTACAGGGATTGATTTAACCAAGGAGGCTGCCTTTTGCGAAGCGGATATTATTCACCTTCACTGGATCAATAAAGGATTTGTCAACTTGACCGGATTGCAGAAAATAATCAGCAGCGGAAAGCCGGTGGTATGGACCTGCCATGATATGTGGCCTTTTACCGGTGGCTGTTATCACAACCGCGGTTGCGATCACTTTAAAACCGGTTGTGGCAATTGTAAGTATTTAAAAAAGCCTTCAGATAATGATTTGTCCGCTCTTATGTTTCGTAGAAAACAGCAGGTGTTTGCACCGGAGAATTTACGGTTTGTAACGCCCAGTGCATGGCTTGCGGAGCAGGCATCATCTTCGCCTATTGCTGTTGGCAAGCAGGTTGAAGTTATACCCAATGGTATTGATACAGCGCTTTTCAGGCCGGGGAATACTGTTGACGCAAGAAAAAGACTGGGGATACCGCCCCATTCCCATGTTATTGCCTTTGCTGCAGCCAGTTTGGCCAATCCTAAAAAAGGATTTTCAGAGTTCAAGGCATTGATACATTCACTTAACAAGGCCGGGGTAGAAGGATTGCATGTGTTGCTGATTGGCGAAAACAAACACAACATCCCCCTTGATTTTCCTGTTCCACACACATTTACAGGATACCTGACAAGAGAAGCTGATATGGTGGATTGCTATCAGGCGGCTTCGGTATATGTTACAACATCGCACGAAGAGAATCTGCCCACTACCATCATGGAAAGTATGGCTTGTGGAACGCCGGCAGCCGCTTTTTCGGTTGGTGGTATTTCTGAGATGATTGATGACGGCAAAAATGGTTGGCTGGCCGGTTTGTTTGATATTGATTTGTTGTCAGAAAAACTGACAGGATACTTAAAAAGCGATGAATCGGAGCGGATTATGTTATGTAAAAATGCAAGAATCTGTGCTACTGAAAAATATGCTCAGTCTGTTGTGGCAGCGCAATACAAACGAATATACGAAAATCTACTTAAATAAACAAGGCAGCCACGGGGGCTGCCTTGCTTACAAACTCAAAAGTATGGCAGGTAATTAATCTACATTGTCATGCAGATGTCTGTTCGGTTTTACGATGTGGTCCACTTCGTCATTTTGTTCTGAAATGGTGATTCTAGAAATTTGGTTGTTGTCGCTGGCCGGTGCCTGAAACAAAACCTTTTCTCTTCTCAGGTAAGCGGGTGTTTCGAGCGATTCAAGCACATTTTCACGGGTAAGACGTGAAGGTTCCAGGTTGCGGAAATGATCATGCTCTTCGATTGAATTTTGCTGGGCCTGGGGGATTTCAGGCACGGTGTCATCAAAAGATATCGGCTGTGGAATCTTGCCAAAACCATCCTCGCTCTGAACCTCCGTATTTACAAATACTTCGGGTGCCGAAACCACGCGCTGAGGGATTACTGAAACAGGTACTTCAAAGCCTGTGGCAATAACCGTAATGGATATTTCTTCATCGAGCCTTTCATCGTGGGTAATACCCATTTTTAGATGGGCTGTGTTCCCGGCTTCCTGCTGCAGGTATTTTTTAACCCTTGCAGTTTCACCCATCGTCGGTTCCTTGGATCCGTAGGTAATGTTTACGAGCAGGTGTTTGGCTTTATTGATGCGGGTGTCATCCAGCAAGGGGCTGTCGAGCGCCAGTTTTGCAGCTTCCTCTGCTCTGTCCGGACCTGCAGCTACACCGGTGCCCATGATGGCCCTTCCGCTGCCGGTCATGGCAGTTTGTACGTCTTTAAAGTCTACGTTGATGATACCAGCTTTAGTGATGATTTCAGCAATGCCTTTGGCAGCGGTGCAAAGAATATCATCGGCTTTGGAAAACGCAAGGCGCACAGGAAGGTCGCCGTACATCTCAACGATACGGTCATTGCTGATGGTTAGCAGCGCATCTACATGCGGCTTGAGGTTTTCAATCCCCTGCATGGCCTGCCCGATTCTGTCGGGTCCTTCGTCATCGAAAGGAATGGTAACAATGCCTACAGTGAGTATCCCCAGCTCTTTGCTCACTTGGGCAATAACGGGAGCCGCACCGGTTCCGGTTCCGCCGCCCATTCCTGCTGTAATGAATACCATTTTGGTATTGTTGCTGAGCAGGTCTTGAATCTGCTGCTGGCTTTCCAGGGCAGCCATGCGTCCCATTTCCGGTTCAGATCCGGCGCCCAGTCCTTCGGTCAGTTGCAATCCCAGCTGTATTCTGTTCGGTACCGGGCTGTCAAGCAATGCCTGCGCATCGGTGTTGCATACGTAAAATTCAACTCCCTCTATTCCCTGTCGGAACATATGGTTTACGGCATTGCTTCCGCCTCCGCCCACGCCAATTACCTTGATAATGGCTCCTGTCATGCGGATTACATCCGGTTCAAAATGTGATGGCATATCTTTATTCTTTCTTTTTTATGATTCGTTGGTAAAATCTTCTCCGTCCTTCATCCAGGTTTTAATGTCATTCATGAATTTGCTGTTTCCCCAGTTTCCACCCCAGTTTCCCCCAAATAGTCCTGGTTTTTTTGTTGTTTTTACTTCTTCTTTGGGTATTTCTTCAACAATTTCTTCTGCTGCGGGTGCCGTGCTTTTTATCGTTTCACGGAGTAGGGGTGTATTTTCGGGCACATCAAACCTTGCTGAGCTTTCAAAGCCACGAAGAACAAGTCCGATACCGGTGGCAAACATGGGGTTTCTTACCTCGTCGACCATACCTTTGCCCAGTCGCTGTCCGGGTGTGCCAATGTGAACTTCCATACCTGTGTGGTAGGAAACGAGCTGGGTGATATTCGCCATGGATGATCCACCGCCGGTAAGGACAATACCACCTGCCAGTCGGTTTTTCATGGTAGAAACTTCAATTTCAAAGTTGATGCGTTCAATGATGTCTTCCATGCGTGCCTGAATAACCTGTGCAATGGCAAAGCGGCTGATTTCCTTTGATTTGCGGCCGGGCAGGCCGGGTACCACCACAACCTCATTTTTCATGCTTTCGGTAGGGTAGCAGCTGCCATAGTTTACCTTCACGATTTCAGCCTGCTCGGGTAAAATTCCGAAAGCTTCCTTCAGGTCTTTGGTAATACGATCGCCGCCGATGGAGATGATGGCGGTGTGGCGAATGGATCCATCCTCAAATACGCAGATGTCTGTAGTTCCGCCACCAATATCGATAAGTGCCACACCCGCATCCATTTCGGCCTGTGAGAGCACTGCAGAAGCAGAAGCATATGGTTCCACAATTAGGTCTGCCACTTCCAGTCCGGCGCGTTTTACGGCTTCAAAAATATGGCGGGCAGCTGCGGTTTGTCCGGTAATGATATGGTAGTTGCACTCTACGCGTACACCCATTCGTCCTACAGGATCTTTTACCCCATCTTCATCATCGATGCGATAGTCTTGTGGCAGCACGTGCAGTATTTCTACGCCGGGTTCCAGCGCCAGATATTGCATTTCCTGCTCCAGTTTATCCAGTTCTTCCTGTTTGATTTCTTCGAAGGAATTGCGCCTAGACAAAGTGCCGCGGTGTTGCATGCTGCGGATATGGTGCCCCGCAATGCCTACAAAAACATTTTTAATGGCTACCTGGCTTTGACGCTGGGCCTCCTCTACAGCCTCCCGTATGGCAATCTCCGCTTTGCGGATATTTGCCACCATTCCTCTTGAAACGCCACCGGCACTGGCTGCTTTGCCCATGCCCAGTACGTTAATTTTGCCGTTCTCGGCCAGTTGCCCCACAATGGCGCAAATCTTGGTTGTTCCAATGTCGAGGCCTACGATGATATCATTCTTTGTAGCCATATTTGTTTGATGGGAATTATTGTTTAGCATTTTGGACGGTTTTATCTTTCTTCTGTTCAGTTATATTGACACTCTTGACGCCTACTATCTGACCACGGTATTTCAGGCTGATGGTATGGTATTTATCCCAGCCTGTGTTGCGCAAGCCTTTCTCGTAGAACTGGCGTAGGTTTGCGAACTTTTCGGGTAGATTTTCGGCGTCGCCTGTTACAATGCTATGCCTTCCTACTCGGGGAACCAAGATTAGGTCGCCTGAGTTATCTACATGGCATTGTTCAAATTGTGCGTTCCACAGTGGATTTGCATCAATATAGGCGGCCAGTTTTAGCAATTGTCTGAGGGTTGCAGATTTCGCCTTCACGGATTCTGCCAGTTTTTCGGTAATGTTCCCGGTGGCCGGCAGCACATCTGGCGCGTGGATACCACGATATGGTATTTTGTGGCCTGACGTGTCAAGGTAATACGTTTCTCCTGCAAGGTTGGTAATCCGTACAATGGGTTTGCGCTGCACAATTTGAATCTTCATGATTCCGTCCAGACTGATATATACCTGTGATGCCTGCACATAGGGCATGGATTTTAGCGTCGTCTCCAGGCGTGTCAGCGATACCTGCGAAGCCGCTTTGCCCTGAGGATTTCCGCAGGTTTTGTTTACCAGGTTGAAAACATCCTGATCATTCAGAAAATACACACCGCTGTCAGGCAAAATGGCAATTTCTATTTTCTCTATGTTTCTGTTTTTGCCGGAATACTTCAGCGCACCCCATACGGCCATCAGTATGACCAACAGGCCAATCAGTATGCTGAAAAGCCAAACCTTGGATTTGCTGATGTGATTAAATTTAATTCCCATGGTATATTTCTTTTATTACAGGAACCAGTCTGTCAATATCACCTGCCCCGAGTATCAGCAGCAGTGATGGTTTGCTGTTTCTTACGAAATCGATAACTTCCTCTGTTGCCATACGTTTTCCTGCCTGATTGCTCATTTTTGACAGCAGCCATTCTGAAGAGATACCGGGTATTGGCAGTTCTCTGGCAGGATAGATGTCCAGCAAAATGGGAACATCCAGTTTATCCAGGCTTTCGGCGAAGCCTTCAGCAAAATCCCTTGTGCGTGTGAACAGATGTGGCTGGAATATTCCTGTAATGGCCCTGTTTGGATAAAGTGCTTTTACCGAACCAATAATGGCATTCAGTTCCTGCGGGTGGTGAGCATAATCATCAATGACAATATGCTCAGTTGTTTTAACAACATATTCAAAGCGACGTTTGGCACCGCGGTAGCTTTGTACACCTCTGCGCAAATCTTCCTCCGAAAGACCGGGAAGGGCGAGGCACGCGGCCAGGGCAGCGGTGGCATTTTCTACGTTGTGAAAACCAGGGAGTCCTGACTGCCAGCCGGAAAGGGTTTTCTGGATATGTTCGTTTGAAACGACGATGTCAAAATGAAATGCATCGCCGGAAGTGATGATGTTTTCGCATGCCACCGACGGAATGCCGGTTGCATGGGTTCCGTATGCCATGCCATGAATATGCTCAGGCCAGGTTTCCTGCAGTGAACAATGGTAAATGAGTTGCCCGTCTGGTTTGATTTTTCCGGCAAAAATCCGGAATGCCTCTCGGAAGGCTTCCTCATTTTCATAAATATCCAGGTGGTCGGGGTCGATGGCAGTGATGATGGCTGTATCAGGGTTCAGGCGATGAAAGCTGCGGTCAAATTCATCGGCTTCCAGCACAACCACAGGTTTGTTTTCGAAGATATTTCTGCCCGTTGTATGGTTTATGTAGTTGGTGCCGTAATTGGCTGAAATTCCGCCTAAAAATGCGGTGAAGTTGACATTGCATTCGTGTAGCAGGTGCGCTATGAGCGTGGATGTGGTGGTTTTGCCATGGGTTCCGGCCACTGCAATGCAATACGCGTCTTTGCTGATGATACCCAGAACTTCACTGCGTTTGTGTAGTTTGTGTCCACTGTTGCGCAGGTAATTCAGCTGAATGTGGTCCGCAGGAATGGCAGGTGTGTAAATCAGCAGCACCGATTCCGCCTCGGCTGTTATGCAGGTTGGCAGTGTAGATGTACTGTCTTCAAAAGTGATGTCAATACCTTCCTTTTGCAGCGCGTCTGTTAGGTCTGACGGGGTTTTGTCATAACCCGAAACGGCGATGCCGCGCGATTTTAGGTATCGTGCAATGGCGCTCATGCCAATGCCTCCGATGCCTAAAAAGTATGCGTATTTAATCTCGCTCAGGTTCATGATTCAATGAGTTTTTTAATTTCTGAAACAATGGCTGCAGTGGCATGGGGTTTGGCAACCTGCATGAGGGATTTCTGCATGCCGGTTATCAGGGTTTTATTGCCCAGGGTATCAATGGCTGTTTTAACCAGAGAAAGCATGGTGTCGGCATCTTTTACAATTATGGCAGCGCCCAGTTTACTGAACTGCAAAGCATTTTGGGTTTGATGGTCGTCGGTAACGTTGGGTGAAGGAACCAGCACAGAAGGTTTGCCGCAAACGGCGATTTCAGCCATGCTCAGGGCTCCGGCCCGGGAAACAACCAGATCAGCAGCGCCGTAACCAAACTCCATTTCCCTCAGAAATGTCATGGCTTTAATTCCTTTTCTATCTTCTGTTGTTGCCGTAAAGTTCTTTCCGGTTTGCCATATCACCTGAATGCCGGCATCTTCCAGCTTGTTTAAGCCTTGCTGAATGGCCAGGTTAATGCTTTTTGCACCCAGGCTCCCCCCGGTAATAAAAAGTACGGGCTTGTCAGGGTTCAGTCCAAAAAAAATGCAGGATTCTGATTTGTTTCGAATAATGGATACGTTTTCCCGAATCGGATTGCCGGTAAAACGTACTTTTTCTTTTGGGAAGACCTTTCCCATATCAGGGAATCCCGTGCAAATGATACTGACACGTTTGGCCAGTAGTTTATTGGTCAGTCCGGCATAGCCATTTCCTTCCCAAATCACGGTCTTTTTGCCCATGCCAGAGGCCGCGTATAAAACAGCCAGGCTGGCGTATCCGCCTGTGCCAATCACGCAGTCGGGGTTAAATTCTTTTACAATCATTTTAGACTTGAAATAAGCCTTAATGAATTTCCACAGTACCAACAGATTCATGGGGCTGATAGCTCTTTTCAGTCCCATCACATCCAGTCCTATAATTTTGTAGCCTTCCTGCGGAACTTTTTCCATTTCCATTCGGTTGCTGGCTCCCACAAAAAGAATTTCACAGCCGGGATATTCCTTCTCGAGTAGTTGTGCAACTGCCACCGCCGGAAAAATATGTCCGCCTGTGCCACCGCCCGATATGAGAAATTTACGCTGCATTCAGTTTTTCTTTTTCTTCTTTGATGGTTCTGCTTACACTTAAAATAACACCGAAAGCAATGCTGTTAAATACAAGGCTGGTTCCTCCCATACTCACGAGGGGGATAGTTAGGCCCGTAACGGGCAGCATGCCTACAGCAACACCCATATTTACAAATGCCTGAAAACTCATACTCAGGCATAGTCCCAAAGCCAGCAGCGCCCCGAATGCTTTCGGGCTTTCCACCACTATTCGTATACAGCGGAAAATGAGGATAAGGAAAAGCAGTACCATGCCTGCCCCGCCTATAAAACCATATTCTTCCACGATGATGGCGTAAATGAAATCTGAGTAGGGGTGTGGCAGATAATTGCGCTGGGTGCTGTTGCCAGGGCCTTTGCCAAACAAACCTCCTGATGCCACCGCTATTTTTGACTGCATCTGCTGGTAATTACTTTCACCGTTGTCTTTGCCTGTAAAGGTTTCAATACGTTTTTTCCAGGTAGGAATACGGCTGTTGCTCATATTGTCAACATTTATATTCAGTAAAACGACCACAAGCAGGCTCATGGCTGCAGCACCGGAAATACCAAGCAGCGCCAGGTACTTAAAATTGATTCGTCCTATAAACAGGAGCATGCAACAAATGGTGAATACCATCAGGGCTGTACTGAGGTTTTCAGGTGCAATCAGGGTTACCACAATAATGATGACCAAAAGGATATTGCGAAAAACCTTGAAGCTGTCGATCTCTTCCTGTTTTTTACTCAAATAGCGCGCGATGTACATAATCAGGAACAGTTTGGCCATGTCACTGGTCTGGAAGGTGATGCCAAGGCCGGGAATAGGCAATACGCGCGTTGCGTTATTAATCTCACTGCCAATGGCCAGGGTTACGACCAGCAGCACAATGGAAATCCAGATGAACAGTTGGGACAGCCTTGAAAAGTATTGGTAATTGATAAGATGGCATAGGTACAGAAAGCCAAATCCGATGAGCAGAAATCCTGTGTGGCGGAGAAAATAGAATTCTGTGTTTCCGCCCTGTTTGCTGAATGCCAGACCTCCGGTGGAGCTGTATACAGCCAGTATGCCCACCAGCGATAGGATAATCACAATGGCCCATATCCATGGGTCACCACGAAAAATCTTGCTGAATTTGCTGCCTTCTGCACTCATCTTTTAGAGGTTTCTAACGGCTTCTTTGAACTGTCGGCCGCGGTCTTCGTAATTGTCAAACAAGTCGAAACTGGCGCAGGCAGGAGACAGCAGAACGCAATCGCCTTTCTGGGCGAGGCGGCTGGCCACGTGTACGGCTTCCTTTGCACTGCCAGTGTTGATGATCATATCCACATCATCCTGAAACGCCTGGTGGATTTTGATGTTATCCAGCCCCAGGCAAACAATGTATTTCACCTTGTCCTTGACCAGTGATTTCAATTCCTTGTAGTTATTGCCTTTGTCTACGCCGCCTGCAATCCATACCACGGGCTTGTCCATGCTTTCCAGTGCATACCAGGCGCTGTTTACATTGGTAGCCTTGGAATCGTTGATGTATTCCACGCCGTTCACACGGTTTACAAACTCCAGGCGGTGTTCTGCATTCTGAAAGTTGCAGAGACTTTCTCGGATGGTTTCTTTGCGAACGTCAAGTAGGCTGGCTACTACGGCAGCAGCCATGCTGTTGTACGTGTTGTGAATTCCACGCAGTGAGATTTCTTCCATATTGATGGTCATTGTTTGTTTGTTGTTATTGATAAAGAGTGTGTTGTTTTCTACATAGGCGCCCGGGTTGCAGGAATGTGTAACCGAAATGGGCAGGTTGGTGGCTTCTCCTGTTTTCAATCCGAAGTACTGCTTGCTGATAGCATCATCCGCACAGTATATGAAATAGTCTGAGGCCTGTTGGTTGCGGGTAAGCCTGAATTTGCTTGCAGCATAAAGCTCAAGTTTATATTCGTAGCGATCCAGGTGATCGGGCGTGATATTCGTAAGAACGGAAATATGTGAGCGAAAGTTGAAGTTGCCGTCCAGTTGGAAACTGCTAACTTCCAGCACATAAATGTCATGGTTTTCTTCGGCTACCTGTCTGGCAAAACTCTTGCCGATATTGCCTCCAAGCCCTACATTCAATCCTGCGTTTTTGAGTATATGATGGGTGAGGAGGGTGGTGGTGGTTTTTCCGTTGGTGCCGCTGATGCATATCATTTTGGCATCGGTATAGCGACCGGCGAATTCAATTTCTGAAATCACGGGAATTCCCTTTTTCAGTGCAGCCTGTACCATCGGGGCCTTGTCGGGTATGCCAGGGCTTTTTACCATTTCATCGGCAGACAGTATCTCAGATTCTGTATGTTGTCCTTCTTCCCAGCGCACCCCGATCTTTTCGAGTTCATGGCGGTAGCTTTCCCCAATCCTGCCCATATCAGAAACAAACACATCCCAGCCTTTGGCCTTGGCCAAAACAGCGGTTCCTGTGCCTGATTCGCCTGCTCCCAATATGACAAGTTTTTTACTCAACGCAGTTTTAGCAATGCAATGGATACGAGTACCAGTATGATGGTTACCAGCCAGAAACGAAGGGTGATTTTACTTTCAGGGATGTTCAGTTTCTGGAAGTGGTGGTGCAGTGGGCTCATCAGGAAAATCCTGCGGCCTTCGCCGTATTTCTTTTTGGTGTATTTGAACCAACCCACCTGTAATACCACACTGAGGCTTTCTGCGAAAAAGACTCCGCAAAGGATTGGAATGAGCAGTTCCATTTTGATGATGATAGCCACGGCTGCAATGGCTCCGCCCAGGGCCAGACTGCCTGTATCGCCCATAAATACCTGGGCAGGGAAACCGTTGTACCAAAGAAATCCGAGGCACGCGCCTATAACGGCGGCCAGAAACACCACTACTTCACCGCTCTCTGGAACGTAAATGATGTTAAGGTATTCGGCCATTTTGATATTTCCCGCTGCATAAGCCAGCACTCCAAGCCCAAGGCCCACAATGGCTGTGGTTCCGGCTGCCAGCCCATCTATGCCATCTGTAAGGTTGACCGCATTGGTGACTGCCATACAAATGAATACAATCACCGGGAGGAAAATGAACCAGGCATTGTTTTCACCGGGTATTAGTTCCGAGTAGTTTAACCGGTGGCTGGTGACCGGCAGGTTGGTTTCCAGCGGAATGTTTGCTGAGCTGTGTGTATAGTCAATAACTACGGCGATAACCACGCCCAGCAGTAGTTGTCCGATGAGCTTGGTGGTGGCCTTCATTCCTTCCTTATTCTTTTTGAAGACCTTGATATAATCATCTACTGCGCCGATGGATCCCATCCATACAGTGCTTACAACCATCAGGATGACGTAAACATTGTCAATTCTTGCCAGCAGCAACGTGGGAATGATAATAGCCAGTATGATGATGATGCCGCCCATAGTGGGTGTGCCCTTCTTCTGCAGCTGCCCTTCCAGTCCCAGGTTGCGTATTTCTTCCCCAATCTGCTGCTTCTGCAACCAGCGAATGATGCGTTTCCCAATCAGCAAGGCAATCAGCAGGCTAAGAATTCCTGCCATGCTTGCCCTGAAGGAGATGTATTGGAATACACCGGCTCCGGAAACATTGATACTGTCGAGGTATTTGAATAGATAGTATAGCATTATCCGTTGTTTTGGTTAAAGATGGCTCTTACAATGGCTTTGTCATCGAAGGGATGTTTCACGCCTTTTATTTCCTGATAGGTTTCGTGCCCTTTGCCTGCAATGAGGATTACATCGCCGGGTGCGGCCAGCATGGCTGCTGTGCGGATGGCTTCTTTTCTGTCGGTAATTTTTAGCAGTTTTTTGTAGTATTGTCCTTCTACGCCTGCCTCCATTTGTGCTATGATGGTTTCGGGATCTTCCTCTCTGGGATTGTCACTCGTGAAAATGACTTTGCTGCTAAGTCTGGCGGCGATTTTCCCCATTTCAGGTCTTTTTGCTGCATCGCGGTTACCACCGCATCCTACTACAGTTATCAGTTGAGCATGGTTGCCTCTGATGTCGTTAATGGTTTTGATTACGTTTTCCAAAGCATCCGGAGTATGGGCGTAATCCACAATTGCAGTAACCCTGTCCGGTCCGTTGATGGCTTCAAAACGTCCGTTTATCCTGCCGGCTCTGGTTAGGGGAAGCATGATGTCTTCTTCGCCGGCGGTGAGCAAAAATGCCGCTCCGTAAACTGCCGCAAGGTTATAAGCATTGAATGCGCCTACGAGGTTTACCCATGCTTCCTTGCCGTCCAACCTAAGTTGCATTCCCTGAAAGTCGCTTTCCAATATTTTTACAGTAAAATCGGCGCCGCTTTTCATGGCATAGGTGTATCTGGCTGCTTTGGTATTTTGCAGCATAATCATACCATTGCGGTCGTCTTTGTTGGTTAGCGCCCAGGCACCTGATGGCAGTTCATCAAAGAACTGTTTTTTGGCCTTCAGGTAATTGTCAAAGGTTATGTGGTAGTCCAGGTGATCGTGGGTGAGGTTGGTAAACACAGCACCTGTGAACTCAAGGCCTGCAATTCTGCGCTGGTGGATGGCATGCGAACTGCATTCCATAAAGCAATACTCACAGCCTTCCTCCACCATTTTTGCCAAAAGGGCGTTGAGGCCGGCCGCATCCGGAGTGGTGTGTGTGCTTGGGATAATATCTGCGCCAATTCTGTTTTCTACCGTGGATACCAGTCCG
This sequence comes from uncultured Flavobacteriaceae bacterium, assembly GCA_964626685.1. Classification (GTDB taxonomy): domain Bacteria; phylum Bacteroidota; class Bacteroidia; order NS11-12g; family UBA955; genus RGEC01. The sequence continues at coordinate 21,294 of CAZVJY010000010.1, forward strand.
CAACGATGACCCATGGCTGTAAAGAGCTCAAACAGCAGCGTGCTTACCGTGGTCTTTCCGTTGGTTCCGGTGGTTCCCACCAGTTTAAGTGTTTTGGTGGGTTCTCCATAAAACAAATGGCAGGCAATCCCCATGGATTCAGGCACATCGTTTACCAGAATGTAGGTTACGCCGTCTTTTGGGCTGTTAATGCTTTTGGCAAGAATTGCAGTAGCACCGTTTTCTATGGCTTTGTCAATGAAATCGTGCCCATCGGCATGGGTTCCGGGCATGGCCGCATACAAAAAGCCTTTCTCTGCCTTGCGGCTGTCTATGCATACGCCAGCAATGGCTGCGTCGCTCTGTCCGATGACCTGTACCGGTTTTAGTCTGTTGATGATATGTTGCAGGTTCCCAGTCAAAATGGCTCCAGTTTCAGGTGAATTTGTGTAACTTTTGAAAGGGCTGTGCCCGCAGGTATGCTTTGGTTCACGATTCGGCCATAGCCTTCGCTGCTAACCGATATTTTATGCTGTTCCAGCCATACAATGGCATCGCGGAGTCCCATATCCTTGAATTCCGGCAACAGTCCCTGCTTTACTTGAGCAGGTTTCAGAACCACGGCAAAATCTTTTTTGCTGCCCGATACCCATTCGCTTTGTGCGCCGCTGTCCAGCATTGAGCTGATGTTAAGAAGATTCAATACCTGCTTTGTCTTGGTAGTATTGCCTTTCAGGATTTCAGGGATTTGCGGATCTCCGGTTTTTCCAGCCACCGGTTGAAGTTTTAAAGAGCTGCTGTAGATTTTGTCTGCTATGTCTTTGAATACTGGTCCGGCCACCAAGGCTCCGTATATGATGCCTTTCTTGGGTTCATTTATAACCACAATAATGCTGTATTGCGGGTTGGATGCCGGAAAATAGCCCGCAAACGAAGCTTTGTAGCTACCTTCCTCATACTTTTTACCCTTGGCAATTTTGGCGGTTCCTGTTTTGCCAGCCACCTGGTAGTTTTCATTTTTCAGGTTTGTTGCTGTTCCGTGATCCACAACACCTTCCATCATGCTTTTCAGAGCGGATAGGGTTTTGTCGCTGCAGATTTTTTCGTTGAGTATTTCCGGTGCAATGTTTTTTATGAGCTTTCCTTCATGGCGAATTTCGCTTACCATATAGGGTCTCATCATCTTGCCATTGTTGGCCACCGCGTTATAAAGCATGAGCATTTGCAACGGGGATATTTTGGTTTCATATCCAATACTCATCCATGGTAAGGTAGTGTTATACCATTCTTTGGATTTTTTGGTTTTTATGAGCGGATTATTGGGCGTTTGTATATCAAATTCGGGTTTGAAATTCAAACCCAGCCTCAGGGCATGGTTGACAAACTTTTCTGGTTGTTTGCCGTAGTGTTTTAGCACCAGTTTGCTTATGCCTACGTTACTGGATTTTTCGAAGCTTTCCTGCAGGGTGAGTATGTTTTTGTTGGGTTTGGTTGCGTCCACCATGGTTTCGCCAAACATTTTTACTTCTCCGCCATTTACATTCACACTGTCTGAAGGTTTGGCGTATCCGTCTTCGAGCAGTGCCATGGTCGAAACCAGCTTAAATGTTGAGCCAGGTTCTTCAAATTCATTTACGGCGTAATTCAATACCTCTGCGTATTCCCCTTTTTCATTGCGTTTTAGGTTTGCCATGGCCTTAATGGCTCCGGTTTTTACTTCCATCACCACTGCGCAGCCATGGTCGGCTTCGTTGTTTGCCAGTACTCGCTGCAAGGCGTTCTGGGCTACATCCTGAAGGTTTACGTCCAGGGTGGTTACAATGTCGTAGCCATTCACAGGGTCCTTTACATTGCCGGTTTGCATGGTGCGCCATATGTTTCCGGGCATACGCTGTTCCATTCGCTGCCCATCGGTGCCTCGGAGCAGGCTGTCAAATGCGCCTTCCAGGCCAACGTAAACACCTTGTTTGCTGTATCCGATGGTTCTTTTCGCCAGGTCACCCATGAAATAGAGGCGTTTGCCTTGCTCATCAAACCAGAAGCCGCCTTTGAATTTCCCTTTTCGGATTAGGGGCCAGGTTTTCATCTTTTTTACAACGTCATAGCCCTGGTCTTTAACCACCATTGCATATCTGGATTTGCGGTTGCGCAGGCCGGAGAAATAGCCCTTCCATTCTGCGGCATTTCTCTCCTTGAATTCTGTGGCCATCAGCAAGCTAAGGCTATCAATGTACTTGCGGAATGTGTCTTTTGTCAGTCCGTCGGCCATAGCGTCAAAAACCATATTGTACCGAGGTACGGATGTTGCAAGCAGACTGCCGTCAGCAGCATAGATATTGCCTCTTATAGCCTTAACATCAATGGTGCGCGTGTTTTTTTGCTGCATTTCTTTACTGAAATCCTCATCGGCTCCCAGCTGAAGTTTAGCGGCGGTGAATAAAACGGAAAAACCAAATACCAGCACAATCCCGAATACGAGATAAGCCCTGAGCAGAATGGCCCTGCGGGTATTTACCTTAGCGTTTTCCTGGTTTGACATGGTTTTCAATCTTTACGGGCGGAACACTTAGTTCTTTCAGGCCGCTGGGTTCAAGTTTCTTCGCCAGTTCGCTTTGTTTGCTGGCATTGGTTATCTGGCTTTCCAGGCTGATTTTTTCGCTGTGCAGTTCTTTGAGGTCCTTAATCAGTTTGTCTTTGGTTCTCAGGGCTTTGTTGGCGTGGTGCTGGTTATAGATGTAAAACAGCATGAGGGCAAATGCCACAAGGCCAAATTTCACCCATGACCAGATACCTGCAGATTCCTGCTGTTCAGGTGTTTCCGCCTGAGGCTGGGTGCTTTCTTCTGCCGGCTCCAATGGGCCCATTTCTGTATTCATCGTTTAACTCCTATTCTCATTTTTGCACTGCGGGCGCGGTTGTTTGATGCTATTTCAAGGTCGTCCGGCACAATGGCTTTGTTGGGTTCCGGATCAAACGGGCGTTCTACGTTGCCGTACAGATCGGTGTGTCTTGTTCCTTCCAGGTTGCCTGTTTGAAGAAAGTTTTTAACCATGCGGTCTTCCAGGCTGTGATAGCTGATAATAACCAGGTGACCACCTTTACCAATACACTCAGCAGAAGCCTTTAGCAATGCTTCTAGTGCTTGCATTTCACCATTCACTTCTATTCTCAGTGCCTGGTATACCTGGCTCAGGTATTTGGCCGGGGTGTTTTTGGGGGTGCAGGGAGCAATAATTTGTTTTAGCTGCGAAGTAGTAGCAATGGTTTGTCCGGTGCGTCCCTGGCATATAACGGCAGCCAGTCGGCCTGCGTTGGGGATTTCCCCCCACATTTTAAAAATATGCTTGAGCTTGGCTTCCGGGTATGTATTTACGATATCGGCGGCGGAAAGGGAAGCTTTTTTGTCCATGCGCATGTCAAGCGGGCCTTCGAGCCTGTGTGCAAACCCTCTTTCTCCCACGTTAATTTGGTGTGAGGAAATGCCTAAATCGGCCAGGATGCCGGAAATAGGCATCATTTTGCCGTAGCGCATGAATTGTTTTAAAAACCGGAAATTGTGGTTTACCAGTGTAAATCGCTTGTCGTCAGGGGCGTTGGACAGGGCTTCATCATCGCGGTCAAAGGCAATGAGTTTGCCTTTGGCTGATAGCTTTTTCAAAATGGCACGTGAGTGCCCGCCACCGCCAAATGTGGCATCTGCATAAGTCCCGTTGGGATTATGCACCAGTGCGTCAACACTGGGGTTCAGCAGTACGGGTACGTGATATTCTTGCATGGTGCAGCCGGTTTCATTCCAAACATTTTATGGCTCCTTTCTGCTTCCCGATTGCTGGTGAAAGATTTGGGCCAGCTTGCTGAGTTCGTCAGAATCCACCGAAAGCTCGGTTTCATAATTCGAACGGCTCCAGATTTCCACTTTGTTTCCGTAGGCGCTCAGCACTACCTCGTCGGTAAGCTCTGCGTACTCACACAGTTTTTTGGGAATCAGGACCCGCTGGGCAGTGTCAATCTGAACCAGGTTTGCACCGTTGGTGAAAATGCGTTTAAAACGGCGAATTTCAGGGCTCAGGAAGTCATCTACCGCGGTCAGTTTGCCGGTTTCTTGCAACCAGTCTTCTCGGGTGTACAGAACGAGACATTTTTCAAATCCCCGGTTGACCACAAGCGTGTTTCCCGCGCTTTCGGGAAACTGCGCACGAAGCCTTGATGGTAAAGACAATCTGCCTTTATCATCCAGCTTACATACATACTCGCCAATCAATCCGGACATAGGTTTGGAATTCCGTCTGCTAAATAAAAACTAAAAATCCCACTTTTTCCCACTTTTTACCCTTTTTAAGCACCATTTATCCACACAACGGCATTTAATCGGGTTTTATTGTGGGTTATCTTCACAATGAGATGATTAATTATTCAGCAAAAGTACTTAAAAAGCCCGTAAATACAAAGAATTAGATAAAGTGGGTGAAAGTGGGGCTTAAAATTCGGATTTTAATCCGTTTTTGATCATATCTGGTAAAAAAGGGGAAATCGGCCCCATGCTTTTTGATTACCTTTGTATATATGAGAATCGGAATGGCAGTTTTTTTACTGTTGCTGATGCCTTCGTTGGGGGCACAAACCGATTCGCACTATTCGCTGGGAATGGGTGTTTCCCGATACGGCGTGGCCCTATCATTCAGAAACGATAAAGCAACGCAAACTTTTAAATCGGCTAAACTCACGCCCAGTGGTTTTTATCTGGAAGCAGGAAATATTCAGCATCCCCGCGAGGTCGCTGTTGTAAATACGTTTTTTCAAAACTCGGGCAGCTACAAGGTAGACAAAACCAATTATGTCTGGACCCTTCGCCCCGGAGTCCTTTATACTTACTGTCTCAGTGAACGGGTGGACAGAAGGGCGGTTGGACTGAATGTTACATCCGGTCCCGGAATTTCCCTTGCTTACACATGGCCGGTTTATGTTACCATTCTTCAGGTAGATCCTTTTGGAAATGAGTATTTTACAAACGTGCGCTACAATCCCGACGTTCATAAAACCACCGAAATAGCAGGCAGGGCTGGATTTTCAGAAGGTTTTCCCGAGGGGCACATTACGCCGGGTGTTTCCTGGCAGGGAGGGCTGGATTTTCAATGGGCCAACTACAGAAATGACGTGAATACGCTTACCCTGGGAGTTCGTGTGGAAGCTTTTCCCCGAAAACTGACCATTTTACACAACAATCAACTCAACAGAAACTTGTTTTCCTCATTTTATATTAGTTTTGCATTCGGATTGGGAAGTTGAGTCACCCACCCGGAAAAACCTTGCTGGAACTACCTGTCATATCTTCCGAAAAACGCAAACCATCAAAGCCATCGTGGTTGAAGATTGATTTGCCAACCGGCGAGAATTACACGCGTGTTAAACGCATCGTGAAAGAACATAAGCTGCACACCATTTGTGAAGACGGGCGTTGTCCGAATATGGGCGAATGCTGGGGTGCAGGTACCGCCACATTTATGATTCTGGGAAACATCTGCACACGCAGTTGTTCCTTCTGCGCCGTTGCTACGGGGCGCCCCACCGAATACGACATCGATGAGCCTTATCGTGTTGCAGAAGCGGTAAAGTTGATGGGAGTGAAGCATTGCGTCATCACCTCAGTAAACCGCGATGAACTTAAAGATAAAGGTGCCAGTGTGTGGGCGGCAACCATTCGGGAAGTGAAGCGTCAAAATCCGGAAACAACCATTGAGACCTTGATTCCCGATTTTAAGGCACAATGGGATTTGCTTTATATGGTTCTGGATGAAAGGCCGGATGTTGTAAGTCACAACATGGAGACCGTTGAAAGGCTTTACCGTATCGTCAGGCCTCAAGCCAAATACAGCCGCAGCCTTGAGCAGATTAAACGCACTGCGGAATACGGATTAAGAACCAAAAGCGGAGCGATGATGGGGTGCGGTGAAACACGCGAGGAAGTAGACCGTCTGATGGATGATTTGTACAACCATCAGTGCCACGTGCTAACGTTGGGTCAATACCTTCAGCCTACCAAAATGCACTTGCCCGTTGCTGAATTTATCCATCCTGATCAGTTTAAGGCATGGGAAGAGGCGGGTCTCAAAAAAGGATTTCTGCATGTGGAAAGCGGTCCAATGGTGCGCAGCTCATACCACGCCGAAAAGCACGTACTTTAATCCAGGTTCTCCCTGTACGGAGAAAAATTGCTGCGTATGACCTGTCATGTTTTTGACATCATTGAAAAAATTGATGGGTTTGGTGGTTGTGTTTTCACAAAGTGGCTGTAAATTAGCGGACTATAAAGAACATTACCTTTTTATGAAGTTAAAAAATGCCTTTCTGTTTTCTTCAGCTCTTGCGCTGATGGCAGGCACTGCCTGGTTTTCCGGGAATCCCTTTTCTGTAAAACCATCCTTTGAAAAATGGATGACTGAAAAGTCGGGAGAAGAAGAAGAAATTGGTCCTGCGCTTGAATATCTCAAAATGCTGCGTGCCAATCCCAAGACCGGAACCATCGAGCCTGAGTGGATTGAGGCAGCTGTTGCCCAGGCTGACCGCCTTAGCATGCTGCGTCGAGCTTCGCTGCAGTGGACCAACATGGGTCCTGATAATATAGGTGGTCGTTGCCGTGCCCTGCTCCTTCACAAAGATTCAGCCAATGTCTGGTTTTTGGGTGGTGTGAGTGGTGGTCTCTTTCGCAGCAACACATCAGGATCAAGCTGGGCTCCTGTTAATGATAAACAGGAAAATCTGAATGTTACCTGTATTGCGCAAACTGATGACGGTACCATTTACTATGGTACCGGTGAAGGTGGGTTTACCAACCTGTCAGGAACGCGTAACGGTTCTCCTGCTTTTGTAGGAAACGGACTTTATAAAAGCACGAGTCCCTCTGGAAGAGCTTTCACCAGAATGGCCAATACCGCTGACAGCAGATTTCTGTCATGCAATACCATGGCTTCTTATGGAAACAAGCTATATGTAGGAACCGAGAGCGGATTGTTTTTGCTCACCAACAACGGTACCACCATCAGCCAGATTCGCGGTGGTGCTTGCCTTGAAGTGAAAATTGATAAAAACGGCGTTGTTTGGGCCAGTTACTCCAACGGTTCTGTATTTAAGAGCGATGCCAATGGTGCAAACTTTACCCAGATGAATTATGGCGGTCCCGCAGCACGTGTGGCTATTGCTATTTCTCCCGAAGATCCCAATTATGTATATCTGCAGAATGCACAAACCCGTCTGAATGGCGTTTGGCGCACCACCGACGGCGGAGCTACCTGGAATCAAATTGTGTTCTATAGTACTGTAACCGATAACATGGGAACAGGCCAGGGATACTATGACAACGTGGCAGCGGTTGATCCCCTTAATAAAAACCGCGTTTACCTTGGTGGTGTAACACTGGCAGTTTGGGATAATATCAACGGTTACACCGAAATAGCCTCTATGTTTACAGCTCCCTGGAATAATAGCTATGTGCACGCTGACAAGCACATCATTCAGTTTGATACCAGACAGAATCCACCACTCATGCTTGTAGGCTGTGATGGTGGTCTTTTTGGAAGCCGCGACCGTGCAACATGGACCCGCATGAACCGCAATTTCACTACCTACCAGTGTTATAATGTAGCTTCAAACAGCCTTGGTCACATTGTGGGTGGCTCTCAGGATAATGGAACCCAGTTAATCAATTTCTCAGGTAACAGTATCAATGGTGTTCCATCAAGATCGTCCATTGAGATTTTAGGTGGTGATGGTTTTGACGTGGAATTTTCAAAATACCACCCCAAGACCATATTTATGTGCACCTACTATGGCCGAATTGTTAGAACCGGAAACAGTGGGCAGTCGAGCTCCTCTTTCTGGGATAGCCGTATCAAGCCGGATGATGCAGTTGCAAATCCCCCTGATGTGGATTTCAATACCCACTTTACCCTGTGGGAGCCAAATGATTCAACATCGCGCCTTTTCCTGGCACGAAATGCAGAGGTTTGGGCCGCGATCAATCCTACCAATTTTATTGAAGACGTAAAATGGTTCCGTGTTGCAGCCAATCTTGGCAACGACCGTATAATTGAGATGGATCACACGCCCGACGGAGCCCATTTGTTTATCGCCAAGTCAGGTAAACTTTTCAGACTTAGTGGTTTGGATTCGGCCAACTTTACTGTGGCTGCCAATCCCGGTGTCAATGATATTCCCAAGGCGCTTAGCATTAAAACCATCACGCCTCCGGGTGCTACTTCCCGTGCAATAACTTCCGTAAACGTAGATCAGGCCAATCCTAACCACGTGGTAGTTACCCTGGGTGGATACGGTGATGTTACTTATGTTATGGAAACCAAGAATGCACTGGATGCTACTCCTGCCTGGACAAACATTACAGGCGATCTTCCTAAAATGCCCGTTTACGACGCTGTAATTGACATAGACAACCCCAGCCGTATCATTATCGGTACAGACCTCGGTGTATTTATGACTGAAAACGGAGGAACCAATTGGGCAGAAGCCAATAATGGTATGGCGCGCACACCCGTTTTCGAGATTCGTGGTTATGAGTGGAGACCCTGGGAGGGCATGAAACTCTACATTGGTACCCACGGACGTGGTTACTACCAGAGCATGAGCCTCACTACAGGAAACAAAAGAATTTCTGATACCTATACAGGTTTGAAAGCATGGCCAGTTCCTGCCGGTAACTTGCTGAATGTATCTTTCCGCTCAAACGGAAACGAGAAAGTAACAGTTGAAATTTTCGGTATGGATGGTAAGCGTTACCAGCAAAATCAGCTTGCTGTAACTGCCGGAAACAATACCATTCAGCTGAATACCTCATCGCTCCCAATAGGCAATTACTTTGTTCGCATCAGCGGCAAAGAGGGCAGCAACAGTATCAAATTCAATGTAACCAAATAAGAACGGGTTAATCGTTCTGAATTAACTGCCGGTCATCATGATCGGCAGTTTTTTTTATAGTATTCCGCTAAATACACGGGCGACGGGGCCGTCCAGGTGTATGTTGGTGTAGCCGGTTTCTGTTTTATCAAAAGAAACTGAAAGATGGCCACCGGGGGTTTGCACGGCAGTAGCGTTTTGAGATTTGTGCAGAATATGATGTGCAAGAACAGCTGCTGTAACGCCTGTTCCGCAGCTTAGGGTTTCATTTTCAACGCCCCGTTCGTAGGTGCGCATGCGCAGCCTGCTGCCATCAACCTGTACCAGATTTACATTGATGCCTGCTGCTGCAAACTCACGGCCGTAGCGAATGGCGTGCGCAAAATGAATCAAGTCTGAATTTTCGGGAGGTTGTTGAATGAAGTGCACATAATGCGGTGAACCGGTATTAATGATGACTGTGTTTTCATCTCGTAACTCCCAGTGTGATACATCCATCATGTGCAGCACGACCCGGTCGCCTGCTACTGTTGCATGGTGTGGACCGTCTATGGCCAGAAAATGCAACTGACCTTCTTTTCCCAATCCGAGTGAATGTGCAAAATGGGCAATACAGCGTCCACCGTTTCCGCACATGGAGCTGATTTTGCCATCGCTGTTGTAGTATACCATGCCGAAATCGTAATCATTTTCAGCTGTCAGATACATCAGGCCATCGGCGCCTATGCCATAGTGTCTGTGGCATAAATGAGCCACATCCATACCGGATGGTATGCCGTCTCTGGCATCTATAAGGATGAAATCATTGCCTGTTCCCTGGTATTTGGTGAAATGGATGCTCAACGGCCAATCAATTTTAAAATACTTTGATCAGTTACTTCCTGTGCCGGCGCAGTGGGTGTTTTTTGGCCATTCTGTGACGGCAGGTTTAGCAGTTCATACACTTTTATACCGCTATGCAGAAAGTACCTGTTTTGCCATTCGTAAACCAGGGGATTTCCGTATACAATATCATAGCAGCGAATGAAGTACATATCATTGTACTTGTCAATCTGAACCATGGGCGTATTGCGGGGTGTTTCACAAAATGTAAGGGAAAACCGCATGGCTGTTTTTTTACTGCGGATTTGTTCAGGCTGTTTGTAGTCTGTTCCGGCACTTTCAGTACGGCCGGGTTGTTTGGCTTTGGCAGTTTGGCCGCTTGATGAAGAAGACTGTGGCTGCACATCAGCTTCAGCGACGCGGGTGCGTTTCATTTCTGAGGCCTCTGTTTTAAGGGATTTTTGTGCATCGGTCTGGCTGAAAAGGGCAATGGCTACTGCCTGGACATTGGAAGCAATAATGATGGGGGGGTCCGGATCCACCGCCCGCGCTTCTGACACTGCATCGTCGTTTGACTCAAATGGCGGTAGAGCATCCTGTGTGATTTCTGCCGCTGCTTCTGCTGCAGTGTCCGGATTTGCCTTTTTAATTTCTGGTTCTGTCGTAACGTAAACCGGTGGCTGATTTACAGTAGAATCGGAGGCTTTTTCTTTGCGCGCAGTGCCGTTTTGTACAGTTTGAATGCCGGGATTCAGTTTCCAAAGGATGATAGCCGCAGAGAAGGCAATCAGCATGACCGAAGCAGCGGCCAAATACCATGTTTTCCTGCTCAGGCGGAATATGCCTCTGTGGCTTGTTTTCTGCCTTAAATAGTGCTTCATGCGTGCATGCCCCAGGGCATATATGGCTGCCGCCAGTTTTTCATGCTGTTGAACCTGTTTTTGGAAAGCATCGTCAGACTGCAATTTTGTCATGAATGTCTCAAGTTCAGCACCCTCTAATTCGCCTTTTAAGTAGCGGTCAATCAGGTCTGTTTGGGGATCAAATTCATTCATGAGATAAAATCGGTTTTGGTAAAACGGCTTTTAATCAAGGTCTCCAGTTTTTTGAAGCATTGATATTTCTTGGCTTTTGCTGTGTCAGCATTGGCAAACTGCATTTTTCTGGCAATCTGCTCCATGTCATTTCCATCAAAATAAAACAGCAGCAGGAGGTTTTTGCATGTATCGCCTATTTCATCCAGGGCTTTTTGCAGGTGTTTAAAATCTGACAGTTCTGAAAAATTGTCAGCACACACATGCAAATGTGGTAAAATTTTGTCTTCTCCATCCATTTTTTGCAGTTTTCCCAGCCTTTTAAGCCACAGATTCTTGCAGATGGCCATCAGGTATGTGCTAATCTTGCTGCTTAGTACAAAATTACCCTGCTGTACTTTTTGCCACAATACAATGAGGGCATCCTGCAGCAGATCTTCAGCATCTTCCTCGCGACCCTGGTTTTTTGTTATATAACTGCGAATCATGCTGTAATTGCTTTTATAAATACCAACCAGCACATCCCTGTCACCGGATTCAAGCCGATGCAGCAATTCCTGGTCTTTGCTCGGTGTTGTTTCAGACATTTCACAGATGGTTAATACCCTTTGGTCGAAAAGGGTAAATAACTGCTTCAAAAATACAAGAAATGCATGCGTTTTGAAGTTTGAAATTCGGAACAAAATTTGATTGATGGAAAATGTCATGGAAAAACTATTGAACAAATCAAAATGGATGGGCCTGTTATTGGCAGGTTCTTTGGGAGGGTTGGTTTCTCTCGGTGCGTTTGCAGTCATAACCAGGATTTCGGGAGATAATACCATTGAGCTAAAGCAGCAAAACAGCGCACAGCTGGCCCGTTATGCCGGTTTAAATGTCCAGCCTGCCTTTGATTTCGCAGGGGTGGCAGAAGTGTCAACACCAGCCGTGGTGCACATTAAAACCAGCGTGGGAAGTGTTGCTTCGGAACGCAGGGAATCCAATCCCATGGATCCTTTCGACTTTTTTGGGAATCCGGGATTTCGGTTTGAAAACCCCGGACCCCGAGCTGGTTCCGGCAGTGGCGTAATCCTAAGCGATGATGGTTACATCGTAACGAATAACCATGTAGTGGAAGGTGCCACCAAAGTGGAAGTTGTGCTTAATGATAAACGCACGTATGTGGCTGAAATTATTGGCACTGACAAAAATACCGATTTGGCGCTGCTGCGCATTGGTGAAAGCGGTTTGCCATTCATGAAACTCGGAAACAGCAGTGGTGTGAAGGTTGGTCAATGGGTAGTAGCCGTGGGCAACCCGTTCAACCTGGAAAGTACCGTAACACTCGGCATTGTCAGTGCGATGGGTCGAAATATTGACTTGATTCGCAGTAAAGGAAATAAATACGCAATTGAGAATTTTATCCAGACCGATGCAGCCATCAATCCAGGAAATTCAGGTGGTGCGCTCGTGAACACTGCCGGTGAATTGATTGGGATCAATACTGCCATTGCTTCAGAAACCGGATCATATACCGGATATGCCTTCTCCATTCCGGTAGATTTGGTGAAAAAGGTTGTCAATGACCTGATGAAGTACGGCAAAGTGCAGCGTGGTCTGCTGGGGGTTTCTATCCAGGATATAAATCAGAAACTTGCAGATGACAAGGGATTCCCTGATTTAAAGGGTGTTTTTGTTGCTGAAGTGGTTGATGAAGGCGCAGCGCAGAAAGCAGGTGTTAAAAAAGGAGATGTTATTCTGAAAATTAACGATGTGGAGGTAAACAGCAGCAGCCGTCTGCAGGAGGAAATTGGCAAAAGCCGTCCCGGAGACAAGGTGAAGGTTACCCTGCGCCGCAAATCCGCTAATCTGGATTTATTTGCAGTGCTGCTTAGCGAAAGCGGTAAAACATCCATAGAGTCTGCAGTTCCTGAGAGTGCGGCTTCGGTGATGGGGCTTGAATTTGAGAACTCCACCCGGGAGGAAAGACAGAGTCTGGGCCTGAAAAATGCAGTGAAGGTAAAAACCGTGGGTAAGGGTGTTTTCAAGGATGCCGGTATTCCTCCGGGCTTTCTTATAACCCACATTAACAATGAACCTGTTTACAGTGTGCAGGGTGCGGTAGCTACCCTGAAATCACTGCGGGGAGCCATAACCATCGAAGGAAAAACTGCCGATGGAAAAGAGAAAATCATCGCTATTAAAATCCAGACATCTTCGGATGCAGAAGAATAATGCAGTGTATGTATTTTGATGTGAAAACCCTGACTTGGTCAGGGTTTTTTTATGGGCTTAAAAGTCGTCGCTGTCTTCTATGATGCTGGCGCCTCCCAGGTGATTCCAGCTGTCGCGGTTGTCATCATCCAGCAGCATGTCCGAAGCGTTATTCATCTTGCTTGGAAGAGTCTGTGTGGCGGGTTCGTGGGTATAACCCCCTTCGTAGTGGTTACTCTGACTCTGAATAAGAACACGCTCTTCGGGAGCGAGGTCTATAAACTTGCTGTATTGGTTTACAAACTTGGTAAACGCAGAACCCACCGCACCGTGTCGGTTTTTGCCGATGATGATTTCTGTCAATCCATCAACTCCATAATTGTTGTAGGAATCAGGGCCCTTTTGTCCGGTTTCACCGGCGCCGGTTTTCTGATAATACTCATCTCGGTACAGGAACATTACCATATCGGCATCCTGTTCGATAGAGCCCGATTCACGAAGATCTGAAAGCTGGGGTCTTTTATTGTTTCGTTTTTCAACTTCACGACTCAGCTGTGCCAGGGCAATAACCGGTACGCTCAGCTCTTTTGCCAGACCTTTCAGCGATCTGGAGATAAACGCGATTTCCTGTTCGCGGTTTCCCTGTCCTTTGGTCTCATGCCGCAGTAGCTGCAGATAGTCAACAACAATCATATCAAGGCCGTGTTGTGAATGCACCCTTCGGCATTTCGCATTCAGGTCGAATATGTTGAGCTGGGGTGTGTCGTCAATGAAGATTTTACTCTGGCTCAGGTTTACAGTTTTGCTGTGCAACCGCTGCCATTCCTGTTCTGACAAATCGCTTTTTCTGATTTTGTCGGCAGCTACCTCTGCCTCTGCACTGATTAGTCGGTTAACCAGCTGCACATCGGCCATTTCCAGTGAAAATATCATGACCGATTTTTTGAAATCAACGGCTGCGTTTCTAACCAGCGAAAGGGCAAAGGCTGTTTTACCCATCGCAGGTCTGGCAGCAAGGATTATTAAATCGCTGGGTTGCCAGCCTGCTGTAATTCTGTCCAGATCCGAGAATCCGGAGGCCACACCGGTGATACCGTCGGTTTCTGTTTTACTGCGTTCTTCAAGGTCTTTGATGGCGCGGCTTACCAGCGAATCGATATCCTGGAAATTCCGCTTTAAACCGTTGTTTTTAATTTCATACAGTTTTCGTTCGCTTTCATCCAATAGCACAAAACTGTCTTCGGAATCGTCAAATGCATCATGAGCGATTTCCCCGCTCACCCTGATCAGCTCTCGCTGAATCATTTTTTGTGTAAGTATTCTGGCGTGAAATCCAATATTGGCGGCACTCGAAACCTTGTTGGTCAGCATTGCCAGGTAATAGCTGCCGCCAATCAGTTCCAGTTCGTTGGTAGATCGCAGGTGGTTGTTAATGGTCAGCAGGTCAACTGCGGTTTTCCCTTCCTGGTAAAGCGCACTGATTGCCCTGAATACCACTTTGTTTTCTGGGGCGTAGAAGTGAGCTTCTGACAACACGTCAATAACCTCGTTGATCTTAGCACTTTCCAGCATCATGGCGCCCAGCACGGCTTCTTCGAGGTCTCTGGCATGCGGAGGGACACGGCCCTGATAATCGGACGGTAAAACTGGAGCGTTCTTGCGTTTGCGGTTTGTACTGTTGCTGGGGTCCATAGGACTAACAAAATTATGTTTTTTGGAGCGGGCAGGAATGCTTCCCCGCAGTTATATTTTTGAACATGCCCCGTGGATGAAAGGTGTATAACTCAAAATCAATGGCAGATTGTCATGTAGCATTCGTGAAAATCCAGTTGGCTTGAAATTTGACAACTGTATACTTAACAACACAACTTTTACGTTTGTGTGTTAGTCATCATATATTAACATCTATTGATATTAAATTTGTAATAAGGGAACTACTACATGGAAGCCAAATTTTCACCACGGGTAAAGGAAGTTATTCAGTTCAGCAGGGAAGAAGCCATTCGGCTGGGCCACGATTACATTGGCTGCGAGCATTTATTGCTTGGCATAATCAGGGAAGGAGAGGGGAAGGCATTGCAAACCTTGCGTCTGCTGGATATTGATACCATACGGCTAAAAAAGTCTATTGAAGATACCATCAAATCTACCGCCAACCGAACCACCAACCTGGGTAATATTCCCCTTACAAAGCAGGCTGAAAAGGCCTTGAAAATTACCTATCTGGAGGCCAAGATATTTAAAACCGATCTTATCGGAACCGAACACTTGCTGCTCAGTATCCTGCGGGATGAGGACAACACAGCCTCAAAAGTGCTTTCGCATTTTGGTATTACCTATGACGTTTTCAAGTCGGCCCTGGAGGAAGGCGTGGAAACCCAGTCTCCCAAAGCAGAAGCACCGGGTGAGGATCAGGATAATCCAGAAGATTTTTACCGTGAGGAGCAAAAAGCCACCGAAGCCCGCAAAGGCAAGGGTAAGAGCAAAACCCCCGTACTGGATAATTTTGGACGGGATCTCACCAAATCAGCTGAAGAAGGCAAACTCGACCCCATCGTTGGACGTGAAAAAGAAATTGAGCGTGTGAGTCAGATTCTGAGTCGCCGCAAGAAAAACAATCCAGTGCTTATCGGTGAACCAGGTGTGGGTAAAACCGCTATTGCTGAAGGGCTGGCGCTTCGCATCGTTCAGCGAAAGGTGAGCAGGGTACTTTTTAATAAAAGGGTTGTGAGCCTGGATATTGCCAGTATGGTGGCGGGTACAAAGTACCGCGGACAGTTTGAAGAGCGCATGAAAGCCCTGATGATGGAACTGGAAAAGGCAGATGATGTCATTTTGTTCATTGACGAAATACACACCATTGTTGGTGCAGGTGGTGCAAGTGGTTCACTGGATGCGAGCAATATG
The DNA here is from genome assembly GCA_964626685.1 of uncultured Flavobacteriaceae bacterium. GTDB lineage: Bacteria > Bacteroidota > Bacteroidia > NS11-12g > UBA955 > RGEC01. Next base: position 37,133 of record CAZVJY010000010.1, read on the forward strand.
TTCAAACCTGCTTTAGCAAGAGGCGAAATTCAATGCATTGGTGCAACCACACTGGATGAATACCGACAGTACATAGAAAAGGACGGAGCGCTCGAACGCCGTTTTCAAATGGTGATGATAGAGCCAGCAACGCCGGAGGAAAGCGTTGAAATTCTGAACAATATCCGTGAAAAATATGAGGAACACCACGGTGTGATTTACACCCCTGAAGCTGTAAAGGCATGTGTGGATCTGAGCGTTCGCTATATGAGCGACAGGCACTTGCCAGATAAAGCCATTGATATTCTGGATGAAGCGGGAGCACGTGTTCACATCAGCAATATTCATGTTCCTTCAGAAATTGTGAACCTAGAGTCCCGCATAGAAGAAATTAAGGTGGAGAAAAACCGCGTGGTTAAAAGCCAGAATTTCGAGGAGGCGGCTAAACTGCGCGATGACGAGAAGCGGTTGCTGGAAGAACTGGAAACTGCCAAGGCCCAGTGGGAGGCACAATCTGCTCATGAGAAATTTACCGTTTCTGAAGACGATATAGCTGATGTGGTAAGCATGATGACAGGCATTCCCGTTAAACGAATGGCCGAAGACGAAAGCAGACGTTTGCTCAAAATGGCTGATACCCTGAAAGGCCGTGTGGTTGGCCAGGATAAAGCAGTGGAGAAACTGACCAAGACGATCCAGAGAACCCGTGCAGGCTTTAAGGAGCCAAACAGGCCCATTGGTTCATTCATTTTTCTGGGTCCAACCGGTGTGGGAAAAACAGAGCTTGCCAAAGCCTTGTCAGCGTTTTTGTTTGATTCGGATGATGCCATGATTCGCATTGATATGAGTGAATACATGGAAAAATTTGCCGTAAGCAGGCTGGTGGGAGCGCCTCCAGGCTATGTAGGGTATGAAGAGGGTGGTTTGCTTACCGAAAAGGTTCGCCGCAAGCCTTACAGCGTTATTTTATTTGATGAGGTAGAAAAGGCACACCCTGATGTTTTCAATTTGCTTCTGCAAGTCCTGGATGAAGGGCAAATGACCGACAGCCTGGGCAGAAAGATTGATTTCCGGAACACGGTAATTATAATGACCTCCAATATTGGTTCCAGAACCCTCAAGGATTTTGGAACAGGCGTAGGTTTTGCCACAGGCACCAAGGAAGCTTCCCGAGAAAAGGAAAGCAAGCAGGTAATTGAAACCCAGCTTAAGAAGTTCTTTTCTCCAGAGTTTTTAAACCGTATCGATGATATCATTGTGTTCAACAGCCTGGGCAAAGATGAAATCATTCATATCCTGGATCTTCGTATGGCGAAAATGCTGAAGCGTATTGCCGATCTGGGCTACACCATTAATCTTACCAAAGCAGCCAAGGAGTTTTTGGCCAATAAAGGTTTTGATCCGGATTTCGGTGCCCGTCCGCTGCAACGTGCCCTGCAGAAATACCTTGAAGAACCATTAGCCGAAGAAGTGCTGAAAGGCAACCTGAAAGAAGGCAGTGAGCTGAAAGTGGATCACAAGAAAGACAGCGAAGAGCTGAGCATCAGCAATGTTAAGTCAAAAGCCAAGGAAACCGATAAGAAAGAAGAGTAATTTTCTATAACATTCATAAGAAAGCCCCGCCATATGGCGGGGCTTTCTTATGCGTATGGTTGGATTATTCTTTGCCAGCTGCATTCAATGCCGCTGGCTGTTTGCTGATCTTATAGAGGCATGGAAACACCCTTTTCAGAGTAAAGCAGTATTTGGGTGTAAGAGCCAGCCGTTTAATATTACGCTTTACTATTATCCGCTTCAGGGTATTCCCGTTTGATAATGTTTATGTTGTCAGGTTGTGTTTTTCTTAATTAGACCATAACAAAAAAGGCACCCAATGGGTGCCTTTTTTGTTATGGTCTCCAGCGATTATTTGCTGATAGTGATTTTGCGAACGGCGGTGTTTTCACCGGAGCTTACACGTACCATGTAAACGCCGTCTGAAAGGTTACCGCTGTTGATGCTGATCATACCGTTGTTCTCGGTGTTGATTTGCTTAACTACAGCACCTGACATGTTGGTTATAACAATGTTCAGGTTTTTGCCGAAGTTGCTCTTCACAGACAGATTGAACTGGCCATTGTTTGGGTTCGGGAATACTGCCACGCCGGTAGTTTCCAGATCTTTCACAGCAGCGCGGTTCATAACTACTTTCTTGGTGATGCTGCACTCGCAGAAAGGAGCGGTGGTAGACCTTGCACGCATGGTTACGTCGTAGGCACCATCGGTTTGGAAGTCAAACTGGGTTTCAGCGTTAACACCTGAAGTTTTGTTGGTACCACCACCCTGGAAAATCCAGTTGTACTCAACTTTATCCTGACCACCAGCTACACCGGTAGAAGCGTTCAGAGGATTGAGTTTCACACCATAGAATCCGAAAGCATAATCGGTAGCTACAGTGAAGTCGCAGGTGCGGGGTCCTTCAAAGATGGTTACAGGAATTACGATTGAATCTGTGCAACCGCCTGCAATGCTTGCGTAGAGGGTTACGTTGGGAGAGAACGCCTTGTTGTAAGTGTGTACAGGCTTAGATGAGGTAGAAGTAACACCATCACCGAAGTTCCACAACCAGGTGATATCACCCTGAGGCCAGGTAGTCGTGTTGTCAAATACCATGGGCTTACCCAAACATACATTCTGTGCAGTGAAGGAAGCCTTAGGCTGAACACCTACGTTGAGCACTTTGCTGAAGCTGCCTTTGCAACCGTTCATCAGTTCGATGTTGAATTTAACATTCTTAGGTCCGAGCGTGCTCCAGCTGCGTGAAGGACTGGCAAGGATGGAAGTTCCACCATCACCGAAGTCCCAGCTATAGGTCTTAACAGCTCCACCGGCACCACCAACTACAGGAGTAGTATTGGTAAACTGGGTGGCAGTGCGTGAGCAGGCAGGTGTATTGATAAAGGCCACTTTCGGGCTTTCAAGCACGCTGATAGGTTTGGTGATGCTGTCTTTGCAACCAAACACGCTGGTAACTACGAGTTTTACATTTTTAGTACCGGGAGTACCGAATACCTTGGTGGCGTCATCTTCAGTAGAGAAGGTGTTGTCACTAAAGTTCCAGTAAGGACCAAAAGTTCCTGAAGAAATGGTTGACTTGTTTGTGAATGCGTATGCATCGTTGTCGCAAGTTCCGGTAGTTTGGTCAAATGCAGCTTTGGGTGTAGGGAACTGGTATGCTCTCTGTGTGGCAGTTCCGATACATCCGTTCAGGTTCACAGTCAGGGTAACCAGGTATGAACCGGGTGTTGCATAGCGGTATCTAACGGTAGTATTGTTGTTGTTTACGTTGATTCCGTTGCCCCAGTTCCAGTTGCTGGTAGTTCCGGTAAGAGGAGTTGACTGGTTGGTGAAAACCAGATCCTGGCCTTCACAGGCATTGCTCTTCACGAATTTCACGTTAGGAATAGCATTTACAACTACATCTGAGCTGTCGATGGTAACAAAACCCCATGGCGCAGTGCGGGCAAATAATTTAACCCTGAAGGTACCGGCATTGGGGAAAGTAAAGATAGGTGACGGAGCGTTTGAAGTATCTCCGGCTACACCAGTGCCAAAGTTCCAGGTGAAATCCATAGATCCGCTTCTAACAGTGCTTCTGTTGTTAAACAATACTGATTCACCATTACAGATTTTGGCAGGGAAAGTGAAATCTGCATTGATGGTTGGGTATATAAGGATATCACGGCGCAGCAGGGTATCACAGTTGTTGCCCAAATCGGTAATCTTGGTAATCAGGGTGATGGTGCTGTCTTCCAAAGCAGCGTTAGCGGTTGCAAATCTTACTTCGAGGTCATTCGTGGCAGTAGCATGGTTCTGAATGCTTGCAGGCAACACCACACCGGCTCTGGTCAAACCATAAACAGATGCTGTCCATCTTTTACCCGTTGATGAGCCTGTGCCATCCCAGTAATCTGCGTTGGTATAGGCACGAGGTGCAGTAATGTGGTAAAAAATAGGCATGTTGATTTGGGTAACATCATTGGGTCTTCCAAGTCTGTATACCGCCTTGGAAGGAGTGGTACCCTGCAGGTAGCGGCCTCCACCGGGAGCGGGTAATACAACTGTATTGAAGGAAATCGTGTCGTTGGCAACATTGTCATCAGGCATATCTACATAACAAGAAATGCGGATGTTGCCGCTAATGTTCAGGCGAACAGGCACGTTGAATGTAACAAGGTGGGTGTCGTTGGTGAGCATTCTTTTGGTAACGAATGTAGAAACGGTAGGTCCGCCGGTTGAACGGAAGGATACACGGAAACCGGTAGCGGTATCAGACCAAAGGTTTCTTACATTGAGGGTCATGTTGCCGGTCCAGCCGGGGCAAACGGTTGGGGGTACGCTAAAGGTTGAACCAAGGGCAGCGATATCTGTGAAGGCTTCAACGGCGCCGCGGTCTGAAGATCCTGCGTTTCTGTTGTTGCCGTTAAACTGCACAGGAGCCGTAGGTGTTGTAACCACATTGTTCTGGGTGCTGAAAGCACGGGGTGTGAAGTTACGTGCAGCCTCATTGGTGAAGTTAGGATCGCCGTATACAAGCCCTGCCTGACCACCGGGGCTGGCTGCTCTGTAGGTAAGCCAGTTTGTGTAGGTGGTACCGTTATGGTTGCCTCTAAAGTTGGTTACAGGAGCATTGGGTGCAAAAACATGGTTGTTGCTGTAGTTGTTGGCACCGCCCGAGTTAAAGCCCCAGTTGTAGTTGGTGCGGTCAACAAAGATGTTTCCATCATAGGTGGTGGTGCCGAAACCTGCTGTAAATAGATTTGTTTGGCTGTTGAAAGATGTATTGCTGAGGTTTAGGTTAAAGGTATTTTGTTTAACCAAAACGTTGGCACCTGCGCTGTTGTTGCTAAAAAATGCCGTAGTGGTTGTAGATCCTACGCTGTTCGTCATGATGTTGGAGAACCATCTCTGATCACCGGTGGCGATTGATTGTGTCCAAAATCCGAACAGGTTATTGAAAGAAGAGTTGGTTCCGGCTTGGGTTAATCTGTCAATCATGTTTCTAGAAACTATCCATCTGCCTTGGGTGGTTCTGATACCGTACATGGTAATAAAGGTGCGTCCTGCATCGGTAGACTGGTTGTCTACAATCTGGTTGGCTGTTATCAATCCATCAGAAGTTAAACCGCCACCAATGGTGTAGATACCATGGAAGAAGGTTCCGGGTCTGCAACCGGTGATGGTGTTTCTCAAAATATTGTTAGGTAAGATGGTGCCTCCGAAACCAACGCCGATTGTGAACCAACCTGATGTGGGTGGTATGCCTGTTCCAGCAATCTGGAACATCGAAGAAAAGTCGTTAAAAATACCAGTGGTTGAACCCCAGAAGTTGCTGGAACTGGTGTTGTTGCTGTAGAGGTTGGTGATGATGTTGTCTTCTACGCTTGTGTTCTGGCAGCAGCCCAGGTAAACACCGATGTTGCCACCGGTACTGGTTCCGATGTTGGTAATTCTATTTCCTTTGATAAAGGTTGGGAATGTTTGAAATGCGGAAATATTCATCCAGATAGAATACGTACTGGTATTACACTGCGAAGCAGTGGCATTCAGGAATGGTATGTCGTGAATGAAGTTCGAATCGATGCGGTGTGAACGGGTTGCACCACCAACGCCGCTGGAGTGAATACCTGATATGGTACTGTTTCCGGCCGCAGCTATGTCGAATACAGTGGGGGTAGTAACGTTGGAGCGGCTGATATCGTTATTAGCAACCACAGTACCATTACTTAGGGATGTCAAAATACCAAAAACGAAAAAGTTCTGGATAATATTATCCCTAAATGTATTATTGAAGGAACTGGTAGGAGGGAGCCAGCTTTGACCGTTCTGCGTTTCGTAAATACCTGCAAAAGGGCCGGGGCTGTTGGTGTTGGTACGCATGATGTTGTTGCGGACGAGATTTCTTGAACCATTGCCATTAACACCAAAATTTACCGAGCCATTGGTTACACCCGGGAAACCGGTGTTCAGATTGTAAAACGGACGGGCCAGGGTTGTGGAATTTGAGAACGCAATGTAACAAGCACCACCGGTTGTTTGTGCGGCAGTGAGGTTTGATAACTCAATAACGCAGTTTTGAACGGTATTGTCGTTAGCATCATTGGTAAAACGAATACCCATCACGTTGGCAATGGTACCTGAGTTTACGATGGAAAGTTGATTAATGGTGAAGAAGTCTGCGCCATTAAACAGGAAAATCTCCGGAGTAACCGTAGATGTGGCACCTCTGCTAACAATAAAGTTGTTGCCATTGATGGTAACACGGTTGGTCGCTGTGGGTGAGTTTGTAGCCAGGTTGTTAAAAGTTACCAGAGCGGTTTCAGTAACATTGGAGATTACATTCACCGTGAGCGGGCCAGAAACACCCTGTGCGTTGAATGCGGTTGCAAAAGCGCCAAAGGTCGTGTAGGTTCCGCCGGAACCCACAGTCACTGTGCCGCTTAGCTGGGCCTTCACCCACCCCGAACCGGTGAGCATCAAACCCAGCGCAAGGGCTTTTAACCCTTTGCTTTTGATGGAGTTGTAAATTGTTATCATACGTTTGAGTTTATATTGTTTGGCTACAATATTAGGAAATCGAAACTAAAAAATAAATTTTTCGGTAATTTTTTTATCGGGGATTTCGCCTCAGCGCGGATGAATCATCCCGAATTGGAGTCAGTATCAGGTCTTTAAGAGATAATCTTGCAATTTGATGACAGACGGTTGTCTTACATCAAAATTCTGCGGATTTGCAGAAAGCGGGTTTTGTAGTACTGTGATTTCAGCACATCGTAGCGTATGCCTCCGTGTACCGCTGAATGGATAAAATAAATATCGGTAGGGGTAACTTCTGTGATAATTCCTACATGCCCGATACTGCGGTTTCGGCTGTTGGAACCTGTGAAGCAGATTACATCGCCTGGGCGTGCCGCCTGGGGATGGACCTTGATGCCATGTTTATGGTAGGTTGTAGCAGACGGACTGAGCAGCAATCCTTGTGTTTGGCTGAAGCAATATCTGACAAATCCGCTGCAGTCAAATCCGGCGGGTGTTTTTCCGCCGTAACGGTAGGGTGTTCCAAGATGCTGTTCTGCAAAACGGATCAGTCGGTTGATTTCCACAATATGGCTGGCTCCGGTATCGGGGATTACAGCACCCAGGGAGTCTTCAAGCCCCGACTGCATGGTGTCTGCCGGTTGTCGGCCCCAGATGCCTGTGCAGACCAGCATGATTAATATCACAGAGAATATTTTTCTCATGGCAATGAGGCTTTAAAGGCATTGTATCGCTGGGTAAAGGTTTGACCGGCTTTTCCACCCAGTGATTGCCATTTATCGGTGATGGCCTGTACGCGGTTGTCGGGGTTGGGGTGGGTGCTAAGCCACTGGGGAGCACCTCCGCTTTGTCCCTGATCGATGAGTTTTTGGAAGAACCCTGCGGCCCCTTTTGCATTGTAGGCGGTTGGGTAGAGCCAGGTAACAGAATACATGTCGGATTGCGACTCGTTTTCGCGGCTATACTGCAGCATTTTGATCTGGGTTGCCACACGCACCAGCTGGCCTTTATCCTTTCCAAAGATGATGTCAAACAAAACGCCGAGTCCATACTGGCGGGTTAGTGCATCGGTGCTGTGCCTCAGATCGGCGTGTGCCATTTCGTGTCCCATCACGCCGGCAAGCTGGTCTTCGCTTTCCAGGTATTTGATCAGCGCAGTGTAGAAATAAATATATCCCCCCGGCGCACAAAAGGCATTAAGGGTTGTGTCGTCCTTGATAACACGGATTCTCCACGCAAACTCCTTTTCATAGTTCAGTTCATTGTGTAAAAGAATGCTGTCGCGCAGGTTGTACATATATTTATAGACGGCCGGGTAGGTGGCGGAATCGAGCACGTTGATTTTTGGATCATTCTCCAGTTCCTGTGATACCTGAAATCCCAGATCAAGGTCGTCCTGTATAGTGAAAATATTGATGCTGCCGTCTTTGTCCCTGCATGCCTGGAAAACGCCAATGAGGGAAACCGAAAACAGGGTAAACAGTATTAAACGGATGGATGTTTTCATGGGACTAAACTCCAAACAAAAACTGTTCCGAAACACATTTTATTGTGTTACATCAATTAAAAAGGATATCCGATGCCTATGGCCAGTGCTGTTTCTTTAATCAGGTAATTGTTGAATCCCAGAAAGTTTTCTTTGTTTAGCAGCCATCGTTTTCCTTCAGGTTTGGCCGGGTCGCGCACGGGCAGTCCCCAGTCCAGACGGAAGAGAAAAAACTTGAAATCAAACCGGAAACCTATTCCGGCATTCATAGCCAGTTCCTGTCCCCATGTTGCGGGATTCAGTGTGCCGGTTTTCTGGGTTTGACCTTGCCTTTTCAGGTTCCAGATATTGCCCATATCAAAGAACAGGGCGCTTTCCAAAAACTTGGGGAAGATGGTAAACCGGTATTCAAAGTTGGTTTCAAAAAGAAATTCACCGGAACGGTCTATAAGCGTGAGGCTGGTATCGGGGGTTGTTCCGGGGCCAAGGCGGCGGGGTCTCCATGCCCTAAGGCTATTGCTTCCGCCAATGAAGTATCGTTTGTCATACGGAACATCCTTGCTGTTTCCATAGGGTAATACCAGGCCTACATTGGCTCTGAAGGCAATGGTATTAAGTTCATCGAGGGTTTGCCGAAGGCGAATTTCCCCTTCCATTTTGGCGTACTGAAAGTAATTTACCCCCAGCAGCGAATAGCTGCTGTCGGCTTTGAATCCCTTGTTTAGGCTGCGGATCCACCGGTGCAGGTTGCCGCTGGTTTCAAGGCCGGCGCGGGTAAACAGGTAGGTCTCTCCGGGTTTGGTTCTGTTATTGGCGAAAATGAGCCCCAGTTTGGCAGCAGAAATAAACTGGTCGGTGAAAACCCGTTTCACAAAATCCTGGTCAAGGGCAGGCAGGCGCGGCAGAAATGAGGGGTCCAGCCGGTTTCGGTTAAAGCTCAGCTCCAGCGGTGTGTAATACCAGCTCAGTCGCGAGCGGATAAACTGGAACGTTATACTGGCAGGCAGCGTGCTTCTTCGGAAATTGGGGTTGTTTTCGAACTGGTAGGACAGAGATAACACCGTATTTCGGCGCTGGGTGCGGGTAAGCTTGTCGATGCCATTTAGCAGGGTGAAGTGGGGCAACGACAGCGATGCGTTGAATCCTTGTTGCAAGCCATAGAGCAGGTTGCCGGTTTGGTCGCGGCGTATGATGGCTTCGTAGGAGGTGATGGAGGAAAGCCTGAAGCTTTCTCCGTGGTGAAATGCATTTCTGTTGTTGAATGAGAGAATGCCGGCAAGGCCAAAGCTTCGCTGGCTTTGGGTTTGAAAGTTGGTACCCGATGTTCCCTGCGGAGAATAGAGCCCTTGGGGTTCAAAGGAAATATTCATGCGCTCAAATGCTTTGACAAGGATGGTTGGCGTGATGATGAGTTTATTGGTGTCCGCATCATACCGGATTTCTACATAGGAAAACAGGCCACTTTCGGTGAGGGACTTGTAGGTGTTTTCACCCGCACGCTGAGAGTATCGCATGCCGCTGTCAATACCAATCAGGCCGGCCATGGTGGCCGCTTTGAAAGGGTAGTGCCCCATAATCAGCAGTTTCCCGTTCACCCACACGGAATCCGGATAATTGTTGGCCATAAAGATATCGCTGCTTTCAATTTTCAGGGTGGGACGACCAAAACGGTACTGTTTGAATGGTTTCCCGCTCGCAGGCATATACATTTTCAGGTATACGGCAGCTTCTTTTTTATCGGCAAGGGAATCCAGCTCAAAATAAAAGTAATCCTGGTTTACCGTGTAATAGCCGCTGTTGCGCATCGCTGAAGCGATGTATTCACGCGATGCATTGAGTTTATTCAAATCGGCAGGCCACCAAAGTCGGAAGTACTCAGAGGCGTTGGTTATGCTGTCTAGTAGCAACTTTAAAGTGGTGTCGGCCGGCTCTCTGAAAAAGGAATTGATGCGGTAAGGTTTGCCGATGTATACCATGTAGTTAACAACGGCTTTTCGGCGGGTTTTTTTGATGTCTCGCTTCACGGAAGCATCAAAGTAGCCCATATTCTGCAGGTAATTGACGATGTTGTCTGCTGAAAGCTGGGTTAGTCCGGTATCCAGTAAAACCGGCGGTTCTCCGAAATCTTCACGAAGCCTGCGTCTCCAGGTTTGTTTGGTGTTGGCTTCTTCGTTTTTCCAGGATGTGCCCAGGGAGTACATCCATAGATAAATGGGAATTCGGTTGAACAGCACCCTTTTGTTACCCCTGTGTAGGATCTGAGCTGTTAAGTCAGAGGCTTTTATTTTGTGTTCTCTTTCGGTTTTTTTCTCCCGAACCAGGGATACTTCGTTTTTTTTCAACAGGTATTCGCCTTTCGGGATGCCCTTTTTTACCCCACAACCCTGCATTATCCATAGAATCAGCAAAAAAATCGAAACGATTTTTCCTTTATGTACAGCATATTTGCTACCGGAAAATGCCATCAACTGCAGAGATAAAACAATATTCGGCACTGCGAATGCCGAAGTACAGGCAAAAATATGGCCAATTCCTCGTGGAAGGCCGTAAGAATGTCCTCGAAGTATTCCACAGTGACTGGAACATAGTCAGAATATTGGCCACTTCTGAGGGAATGGCAGGTTTAAAACTGCCCTTTGAACCCGAAATCATAAGCCGTCAGGATTATGCAAAAATCAGCCATATGGATACCCCGCCCGGGCTTTGTGCCATTGTTGAAATAAAGGAATGGGCATTACCTCAGATTGATTTTAATCAGCCTGTGGTGCTGGCGTTGGATGGTATATCCGATCCCGGAAACCTGGGAACCATTCTGAGAACGGCAGACTGGTTTGGTTTCAGGCAGGTTGTTCTTTCCAAAGATTGCACGGATGTGTACAATGCCAAGTGCATTGCTGCCAGTATGGGTTCCTTCACCCGCATGGAATGGGTGTATGGCGATTTGCCAGAAATGCTGAAAAACAAAAACGTGCTGGGTTGTTTTATGGACGGGGAAGATGTTAAAACCGTGGTTCCTGAATTTCCGCTTGTCTTAATGGTGGGCAGTGAGGCGCACGGAATCCGCAGCGAGGCGGAAAAAACAGTGAAAAAGCGCATCAGCATACCGGGTGCGGGCCAAACGGAGAGCCTGAATGCGGGCGTGGCTGCTGGGATTGTGATGCATACGCTGTTTGGGGGCTTAAAAAAGGGTTGAACGCAATAATTTCGGCCTAAAATTTGTTATATTTGTAGGGAATGGCCACAGAGATTCTGAACCGGCTGGATGCCTTTATCCGCAAGTATTACCTGCACAAACTTGTGCGCGGGCTGATGCTTTCTGTGGCATTGTTGCTGGGTTTGTTTTTGCTGATTGCCTTCTCTGAGTACTTTGCTTTTTTCCCGGTGTGGACCCGCACCCTGCTCTTCTGGGCTTACACAGCGCTCACCGTAACCGTTTTGTGGCTTTGGATAGCCAGGCCGCTTTTGGGAATATACCGCCTGGGCACCGTGATATCCTACGATGAAGCGGCAAAAATCATCGGGGCGCATTTTGGCAATGTGCAGGATAAACTCCTGAATTTGCTGCAGCTGGAAGCCATGGCACGACAGCATCCGGACAGTGCCCTGCTGCTTGCAGGCATAGAGCAGAAAACCCGCGAGCTGAAGCCAGTGCCGTTTACCGGTGCCATCAACCTGAAAGCCAACCGCAAATACCTGAAATACGCAGCACCGCCGGTTGTGCTGTTATTCCTGCTATTGTTGTTTCAAAGCCATATTATTACCGATGGAAGCAAGCGATTTTTTCAATACAGCAAGCACTTTGAAAAACAGGCTCCATTTCGCTTTCAGTTGCTGAACAAAGATCTGCATTGCAAAAGAGGTGCTGCCTATTCTTTAGAACTGCAGTTCGAAGGAAGAAGTCTGCCTGAGGAAGCATATCTGCTGCTGAAAGGCCAGCGGATTAAAATGCTGAAAAACGGACGTGACAAATTTACCTACGAAATTACCAATGTGCAGGATGATTTCCCGTTTCAGTTTGAAGCCATGGGTTTTGAATCACAGCCATTTTTGCTGAAGCTGATGCCCGATCCGGCCATGACCGATGCGGAGGCCACTGTGGTTTATCCGGCCTACACCGGAAAAGGCACCGAGAAATTTAGCAATACCACCGAATTTCAGTTGCCTGAGGGAAGCGTTATAACCTGGAATTTTAGGGCGCGTGATGCGCAAACCCTTGAAGTGATCAGGGCACAGCGCCGTGAGCAGATTGTGCCCAAAAAGGGTGTTTTTGCATACCGAATGGTTTGTGCGGCCCGGGAGCTAGTGCGTGTGCTGCCGCGCCATTCCAAGGCAAAGGGGTCGGATACGCTGCAATACAGCATTTCTGCCATAGCAGATGCTTTCCCTGAAATTTCCGTGGAAAAGAAAGACGACAGCAGCAGCGTGCGTCGTTTTTGGTTTGTGGGTGCTGCCTCCGATGATTATGCAGTGGGTAGCGTTGCCATAAAATACAGGTTTACCGAATCGGATAATGCCGGCAAACTTCGAGCAGGCTGGATGACAGCTCCGGTTAAAATTTCCCCCGGTTCCAGGGTTGACTTTCTTTACGGGCTTGACATGGATGCATTGGGTATGGCCCCGGGCGAGTCTGTTGAATATTACTTCGAAGCCCGCGACAATGATGGTATTCATGGTCCGAAAGTTTCCAAAACCGCAGTGCAGCCGCTTCGCAGGCAAACCCTGAAGGAAGTGCGTGATGATGCGGATAAAAAGAGTGACAAGGTGCAGCAGATGATGCAGCAGGCCTTCAGCCAAAGCCGACAAATGCAAAAAGAGGCCCAGGAGCTTCAGCAAAAACTGAATAACGGGAAAAACCTGGCCTGGGAAGAACAGCAGCGGGTGGAGGATTTGCTCAGAAAACAGCAGGAGCTGGAGAAGAAGATCGCGGAGATGAAAACGGAGCAGCAAAAACTGCAGCAGCAAAAAGATGAATTTCAGGCGCAGAAGCCGGAAAGCCTGGAGCGTAAAAAACAGATGGATGAACTGCTGAAGCAAATGGAAAATCCGGAAATGAAGAAACTGATGGAGGAAATCCAAAAGTTGCTGGAACAGAAGGCTTCCAAAGAAAAGATTGCCGAAAAGATGAATGAAATGCGGCAGATGAACAAAGAGCAGGCGCGTGACCTGAACCAGCTTATGGAGCAGTTTAAGGAACTGCAGCTGGAGCAGAAACTGAATGATAACCTGGACCGTTTGAACAAATTGTCAGAAAAACAGGATAAACTGGCTGAGAAAACAAAACAGCAGCAGGGTGACAAGGATGGTAAACTCAAGGAGGAGCAGCAAAAGCTTTCGGACGAGATGAGGGAAATTCGCAAGGATCTGAAGGAGGCGCTTGAGATGAACAAAGACCTTGAAAAACCAATGAGCCTTGATTTGGGAGAACAGGAACAGAAACAGGCTGAATCAAGCCAGCAGAAGGCCGGCAGCGAGCTTGAAGGCGGTAAAAACAAGAAGGCTTCAGAAAGCCAGAAAGATGCCGCTGAGCAAATGAAGAAAGCTGCGGAAAAGATGCAGAAAAGCATGGAACAGGAACAGCAGAAGCGCATGGCTGAGGATTATCAGGCGTTGCGGCTGTTGCTGGAAAATCTGGTGGAAACATCGGTTGAGCAGGAGGATATTTTTACCGAACTTTCCCGCATCAGGGAATACAATCCACGGTTTGTGGAGCTGAACAAACGGCAGATGGTGGTTCGGGAACAGTGTGCACTCCTGGAGGATAGCCTGAGGGCACTGGCCAAGCGTCAGCCGATGGTCAGTACGTTTGTTTCTAAGGAAATAGCCAGAATAAACAACAACATGGATATGGCGCTGGAAGGATTGAAAATCCGAGATCTGCGCGGGGCCGCCATGCGGGAACAGTTTGTGATGACAGGTTTGAACAACCTCGCAGTTATGCTGCTGGAAAGCATGCAGAACATGCAGCAGAAAATGTCTGAGCAGAATAAAAAACAAGGCAAAGGTAGCTGCAGCAATCCGGGAGGGAAAGGCAAAGGGCAGGGCAAACCCAATAAGGGCGACAAGCTGTCCAAAGGGCAGGAGCAACTGGGGCAAATGTTGCAGGAGATGCAGAAAAAGGGGCAAAACGGAAAAACCGGTAAAGATGGACAACCTAAGCCCGGCGAAGGACAACAGGGCCGGGAAATGAACGAAGAATACGCCCGTATTGCCCTGATGCAGGAAGCACTTCGCAGAAAGCTGGGTGAACTGAGAAAAGCCATGGAGCAGGGCGGAAACGGTGCCGGTGCCAAAACCCTGAGAGATACTGAGAAACTGATGGAAGAGCAAGAGAAGGAAATGGTGAACAAGCGTTTCAGCATCGAGCTCATTGAGCGGCAGAAAGAGATCCAGACCCGACTGCTTGAACATGAAAAGGCCGACCGAAGCCAGCAGACTGAAGAACAAAGGCAGGCAAATACACCGGGAGATTACACCCCAACGGCACCTGCATTCATTCAAAAGTATATGCAGGAAAAGCGCACCGAACGTGAGGCTTTGCGAAGACCACCGGCTGAACTTACACCCTATTTCAGGGAAAAAGTGAATTCCTATCTGCAGAAAATTCAGTAATGCAGAAAACCGCCACCATTTTGTTTTATGACGGGCATTGCAATTTGTGCCACGGGGTGGTGCGCTTTGTGGTTAAGCGAGATAAAAAAAAGGTTTTTTTAATGGCACCTCTGCAGGGTGAAACGGCAAGGCAACGTTTGTCGGAAGAGTTGCTTTGTTCAGACACGGTTGTGCTGCTGGAAGGTGATAGTGTTTTTATAAAAAGCAAGGCTGCATTCAGGGTGCTCAAACGGCTTGGATTTCCCTGGTCGGTCTGGTGTGTGCTGGATTTTTTACCAAAATTTCTTACAGACTTTGGTTATGATACCATAGCCCGAAGCAGGTACCGGATCTGGGGGCGGCGCGACGTTTGCGAACGGCCCGAAGTGGCAGATCAAGAGCGGTTTTTGCCATAAAAAAAGCCCGCGGCAATTACGCCGCAGGCCCCATGAAAAACACAATACGCAATTTTTAAAAAGGGAGTTTATTTTTGGCTTTGTCTGCCTTTTCGGCAACCGGTTTTTCATCTGCGGGAATCTCACCTTCTGATTCCGGCTTGCGTCCGTCGAAAAAAGAAATTTCCTGTACCAGGATTTCGGTGATGTAGCGCTTTTGCCCATCAGAACCGGTGTACTCACGGTGGGCTAGCTTCCCCTCGATGGCAAGCCGACTTCCTTTTTTTACAAAGCGCTCTACCACATCTGCCTGCTTGCCCCAGCATACCAGATTGTGCCATTCGGTGTGGGTGATGTACTCGCCGGTTTCTTTGCGGCGCTTTTCGGTGGTGGCGAGGCTCAGGGAGGCTTTTTTACGGCCGGTGCCAAATTCTTTTACTTCGGGTGTGCGGCCTACATTGCCAATCAGTCTTACGGAATTAACTAAGTTTGTCATACGATAAAAACATTAAAAATTTGTGTTTGAAAAATTTGTTGATGCAAAGTTGATACTGAAGAAAACATGCTTGCGGTATGAAAACAGTTACTTTCGGTTGCAAGTATTTGCTGTCGTTTGCAAATAGATAAATAAGCCTTGAAAAAGCGGTGTTTTCTTCGGAAAATTTGCCCTTTATCCCTAATTTTGCAGCCCTTTTCGGGAAACTATGTTAACGGTATCCAATATTTCACTCCGCTTTGGCAAGCGTGTATTGTTTGAAGATGTAAATCTCAAGTTCACGGCAGGTAATTGCTACGGCATTATCGGTGCCAACGGTGCGGGTAAGTCTACACTGGTGAAAATTATAGCCGGTGAAATTGAGCCCAATACAGGTTCAGTGGATTTGGAGCCGGGCAAGCGCATGGCCGTATTGAAGCAAAATCACTTTGAGTTTGACGAGATTCCGGTTTTGCAGACCGTGCTTCGCGGACACCACCGCCTTTGGTCCATTATGGAGGAAAAAGACGCGCTGTACGCCAAAGCTGATTTTACCGATGAAGACGGTATGCGTGCCAGCGAGCTGGAAGCCCAGTTTGCCGAAATGGACGGATGGAATGCCGAAAGCGATGCTGCCACCCTGCTCAGCAATTTGGGTATCGAGGAATCGATTCACGAAAAGCTGATGAAAGAACTCAGCGGTAACCAGAAAGTACGTGTGCTTCTGGCGCAGGCCCTTTTTGGTAACCCCGATGTGTTGCTGATGGACGAACCCACCAACGACCTTGATGTGGAAACCATTCGCTGGCTGGAGGAGTTTCTCGCCGGATTTGAAAACACAGTGCTGGTGGTGAGTCACGACCGTCACTTTCTGGACAACGTTTGTACCCACGTGTGCGATATCGACTACAGTCGTATCAAGATATTTTCGGGCAACTACTCATTCTGGTACCAAAGTTCGCAGCTGGCTCTCAGGCAGCGCAGCGACCAGAATAAAAAAGCCGAGGAAAAGAAAAAGGAACTGCAGGAATTTATTGCACGCTTTAGCGCCAACGTGGCCAAGAGCAGACAAGCAACTGCCCGAAAGAAGATGCTGGAAAAGCTGGATATCGAAGAGATTCAGCCCAGCACCCGTCGCTACCCCGGCATCATTTTTAAACAGGAAAGGGAAGTGGGCGATCAGATTCTTACCCTGGATAATGTTTCGTGCAGTATTGGTAGCAACAAACTTTTCGGCAATATCAACTTCACAGTAAACAAGGGTGATAAAATTGCCTTTTTAAGCAGAAATACCCTAGCGCTGAATACACTCTTCAAGGTTTTGTGGGGCGAGGTAAAGCCCGATTCCGGCGAGGTAAAGTGGGGCGTAACCGTGAAGATGGGTTTTTTGCCCAACGACAACAGTGCATATTTTGAAAAACCCATCAATCTTGTTGACTGGCTCCGTCAATACAGCACAGAAAAAGACGAAACCTTTATTCGCGGGTTTTTGGGCCGAATGCTCTTCAGCGGTGAGGAAACCCAGAAGATGTGCAATGTATTGTCTGGCGGCGAGAAAGTGCGCTGTATGCTTAGCAAGATGATGATTGAAAATCCAAACGTGGGTGTTTTCGATGAACCCACCAACCACCTTGATTTGGAAAGTATTCAGGCGCTGAACAATGGCCTTATCGAATATGCCGGTATTGTGCTGATGCATTCCCATGACCAGGAAGTGATTAATACCGTGGCCAACCGCATCATCGAAATTACGCCGAATGGCATGATTGACAAATACATGACCTATGAAGAATTTGCCGAAGATGCGTCTGTTCAGCAGCGCAGGGCAGAGTTGTACGGTTCAGTAAAATAAAATTTATTACACGTAAAAACATGACAAAAACACATAAAATCGCAGGAATCGCCGCCGTGTTGATGCTGGCAGCCTGTGGCGGAAAACAGGTAAATCCGGGTAAAGCGCTGAAAACGTCAGCCGATTCATTCAGCTACACTGTTGGTTACCAGGTGGGCAAATACATGAAAGGAAGTGGTGTGGACAAGATTGACTACAGTTCGCTCATCAAAGGTATTGAAGAAGCGCTCAAAAAGGATAGCGGATACGCAGTGGCAGAGAAAGATCTGCAGCGCGTGCAAACAGCCTATATGACCCGTGAACGCGAGAATAAGTCGAAAACGCTGAAAGAGGCCGCGGACAAGTGGATGGCAGATAATGCCAAAAAGCCCGGTGTTGTAAAACTTGCTTCAAAAGGACAGTACAAACTGCTTGAAAAAGGTACGGGAGCCGTTGCCGGTAAAAACGATACCCTCACATTTCACCTAAGGGTAAAAACCGAGAAGGGAAGGTTGTTTTTCAATACACGGGACAGACAGCCGGCCGGTATCAGCAGCAGCCTTACAGACATGGCCATGACACCCGCTTTGATGGAAGCATTTGAGAAACTGCCCGCAGGTTCGAAGTTTGAGGTATATACCACCATGGATGCTTCATCGCCTGTAAGCCAGTATGTGAAGAGCTTTGAAGAGATGTACGGTATCGCTGTTTTTGAAATCGAGTATCTTGCGGTAAAACCGGGTAAACAGGATTTAGGCAAATAAACGCAAAAGAGTTATGACAAATAAGGCTGCCCGTCGTTAATCGGCGGGCAGTTGTTTTTTGGGTGCATGCCCATCTTAAAAACTGAAGGGCTTTTCCATTCAATATCACCTTATCTTTGTACCATGACCTTTCGCCGCGTGGTGCCCGCTCTATTGCCCGATTATGAACTGCTGGACACCGGTGGTTTTGAAAAGCTGGAGCGGTTTGGGAAATATGTGCTGCGAAGGCCAGAACCACAGGCGGTTTGGGACAAGGCCATGCCAGAGAGTGAGTGGGAAAAACGAGCCCATGCCTCTTTTTTTCGCAAAGGCGAAAAAGATGCAGAAGCCGGCAACTGGCAGGTAAAGCCAGGCATGCCTGACAGGTGGATGGTTTCCTATAAAACAGATGGCTTGAACCTGCGCATGCGTCTGGCATTAACGGCATTCAAACATGTTGGTATATTCCCAGAACAGGCCGAAAACTGGGACTTTATCGCGGGCAGTCTTGCAAAATGCAAAGTGAACCGCCCTCGTGTGATGAATTTGTTTGCTTACACCGGTGGGGCCTCTCTTGCGGCCTGCGCAGCAGGTGCAGATGTAACGCACGTAGACAGCGTGAAACAGGTGGTTAGCTGGAGCAAGGAAAATATGGAGGCTTCCGGATTGAAAGACATTCGCTGGGTGGTGGAAGACGCATTTAAATTTGTGCAAAGAGAGGTAAAGCGTGGTAAAACCTATCATGGTATCATTCTGGATCCACCTGCCTATGGCCGCGGTCCCGATGGAGAAAAGTGGATACTGGAAAAGCAAATAAACGATTTAATTGAAATGTGTTCCCAGCTGCTGGAGTCAGAGCATGCATTTTTTCTTGTCAATTTGTACAGTATGGGTTTTTCCCCTGTGATTACTGAGAATATGGTGATTTCACACTTCCCTGCACAGCCCTTTGAAAGCGGAGAGCTTTTGCTGAAAGACAAGGCCGGAAGAAGTTTGCCAACAGGGACTTTTCTGCGGTTTTACCGTTAACAGACATCTGTATAGCTTTGAATTCGTAAATTTGTATTTTATACCAAACATGCGCAAACATTTTCTGCTTTTGGCTCTTACTTGCCTTGGATCAACTGTTTTTGCCCAAACCGATATTTTCCAGCTTATGGAAAGAAAAGACCTTACGCTCGATGAAATTGAGCGCAGGGCCGAGGTGTATTTTCGGGAACACGGTACCGGAAAGGGTAGTGGCCATTATCAATACCAGCGCTGGCTGTATGAGCGCCGTTTTCATACGGATGAAAAAGGTAATTTTATTGAGCCGGAAAATGAGGACAGAGCCTATCATCAGGCTGTGCGCAACATGGGTGTAAAAAGCCGTGGTGTGTTTACCTGGAAGGAAGTGGGTCCAAAGACATGGAACCACACCAGTAGCTGGAACCCGGGTGTGGGACGGCTTACCTCGGTTGCAGTAAATCCTGCAAATGAGAATATCATTTATGTGAGCAGTCCCGGTGGTGGTATATGGAAAACCACCGACGGCGGCCAAAATTGGGAACCCTTAATTGACTTTGTGAATTCAGGATGGATGAATGTTTTTCATTTGTGCCTTGATCCGAATAACGAAAATACACTGTATGCTTCACTTACATCAGGTGGTGTGTTGAAATCTACCAATGCAGGAGCCACATGGGTTACCACAGGTTCTGGTCCATCGAGCAGCCGACAGGTAAAGGTATTTCCAGGCAACGCAAATTTGGTTTTTTGTGCTGCCAATAATGGATTGTGGCGTTCTGTCAACGGCGGCGCTACCTGGAAAAGGGTGGAGACGAACACTTCTGAGGATGTAGAGTTTAATCCCGCCAATAAAGCCATAATGTATGCCTGCGGCAACGGTGGAACTACTTACGTTCGCAGGTCTGCCGATACCGGCAAAACCTGGATTGGTATAGACACGACAAAGGGGATGTTGAAGTTGGGAAGAACTTTGATTGCGGTTACTCCCGCCAATCCTGCCAGGGTTTATGTGCTGCAGGCTTCAGGTAGTGTAATGGGTCGGTTTTATGTTTCCAATGACAGCGGAAAAACCTTTCAAACCACTGTCATTGGCAAAGCTTCAGAGGGTACGAATTATTTGGGCTACTCGCCTGATGGAACTGACACCCGCGGACAAGCATCCTATGATCTTGCTATTTGTGCCAATCCTGTTAATCCCAATGAGGTTCATATTGGAGGTATAATATGTTTTAAATCAGTTGATGCAGGACAAACATTTACTGCAACCACTGTGTGGACCTATCCCAATGGAATAGGCTACAATCATGCCGATGTGCATGCACTGGAATGGGTTAATACTACTATATATGCCGGTACCGATGGCGGTATATTCCGCAGCCCTAACAATGGCGGCGATTGGGTGGATCTGACAACCGGTTTGGGTATACGGCAGTTTTACCGCATTGCTTGTTCGCCTATTGAGCCCAAAATAGTTATTGGCGGAGCCCAGGATAACGGAAGTACTTTTAGGCGTACGGACGGGGTTTGGTACGAGTGGCTCGGTGCAGATGGGATGGATTGTGTTACATCACCCAATGATCCTGAGGTTGCTGTAGGAACAAGCCAGTTCGGAAATTTATACAGGACTGAGAATTCCGGTCAAAGTTACAGAAACCTAACCAGGCCAGTTGCGGGTAACTGGGTTACCCCCCTTGTAATGCATCCAACCAATCACGACACACTTTGGGGCGGTTATAACGGGGTGTATCGCAGTGATGATGGCGGTTCCTCATGGGATAAACTTACCACCGGTATTAACAATAATCTGGATGTACTGGCAGTTGCTCCTTCAAATACGAGATACATATATACATCAAGAGGAAATATTCTATACCGAAGCGCAAATGGGGGCGCAACATTAAAAACAATTACCGCACCCGCGACTATTACCTCCATTTTTGTGAGTAAGTATAATCCGCTCAGAATATGGATTTCCTGCAATAGCAGCACCAACAGGGTTTACCGGTCCGATAATGGCGGAGATGACTTGGTTGATATAAGCGCCGGACTTCCCACAATGGCAGCCCGTTCTGTGGTGGTGGATGAGGATGCCCATCAGACCATCTATGTAGGGATGAATATCGGCGTTTTTTACCGCGATACCATAACCAAATCCTGGGCAGAACATGCAGTTGGACTGCCTTTGGTGGCTGTAAACGAAGTGGAATTGCAAAAATCAGGAGCCAAACTGCGCGTGGCAACCTATGGACGTGGTGTGTGGGAAAGTGATTTGCGGAATGTGGTGTTGCCCTGTGCTCCGCCTGATAAGAATTTCATGATGGTTGATGGTGTAAACCACTTCAGTGCTCGCGTTAGCTGGAATCCTTCAGACGATGCTGTTACCTATACCACGCAATATAAGCTTTCCACTGATACCGGTTGGATTACCAAATCTGCAGCAACCACCAATACACGAGATACGTTTACTGGTTTGAAGTCCAATGCGGCATACAAATGGCGTGTAAGAAGCAATTGTAACATGAACAATGGTGTTTTTGCCGAAGGTAGCTTCAATACACTCGTGAATGGGTTAAACAAAATTGGTTCCGGTTACAGTGCCCTGCGCATTTATCCCCAGCCTGCAGGCAATCTGGTAAATATGGCCTTTTACACGACACAGGCGGGTGTTGCCGGAATAACCATGTATGATATGGCCGGAAATGCTGTGCTGGGAACCAGATTGAACGCAGCCGCAGGTGAAAACAAACTTCCTCTGGACGTGGCTATTTTGCCCGCCGGTCGTTACCTGCTGAAAGTGCAGACTGAAAACAGATTGATTACCGGCACATGCGTGCTGGTTAAGTAAACCTTCTTAGAGACTGCAGAAGCTTACATAAGCGCAAAGGGCGAGCAATACCGCGTTGATGGCGATGTTCTTAAACTCTTTGTGCTTGTAGTGGTGCAAGGCTGCAAAAATCATGGTCAGGCCCAGGCAGGTTGAGGACATCAGCGTAACAATCGGCAGAAATCCTGTTAATGAAGGGAGAATTACGCCCAATGCACCCAGCAATTCAAGAATACCTACCAGCCTTACGGATGTTTCGGGATATTCGTTAACCCAGGTCATACCGGCGCCGGACAGTTGTTCCATGCTGCGGGTTGCTTTCATGATGCCTGCCAGTCCGAAGAGGGCGGCCAGAATAATTTTTACAATTAGGAGTGTCATTGTTGTTTAATTTGTTTGCAACAATAGAAAATGTGACTCAAAAATAAAAACTGGGTTATACCGCTTTTACCGGAATGTAGATTTCTTCTTCGCTGTCGGGGTGTCCTTGAATATAGCCTGCAGGCAGTTTTTCAAAGTGGGGGCGGTTGTCCAGTTCATATCCTGATTGCGGCAGCCATTGGGTGTAGATGTAATTGAAAATAGATGTGTCAGGTCCTTTGTGGTTAAATACAGCATATAGACCTGCAGGCAAGGCAAATGTTTCCCATGGCGAATCCATGCTTTCGGCATACTGTGCTGAAATCAGGGCGTATTTTATGAACGCATTATCAGGATTGAAGCTTTCGAAATACTTTTCCGGGTACACATTTACCGAATAAAAAAAGTCCGGTTCTGCAGTGATAAGTTGTTTTTGCTGCTGCCGGAAGCTGCTCCACAGGATTTGAGTTTTGTTATTCGAAAGAGACATTTCTGTCGAAATGCCGCATAGCATTACTGCAGGGCTTTTAAAAAAACGGGGATATTGCATGTTGCAATTTCCCCGCAATCAAGATAACAACAATTAGATTTTACTAACAATGGTGTTTTTGTATCCTTCAACTGACAGAAGATATTGACCCGAAGCCAAGTGGCTGATATCCAAACTTCCGCCGTCAATTCTTCCTTCAAGAAGTATTTTGCCTCCAATATTGTAGAGGGTGAATTTTGGGTTTGAACCTTTGAGATTTTGTATTTGTACCAATCCTAAGCTAGGGTTGGGAAAGAGAATAGGTTCTTCAGCTTTGTTGGTTGCAGTATTCAAAATTCCGAAACTAACCATGTTGGATATGCCAGGAGAAAATGAACCGGAACCGGAATGGCAAGCAACATCGGGTCTGAAACCGATGGCATAGCGGTTGTTTCCTGAAGGAGGTGTTAAATCGCTGTAGGATCGGGTGGTAACAGCTACGCTGCCGATTTCGGTAAATGGACCGTTTTTGTTGCTTCGGTAAATTACATACGTACTTATGGGATAAATACCCATATAATCTGTCCAGTTTAGGTTATTCTCTCCATTTACCCCCAAACTTGCTGTCAGATGCATTGTTGTATGGGTGTACCAACGGTTTTCTGCAGATTCATTTCCGCATGTGTCCAAAATAGAAACGTAATAGGTGTAGGGTCTTTGTTTAGGTATGGATGCTGAATCGATATACTCGCTTTGGAATGGGTTTGTTATGGTGGCAATTTTATTGAAGGTGCCAAATGTGGAGGTCTCGCGATACACATAATAGGCTGCGGTGGCCCCGGGGTTTGCCGGTGTCCATTTTATCTTGTTCTTTCCGGTTGCACTGTCTGCCACCACTATGCACAAAGTCTGTATCGTGGGTGTCGTGGTGTTGATATAAATACTGTTTGAGCGGAAATAACATCCATAAAGGCTGTCATTAACCGTTACATAATACTCACCGCTGGTTTTGGCATAAATGGTGTTTTTGTTTCGGGTACCGGTGGTCCAGTTGTAATTGTAGCCGCCTGAAGCTTCCAGTTTAACACTGTCACCCAGACAAAAGGCCGTATCTCCCATTGCTTTGATTTTTAAATTATCCAGCGAGATAATATTAAGGTATATTGTGTCACTGGTAATTCTGCATTTCCCGGAAGTGGTCTTGGCAAAGTACTTGCCTGATTTGTTTACACTGATGCTTGTTGCAGTTTCACCGGTGTTCCACTGAAATGGCGCATTTGAAGTTGCGAACAGATTTAAAGACTGACCTTTACAAAGGGTGATGTTTCTTCCGGGATATGGAAAGGCGGAAACAGAAAGAAACTTGTCAGACAGCTGCACGTTCATTACCGGAGTGGTGTCTGCACATCCAAAAACACTGTCAACGGCAGCAACCTGAAAATTGCCGGAGAAGTCAATTACTCTTGTTTTTCCAATGTAGCCGTCATTCCATATTATGTAACTTGGATTGCCTGTGTAGGAAACGGATACGGTAATTTGGGTAGCACAGGTGTCAATGCTTAGTTTTGGGGTGGTAAACTGCAGATTGTAGTTGGTATAACAGCTGAAAGCACTTTGAGCATGCGCTGAAACGGTAGTTGCAAATGCCAGTAAAGTAAAAATGGACAATGTTTTTAAATTCCTCATATTAGGTAAAATGTTTAAATGCGATGTTGCAAAATTCTTTATCAGAGCTATTAGTGATATCATAGATGCGTCATCAATACTTCTGTTTAATGAATAAGCCAGACTCATTAAACAAAAAAATGGTGAATAGGTTTGGTTGGGTTTAAAACAAGATTTACGAATTAGAACCGGAATGTGCCGATATCACTCCTAAGTACTTTGGGATAACACAAGTTAATTTTAATCCTTGGAATCCAGCTTGAACCGCACGCCAAAGTAAATTTCCCGGCCGCGGGTAGGTCCCCAAACCGATGAGGTATCAAAATAAGGGCTGAAAGGATTTTGCCACGAAATAATGGGTTGCAGCTGCCTGAAATCCATGATGTTTTCGCATCCGCCGTAAACCTCCACTTTCTTGAAAATTTTGGTAAACTGTGCATTCACCACGGTGTAGGGATTTGAGAAGTCAGGGCGGCGGAATTCTTCCGGGTTGGATTTTGTGTCGGGTAGACGCTGTTTGCCGTAGCGATGTATGTTTACATCAAAGTGAAACTGTTCATTAAGCGGTTTATAGCTGAAAGTGGTAAGCAGTTTATGCCTGGGATTAAATGGCAGCAGTTGCTTACGGCCATTTATTTCCCTGTACACATCCAGGAAGTTGTAGCCAGCTTTCAGCTCAATTCTTTGCTGAATTTTCAGATATACCTCCATCTGAAATCCATTGCTGATACTCTTGTCGGTGAAATTCTGAATGATGGCCTTGGTAGGGTCGGTATCATAATCGGGAAAAATCTGGTTTTGGAAACGGGTTTGGTAAAAATCCGCGCTAAGGTAACCCGATAGGTTTTCGTCGGCAGATTCGAATTTGTGGGTGAAGTTGATGCCCATATTGGTCGCTCTCTCCGGTTGCAGGGTTTCGGCGAATACAATGTTTCTGGAACTTACCAGCAGGCCAATATTTTCGCTGAACAGGTTTACTGTTCTCCAGCCCGTGCCCACATTGGCCCTGAGAATGGTTTTTGGTGCGATGTCATATTTTAGCAGGGTTCTGGGGGTGAATTGAAATCCAAACTGATTATGGTGATCGTACCTCACGCCTGCAATCCAGGTGAGTTTGTCTTCAAAGAACCGCATGGTGTTTTCTGCGAATGCGCCCGGTATCACTTCGCGCCTGATATGTTTGCCATCGTATGTGCGGGTGAGTAGGGTATCGGTAAATGCAATGTTCTCATTCAGGTAAAGATGGCGCAGGCTAAAGCCGCTTTTCAGTGTGTGATTCGCATAACTCCACTCGTGCTGAATATTGGCGTATGCTTGATTTTGCCTGGCATCGTACTTCACGGTGCCGAAAAAAGAATTCTGTTGCTGGTGAAATGCCGAAGCAAAAAGCAACAGGTTGTGGTTTTTATTGAAGCGGTATCCTGTTTTGGTCCAGAATTCGGGATGGTTAACATTAACCGTTTGTCCGTAAACGGCGGTGCTACCCTGGTCTGTTTCAGCATTAAAAAAGGTTTGGCCGCCAATGCGCTGTTCATTCAAAAAACGAATACCAATGCGGCTGTGCCAGCCTGTTTCCTGTTCATTGCCGTATTTCCATTTATTGAAAATCATATAACGCCTCAGAAGTGGTAAATCCAAAAACCGGTCTTTGTCACGGTCAATTTTACCTGCCGGTTGTATCATGTGAAAAGTGGTGAGGTTGCTCCATTTCTCTTTTTTTATGGCATAGTTGGTGTTGAAGTGCTTCTCCCCGAAATTGTTGATGTAGCCATTCAGTAACAACCTTTCCGTATTGTCGGGCTCTTTGGTTTCCACATTGATTTGGCCACTGATACTTTCAAAGCCCTGTAATACGCTGTTTGCGCCTTTGGAAACATAGATGTTGTCCACCAAAGTGCCGGGAATGCTGCTAATGCCGTAGGTGTATGACAATCCCTGAATGAGCGGAAATCCGTCTATCAAAACCTGGTTGTAAACCCCTGAAAGACCAAGAATGCGCAGTTCCTTCGAGTTGGTAATCACATTGGTGGTTTGGGGTTGCACAGTGGTCTGGGTTTCGAAACAACCGGCCAGATCGCAACAGGCGGCTTTTCCCAGTTCGGTTTGGGTAATTTGCTCAGTTTTGATGGCCAGCCTGTCGGATATAATCACCCCGTCTTTTTCCTGTTTTATTTCTACTACCTCCATCTTCTCTAACTGCTGGAGGCGAAATGTAATATAGGTTTGGTTTTCGGCGTTTAGCGTGTCGGGCAGGTAATCGGCATGGCTGGCAATCAGCAGTTTACGGGCGATACCCTCACAAACAATGCTGAATTCACCATTGCTGTTGGTGGCGGTTCCCTCTGTGGCACCGACCCAAATAACCGTGGCGCCTGCAATGGGCTGGTTTTTGCCATTCATTACTTTGCCTGTAATGGTTTGTGCAGCTACTGCCATCGACAGCAGGCAACAGAAAACAAAAACCACGGTTTTTAGCTTAAACATGTTTTATGATGATTGCAAATTTACAGGCTGTGGGTGTTAAAACTGTTTAATAAGGCTCACGTATTCAATACTTTTACTCAATGGATAAAATGGAAGTGTTTCCATTAGGGTTTACTTCACTTTCAGCTTTATCCTTAAAAATGAGCACGGCACTATTTCGAGCTTGTCTTAAAAACAAATGTTCGATAATGCCTTCCGCTTTCTAATGGGCGACAACTTCTTGTTCCTGTTTCAGTGTCTCCTGAAAATTATCTGGAAGGTTTTCCATGTCTTGGGTTAATATGGCTTGTATATTCACAACATTGTAATTGTCAAAGTTTGCCAAAAGGCAGGCAGTTTTATGACTGACTGGGATGAATGAAACAACTGGTATGTGTTTTTCAGATCTTATGTAATAAGAGCCTATTTAGCCGCTGGAATAGCCACGATTCTAAAACCCACAAAACTTCGTTGTTCATTCTTGTTAAAAATACACCTGCTACCCACGGTGCAGGTCGCTTCGGGCAGGTTCCAAGCGCCTCCTTTTACAAGGTAGCCTTCTGACATGTTTTCACCGTTTTTAAATGGCATGGAAGTGCTTGTCCATTCAGCTACATTGCCCTGCATGTTGAAACAACCGGTATGGTTAGGGAAGTAAGATTGCACTTGCACAGGGTATAATCCTCCGTCAATACTGAAGTTTCCGTAAACGGGATAATAATTGGCAATGTAGCAACCCTTTGAATTGCGCAGATAATTGTTTTTAACCGGCGAGCCCGATGATTTTTTTGATGGCTTTTCAGACAGCACCGATGCAGCACGTTCCCATTCCTGCTCTGTGGGTAGGCGGTAAACAAACCCATTAGTGTTCTTTTTGCTGAGCCACTCGCAATACATAGCCGCCTGCACCTGAGAGATACCAACCACGGGATAATTTGTGTATTTCGGATGATGGAAATAACTTATTGTCAGGGGTTCATTGTATGAATATGGAAAGTCTTCATGCCACGCATTGGTATTGGGGTAGACTGGTATTCCTTTCCAGGTGATTCGCTTGCAGTCTAAGTTTCTCATTTGCATTTCCAGTTCCGCCCAGGTGTAGTTTTTCAGGGTGTCGCCATGAAATCGGTTTTCTGGTTCATATCTTAGCCATTCATAAGCTGTTTTTATGTACTCGGGCGCACCGTCTTTGTATTGTTTCACCACTTCAGGTTTGTTCTCCTTTATCCACTGCCTGATGCAATCTTTAATAAACTCCCTATACTGTGCATTGCTCACTTCGGTTTTGGCTATGTAAAAATCCGGTCCGGTTGTGGTTTTAGTCATGTCAAAAACCTGATCTGCATTTAGGTGAAAACGCAGAAAATCGCTATCGTGAACATCCAAACTATCCATTTTTTCAAGATGATTCACCCGTTGCCCGCATGGTTTGTTCGTATTCACCCGATAGTAAACGCGGTTGTTCTCATTCACCGCATATTGTTTGCCCGAAACGCGAGCCCAGTCTTTTCCGATATGATTTGCTGTTATGCTTTTTTGAGCAGACAGAGTGTTTGATGCAATAAGCAATGCAAAGCAGAATACAATATTTACTGCTGTCGTAATGCGACAAATGTGATTTGGCATTCTATAGTAATTAGATTTTGAAGATTGGACTTGACATAAAACGAAATTTATCAAAGCTATATTCTTGAGCTGTTGGAAATTTGTATAAATAGTAGGCTGATTTTAGGTTTATTGGTTCCTAAGTAAGCACCCACAAAAAGCTTAGGTAGGTAGCAAAAAAGAATACCCAGAACAGCTTGTAAAACCGGCGAATGCTCTTTTGTTCATCCAGTCGAACGGTTCTTAAGTGCAGCAGGAAAGCCAGACCCAGGGCAATCAAACTGTACATGAGTAATAGCTCGGTATGTTTGTAGCTCCAGTAAATGCAGCAGCCATATGCCGCCAATACAAAGGAGGCACCGGTGAATAAGGCTGTTTTGGGTGAATACAGTAACGGGAATGTTTTGTAGCCAAAATGGGCATCGCCGGCCCTGTCGGGAAGGTCTTTGTACCAGGCAATGGCAAGGCTGAACGCCGAAATGAAAAGGGTCAGCGGATAAATCACGGGTTCAATCTCAAAATTTCCCTGCAACATGCCGGCAAAGTGCATGGCCATGCCAAAGTTTACAAGTACGCCCCGCACAATGGTTATGGCCAGGGCCGCCGGCAAATGGTGCCGCTTGAGTTGAACCGGCGGAACCGAATAGGCAATGCCCAATATCAGGATAACGGCAATCAACAACAGCAAAAACCAGTGCAATAACGCCGCTGCCCCGATGGCAATGATGCCGGAAACGATAACAATCTTTCTGGCAGTGCCCATTTCCAGTTTCCCCGACGCGATGGGCAATTCCGGCTTATTGATTTTATCCAGTTCCACATCCACGATCTGGTTTAGTCCTGTGATGCATACATTGCAGCCCAGCGCCGATATCAGGGTGATAGCCAGCATGTAAAAATCATCCGAAAGACTGCCGCCCTGTAGCAAAAACAACACGACGATACTCACCACAGAGCCAATGATGGTATGCGGGCGACTGAATTTCCAGAGTGTGTATAGGTTCATGCGGAGATGGGTTGTGCAATGATAACGATAAGGTTGCCTTGTAGCTGCGGTATTCTTTTCACTTCGATGGAATATTCACTGTCGGAAAGTTCTTTCAGCAATTCCTGATATTGTTTCAGGTTTTTGCTTTTTAAAACCGAAAGCCATCCATCCCATGCCACTGTAATGAGTTGAATTGGGATGAGATAGGTTGTCGCAACGCGCAGTAGAGAAAAAGGCCGGATGGCCCAGGCTGTGAGGGGCTGCAATACAAAAGCCGCCAGCGTAACCTGGATGAAACTGAGCAGGGAAGGCTCCAGCACTTCGGCAATTACA
>CAZVJY010000010.1:67020-71135 GCA_964626685.1 uncultured Flavobacteriaceae bacterium
TCCAGAACAGGCCTGTACAAATGCAGTTGAACACTGATCCAGCCCACAAATTCCAGTTGCATTTTTCGCAAACGGGCCGGAAACCACGGATAATCTTCCAGTTCTTTCAAAAACATTCGGTTATTTTACGCAATATTACGCAGCATGTCTTCAATTCTTCTTTTTTCTACGGCAGGAGCAGCCATTTTGGTGGTCACCCTGTTCATTGAATTTGCCATACGCCGGGCCTGGCTGCCGTATTTTACGGGAAGAAAATTGTTGCACCTGTTTGCCATCGGTACCACCGCATGGGTTATTGACAAAGGCATTGAATCGTTTCTGCTGGGAACCTTGCTGGTGGGCATGGGCGTGCTTCTCATGCTGATTCTGTTCAAGTTTAAGTGGTGGCTACAGCAGGAGTCTTCCTATGGAATTGCTTTGTTCCCTATTTCGCTGGGTGGGCTGTTGATGCTCGGGGTTTCTGCCGGCTGGGTTGCTACCGCAGCCTGGATTTTGGCGGTGAGTGATGCCGCTGCCGGCTGGATCGGAAGAAAATGGGGTTCGCCGAAGTATGTTTTTTTATCCGAAACCAAATCTTATCAGGGAGCGATGGCATTTTTTGTGACAGCTGCCGTTTGCATGGGTTTGCGTTTCCCCGATTTAAATATGGGTTGGTGGTTGCTGCTGGCCTTTCTGCCTGCGGTTACGGAACTTTTTTCGTGGCGGGGCAGTGATAATTTTTTCCTGCCCATATTCACGGTGGGCTGGATGGCGCTGGTGTTGCGCATGCCCCAAACCGTTTCATGGATATGGGTTTCGGCTGCTTTCTTATTTCTGGTTTTTCTGGGCTGGTGGGTTATTCACAAAAAGTGGCTGGACCAAAGTGGCTGGTGGGCAGCCTTGTGGGTGGCAGCGGTATTGTGGATGAGCGGAGGCTGGAAAGCCTTGTCGGCACCAGTTTTTCTGTTGGTAGCCGGATCTGTGGCGGGAAGGTTTTTTCGTTCAGGGCACACTTCGGAGAAAAGAACCGCACAGCAGGTGTTTTCCAACGGCTGGATTGGTGTGGTTTTGTATATGTTGTATGGCATTACGGGCCACGAATCCTGGCAGGTGCTGGCCTGGTGTTCCTTTGCCATCAGTGTTTGCGATACGGTGAGCAGTGAGGTGGGCACGGCTGTAGGCGGAAGAACCTACAACATTGCCAATTTTAAAGTCATGCAGCCTGGCTTGTCGGGGGGCATTTCTCTGGCCGGAACCTTGGGTGGCTTTGTTGCGGTGCTGCTGCTGGCAGTTTGTTTACAGCTTGCATTTTCTGCTGCCATTACCCACTTGATTTGGGTGGTGGGGACTGGTATGGCGGGTATGTTGGTGGACAGTGTGATGGGCAGCAAATGGCAGGCCTTGTGGCGGCAGGGAAGTGGTTTTACAGAAATTTCAGGCGATAATGCGCAAACTCAGTTGGTAAAAGGCGTGGCCTGGCTGGATAACCACTGGGTGAATTTTTTGAGTAATGCAGTAACGATGCTGGGCGCGGGTGTTGTGTATGGGTTTTTCGGGCTGTGAGCTCTTGTAACGGTGTTTGATTAACTATTTTCAACTATCAAGCGATACAAGTCGGCGGGAATTTCCATGCTTTTTAATGGGGGAACATTTGCTCCGCCAGTATTGCCCACAGGAATCTCCCCAACAAAAGATTTAACTCCTCCAATAAGCAACCGGGGAATTTGGCCAATGATTTCTTTTGTGTTTTTTGTCTTCAATCCAAAAAGCAACATTTTCCAATGTGCCAGCGTGTGTTGATAGGGGTAGGGCTGTCCTAGTATGTGTGCCCTTTCGAGATGGTGCCAGCTTATTTGAAAATCTTTTTTAAC
The DNA here is from genome assembly GCA_964626685.1 of uncultured Flavobacteriaceae bacterium. GTDB lineage: Bacteria > Bacteroidota > Bacteroidia > NS11-12g > UBA955 > RGEC01. The sequence continues at coordinate 68,871 of CAZVJY010000010.1, forward strand.
AAAGTAGTGTTCTGCCTTTTTTAGCTCTTCCATGAAAAAGGATTTTAGTTTTTCAGGCATGAAAGTGTTTATTTTCATTGGTTTTTTCGGGCCAAAAGATGAGTTCTTTTTCTTTTTTTACGACTTCAAAATTAAATTTTCTTTAATAATTCCATGATTAAATCTGAGAGTAAGTTCACATCACTCACAATGGTACCTTTCATTTATCGGTCGTAAATGCTTTTATCGTCAGGTGGGTTTAGGTTTAGTTGATACTCTTTTTCCAAAGCCAGCAGTCGGATGAATTCCCTTTGTGCTCTGCCGTTTCCCTCCCGGAAAGGATGGAGGAAGTTGATGTTGTCCAGAATCTCAGCCAGTTTATTAGCAATTTGTTTCGGTTGTGCCGGATTTAGCGCGTGGTATTCGTTAATTAACGAATCAATAAAACGGAATCCGGTGTGAAATCGTTCCCCATCAAAAAAGGGTTTGCCGTCTTTGCTGATATTGACGGTTCGGACCTTGCCTGCCCACTCATATACATCCTGAAAGAGGTGATGGTGGATGGTTAGGAGGGCATCTGAATTAACAATTTTGATTGGATTTGAATGTAATTCCTCAATTCTTTTGGCTACGGCGCTACTCTCAAAAAAGAGTAAATCAGATTCGTCGGTTAGGTTGGGTAAGTTGCGAAGAATTCCGGAAACCGGATCGATGTATGTGAACTTTGAATCAATATATCGATAGCCATCAGACATAAGATTTGTCCTTGGAAATCTCAATTAACTCTGTCAATGAAATGCTTCCCAAAATGTAATCTCTAATGATTTCTATGGATTTCTGACTCGGCTCAAACCCCTCAAACATATTGCTTCCAATGGCATTGGCAGTATTTTCCAACGCAGCCAGGCTTGGGAATTGTACGCCCATAAGAGTAAGGTTTTCGCGGTCTATGTCAATTTCACGGTACATATTCGGGGTTTGGTTTTTTTAGGCTAAAGAATTCGGCAACGATACGAAGTTACAAAACAGGAATCGCTTTGTCAATATTAAGAACCCCGCATTGCTTTACTGTTATGTAAGTAAGGTTGTTAATCAGCCTTACTTCTTTCTTCACAGCAAGTAGCACAATCTTTACAGGTTTCGGAGCAAATTTTGCAACATTCCAGGTGCCCGGCGTGTTTCGCGCATTCTGTGTGGCATGCTTTGCAAATGGCAGCGCAGAGCACGTGTAATTGTTTGCTGTAAACAGAGCTTCGTGCTTCAAATCGAGCACACAAGGCGCATATATCTGAGCAGTCACGGCAAATGGCAATGCAATCTTTATTGTCTGCGGCCAAGCATTCGGTGATGCAGCGTTCACAATCGGTTAAGCATTGCAGGCATGCATCAATGCTGTTTTTTGACAGGGTTTGAATATCCATCATGGTATTCAAATTTTGTTTTTGGCCAATATATGAGTACTATCTCATATCAAGAGACGTCTTGATGTTGGTCAGAGGGGTTTTCCGATGCTCCCTTCCATCTGTCATGAAAAGCATAAATCTGCTGTGCTGCCTCATGGTGAGCTCATAGTATCTTGTACATTACTGTTTTATTAATTCATAAGAGTACTGAATTAATCCGGTTTTGAATGTTTGTTTTTTCTTTAATGAAAAATGATCAGGTACCATGCCATTCTCAAAAAGCAAGGTGCCGGTTTCAAGTTTAACCGGTATGACCGACAAGATTATTTCATCGATTAAATCCTCCTCAATAAATGATTTGGCTAGTTCTGCGCCGCCATCGCAGTAGATGTTTTTATGCTGAGAGGATTTGAGTTTCGAAATAAGCGACCTGAAACGGCCATTGTAATAAATGAGATTCTCTATGCCTGATTGTATGGAGCTTCTGGTAGCAACATAAACAGCCTTTTCAGGGTGGTAGGGAAATCCCATGCCTATAACCTTTTCATATGTTTTTCTTCCAACAATAATATTTCCCACTGAATTAATAAATTCATTATATCCGTAATCTTCCCCCTCAACCTGGTAAGGATTTAAAAAGTCGATATTGTCATTTTCTCCCGCAATAAAACCATCTTCAGACATTGCGATATATAAAATTGTCCTGTTGCTCATTGATCTATTTCGATATAGTTTTATTGTGCAAGTATAACCCTATTCTTTTATACACTGGTCGGTCTTTGCGCATGGCATGCGGCAGGGCGAGACCGACCAGGCTATATCGGATAGGGAATAAGTCCCAAACAAAAAAGCCACCAATTGGTGGCTTTTTTTCTGCTCCCCT
>CAZVJY010000011.1:0-58492 GCA_964626685.1 uncultured Flavobacteriaceae bacterium
TTGCGTGACATTGGATGGGCAAAAAAGAGCGATGTACGGGTAGCGAACCGTTACAGGTCTTTTTGGATGAGGCAGTTGAAAAAGTGCATTCCGGATTGGGTGCTTGATCTGCGGTACGGAAGGATTGGCTTTGAAAAAAACATTGGGGAATTCGTGATTACGGCCGAAAGATAGCCATGCGTGAAATCGTAATTGTATCTTACACATTTCCTCCTATGGGGGGAGTCGGTGGAAGACGGTGGTCCAAGCTGGCAAATGCCCTTACTGAACTGGGAATTAATGTTCATGTATTCTCCGCCTCCCCTGATAAAAGCGAACATTCACCCTGGCAAATTCATGATTCGGTTATCGTTCACAGATTTCCACGTAAATATCCCCAAATCCTGAATCGCGTTCCTAAAAGCTTTTTTGAAAAACTTCAATATAGATTTTGGCACTGGGTACTTCATTTTTTTACGAAGGGCAATTATTATGACCGCGGCATTTTCTGGCGAAATTTTATCGACAGTGTCTTTACCTACATGAAGCAGCATTCTTTGCGTAATCTGGTGGTAACCGGCGGGCCGTTTTCTCTGTTGTACTATGCAGCTGCCATTAAATCAAAGTATCCTGAAATACATCTGATTTCGGATATACGGGATGAGTGGGGTGCTGACGCGTTTTATGGTTTTGGTTTGCTGAGCAATAAACGCAGGCTGGAAGAAATGAAAAGACTTAAGTTCACATTACAACATTCCGACAAGGTACTGGTACCATATCCTTACATGAAAAGTAAATATGCGCAACTTGCAGGTGAAAATGCAGCAGCTATAAGCGTATTGCCGCATGGTGTGGATGAATTGTTTTTCAAGGGTGCCAGGAATCCCGAGTTGAGTGCAAAAATCCGCCTGGTGAATTTTGGATCAATACACTCGGGTCAGGAAAAATTCATGCAGGATCTGGCACAAGTTTTAAGCCATGCAGACATTCAAATTTCATTTTACACAACAGAAAATAAATATGCGCCTGTCTTTGAAGCAGTGAAAGCAATTCCTGAGAATATAAACTATTACCCGCCGGTAGAAGAGGCTCAGGTCGCAGCTATTCTGAGAAATAGCGATGCTGCTTTGCTATTTATTCCCCCTCATTTTAAGGATAGCATCACAACCAAATTCATGGAGATAGTAGCTACGGGAACGCCTATAATTGCCATAGGAACCAATGGAGAAGCTTCTGAATTCATCATTCAAAACCGCCTTGGCTTGTTTATCCCGTATGATGAAATCGCATCCCGCTTTAGGAATCTCCGAACAGATTTGAACAATTTAAACTACAACAAGAATTTTGATACAAGCCCATATCACTTCAGGAATCAGGCAAAACTGGTAGTTGATATGTTTGAAAACATAAGCTATTAACCATGAAAATCCATAACCAAACCATACTCATCCTTTCTCCGCACACCGATGATGCCGAGCTGGGCTGCGGGGGTACCATACGCCTGCTGCTGGAACAGGGCAACCAGGTTCATATTGCGGCTTTTTCTGCTTGCCGTCACAGTGTGCTTGCCGGTTTTCCGGAGGATGTGCTGGTACAGGAAATCAAGGCATCTACCCGGCAACTGGGTATTCCGGAAGAAAACCTGCATTTGTTTGATTACGATGTACGCACATTCAATTACCACAGACAGCAATTGCTTGATGATATCCTTTCCCTTCGGGAAACCCTGAAACCCTCAGTGGTATTTGTTCCCAGTATCAATGATATACACCAGGATCATTACACCATAGCCCAGGAAGCGGTACGCGCTTTTAAATTCTCCACCCTGCTTTGCTATGAATTGCCCTGGAATAATTTCGAGTTCAAAACCACCCTGTTTTTTGGGTTGAAAGAGGCCCACGTGGAAGAAAAAATAAAGGCCCTGTCCCAATACAAAAGCCAGGCTCACCGTCCTTACATGAAACCCGAATTCACCCGCAGTCAGGCCCGCATGCGCGGCGTTCAGGCCGGCCTGGAATGGGCCGAGGTATTCGAGGTGGTGCGGATGGTGATTTCATCGTAGGGACAGGTCGCGACCAATCCCTATAATGTAGTAACAATCATGCATTTCATGCAACACACAACCACCACACTTCTAACCGGCGCAGGCGCTCCTGGCGGGCCCGGTATCATTAAGGCTTTGCTGCAGGATGAGTCAATCAATTTGCTGGTGGCCGATGCCAATCCTTATGCCTCCGGTAGGGCCATTCACCCTAAATTCTATCAAATACCGAAAGCAGGGGATCCCGGATTTACTGATGTCGTTTACCAAATATGCCTGGAGCAGAAAATCGATGTGTTGCTGCCCCTGGTAACACGCGAACTGGAAGTGCTGTCAACTTGCAAAGAGCGTTTTTTGAAAATAGGTACCCGCATTGTGGTTTCTGATGCTGAACAACTGCATTCCGCCAATGACAAGCTTAAGCTCATGCAAACGCTGCAGCAGGCAGGAATAGCTGTGGCAAAATTTTATACCGCAACCTCGGCCTCAGAAATTGAACTGTTTGCACATAAATTGGGTTATCCCCAGAAAAAAGTCTGCATCAAGCCGGCACTTTCCAATGGAAGCCGCGGCATGCGCATCCTGGACGCGGAAGCAGGCTCATTTGAAGCATTTTTCGAGCAAAAACCCGGAAATACCCATACCACACTTGAAGCCATAATGGCGTTGTTTGGTAACCGACCCCTCCCTGATATGCTTGTGATGGAATACCTGCCCGGAGAAGAGTATACCGTAGATGCCATACTTGATCAGGGGAAACCGTTGCTATTGTTACCCCGCAAACGTATCGCCATGAATAACGGCATCAGTGTGGCAGGCGAGTTTGAGGAAAACCACGAAATTATAGATTACGCTACCCGTGTTTTTCAATGCATGAAACTGCATGGACCCAATGGCCTTCAGGTAAAACGCGGAGATGACGGACGTTTTTATATGCTGGAAATAAACCCCCGCCTGCAGGGAAGTACTACCACTGCCACGGGCATGGGTATCAACCTTCCTGTATTGGCCGTAAAACAGGCCATGGGCGAAGACATAAAACCACTCATTCCCCAACCCCAATGGGGTTTGCGATTTGTGCGTTGTTATGAAGATGCGTTTTTCAAACAGTAGATTTGTCAACTTTTCAAAAGTTGACAAATCTACTGGACCATAATCCCATAAAACCTGAAATTTGCAAAACCACATGAATCAGGAACAACTTGCCAATCATCCCTATATCAGACAGATTCTGGAGCTTAATCGCCTTTACGAAGACCGAAAGGTATTGCATGAGAAAGCAGGACCCATTTTACAGCAAATGGGCTATGACACCGATTTTCTGAAACTGGTGCTGCAACGCAATTTTGATGATGAAGGATATCTAAAGCAGACCTGGAGCCAGTACAACATTCCGTTTTTATACATTTTTGAAAACGAAGATGTGGTGATGAAAATTCATTTCTTCGCAGCCCATCCAACCCATGCAGGAGGTATTGCAGCGCATTGTATACACCATCACAACAACTATATCCTCACCACTGCCGCGATTCTCGGCTCGGGGTATGAGACCATGCTGTTTGATAAGAACATTGTTACAGAAGGCAATAAAACCCATTTAAGGGTAAATAAACATTTTACACAGCAGGAGTATCCTGTGCATACCATCGACAGTTGGGAACCGCATATTGTATACCTGCCCGAAGCCTACAGTGCTACCCTGCAATTGTGGACACCGGATAAGAAACGTGCTACGGACGCTTTGCGTCACAATCCGTTGCTGAAAGCGTTGAAAACCCCGTTGCGCAAGGCAATACAGCTGCTGGGCATGGAGAAACAGTTTGGAATTTCGGTTGCCAATACCGTGCAGTGGTATCCGGATGGAGATGCATTTACAGGTATTGATGAGAACGAATACTTTGCCCCTACGCGCAGTGCAAAAGGTCCCGAAATAGATAGCTACAGCATACAAACGGTTTGTCGCTTTATTCAGGAAAAGGGAATTTTGGATGCTGACTATTTGCAGGAGGTGGTCAACCGCCCCCAAACCCCGGAATATTATAAACCCTGGCTGCAAAAGCTCATTCAGGGCGAAGTAATCCCTGAAACCTTTGCCAAAACCGAAATCAATATTCCCATGAAATCCTATACCCGCGAAGATGTGATGCGGGCAGCGGGCTATTCTTTGTCTTGAAAAAACTCCGGATTATTTACTATTCCCCCCATCCCACCCACGATATTGTGAGTGAAGTGGGGTACAGCACACATCAGCGTGAAAGCATACATGCTTTCCGTCAGCTGGGTCATGAAGTTTTGCCCGTGGTGCTGGGAGGCACGGAAACGGGTGCTGTCAATGCACACATAACGGGGCTGTCCAGGCAGTCCGGCAACCTGACAGGGTTGAAAAAATGGATTCCACTCCCGATTTGGAATGCGCTCAAAGACCTTAAGCTGTTAAAACACGATAAGAAGGCAGGCAGGGAGCTGGAAGAAGCCATTCTGAAATTTCAGCCCGATATGATATACGAACGTGGCGAATATCTGCAGGATAGCGGGGTTACTATGGCCGAAAAGCATGGAATAAAACATGTATTGGAAGTGAACAGCCCCGTAGTAGAGGAGATGGCTGCTTTTGAAGGACCGGATTTACTGCGTTTTCTTGGACACCGGAAAGAGCGTAAAAAATTGAACAGCACCAGTCACATTATAGCGGTGTCTTCGGCCATGAAGGAATACCTTCAAACCCAATATGGCTGTTTGAAACCCATCCACGTGGCCCCCAATGCCATTAATCCGGAAAAAGAACAATTTGATCCTGAAGCTGTGATGCAGATTCGCTCAGCTTTTTCAACAGACACCCGGATTATCGGTTTTGTAGGCAGTTTATTCCCATACCATGGCGTTGATATGCTGATTGAGGCATTCGCGGAAGTAGTGGTGTATGAACCTCATGCACATCTTATGGTTGTGGGCGACGGTGGGATTCGGGAAAAACTGGAGGCAAAAGCCAGGCAATTATTGCCGTTGAAATCATACACCTTCACAGGTAAAGTGCCGAATGCTTTCGTGATGAATTATATCAAATCATTTGACGTGGCTGTAATGCCATCATCCAACTGGTATGGTTCTCCCATCAAGATTTTCGAATACGGACTGCTCGGTATTCCGGTTGTGGCACCCGACAAAAATCCTTTAAAGGATGTGATGGAACATAAGAAACACGGTTTACTGGTGGGCAATCAGGTGCAGGAACTGAAGCAGGCATTGCAGTTTATGTTGCAGCATCCGAAACAGGCTGCCGAGATGGGTTCGTGTTTTCGTGAGAAAATTCTGCAGCAGCACACCTGGACCGCTCAGGCTTCCGGCATACTGGCTGCTGTTTCACGGGAGGCCTGATTTTTATAATATTGCCTGATTTGAATAGCCGCAAATGCATACAGAAAGAAGAAAAAGTAAAACCCCTGCCCGATGTAATTTCCCGTGCGCAGCAGCCGCACAATCATCATCAAAAAAACACCCTGATTGATTAAGGTAAGATAGTACAGATTGGGGTCCGTAATTCCTCGTTTGTAAACAAAAAAAACAAAAATGGCAAAAAGCAACAGGCTTAATCCGATTATTCCACCCTCTGAAAGCATTCTGATAAACAATGAATTGGCATCTTTTGAGTTGAAGTTGCCATACATTTTTTGAAGTGTCTTATCCAGGAAACGATCAAAGAAACGCTGGTAGCTCAATTCATGGGAGCCAAGTCCTGCGCCTGTGTAGGGATGAGATTCAAATGCCTTTCCGGCTATCAAAAAATTAGAATACAAAGCGAAGGTGGATGAATTAAGTTTGGCGATTTCCTTTTTATCCATAACTCCTTTGTAAGTGAAAGCTTTAATGGTATCGTCCACACGAACCTGAAGTTCAAAGAACAATTTCCTTAAGTTCGATATTTGTGGCAAAACCACCAGTAAGAAAATGGGGATAAACAATACACCAAAACGCCGTAAATCAAACAGACCATGATTGGCAGCCACCAGTACGACACTCAGCCCAATACCGGCATAGCCGGCCGCACTGAATGTGAAAAGACTGCAAAGAGCGACCACACTAAAACGAAACCACTCTTTGCGGTTACGCACCAGTTTAGGGCCAATCATGCAGTTCATGAGATAATACATGGCCGGGAGCAGTGCTACAGCCAGAAAATAGGGTTCACCCATTATGGAATATACCCTGTTGAATCCGGTAGATGTAATCTTATAGTTTTCCCAAAAGTTAGCAAAGCCGAGCAGACGCGTAAAATCTTCAATGAAAGAGCCGGCAAAAAGGTATTTGAATCCCAGCACATGCATTGCCTGTTCACCCAACCCCCATATACTGACCCAAAATGCCCCCGACAGATAATACCGGAAAACTTTATGCAGGTCGAAATTTTCGAATTTAATAACACTGAAGTAGGCTATGGAGGAATACGCAATGCCAATCATTTGCTTGATCATGCTAAATTTGAAGCTGTCACTGGCAAACCCACCCAGCAGAGAATTGGTAAAAAGCACCAGAATGCCGAGTAAAAACCAGCGTGGCCAAAATGGGAATTGCTTGCGTTTTACAAGGTAATGCAGGATAAAGAGAAACCAAATTACATAGTAATAGTAAAAATCAAATGTTGCAAAGGCTCTGTTTTTCTCGTCACCAAAGCGAAAGTCATCCATAAAAACCGTGAAAACGGTCAAAACGATGAGGTACTTTTCCAGGCGCATTGAGACAGGCAAAATAAAGGCAAATCAGGTTTAAATATATTTCAATCAGACCAATGACCTTTTTATTTCTTTATACTGAACTGGCCGGATATAGCATGGAATGCTTTCAGGAGCACCTTCTGCTACATCCCGAAGATACAATACATGTTGTTCATTATCCGATTAATCCCGAGGCTCCGTTTCGTTTTCAATCTTCGGAAGGAGTTTTCTTGTACGAGAAAACGAAACTTGGGACCGAAGATCTTTATGAGCTCATAAAGAATATTCGCCCGGATTTGATTCTTATGTCTGGGTGGCAGGATAAAGATTATCTGCGTCTCGCGCGCATGGCAGGGAAAGCATACCGGTTTGTGCTTTGCCTGGATAATACCTGGCGGGGAACCCTTAAACAGTGGTTTTTATTAATGCCCGCAAGAATAATTTTGAAAACGATCACCCGTTTTTGCTGGGTGCCTGGCGAACCTCAGAAAAAATATGCTGTCTTACTGGGTTTCAATCCAGACAATGTGTTTACCGGTTTTTATGCCGCCAATTTGAAGCGCTACCGTGATATTGCAGCCAAAGTCAAATCCACGGAAAGGGCGAAACGGTTTCTGGTAGTTGCAAGGTATATTCCCCAAAAAGGGTATGATGTGTTGTGGGATGCATTCATATCATTGCATAAAAATGGGTATCATGATTGGGAACTCTGGTGCGCAGGAACCGGTCCGCTTTACGAACACCGCATTCAGTATCCCGGAATCCGCCATTTAGGCTTTGTTCAGCCCGAAGAGATGGAATACCTAATATCCCAGACCGATGTTTTTGTGCTGCCCTCGCGTTTTGAACCCTGGGGAGTGGCTGTTCAGGAATTTGCAGCTGTAGGAATGCCTCTCATTCTCAGTGATGCGGTAAACGCGCATCATGCTTTTTTAAAACCCCGGGAAAATGGGTTTTTGTTCAAGTCGGGAGATACAGATTCACTCAAAGACGCCCTGATGGCTATGATGCAGACTGATGACAAGCAACGCGCAAAAATGGGTCAAATCAGCGCGGCCCTCGCGGGTGTCTACAATACCCACGCCTGGTCTGCCACGTTACGCAAACTGGCTTCTGTATAAATTCAAATAGCGCTCCACCCTTTCTTGCCAGCTTCCTGCAGGTGCTATGCTGGCTTTTTTCATGATGGTGGTAAATTCGGAGTAATCTACTTCGTAGGCGTCTTCTCCTTTTTCAATTTTCATATCTGGTGCGGCATCCAATAGCCTGCACAGGAGCAAGTATATGTCCTGCACTTTTGGGGGATTGCCGAAACCTGCATTGATGGTTCCCCTGAAATTCTCTGATAGCAAAGCACTCACAATATCGGGCAGCAGTTCGGTTTCCATCAGCTCGCGGTGGGTATTGTCGAAAATACACACAGTTTTGCCTTCAGCAATGCTTTTCAGAAAATAAGGGAACAGATTGGATTCATTGCCACCATCTCCCATCATATTCGGAAGCCTGATAATGATATGCTCCGGAAAAGCAGCGCGAATCTCCTTTTCCATATGGCATTTGTGCAAAATATAAGGAGCTGTCTGTCTGGAAGGGTTGAATATGCTGACAGTGGAAAAATAACAGAGCAGGTTTTCTGTATTTTGCAACCTAAGCAGGTTCAGTTCCCGATCAAAAGCAGCAGGATTGGTTTCGGAAGAATTGGATACGCCTGAGCAAAAAAATGTAACATTTTCCCTGTCAATTCTTTTCAGGCTGTTGGCGATCAATCCGTTCCCGATAATCATGGGTAGCTTTTTCCAAATGCGAAACTAATTGATTTACCGTAGATTCCCATTGAAAATCATGCAATACTTTTCGGTAAGAGGCCATTTGCTTCTCAGCCAGTTCTGTGGCAGAAGTTCTTATGATGGCTTTTATCTTGTCTTTAAGTTCCTTGCTGTCTCCGGGTTTCAGCAGCCAGCCTGTAGTGCTGTCAATTACTTTTGGCACAGCACCTACCTCGGAGGCTGCAACGCAGAGCCCACGGGCCATAGACTCAATGATGATGGTTGGAAAACCTTCAGATAGGCTTGGCAGCAGCAATACCTCACATTTTTCCTTGAGGGATTTTAATTCTTCAGCTGTCAGATTTCCGTGATAGCGAATTCTTGGATCTTTCAGGTGAAGCGTTTCAGGCAAATCCCCTACAATATCAATTTCAAAAGTTTCATTGTCGGTAATCAGCTCCTGCAGGATTTCAAACAAAAGATGGTATCCTTTGCGAAATTCGTTTCGTGCTACAAAGAGAAATTTTCTTACCAATGCATTTTCTTTTGATTTAGGGGGAGGATTCAGCCAAAAATCATCTACAGCTCCGTATTGCTCAAAAATGCTTTCTTCTTTTTTCCCCTGCTTCATGAGTATTTCTCTTACTCCTCCACCATAGGAAAAAATAAAATCTGTTAGTCTTATGATGGGAACAGCAGGTATGCGCATCAGCATTTTATCCAGCATTTCCCTAAAAGCGTAAGCAGGTTGGAACATCTCAAGCCCGTGTAACTGAACAATTACGGGTATTTGAGGCCGGGTCGGACGGGCCAGCCAATGCCACAAAGTATAGCCCTTTCCAAAAAGGATATAGGCGGTTGATATTTTATGGGAAAAATAGTTTGTAATCCTACGGGAGTACAAATAACTTGCCACCACATAATGTCCCGGAAAACGGGGCAGCTTTGGATACGGAATTACATGAAAACGGATGTTGTCAGGAACCCCATTCTCCCAAAAGCGGGAAGCAGCCTCTTCGGCAGAGCTTACCCCTTTGTCAGGGATAATCACATCCACTTTGTGTTTGGTGCCGCTGAGGTGCTTAATGATATAGGCAGCGTGCTTTTGCATGCCTCCCAGCACAAATGGGTAAATTCCGTCAGTTACGAATACAATGTTCAATCAGTACGCAAATTACCGCAATTGGCAAGATAAATGTGTGGCATTAACGGTATTTTTGGTTTAAAAGACAGATTTCGGGCAACCGATATGCTGGTGCATATGAACAATGCACTGGTGCACAGGGGGCCGGATGCCACAGGGATCTTTACTGAGGAGAATATTGGTCTTGGACACCGCCGTCTTAGTATTATCGATCTTTCTGAAGAAGGCAGGCAACCTATGACTTCAGCCAGCGGTAGATACACCCTTGTGTACAATGGTGAAATTTATAACTACAAGACGCTCAGGGCCACACACAAAAGATATCCCTATCGCACAGAAACAGACACAGAAGTGATTCTTGCCATGTTGGAAGAACACGGCACACAAACGTTTGCCATGCTGGATGGTATGTTTGCCATTGCTGTCTGGGATCGCGAAAAAAAGCAACTTATACTCGCCCGGGACCGCATGGGTGTGAAGCCGTTGTATTTCTGCAGGGGTGGTGACATACTGCTTTTCAGCAGCGAAATCAAGGGATTGTTGGCCTCAGGCCATTTCAAAGCCCGAATTAACCGCCGTGCTTTGGGAAACTATCTTCTGTATCAGACCGTTTACAGCCCGGAGACCATGGTAAACGGTGTACAGATGCTTCCGGCCGGATCCTATGCCATTGTTGATGATAAAGGTTTTGGTGTACGCCACTACTGGCGCATGGAGGACTGCCGTGATAAATATACCTTACCTGGCCCGTATGAAAAGGTTATCAAGCAAACGCGGGAACTCATCTTCAAGGCAGTTGAAAAGCGCCTGATGAGTGATGTGCCACTGGGGGCTTTTCTTTCAGGCGGGATCGACAGTTCAGCAGTGGTAGCCGCCATGTGCAAGCTTTCCGACAGGCAGGTAAAAACATTTAATGTGTATTTTGATGAGCAGGAATACAGCGAAAAACGGTTTGCTGAGATTATTGCCGATAAATACCGAACAGACCATCATCCCATCCTGCTTCGTCCGGATGAGTTTCTGCACGATATTCCCGAAGCACTCAATGCCATGGATCATCCGGGTATGGATGGCCTGAACACATACATTATTTCTAAATATACCAAGCGTGCAGGCATTACGGTTGCGCTCAGTGGCATAGGCGGTGATGAACTCTTTGGAGGATATCCTGTTTTTAGCTATTTGCAGCAATTGAAAAAATACCGTTTCATTGGGAAATTGCCCCCGGGCATGCGTAAAAGCGCTGCAATCCTGCCTGCCAAAATGCTTAAAGGGAGAGCGGCCCACAAACTTGCCATACTGGCCGGACTGCCTTCATGGGAGTGGGCGCATATGTATCCCGTTTTTCGGCAGGCCATGGATGTGGAGGAACTTGAACAGGCCGGCGCAGAATACCATCGCTATTTCCAAACCGAAACCGATGATCCTTTCGGTCCGAAAATGGTTTCCGAAATCACGATTGCGGAGTGCAGCACCTACCTGGAAAACATATTGCTCCGCGATGCCGATCAGATGGGAATGGCCAACAGCCTTGAAATCAGAGAACCTTTCCTCGATAAGGACCTTGTGGAATTCATGCTGGCGATGCCCGATGATTTCAAACCCCTTAAACCACCCAAACAACTGCTGATTGATGCCATGGGCGATTTGTTGCCACGTGAAATCTGGGACAGACCCAAAATGGGTTTCTCCTTTCCCTGGCAAGCCTGGATGGGCCGCGAGCTCAAGCCTTTCTGCACCGAAAAACTGGAACTCCTGAAAAATATGGAGATATTGAATCCTGCTTATATTGACGGACTCATTGTCGGTCTTGATCATAAGGAAAATACCAACTGGCACAAGGCATGGAGCCTGGCTGTGCTGGGTCATTGGATTCATAAAAACCAAATCCATGACTGAGAAGCCCGGTGTGGTGATTGTTTGTGATTGGTTTGATCCGGCATTCAGAGCCGGTGGACCGGTCAGGTCGCTGGTTAATCTGGTAAGTCTTTTTCACATGGATTATGATTTTCGCATTGTTTGCGGAAACCGCGATTACGGCACCGATGAATCCTTGCCCGTTGAAACCGGAAAATGGCTTGATTGGCAGGGTAAAGCCCGTGTTATGTACCTAAATGCGGCTGAACTAAAGCGTTCTCGCATTTTTGATTTGCTGGATGAGCAGGTTACGGAAAAAGATGTGCTTTATGTGCAGGGTGTTTTTTCGCTCTATTTCAGTATTTACCCCATTTTGTGGTGGCACCGCTCCAAACAAAGAAAACTGGTTGTTGCACCACGCGGTATGCTGCACAGCACCGCCAGAAGTGTAAAGCCGTTCAAAAAGAAAGTCTTCTATACCATAGCCAGAATTTTAGGCTGGTTCAACAATATTGACTGGCAAAGCACCCAGCCCGATGAAACTGCCGAGATACGATCTGTAATGGGTAAAAAAGCAAGGATTTTTGAAGCTGCCAATATACCTGCGCCAATTCCCGCGTATGAAACGGCTCAGAAGCAGGGAGATGCACTCAAAATCATCTCTGTGGGCCGTATTTCAGCCGAAAAAGATCCTTTGATGCTGATTAAAGCTTTGGGTAAGATATCGGTGCCGGTGCAGGCAACCTTCATCGGCGATTATGCAGATGATACGTACTTTAATGCCTTTTCTTCCGCAATAAGTCAATTACCCGAAACAGTTGCTGTAAAACATATCCCGTCGGTACCGCACGGAAATATGACGGAACAGTATAAGCAGTATGATGTGTTTGTTTCCTGCAGCAAAGGAGAAAACTTTGGCCACGCCATTGCAGAAGCACTTGCCTGTGGTTTGCCCTGCTTTATTGGTGAGAATACCCCGTGGAAAGGGCTTCACAGCAAAAATGCCGGTGCGGAACTTGCCCTTGAATGCGATGTGTTTGCGGCCGCGTTGGAATCGTACTGTAAATTGTCAACTGAGGAAAAATCGGAAATGTCGCGTGCGGCCCACAACTTTGCAGTACAAACATTTCAGCCGGAAATGTACCGAAAACAATATGATGTCTTGTTTCATATGGAGGATTTAGATGATGAATAACGCAACATTGCCTGCTAACCTCAGAATAGGGGTTATTGGAGGCGGACAGCTGGGTAAAATGCTGATCGAAGCATCGCGCCCCTGGAATGTGAAATACACCGTTCTTGAAAATGATATGCATTGTCCGGCATCTGCCGTGGCTGACAAGGTTTTGCAGGGTAGCCTCAAAGATGCCGAAGCCATCTCTAAACTGGCACAGGAAAGCGATGTGCTGACGTTTGAAATTGAGCATATCAACAGCGATGCACTGCTGGAACTGGAACAATCCGGTAAAACGGTAATTCCCAATGCGCGTGCCTTGAAAACCATACAGGATAAAGGCGTGCAAAAGCAGTTCTACCGGGATCATGCGATTCCTACGGCAGACTTTGTAATTTGTGACAATCCTGCAGAACTGAAAACAATTTCAAATTCCTTCACCGGTGATAAAGTGGTCATAAAGCAGCGCACCGGTGGCTATGACGGCAAGGGGGTGGATATTGTTTCAAAATCAGCCATTCAAACCGGCAGCTACCAATCGCCCGGACCCTGTGTGGTGGAACACTTCCACCCAGAGATTACAGAATATTCCGTAATTGTTGCGGCTGATCGCTTTGGCAACGTGGCAACCTATCCGCTGATTGAAATGTACTTCAATCCACAGAGCAATCTGGTGGAATTTCTATTTTCACCTGCGGAAACCACTGCAGACCTCGAAGCGGAATGCCGTGAGACAGCCATGCGCGCCGTGCAGGCATTGCAATCGCCGGGTTTGTTTGCCGTAGAATTGTTTGTTACCCAAAATGCGGAAGTACTTGTGAATGAAATTGCACCTCGGCCCCACAACAGTGGCCACCACACCATAGAAGGGAGCTACACAAGCCAGTTTGAGCAGCTAAACAGAATTTTGCTGGGTTTGCCGTTGGGCAATACAGAAATGATACAGCCTGCCGCGATGATTAACCTGGTGGGTGCTGAAGGGCAGAATGGACCTTACCGTCTTAAATTTACCAGCGAACTGCTTTCAGAGTCGGGTATATACATACATCTTTACAACAAGGCAGAAATTCGCCCGCACCGAAAAATGGGCCATATAACCGTGTTGGCAGAAACGCTGCAAGAATTGCTGGAAAAGGCAGGAAAAGTGAGAGAGCTGGCAGTGTTTGAATAAATCAAACGGTCATAATTTCTTTTTCTTTGGCAGCCAAAACATCCTCGGTTTTCTTGATGAAGTTGTCTATTGCTTTCTGAATTTCTTCTTCCGCGCCGCGGGCTTCATCCTCACTGAGGCCATCCTTTTGCATGGATTTCACTTTCTCCATGAAATCCTTGCGGATGTTGCGAATACCTACTTTGCTGTTTTCCGCTTCCGCCTTGGCCATTTTTACCAGGTCTTTGCGGCGTTCTTCGGTCAGTGCAGGCACATTGATACGGATCATTTCACCGTCGTTTTGTGGTGCAAAACCCAAGTTGCTGTTGATAATGGCTGTTTCTATGGGGCGAATCAGCGATTTATCCCAGGGCTGGATGGCCAGGGTTCTCGCATCGGGTGTTCCCACATTCGCCACCTGAGACAGCGGTGTAGGTGCTCCGTAGTATTCTACCATAACTCCATCCAGCATGTTGGGGCTTGCTTTTCCGGCACGGATGCGGGAAAATTCGTGATGGGTATGGGAAAGATTCTTTTCCAGTTGGTCTTTCAACTGTGTCAGCATTTCATTTACGGTTGCCATAACAATTTATCATGGCAAAAATAATACATATGCGTCGTGTTGCCGCACATACAGGCTGTTTGGCATGATTTTCTTTGACAATGCCGTGTTTAAGTGGTAACTTTGAACAAAATTTCAAACATGAATACAATACTTCTTTTGGGTATGGGAACACAAGAAATCATCTTGGTGCTGGTGATTGTGTTGTTGCTGTTTGGGGGCAAAAAAATTCCGGAACTCATGCGTGGTCTCGGCCGCGGTGTGCGTGAGTTCAATGATGCCAAAAACAACGTGTCCAGCGAGATTCGCAAGGGCATGGAAGAAGACCCCAACAAGAGCAAGACAGAGGCTTGAGCACGTACCGGAGAATTGCTGACATTCAGGCCGGAATCCGGTCAGGAGAAACCAGTTGTGTTCAGCTGGTAAATGAATATATTGCCCGAATTGAGGAGCAGAAGCATCTGAATGCTTTTTTGGAAGTCTGGGCCGATGAGGCTCTGGAACAAGCCGAACGGGTAGACCAAAAATTTAAATCCGGCAATCCAGGACGTTTGGCCGGTGCTGTTATCGGAATCAAAGATAACCTGGCCTACAAAGGCCACAAGGTTTCTGCCGCAAGTAAAATTCTGGAGGGTTTTGAAAGTCTCTACACAGCCACTGCTGTGCAGCGTTTGCTGGATGAAGATGCCATCATACTAGGTCGCACCAACTGCGATGAATTTGCCATGGGTGCTTCTAATGAGAACTCCGCTTTTGGTCCGGTGCGCAATGCGGCTGATCCCGAGCGGGTTCCGGGAGGAAGTAGCGGTGGAAGCGCCGTCGCCGTGCAGGCCAATTTGGTGCATGCCACGCTGGGGAGTGATACCGGTGGCTCTATCCGTCAGCCTGCCGCCTTTTGCGGTCTGTTTGGCATCAAGCCAACCTATGGTCTCATCAGCCGCTGGGGATTGCTTGCCTATGCCAGCAGTTTCGATCAGATAGGTCCGCTTACCCACAGCCTGGAAGACAATATGCTGCTCACAGAAATCATGGCAGGACCCGATGAACATGATGCCACGGTTTCCGACAGACCGGCACCCAGTTACCAGCTTGATACGGCCCACAAAAAGTACACGTTTGCCGTTATGAGGCAGGCCGTTGAGCACCCGGGTCTCGATACTGATGTAAAACGGGAAACGGAATCCCTAATTGCATCCCTGCAGGCACAGGGCCATCAAATTACCTACTTTGATTTTGAGTATCTGGATTACCTGGTACCCACCTATTATCTGCTCACCACAGCAGAGGCCAGCAGTAACCTAAGCCGCTACAGTGGTTTGCTATACGGGCATCGCAGCCCACACGCCACCGATCTCGAATCAACATTTACACTCAGCCGAACGGAAGGATTTGGCGAAGAAGTAAAACGGCGTATCATGCTGGGAACATTTGTGCTTAGCAGTGATTATTATGATGCCTATTACAGCAAAGCCCAGAAAGTAAGGCGGCTGATTCAGGATAAAACCCGTGAGGTGCTTGCTTCCGCGGATGCCATTCTGATTCCCACAACAAGTACGCCTGCATTCAAGCTGGGCGAGAAATCCAAAAATCCCATAGCCATGTACCTGGCCGATTTATTCACCGTTCAGGCCAATATTGCGGGCAATTGCGCCATCAGTTTACCCACAGCAACTACCGGCGCAGGCTTACCCATAGGCATGCAGCTGATGTGTGGCGAATTTGAGGAACAGAAATTGTATCAAATATCTGCTGAAGTACTGCGCGTGTGTCAATAATGAAGTCTTTTTTACTATCTCTGGTTGCTTTTTTTGCTTTCAATGGCCGCACATCTGCCAATATTTGGGAGAACAGAATCCGCGCGTTTGAACAGGTTGGTTTGCCGCATTTTTACAATGCAGCGGTGCAGTTAAAAATAGACTCCCTGCTGGCGAATGATAACCGCAGAACATCGCTGATGGTAGCCAAACAATCGGCATTTCAGCCATACATAGACCACGCAAGGCAGGTTTATGGAATGCCCTGGTTCATTCGTTTTCTGCCTGCAGCAAACACCTCCCTGAATCCTCGCTTCACCGATCCGGACGGCAGTACCGGTATCTGGCCGCTCAATTTCAGCATGGGTAAAAAATACGGTTTGAAACAAACCGCTATTTTGGATGAAAGACGTTCCATTGCTGCATCTTCCGGAGCCGCATGTCATTACCTAAAGGATTTACAAGGCATCTACCGCGACTGGATGAAAACGATAGTAGCCTTTCGTATCGGTGCAGTTCGGCTCAATCAGGCAATCAGACAGGCCGGTAACAGCCTCAAATTTGAAGATATTTACAAACATCTTAGCCCGGCAGAACAACAGCATATCGTGAACTTTTATGCCACTGTAGTGGTCATGTATCATTTTGAAGAAACCGGACTTAAAAAAGAGAATTATTCGGTTATCAAATCCGACACGGCCACCGCAAATTGTCTGCTTCCCATTTCTTTTTTTGAAGATAAAACAGGCATCACATTAGCGGAAATTCAGCAATTGAATCCTGAGTTCAAGTCTTCCGTAATTCCCTGGTTTGGAGATCCTGCAACTTTCCATATCCCTGCCACCAAGCGGTCTTCCTATTTGAAAGTGCGCGACAGTCTATGCATCATGCTGTTGCAAAAACACACCCCCCCTGTGGTGTATGACACTATCATTACCGTAAGGGACAGCGTTACATATGTGGAATTAAAGCCGCGCGGAGAAAGAGGAATAGAGCCTGCCACAAACGTGACGGAAGTTCCGGCAACTGCCCCCCCGGCAAAAGTATGGGTTGTTTATAAAGTAAAACCGGGAGACGGCTTTTATACCCTTTCGGATGTATTTGACTGCACCATCACAGAAATGAAATCATGGAATGGAATCAGAGGTAATGTCATCCGCGCAGGCAGTGTGCTTCGCTTTTATGTTCCGTATCCAAAGAAAAAATATTACGAGCAAATAAACCGGATGAGTGCGGTTGAAAAACGGAATATTGCCAATAAAGACTAAATTCCTTGCGGACCCTTCTTTTATGCTTTCTTGGAATCATGGTAAACTGTGCTGCTGCACAGGTTTATTCTATCCGTAAAACAGACCGCAATATCGTCATTGACGGTATTTTGTCAGAAGATGTATGGAGTAAGGCTGATGTGAAGGGAGGGTTTATTCAGCATTTTCCCTACGATACGTCCGAAGCAGAGACCCAAACCCGGTTTATGTTTACCTACGATGATAACCGGCTTTATGCCGCATTCATCTGCGTAAACCGCAATCCCGATAAGCCTTTTGTGGTGCAAAGCCTGAAGCGGGATTTCAGCATAAACCAGAGCGATGCTGTGGTGCTAACGCTTAGCCCATTTGCCGACGGTCAAAACGGATTTTCATTCGGGGTTACCCCGCAGAATGCACAACGTGAAGGTGCCGTGGAAAATGGTGGCGGATTTGGTGTTTCAACCGCATGGGATCAGATCTGGTACAGCGCTACCCGTATTGCCCGTGATACCTGGTTTGCTGAATTTGAAATTCCGTTCAAATCCTTGCGGTTTCCCGAAGGGCTAAGCACCTGGCGCTTTAATGTGGCACGGTCTGATTTCAGAAACAATGAAGTCAGTACCTGGGTTAAAGTGCCCAGGATGTTCAACATCAGTGCGCTTATTTTTACGGGTACCCTTCAGTGGCCAGAGCCACCCGCCAGAAAAGGTCCCAACATCGCCCTCATTCCCTATGTAAGCAGCCTGGCAAGCGGCGACAGAAATGAATTTTTGAAAGACAATACGCCCAGGGTGGGCCTGGATGCGAAAGTAGGACTCAGCTCATCCCTTAACCTGGATGTGACCCTCAACCCGGATTTTGCCCAGGTGGATGTGGACGAGCAGCAAATTAACCTCACCCGGTTTTCGCTGTTTTTCCCTGAAAGGCGGCAGTTTTTTATTGAAAACAGTGACTTGTTTGCCCAGTTTGGTTTTCGTCAGATACGGCCCTTCTTTAGCCGCCGTATAGGCCTTTCTCAGTCGGGCAACATCCCCATTGATGCCGGTGCCAGAATAACCGGTAAAATCGGAAAGGATCTGCGTGTGGGTGTGATGAATGTGCAAACCCGACGCATGGATTCACTGAATCCGGCTAAGAATTACGCTGTGGCTGCTTTTCAGCGCAAGGTGCTTGCTGCCAGTTATCTCGGCGGTATTCTTGTTAGCGAGCAGGCTGTGGGCACCTTCAATGCCAAACGCAACTCGGTGGCCGGTCTGGAATTCAGTCTGCTCACCCCCGGTAACCGCTGGGTTGGCAAAGCATTTGTCCAAAAAGCCCTTTATGATGGTCTGAAAGCAGGTAAAGGCTTTGCACATGCTTCTTATTTGTTTTACCGCACCCTAAAGTGGGAAGCCATGTGGAACCACGAATATGTTTCCGGAAAGTTTCGCGCCCCAACAGGATTCGTGCCCCGAATTGAAAATTATGACCCTGTGCTGCGCAAAACATTCTTTATGAGCTATGGCCGCCTGGAGCCAATGATCAGCCGCATTTTCTATCCCAAAAGCAGCGTCATAAACAACTTTTCCGTAAACCTGTACAACAGTACCTACACCGACAGCAATTATCGCGTGACTGAGGCAGTTACCACGCTCTCCGGAAGAATGTTATTGCAAAACAGTGCCGGATTTCGTTTGGCGGCGAACCGGGAATATATCTGGCTGTTTCAGCCTTTTAGCCCCATCGTTTCAAATGGAAAGTACCTGGCAATTGGCGAATACCATTTCCAAAGCGTTTCTGCCTCGGCTTTCAGCAACAACCGCCGTCCGCTGAATGGCTCGCTGGAATGCCAGTATGGAAGCTATTTTGGCGGTGAAAAACTATCTCTGACAGGTGCTATGCAATATCGTTTTCAGCCCCGTTTTCTCTTTACGCTCAATTATCGCAGAATCGACATAGATATTCCCGAACTGGGCAAATCAACCCTGAATCTTATCGGTGCCCGAACGGAGTACAGCCTCAGCACCATCATGTATTTCACCGCCTTTTTGCAATACAATACCCAGGCAGAAAATGTGAATGTGAATGTGCGCTATCAGTGGCGCTACCGCCCCATGAGCGACTTTTTTGTAGTATATTCTGAAAACTACGAACCACAGTTTTTATCCAAAAACCG
The DNA here is from genome assembly GCA_964626685.1 of uncultured Flavobacteriaceae bacterium. Lineage (GTDB taxonomy): Bacteria > Bacteroidota > Bacteroidia > NS11-12g > UBA955 > RGEC01. The sequence goes on from CAZVJY010000011.1 coordinate 19,542, forward strand.
CAGCCTGGCGTTTAAGTGGGTGTATTGGTTTAATACCTAATGGCGCCGGAGGCCCTTCAAGCCAGCTGCTGCAGCTGAATCAACTTGTGATACAAGCCCTGTTTACCTATCAGCTCTTCGTGGGTTCCCACTTCGGTAATGCGTCCCTGATCCATCACCACAATTAAATCTGCGTGGGTTACCGTACTCAGGCGGTGCGCAATGATAATGCTGGTGCGGTTTTGCATCAGTTTTTCCAAAGCGGCCTGTACGGCCTTTTCGCTCTGGCTGTCCAGTGCGCTGGTGGCTTCATCCAAAATTAAAATCTGAGGGTCTTTCAGCAGGGCACGGGCAATTCCCAACCGCTGCCGCTGTCCGCCACTGAGCTTGCTGCCCCTTTCCCCGATGTTGGTATTATACCCGTCGGGCAATTGTTCAATAAAATCGGCTGCGTAGGCTGCTTTTGCCGCATCGGCCACGGCCTGTTCATCAGCCTCCGGCTTGCCCAGTGCAATATTGTTGCGGACGGTCTCGTTAAACAAAATACTCTCTTGGCTTACCATGCCCATCAGTTGCCGCAGATCGTCCTGTTTGTACTCGCGTAAATCGTGTCCGTCCAGCAAAATACTGCCCGAATCCACATCGTAAAAACGGGCAATCAAATCGGTAAAGGTGGTTTTACCCGCTCCGCTGGGGCCTACCAGGGCAATGGTCTGCCCTTTTTTGATGGTAATGTTGAGGTGGTGCAGCACCGGTTTTTTGGGGTCATAACCAAACGAGACATCCCTGAATTCAATGCTGTGTTCAAATGTGGGAACCTTGGGATACAACGGATCCTGAACCCGTACGGGCGCATTGACCAGCTCTTCTATGCGGTGCAGGCTGGCTTGCCCGCGTACGGCAGCCGAATACGAGGAACTTAGTGCCTTAAACGGATTGATCAGCTGGCTGAAGATGGCAAAGTAGGTAAGAAAAAACTCCGGGTTCAGCGTACCACCGAAAACCATATTGCCGCCCAGCCATAGCAGTGCTGCCGAAACCGCAATGCCAATGGTTTCACTTAACGGCGACGATAAATCGTACCGACGCTGAACACCAATATTGTTGCGGGTATAGGACCAGTCTTCCTGACTGTATTTCTCCCTGAAAAACCCCGCGGCATTGAACGCTTTGATGATGCGCATGCCACCGATACTTTCTTCAAACGATGACATGATGCGCCCTGCCAGCTCCTGGTTGCGGGTGCTTTTACGGCGCAGGCTGCGGCTTAGCAAACCAATGAAAATGGCAGTGAGCGGCAGAAAAATTACTATGTAGAGCGTTAACTGAGGTGAAAGGAAAATGAGGGCACCAAGAAACAGCAAGATGGTAAGCGGTTGCATATACAGGGCTTCCAGCGATACCATCAGCGCAAATTCAATCTCTTTCATATCGTTGCTCATGCGCGAGAGCAAGTCTCCTTTTCGTTCTTCGTTGAAATAGGCAACAGGAAGCTCCAAACAGCGGTTGTAGATGTTCATGCGCATATTGCGTACCGCCAGGTTGCGCAGTTTGGCCATCACGCTCATGGCAGCAAACCGGCTTAGGTTTTTGATGATGGTGATGAGTACCAGAGCCACACACAGAAAGGCCAGCGCCCGCAGCGGATCGCCTTTGGCCATGCCGCTAAACCAGTGGATGAATTGCTCGTATTTGGCAGCAAACCAGTTGCCCACATCCAGCCCTTTGGTATCCAGTCCGGGCGCTGCATCGTTGGGTTTAAAGAGAAACTTCAGCACAGGCATTATCATCAGCAGGGTGCTCAGGTGCAGAAGAATGTACAGGAGATTGAAGCCGAAATTCAGAAATATCAGTCCTTTGAAGGGCCGCGCGTGACGAAAAAACTGTAAAATGGCTTTCACCTGTTTGCGAAATTACGCAAATTTGTACGGAACATGGGAAAAAGCATTTGGGTTAGCCTGTTACTGCTCTTGCTGACAGGCTGTCAGGGCAATGGGGGTGAGGCACCGGAAGGGCAGTCAGACAGTATTTATGTGTCAGCGGTTACACATGAAAGGCAGCAGAAAGACGACGCGTTTGCCATGTCGCCCAACAGCCCTTTCAGGGATGTGAAGTACGAGTTTACGGGTTTGCGGTACTATCCTGTTTCACCGGAATGGAAGGTGCCATGCCGCTGGGATAAAAGCCGTTCCGGCGATACGGTGTTGCTGCCCGATTCCAAAGGGAAAAAACGGGTTTATACGGTTGCAGGTGCATTTAAGTTCCGCATACAAAACCGCGAATGCGAGATACCGGTCTATTTTGAGGATTCGGCAAAAACCATGTTTTTTATCATGTTCCGCGATTCTACCAATACCACAGAAACCTATCAGGGCGGGCGTTATATCGAGTTTCGCCATGCCGGCGGTGATGATATTGTGCTGGATTTTAACAGGGCTTTTAATCCTTACTGCCATTACAACCACCATTATGCCTGTCCCGTGGTACCTGGCAGCCATTTTATTCCGTTGTTCATCCGCGCCGGTGAGCGCAGGTATGGGGTGGAGTAATCTGATTTTTTATCGGTATTAACCCGCAGTTGGTTTTGTTCACCGAAGTGTAAATAGGAGCTTGTAAAATCTTTTGCTTGCGCTAATAAAGCCGCTGGCGGTATAAGGTCCCTGGTGGGTTCATTGTGTGGTAATTACCATTATTGGTAAATGTTGGAGTATGGAAAACGCTGTGATGCATTAACAAACGATAATCAATAAATAGAGTCATCCATCGAAAGGGGTGTTCTGTTTATGTTATTGACAGAAGTATGGGTAATATGGTTAATGTATTATATTTGTAATAATATATCTATAAATACAATCACATTTATAGAGTTTTATTAAAAGTTCCATTTTATGCATCCTGAAAAATCATCACTGGCATTTATTGCTGAGATCAAGCAAAAAGTTAGGCAGGCACAGTACGAAGCATTAAAGGCCGTAAATCTGCAACTAATTAACTTATACTGGGAAATAGGGCAATCCATAGCCGAAAAGCAATCCGAAAGTTGGGGAAAAGCTGTCGTCCCAACCCTCTCCAAGGAACTTCAGGCAGAATTTCCCGGAATGGGAGGATTCTCCGAAGGCAATTTATGGCTTATGTCGCAATTTTGCACAGAATATCAATCAGATATAAATCTCGCACCATTGGTACGAGAAATCAGCTGGAGCAAGCATATAACCATCCTAAAGAAATGTAAAGATAACCTGGAACGCAAATTCTACACCCTCGCCACCAAAAAATTTGGTTGGACCAAGAATGTTCTGATTCATCAAATTGAAAATAAGACTTACGAAAAACACCTGCTGAACCAAACCAATTTTGAGCAAACCCTGCCCGATATGCTCAAAGATCAGGCGGCGCTGGCAATAAAAGATGAATATACCTTTAATTTCTTGTCACTTCAGGAGGAACATTCAGAGCGGGAACTGGAGCAGGCACTGATTCATAATGTGCGGAATTTTCTCACCGAAATGGGGTATCAGTTTACCTTTTTGGGCAATCAATTCAAACTCGAAGTGGATGACCGGGAATATTTCATTGATTTGTTGCTGTATCACCGGCACTTGCAATGTCTGGTGGCCATTGAGTTGAAAGTGGGCGAGTTTTTACCCGAATACAAAGGCAAAATGGATTTCTATCTTTCTGTGCTGAATGACAAAGTAAAACTGCACAACGAAAACGACAGCATCGGAATAATCATTTGCAAGGAGAAAAACCGAACCATTGTTGAGTATTCACTGAAAACATCCACACAGCCTATTGGAGTGGCCACCTATACGCTCACGGACCGCTTGCCGGCGCAATACCAAAACATGCTTCCCAGCGGAAAAGAAATCGGCGATAAAATCAGCAAATATTTTGGAGGGTAAAGGTTGCGGCTTGCCCGACATTCAAAAAAGTGATTAGAAAGCCAAAGAAAGAAACCCTCCATTCCTTTGCTTGAATGACAGTGTTTTTTTAAATGCGGACACAGAGTTCCTCAGCGTTAAGCGGGGTTTGGCAGAGGGGCGTGAAGCATGGGTTGGATAAGCCATACTTGCTTTTTAAGGTGTGGCATTCAGGGAAAGCAATACGGGGACACAGAGTTCCACAGAGTTGCGCGGAGTTTCGCAGAGGGGGTGCCGAATAAACGATTAAACTAATAGTCCAATAGGCTGATAAACCAAGCCCCCAACTACTTCCTCACCATCGTCTCTATCAACTTATTCTGATTGTCTATGAGCCGCTGCATGGCCTCTATTTGTTTCATCAGCAGGGTACGTTCGGCTTCGGATAAGCTGTAGTTGTTTACAATGCCATTGGTGGCAGAGTTGTTCATGGTGGTGATGTTGTACACGAAGTTGTCATCAAACTGTAGGATGTCTAGCGTACTCACTTCCAGCACCTGGGCAATTTGTTCCAGCCGGTCCAGGGTAATGGATGATTCACCCCGTTCTATTTTCCCATACCCATTGGTGGTAAGCCCCATACGCTTGGCCACGGTCTCCTGTTTGTAGCCTTTCACTTCACGCAGTTTGCGGATTTTTTCGGCTATGCGGTAGGTGGTGTTGGGTTCTTTGGGCGTATTCATAATGGCTGTATATTAACTATTAGGACAAAATTACATACCGGCAGTTAGAAAAACAAACCTACAATAATGTGTTGTGGGTTTTCTTTGTGGTGTAATCTAATTCATTGAAATGATGAATGCTAAAAACTGTTGTGCCTTCGTTCGTGTAGTGCAATCCGATAATGGTTGGACAAAACCCTGTGGTTTGGATTACAGGCAGGGAGACCACTTTGCAGCTCGCTCTGGTTTTGGATTTGAGGAGTGGATGAAAATATGGCATAGGCATTTATATGAGTTAAGGTGTATATGTGGTGAATTTTAATTTTTATGGCAGAGAGAAAATATAATATTGCGCTGAAGATTGGGACATTAATACCGGGATTTAATGGCTATTTAGAAAGGTCTGACAGGAGGAATAGTGAAAAGATTTTTCGAGATCAAAATGCAACACTTTTAGAACAAACTGAGAAAGCAATTATAATACATCAAAAGTCGTTGTTAGCGCCTGAACAATTTGAATCATTCCAGCAATGGGAAATGGTTAGAAAAGCGATGAATACCATTATTCCAAAGTTTAGACATGCTGCCTATGGTGTTTCATCCTTTTTTTCAAAGGAGAAAATTAAAGAAGGTGAGCTTGAAGAGATTCTAAAGTATGATGAGGAAATAGTTACAAGAATACAATTAATTTATAAAGCTCCTGAGAATGAAATCAATGATGTATTAAGTGCGCAATTAATTATCCAAAATTTGCAGGAAATTGAGAATTTACTTTTACAGAGATCTGCTTTTATCGCTAAGTATAAATAATTATGGAAGTTTTAGAATTTTTAGACAATACCGGAAATGTTATCGTAAAAAGGATACCTGATAATGGTCAGCTTGAAATTAAATGGGGTTCACAACTGACCGTAAGAGAGAGTCAGGAAGCTGTATTTTTCAGAGATGGTCAGGCACTTGATGTGTTTGGGCCAGGCCGCCATGTATTGGAAACGCAGAATATTCCTGTTATAGGAAAATGGGTTACATCATTTGGTTATGGTCCAACATCGCCGTTTAGAGCTGAAGTTGTATTTGTTGGAAAGCAATTGTTTTCTAATTTAAAATGGGGAACCCGTGAACCTATTTTATTTAGAGATAAAGAATTGAATGCGGTTCGTTTACGGTCTTTTGGAAGCTATTCCATTCAGATTCAGGATGCGATGCTTTTTGTAAACAAAGTCGTGGGCACAAGAGGGTTGTTTAGCACAGAAAGCATACAGGATTATTTGAAAGGGATTATAATATCAAAAATGAATACCGTTTTAGCCAGAGAGCTAAAATCAGTATTTGATATTTCCCAAAGTATAGAAAAATTAAATCTTGTAACAAGAACCGAATTGGATAGTGACTTTGCCGGTTTGGGCTTGAAGATCCATGATTTTTATATTCAGAGTATCTCAGTACCTGAAGAAGTGCAGAAGTTAATAGACACGAGGAGTGGAATGGGCGCATTGGGCAATTTGGATCAATACATGAAATTTCAGGTTGCAAATGCGATAGGCGACGCTGCAAATAATGGGAACTCTGGCGATGCCTTTAATACCGGAGCAGGCCTGGCATTAGGCATGTTGTTGCCGCAGATGATGAGTTCAAGTCTTAATAATCCCAACAATGGTTCTCTCGATCCTATGGAAAAACTGAAAAAATTAAAGGAATTATTAGAATTAGGGGCTATAACCCAGGCTGAATTTGAAGATAAAAAGGCCATTTTACTTAAAGATATTTAGGGGATGTAACAATATGAGAGAATATGTAGTTTGCGATATGTGTACAGCAACTATCACAATAGATAATGTAAAATGTGAGTTCTGTGATTCTGATTATAAAAACATTGGATTATGCGTTGAATTACTTAAGTTTAAAGATTCAATAGAGAATAATTTGAGCATTTACAATATTGATGAAATATTAGATAGTATTGATAAATCAAAGTATAAAAAACATCCTATTATTTTGTTTAGAAAGTCCAAGGCATTGCTATTAAAGCATATTCTAAGTAACGATGAATTAGATGCTATAGAATTTATAGAAGTGTTGAAAATAATAGAATATATTTCAAAAATATCAGAGGATTATTGGGGTGGTTTTGAAATATATCTAGATGTTTTATTGTCTGTATCCAACTGCATAATTACATGCGCCAGTTTTAATCAAGTAAGTATTTATTTAAAATCAATAGGAAAAGAGTTTAGTAATAACATTACAGACCTGTTAGTTGAAAAAATGGTCATTAGCGAATTTGGCAAAAAAAATTTTAAAGAATATAAATATTATTCGAAACCAGAAAATTACATTCAGGACTTAAACTTCATTAAGAAGCGTGATCAACTAATAAATAATTACGATGCTATATACAACAAAATATTAAAAAACCTTAATAAAAAATAAAATGCAAAAACAATTCATTTCTTCATCCTATGACAAATTTGCGGAGAAAACCACCACGGTATCAAATCCCAAAACTGTCAATCTTGGTCAAATTGGCAATTACAGATTTCAAATTGGCTTGAGACATGTTAAATCACCTGAAATAGATTCAATATTGATTGATGTTGTTTTAAACACTAAGCAATGGTTGTTTATTAGAAACGGAAAAATTGTAATTAGAACAGACAGTGAAAAATTTGATGTTGATGCTGTTGAGAACTACTCTAAGGTTTTAGGGCATACCAAAATAGGTGATAGCTATGTTGATTTAGGTCAAGAGGAATCGGTTTATTACCGCATTAGTCAGGATATTTTAATGAAAATATGTGAATCTTCAAAAGTAGAAATAAGAATAACAGGCGATAGTTACTGTGATTTTGAAGGTAAGGCACTGGATAATTTTAAATTGTTATGTCGTCAATTTTATAATAATTTTTACGATAGTACAAAATACACTGATTCATTAGCTGTGAAGGTCAAAACAGGTGGCTGTTTCATTGCAACTGCTGCCATGGGTGATTATAACCATCCGGTAGTCATGGATTTGAGATTATTCCGTGATAATTGGTTGCTAAAGAGAGAGTGGGGTGTTCAATTTACTTCATGGTATTACACCCATGGACCCAAAGCTGCCAGTGTAATTGAGAAATCAACTGTTTTAAAGAAGTTGACTTTTTACATGATTGTAAAGCCCCTGCAGGTTATTACAAAGAATTTGAGATAAATGAGCAGATTGAACAATACAATCAGACAGGCTGTGTCAGACAATATTCTGGCACAGCCCTTTGATGTCGCTGATGTGAACAGGGCTTGCAATAATTTACTATTACGTAGCCCTGCATTTTTAAGTAAACATGCAGTGGGAAATCCAGGTGGCTATACAGAATACTTCGTGAGGGTATCTCCAGGAAAATACAGATTAAAATGACTAAAACAATTACTGGAATTATTATTGGTTTGTTATTTTCGGGATTGCTGATTCTGGCAATTCATTTTGATTTAAATGTTTTACAAATAGCTATAGCTTTTTTATTATTTATATTTCCATCTATATTTATATCCAGTTTTAAATCGAGAAGAGCATCATTAATTCTCACTATTGTAGTTGTTGTTTTTGCCTATATTTCATACAAATACGATTTTACCGATGTCTGGGTTGGTGTATTAATGGCACTTATTATTGGGCTACCAACCTATTTTTATAAAATCCACAGATAAATTCTTATCACAGCTCATCTCCTTTATGGGGCTAAAGTTTATTAAATTTTGGCAAAATCTGGGGTGTGTTTATTTTCTACAATCCAAAAACACATGTTTTCCACCGCACAACACACCCCGGTTGCTGAGCACCGGTATCTTGCATGGCGCATTTACCCCTCTCAAGAGGGGATTAGATGAGTGCAAATACTCTGCGAATAAGGGGTTATGTTAAATGCCAACAAATCTTTAAACCAATAAAACCATAGAAGGTAGGTAATTCCTCTATATCAGTTCAGAGCAAACTTTTCAATACACTGTTCTTTTTCACTCCAGGCAATGTGCTGTACACCATAATTGGTAAGTGCTGCTATGGCTTCCGCAGAGGCGGCTTTGTCCATATCGTTGAATAAAACATAGCGTCCGGTGTTGCTTCCTCTTATTTGTTCAATGTCATTAAAAGCCATGATTGCGCTAAGTACGGTTTCTTTTCCAGCCTGATTAATGGTTTTAATGAGCCGCTCAGGTTTGGTTCTTGATGCCGGAATCAAAAAATCAACATTGTGGTCAAATCCGCTTTTGCCTGTTAGTTTTACATCTTTATTGAACAAGATTGAATTGGCTTTGAAATAAGTTTCCACGTCTTCTTTGAAAAGAGAAGCTACTACAGCCTGCGATAAATTGAACATGTCATTAACAGCCAGTATGGCCTGCAACAGGTAGTGTTTTTTCTGCCCCACATTTTTTATGTCCGCGTCCAGAAAAAGTTCATCATCTGATCCAATCTTTACGCCAAAACCGTTTAGTGTGGTTTCGAGAATCTGCTTGCGTTTAGCTGTATTTATTTCAAAACCGGACATCCTCAAATCGTTGATAGTATCTCCATTATCGGATAACCTAATTTGACCGTTGTCTTTAAACAGGTATATATCAACATGATCGTTGTGTCTGTCCAGAAAAGGGGTTGAAATACTGCATGCTTTGCCCTCCTGCAAGGTTTTTACGACCGTGTTGTCTTTTATCCATTGCAAATATGACGATATTATGGGTTGGCAATCCAATTACAGCAGATTTAAATTGATGGCAGGGGAATTTTGAATATTACAAATTTGCAAAACTTTACGGAATATTAACTGAATTTCATCAGAAATATTTATTCCCATTTCTGTTGCCGGTACGGCAAATTTATCATCAAATCCCTCGCGGTACAGATGAATGTGTGGTCCATCCAGGGTTACTCCGTCGGGGTTAGTGTGGCGGCCGGTATGATCGTATCGTAATAAATTTACACTGTTTCTGAAGCGGTGGTTGATGGTGAATTTAGAGATTGATATATGACCTTTGCGATAATCCATTATAAATTCTTCCTTGGTTTCCGTTGAAACCAAAATTCTAGTCCAACGAATAGGTCCCGGACCCAAAATCAGCGGCGTAATGCTGTCTTCAAATTGCTTTTGTAATGACATAATATGTTCAAATTCAATCTGGGTTAGGGCCATAATCGTGATTATATTTATGAATCCACAAAAGTATAAAAAATAAGAATAAAAACTACAATAAAAAACGCTAAAAGCTATTTCTGCTAGATTGCGCTCTCAATCCGGTCAATCCAATAGACAAATAAAAAACCATGCGGCCACAGAGTTCCTCAGAGTTGCGCGGAGTTTCGCAGAGGAAGTGCCAAATAAACGATTAAACGAATAAACAATCAGACCATTAAACCAAACACCCTCAAACCACCCTCAACCCAACCTCAAACGCAAAATCGGGTTTGTGGGGCGGGTTCAGGATGAAGGTTTCCCATTGGCCCTGGGGCAGGTAGACTGCGCACTGGGTGTTGGAGATGTGGTAAATATGGTGGTGCAAAGCGGCAGGTGTTCCCTGTAATATGCCGTAAATCACTTCCGGACGGAGTTTCTCGGGTGTGTAGGCCGCATCGTGCCACACCACCACGCTGTTTTCGTGCAGCAGGTGTTTAAACACGTTTTCCGTATCGGATTTTACCATTGAATAGTGATGGTCTCCGTCTATGAATATGAGATCGTATTGCCGGTTTAATGCTGCAAAATCAAAGGTTGCGGTGTCGCCATATAGCTGGGTTACATTGGGCAATGCTTTTGAAAAGTATCCGTGTAAATCTGCGTAGGCATCCGGCAGTCCCAGTGCTTTTATCTGCTCCTGTGATAGATTGAGTGTGGTGCATTCCTTGGCCACCGCAGCCACATTGGCCACGCTTTCTCCACGCCAGGTGCCGATTTCAAAATAGCGACAGCCGGGTATTCCTGCAGCCAGCGATTTGAGCAGAGCCAGATCGGTAGGCAGCGAACCGCCATCCAGAAAGGCAAAGGGAGCAACAGTTTGTCCTTCGGGTTTTAGCAGCAACCTTATATCCAGGCTGGGAAGCCGGTAGGCCTTGCCTTTCAGTTTGCGCAGTTTTTCTTCCCAAGCGGTATCCTCATCCAGCACCAGGTTCAGCAGGTGGGGTTGCCGGATAATCCGTGTTAAAGCCTTAAAACCGCGTATCAGCTTGCGCATTGGCCAGCGAAGATAGGCAAAGCAGAAGGATTATGCCTCCGGTTCATCGGTTTCAATACTGGCGGGAAGTTCTCCTTCCATGCCAATATCCTCCGCATCGGGAATCATATTGGCCGGTAGGCCCTTGGTGGTTTTGATACCCAGCTTGCGCAGGCTTTCAGCCCGTTTAACCAGATTGCCTCTGCCGGTACTGAGTTTGTTTACGGCTTCGTGGTATTTGGCGTCTGCCTTTGAAATGGCCGAACCCACTTCATTTAGGGTCTCGGCAAAACCCACGAATTTATCATACATTTCTCCCGCCTGTCTGGCAATCTCCAGCGTGTTTTTGTTGCTGTTTTCCGCTTTCCATACCGAGGCTACGGTGCGCAGCGATGCCAGCAGGGTTGACGGCGAAACCAGCACAATTTTTTTGCTCCAGGCAAACTCAAACAATTCCTTATCGGTTTGCATGGTCAGTGCAAAACCCGACTCTATGGGAATGAACATGAGTGTAAATTCCGGTGATTTTAGGTCAAGGGCTGTATGGTAATCTTTTTCAGATAGTTGCTTGATGTGGTTTTTCAGTGATGTTACATGGGCTTTCAGGGCAAGCTCTTTTTCAGGAGAACCGTCGGTGGCACCCGTGAATTGTTCATAAGCGGTAAGGCTTACCTTGGCATCCACAATGATGTTTTTTTCTTCGGGCAGAAATATCACGGCATCGGGCTTGATGGTGGCACCGGATGAGGATGAAGTAACAAACTGGGTTTCGTATTCACGGCCTTTGGTCAGTCCGCTGCTGTCAAGTACCCGCTCCAGAATCATTTCGCCCCAGCCACCTTGCATTTTGGTATTGCCTTTCAGTGCGTTGGTGAGGTTTTGGGTTTGTTCGGTAATGGTATTGTTCAGTACGGTCAGGTTTTTAATCTGCTCCAGCAATTGGGTGTTACCGGTATTGGCTTCCTGCCGGGTGGTTTCCACTTTTTGTTCAAATTCCTTCAGTTTTTCTTTCAGCGGATTCAGGATATCGCCCAGGGTTTTTTCCTGCTGCTGGGTAAGTACCTGCCCTTGTTTTACCAATCCTTCATTGGTTACTTCCTGCATTATTTTCCGCATCAGTTTTTCGGTTGCTTCATTGCTTTGCTGCAGGTTTTTGTTTTGTTCGGTCAGGTTTTTTACATCTGCCTCCAGTGAAGCGATGCGTGCATACTGGTCTTTATTTTCCTGCTGCAGTGCGGGAACCAGATCTGCCTGCTGCTTCCATGTTTCGGTAGCGGCGAGTTTGCCTGAAAATTGAGATTTAACAATGAAATAAGTGACAATTACACCTAAGACAATTCCGACGATAAGAAATACAATGTTTTCCATGATAATAAGTTTATATAATTTGTTTTACACTGCAAAATAGGAGCTTGCAGCGGGAAATAAAAAATAAAAATGACTTTATTTTACTACGCAAATAGGGTGCGAAGTAATGGTTTTATTTTGCAAATAGTTGTTTGTTTAAAGCCTAAGATTTTAGTCTTTAAGGTTTTTCTAATTTTGTGTGTTGTTCATAGAAGAATCTGTCGGTAACCCGGCGGATTCTTTTTTTGAATCCTGCTCAAAAAAGCGGTGCTGCCCGATAATGATAATCACAACACCAATGGTAATACAGGCATCGGCAAAGTTCCAGATCGGACTAAAGAAGGTAAATTCCTGTCCACTCCAGAAAGGAAACCAATGTGGGAAACGACTTTCGATAATGGGTGCATAAAACATGTCTACTACCCGGCCTTCAAACCAGCCGCCCTGGTAGTCAAAATTGCGGTGCCTGAACAAAACTCCGTAAAAAACGCTGTCAATAATGTTGCCAATGGCACCCGCCAAAATAAATGCGATGGAAACCAATAGTCCTGTGTGTGCGTATTTGCGAATGTTCTGCCACAAATACCATGCACCAAAGATGCTCACGGCAATTCTGAAACCGGTGAGCAAAAACTTCCCAAATCTGCCGCCCAGTTCAATGCCAAAGGCCATACCATTATTTTCAATAAAATACATATTGAACCAGTTGCCAAGCAATGGCACCATTTGTCCCGGCCAGTAGTGGGTTTTTACGTAAATTTTAATGGCCTGATCTACAATCAGACAAAGCAGTAAAATGCCGGTTGGCAGCCAGAATTTAGGACTGCGCAACAATGAAGGATTCGTTTTTTCCGTCTCAGGATTTTCCAAGTTTGGCCTCTATGCTTTGCGTGGTATGGGGAACGGCTCTAAGGCGTTCCTTGGGGATGAGCTTGCCGGTAGTTTTGCAAACACCATAGGTTTTATTCTCAATACGAATAAGTGCGGCTTCCAGGTTTTGAATAAACTTCATCAGTCGGGCAGCCAGCTGCGTGGTGTTTTCTTTCTCGAATGTGTCGGCGCCGTCATCCAGGGTCAGGTAGTTGTTGTTGGTACTGTCGGTGCCGTTTTCATTGCCGTCTTTCAAACTTTTCTGTAGGGTGGTGAATTCCTCACGGGCGGTTCCAAGTTTTTTCAGGATAATGTCTTTGAATTCCTGCAATTCATCGTCACTGTAACGGGTTTTTTCCATGGTAGGTCAGATTAAGTTTTTAGGGTTATTGTGTTTTTATGAGTTTGAGCTTGGCGACATATTCCTCTATCTCAATGGCCTCTCCGTCTGTGTTACTGTCAAAAAGAACATCATCGGCAAGCGTTTCAGTGCAAATATACGATTTAAATGCACGTATGCTTTCTTCCAGTTCTTTGGGGCCGGCAAAGTGCAGTAGGATGCGGTCCGTAACCTCCAGACCTGAGTCTTTGCGCAGGTTTTGAATTCTGTTCACCAGCTCTCTTGCATTGCCCTCCTGCTTCAGTTCGGGTGTAATGTTTACGTCCAGCGCCACGGTCAGGTTGCCTTCGGTGCTCAGCAGCCAGCCTGGCATATCCTGTGTTAGAATTTCCACATCGGCCAGTTCCAGTTCAAACTGTCGGTTTCCGAGATCCACATTTAAAACACCTGCTTTTTCGAGGGTTTTAATCTGCTCGGCCGTAAAATTCTGCGCTGCCTGCGCCAGTTGCTTCATGTCCGCACCCAGCTTGGGTCCCAGGGTTTTGAAGTTGGGTTTTATTTTTTTGACAATCAGGTTGTTATCGGCAGAGAGTGTCTGGATTTCCTTCACGTTCACTTCAGCCATAAACAAATCTGCAATGTGGTTTAGCCTTTTGCCAAAGGTTTCATCCAGCACGGGAATCATAACCTTCTGCAGGGGCTGGCGCACCCTGATTTTTTCTTTTTTGCGCAGTGAAAGCACCATACTGCTGAGTTGCTGGGCAATCTGCATGGTTTCCTCCAGTTCGTTATCAATTCGGGTGCTGTCCGCTGACTGCATCAAGGTGAGATGCACGCTTTCCTCGGCTGTTTCGGTTGCCGTGAGGCTTCTGAATAGCCAGTCGGCGAAGAATGGGCTCAGCGGACTCATCAGTTGTGATACGGCCAGCAAGCAGTGATACAGGGTTTCGTAGGCTGCCTGTTTGTCTTCGTTCATGTCGCCGCGCCAGAAGCGTTTGCGACCCAGACGCACATACCAGTTGCTGAGATCATCGCATACAAACGTTTCTATGGCCCTGCCAGCTCGGGTGGGGTCGTAGTCGTCCATGGCTTCCTGCACGGTTTGTATCAGGCTGTTTTTGCGGCTGATAATCCAGCGGTCCAGTTCGGGGAGAGTTGCGTGGGGAATGGCTTTGCCGGCATCGTATACAAACTTGTCAATGTTGGCATACAGGGCAAAAAATCCGTAGGTATTGTAGAGTGTGCCGAAAAATTTGCGCTGCACTTCTTCCACACCGGCAATGTCAAATTTGAGGTTGTCCCAGGGCGGGGCATTGGTTACCATGTACCACCTAACGGCATCGGCACCATATTTGGCCACGGCTTCAAAGGGGTCTACGGCATTGTTGAGGCGCTTGCTCATTTTGTTGCCGAATTTATCCAGCACCAAACCGTTGGCGATGACGTTGCGGAAGGCCACACGGTCAAAAAGCAATACGGCAATGGCGTGCAGGGTAAAGAACCAGCCACGGGTCTGGTCCACGCCTTCGGCTATAAAATCGGCTACTTCGTTGCGCTCAAAGAGTTCTTTGTTTTCAAACGGCCAGTGCCACTGTGCCATGGGCATGGCGCCACTGTCAAACCACACGTCAATCAGGTCGGTTTCGCGTTTCATGGGCTTGCCGCTGTCGCTCACCAGCGTGATATAATCCACGTAGGGGCGGTGCAGGTCCAGTTTTTCACGGTCCAGCGATTGCTGCAGACCTAATGCCGCATTGGCTTTGCTGATTTCGTTATACAGTTCATCAATGCTGCCGATGCACTTTATTTCGGCGCCGTCTTCTGATGTCCAGATGGGCAGCGGTGTACCCCAGTATCGACTTCGGCTTAGATTCCAGTCTACCAGGTTTTCAAGCCAGTTGCCAAACCTGCCTTCGCCTGTGCTCTTGGGTTTCCAGTTGATGGTTTTGTTCAGCTCCACCAGGCGGTCTTTCAGGGCGGTGGTTTTGATGAACCAACTTTCAAGCGGATAGTACAGAATGGGTTTATCGGTGCGCCAGCAATGGGGGTAGCTGTGCTCGTATTTTTCTACTTTGAAGGCTTTGTTTTCCTGTTTCAGCTTGATGGCGATGCGCTCATCCACGCTCAGGTATTTGTCGCGGCCCTGTTTGAGGCGCTCGGCTTCTTTTTCTTCCTCTGTGAGGAAAGATTCTTTCACGAATTCGCCTGCAAAATCGGTGATTTCTTCTGTGAAACGGCCTTTTCTATCAACAGGAGTAAGGTTTCCTATACCGTTTTCGCGGGCGGTTTTGAAGTCATCGGCACCAAAGCTGGGCGCGATGTGTACGATACCGGTACCGTCTTCCGTGCTCACAAAATCGGCACAAACCACCTTGAAAGCATCGCCTGATTCGGGCTGCATATAGGGCAACAACTGCTCGTAGTGTTTGCCAGCCAAATCCTTACCGTTACAGCTGGAAATCAGTTTCCAGGGCAATATCTTATCTCCGGGCTTCCAGCTTGCGAAATCTGCGTTTTCTCCTTCTGGCTGAAAATACTTGCCTGCAAGGGCTTTGGCCAGTGTTACAAACTGCTGCTGACCCGTGTAGGGATTCAGCGTTTCCAGCTGCACATATTCAATTTTGGCACCCACAGCCAGGGCTGTGTTTCCGGGCAGGGTCCAGGGTGTGGTGGTCCAGGCCAGGAAATAGTGGTTTTCGGTGCCCTGCTCTTTGAACTGTGCCACAATGGTGGTATCCTTCACCATTTTGTAGGTGCCCGGCTGGTTGAGTTCGTGGCTGGAAAGGCCCGTACCTGCGGCGGGAGAGAAGGGCTGAATGGTGTATCCTTTGTAGAGCAAACCCTTGTCGTGCAGCATTTTGATCAAATGCCAAAGGGTTTCAATGTAGTTGTTTTCGTAGGTGATGTAAGGATCCTGCAAATCTACCCAGTAGCCGATTTTGCGGGTGAGGTCGTCCCACACATCCTTAAACATCATCACATCCTTGCGGCATTCGGCGTTGTATTGCTCTACGCTGATTTTTACACCAATGTCTTCTTTGCGAATGCCAAGGCGTTTTTCCACCTGCAGTTCAATGGGAAGGCCGTGGGTATCCCAACCGGCTTTGCGTTCTACGCGATATCCCTGCAGGGTTTTGTAGCGGCAGAAAATATCCTTGATGGCGCGGGCCATCACGTGGTGAATACCGGGCATGCCGTTAGCACTGGGCGGGCCTTCAAAGAAGGTGAACCCCTTGTCGGCAGGACGGTTTTGGATGCTTTTTTCAAAAATGCCGTTTTCTTCCCAGAATTTAAGGATTTCGGCCTCAATAGCAGGCCAGTTCATCTGTTTCAGCGTTGGATACATATTCTGAGATTACGGTTTCAATGAAACTGCAAAAATACGATTTTCGGTGGGATGCGCCTATCTTAATGCATCAATAATGCCAGCGCCTCAGCCGGATTGCCTAAAGCAATCAATTTCTTGGCCATTTCTTCTCGGTTTTCGGTACCGTATTTTTCTCTGACAAATGCCACTATTTCCGCATCGGGAAAAGCAGGCAGGGTGGCCAGCAAACCGATATCATTGGCGCTTAGAATTTGGCTGTTTTTGATATTTTCAGGCAAAGCATCATAACCGATGGTGGGTTGCATGGGCTGTGCCAGCTGAAACAGGGCGTCGGGTGTGGTGCGGCAATACCAGCTTCCGCCCATTCTGCCAACCAAATCAATTTTGGTTTGGTCAATTTTGCCGTCTGCTCCGATAACACCCTTATTGATATGGATTTTCAGCACTTCGGCCATCACCAGGTTTCCGGCACCGCCGCCGGTTCCAAACTCTTTCACTTCCATCACACGGCATTCCAACTGAACCGGACTTTCCTTCACCCGCAAGGGTTTAATGAGTTCTGAGGCAATGGGTGTGAATCCGGCTTTTTCAAATTCGCTGATGCCTCTGTCCCAAGGCGCTGCAGCCACATTCATCTGCTGCACCATGCCGTAGGTAACTACATTCACCACCACTTCGGGCACTTCCTTCACATTCAGGTAGGTGTGTTTGGGTGAGCCATCGCGACCGCTGTTATTGGGTGCAAATACCAGCACCGGCGGATTGGCGCTCACCACATTAAAAAAGCTGAAAGGCGCCAGGTTGGGCTTGCCTTCGGCATCGATGGTGCTGGCAAAGCAAATAGGCCTTGGGCCCACACTGCCCAGTAGGTATTGGTGCAGCTGGGGAAGAGCCGTTTCTTTGGGGTTGATGGTCAGAAAGTCCATGTGGCGGTTATTTGAGGGTGTGCCCCATTTTATTTTTCTTGGTAGCCAGGTAGCCGGCGTTGTGGGGATTGGGTTCCACTTCCAGCGGCACATTTTCTATGATTTCCAGGCCGTAGCCAATCAGTCCGGTTCGCTTGCGGGGATTGTTGCTCATAAGCTTCATTTTGCTTACACCCAGGTCGCGCAGGATCTGAGCTCCCACGCCGTAATCACGCTCGTCCATTTTGAATCCCAGCTGCAGGTTGGCTTCTACGGTATCCAGTCCCTGCTCCTGCAGTTTGTAGGCCTTTAGCTTATTAAGAAGGCCAATGCCGCGACCTTCCTGGTTCATGTACACAATCACCCCTTTTCCTTCGGCTTCGATCTTTTCCATGGCTTTTTGCAGTTGTTCACCGCAATCGCATCGGCAGGAACCGAAAATATCGCCGGTGAGGCAGCTGCTGTGCACACGGGTAAGGATGGCTTCACCGGGCTCCCATTTGCCTTTGATCAATGCGAGGTGCTCCTGATCGGTGTTGCTTTGTTTGTAGGCTACCAGTTCAAAATCGCCAAAGCGGGTGGGCATATCCACACTGATTTCACGACGGATCAGGGTTTCGTGTTGCAGGCGGTAGCGTATCAGGTCTTCTATGCTGACGATTTTAAGGTCCCACTTTTTGGCAACCTCAATCAAATCAGGCAGGCGGGCCATACTGCCATCTTCGTTCAATATTTCCACGATGCAGCCCGCGGGTTCAAAACCGGCGAGCCTTGAAAGATCAATCGCGGCTTCGGTATGTCCGGCGCGCCTTAGCACCCCTTCAGCCTTGGCTTTCAGGGGAAAAATATGTCCGGGACGGCCCAGATCTTCTGCTCTGGTGTTTGGATCTATCAGCGCTTGAATGGTTTTGGCGCGGTCATGGGCGCTGATGCCTGTGGTGCAGCCGTTTCCGAGCAAATCCACCGAAATGGTAAATGCCGTTTCATGGGTGGCGGTGTTGGATCCCACCATCATGCCCAGGTTCAGCGATTCGCAGCGGTCTTCGGTGAGGGGAACGCAGATGAGGCCTCGGCCTTCTTTGGCCATGAAGTTTACCAGTTCGGGGGTCATATTGCGTGCTGCGGTGAGAAAATCGCCTTCATTTTCGCGGTTTTCATCATCTACCACAATCACCACGCGGCCGCGGCGAATGTCTTCAATGGCTTCTTCTATGCTGTTCAGGGTGAATGCTGACATGGGTTTTGGGTTGGGTCAGATTTGACAAATTTCCAAAAGTTGTCAAATCAGGCACTTTGCGTTGCAAAGTTCGTAAAAATGTGTCAGTTTAGGGTTACCACGACAGCAATTCTTCCAAAGCGGCTTCCACTTTGGAGGCGCTGGGCAGCATTTCCGCTTCCAGTCCCATGTTTAGCGGAATAGCAGGCAAATCGGCAGAGCCCAGGGTCTGTACCGGTGCGTCCAGTTGGGCGAAGCAATGCTGTGCAATGCGCCCGGCAAGGGCTTCTGCAAAGGAATTACGCAGGGTTTCTTCCGTTAAAACGAGTACTTTCCCGTGTTTTTTAACGGTGTCAAAAACCAGTTTTTCGTCATAGGGTGCCAGGGTCCGCAGGTCGATGATTTCCACTTGTCCTGGGAAGGCTTTGGCAGCAGACATGGCCCAGTAAACACCCATTCCATAGGTTATTACGGCGCATGTTTCACCTCGGTTCAGGGCTTCGCTGCTGCAATCCAGTGCCACACGGCCTTTTCCAAAAGGAATCACATATTCCTCATCGGGTTCGGGTGTTTTGGCTGATTCTGTTCCGGCAACCTTGCTCCAGTAAATGCCTTTGTGCTCAAACATCACCACCGGGTTGGGATCGTACCACGCTGATTTCATCAGTCCTTTCATATCGGCGGCGTTGCTAGGATAGGCTATTTTGATGCCTTTGATGGGCAAAATGCTGCTTTCCACCGTACCGCTGTGGTAGGGACCGCCACCGCCATAAGCGCCTGTGGGCACTCGGATTACCGAGGCCACGGGATATTTTCCGTTGCTCAGATAGCAGGATTTGCTGAGTTCTTCCACCAGCTGGTTTATACCCGGCCAGATGTAATCGGCAAATTGTATTTCTACAATGGGTTTGCAGCCTACGGCACTCATGCCGGCGGTGCTTCCCACGATGTATGCTTCCTGAATGGGAGTATTGAAAACACGGTGGTCACCGTATTTCTGGGCCAGGGTAGCCGCCTCGCGGAACACGCCGCCCAGGCGTTTGCCCACATCCTGACCGTAAAGCAGCGCGTCAGGGTTGTTTTTTAAAATTTCATCCACCGCATACAATGCTGCATCCACCATGATGATAGGTTCTTTGCCTGCAGGTTCACGCACCCCTTTTTCTTCGGTGATGGGTGATGGCGCAAACTCGTGCAGGTAAAGCATGTCCGGTGTGGGATCGGGAGCGGCTTTTGCGCGCTCAAAGTCATTCAAGGCAAGCTTTTCTGCCTCGTCTGCAATGGATTGCAGGGTTTCTTCCTTTTCACCCAGGTTCAGCAGCAGGCTTTTCAGCTGTGGCAGCGGATCCAGCCTTTCGTGCTCCTCCATGTCGTCACGGTACCATTCGCTGCGCACGCCGCTGGTATGGTGGCCAAGCAAGGGCACTTTCACATGCACCAGCATGGGAGCACGGCTTTGCCTTACAGACTGAACCGCTTTTTCCATTTCCGTGTAGCACTGCACAAAATCGCTGCCGTTGATACGCAGGCGACGCATACCTTTGAATCCCAGGGAGTATTCAAACGCGTCCATGGCGCGCATTTCATCGCCGCTGGCACTGATGCCCCAGTCGTTGTCCTGCACCAGATACAGTATGGGCAATTTATGTAAAACAGCCATCTGGAAAGCCTCGGCCACTTCGCCTTCGGTTACGCTGCCATCGCCAAGAGAGCAAAGCACAATGGGTTTTTCAGCGCCTTTCAGAAGGCCCTGTTTTTCAAGATATTTTATGCCATGAGCTGCTCCGGTGGCTGGAATTACCTGCATACCGGTGGCACTGCTCTGATGGGGAATTTTGGGTTTATCGGGCTGTTTTAGAGATGGATGCGAATAGTAGCTTCTGCCTCCGCTGAATGGGTCGTCGGCCTTGGCCAGCAGCTGCAGCATCAGCTCGTAGGGTTCCATGCCTATTCCCAACAACAGGCTTTCATCGCGGTAATAGGGGTATGCGAAATCAATGGACTTGAGCTGCCACGCAGTAGCCAGCTGAATGGCTTCATGCCCTTTGGAAGTGCTGTGTACATATTTTGTTATCGGCCGGTTATCGTCGTATATACGTGCCATGGCCCTTGCGGTACACATGGTTTTCCAGGCGAGAAGGAGGATGTCTTTGCTGACCATGAAAGGTTCGCAAAGATATGCGCTATCTTCATCAATAGGGGGCTTGTAAAGATGTAAAGTTATATTTTCTGAAATTGCCCTATATTGCACCTCTATTCTTTCCTCTATGAGAATACTTTTACTAACAGTTATCTGCCTTTGCACATCATTTTCAGCCTGGTCTCAAGTCCTTTCAGGAAAGGTCATAGATAAGGAAACCCGCATGGGCGTTCCGTATGCAAGCCTAATCTGGCGAGGTGGAGCGTCATCTACCGATAGCACAGGGGCTTTTCGCATAGACCTGAAAGGGGCTAAATCTGTTCAGATTACTGCCATGGATTTCCAGGAAATGGCATACAGTGTAAACAGCACCGCCGTTACGGAGATAACCATAGAAATGGAATCGGTTGCCAAGGGTGTGGGGCAGGTCACTATAAGCCATAGCAGGCAAAAAGAGAAACTGCGCGAAAGTCCGGTTACTGTAGAGAGCCTCAATGCCAAAGCCATTAAGGAAACCCCTGCCAGCGATTTTTACGAAGGTCTCGGTCACCTCCGGGGTGTTGACGTTACGGCTGCCAGCCTGGGCTTCCGCATTGTAAATACCCGTGGTTTTAACAGTACAAGCCCGGTAAGAAGTTTGCAGCTAATCGATGGTGTCGACAACCAGGCGCCGGGTTTGAACTTTTCCCTCGGAAATTTTCTGGGTGCCAACGAATTGGATGTGGCCAACACTGAAATCGTGGTGGGTGCCAGCAGTGCATATTATGGACCGAATGCCTTCAATGGAGTAATAAATATGACCACCAAAGATCCATGGAAACACCAGGGTCTTACTGCGCAGGTAAAGGTGGGTGAGCGTGAACTGGGACAGGTAATGCTGCGCTATGCCAAGGCGTATAAGAACAAAAAGGGGCGTGAAGTTTTTGCCTTCAAAACCGGCATCAGCTACATGCGTGCCTACGACTGGGTGGCAGACAATTACGATCCCACCCTGGATAGTAAGGCAGGCCGAAGCAATCCGGGTGGATACGATGCCGTAAACCGCTATGGCGATGAGGTTTTCGGAACAGCTGCCAACGACCAGGTTTCCATGGAAAACCGACGCAGAACACCGGGTCTGGGCGCATATTACCGCGACGGATACAATGAAATTGATCTGGTAAATTATAACACCCGCAACCTGAAGACCAATCTGGTTCTGGCATATAAAATCAATAACCGAAATGAGATTCAGTATGGTTTCAACTTTGGAACGGGTACCACAGTATATCAGGGTGATAACCGCTACAGCCTGAATGATATTCTCTTTTTTCAGAATCGCCTGGAATGGCTGGGTAAAAAAGGCCATCTGCGATTTTACGCAACCAACGAAGATGCGGGCAGAACCTATGATGCCGTTCTTACCGCATTCCTCATGCAGGGAGCTTCTAAGCCTGGTGGATACTGGTTTTCGGATTATCAGAATTACTGGCTGAACAACTTGACAAATAAGGTAAGGAGCCTTCCAGGATATGCTCAGCTTGGAACGTTTATTCCCGGATTACCCAACTTCAATCCCAACTGGGCATCAGACCAGGATGTGTTATTGCGGAAATTTTCAGATAGTATTTTTAGGTGGCATGCTCAAGCCCGTGCCCAGGCCAATCGCGCAGAAAACTACCAGGGATTGACCTACCCGGATCCCTATGCAGACCGTTTTGTACCTGGTACTCCCGAGTTTGAGGCAAAAAAGAAAGAAATTACAGAAGCCTACAGCTATAATAGGGAAGGCGGACCAGTCGGGTCAAGATTCTTTGATAAGTCTGCATTGTATCACCTTACGGGAGAACGCAGATTTTCGGTGCAAAAATGGAAGTTCACCACCGGCTTTAGTGCCAGGATGTACGCTCCCAATTCCAACGGAACCATTTTTCTGGATACCGGAAATGCACGCATTACCAATGTGGAAGCAGGGGTTTATGGCGGCTTTGAGCGCAGGCTTTGGAGCAACCGATGGAAAATTAATGCTACGGCCAGGGTTGATAAAAACCAGAACTTCCCGTTTCTATTTTCGCCCGCAGCATCCATCATCTACAGCAAAGACAAGCGCAATACCTGGAGAGGGAGTTTTAGCAGTGCCATCCGAAACCCCACGCTGCAGGATCAATACCTGTATTACAACGTGGGCCGTGCCATTCTTTTGGGCAACAAGGATGGTGTGAAAAATGTATGTGAAGTAAACAACTTCCTCGATTACCTGAATACACTGAACCGTGATACCCTCAAGCCCTTCAATATTGATCCTATCCGGCCTGAAAGTGTAAAAACGGGTGAAATCGGATACAAAGGAGTACTGCTGGATGGAAAACTTATGGTTGATGCGGGTTATTACCTCAGTTACTACACGAACTTTATTGGTTACCGTGTAGTGGTGGATGTGGCGTTTGATACCTTTTCACCTTTCCCAAAAGCCCAGGCCTATCGCGTAGCATCCAACAGCCGCGATGTAGTTAGCACGCAAGGGTTTTCGGCAGGAGCCAATTATTTCTTTGCCAAGTGCTTCATGGTAGGCGGCAACTGGAGCTGGAACGTGCTGGACAGGCGTGGAAGTACCGATGCATTGATTCCCGCGTTTAACACCCCCCGCCATAAGTTCAATGTGATGTTCGGAGCTTCAGATATGAATAAGGAATTCAACTTGCTGGGTAAAACCATGTCGGTTAAAAATTTCGGTTTCAATATCAATTTCAAGTATGTTGAAGGCTATCGCTTCGAAGGTTCGCCGCAGTTTACGGGTGATGTGCCGTCCTACTGGATGCTGGATGCCCAGGTAAATAAGGTTATCCCCAAGTGGAAATCCACCCTTAAAATTGGCGCTTCAAACCTCACAAACAATATGGTATTTCAGGTGTATGGTGGTCCCCGCATAGGAAGAATGGCATATGTGAGTCTTACTTTCGAACCCTGAAATTCATAAAATTACCAAAAATTACCTACTTTCGCAAAATACTAAATCTTTTCAATACATGAAAAAACTATTACTTTCCGCTTCCACCTTGCTTTTGGCTGCAGCTTCATTTGCGCAGATCAAGTACGTGGATCCTATCTATGCAGCAAACACCGTTCAGGTAACCAAGAACGTGCAGTATGCAACCCACATCTCCATTTTGCCTGTGCTCTCAGGTGGCAGCCCTGCTCCTCAGAACATGACCATGGACATTTACAGCTCAACCGGAAATACCGATGCCAAGAAGCCGCTGGTAATTTTCCTGCACACAGGAAACTTCCTGCCCCGCTATGTCAACAACGGTCCAACAGGCGCCCGCGACGACAGTGCTACCGTGGCGTTCTGCACAAAGCTTGCTCAGCGCGGTTACGTAGTGGCTTCTATGAGCTACCGTCTTGGATGGAATCCCAGCAGCCCCGATGAAAATGTTCGCCGCGAAACCATCATCAATGCCGCTTACCGTGGTGTACAGGATTTGGCTGCCTGCGTTCGCTTCTTCAAAAAAGACGCCAGCACTGCAAATACCTACACCATTGATTCAACCAAGATTGCCGTAGGCGGTCAGGGTACCGGTGGTTATGTAACCTTGGCGTATGCCACCCTGGATCGTCAGGCTGAAATTCGCCTGGAGAAATTCTACAACGTGAACGCCAAGCGCTGGATGGTACAGGACAGCGCCCTCATGGGTGACCGCTTGGGCTTCAGAATCCCCGGAACTACCGGTGCTATGGTTATTGAAAACCACAAAGGCTATACATCTGATGTGGCTATTGCCTTTAACATTGGTGGTGCACTGGGTGACAGCAGCTGGCTGGAAAAAGGCAGCCTGCCCATCATCAGCGTACACGGTGTTCAGGATCCCTTTGCGCCTTACAAACTGGGTGTTGTTAGCGTTCCCGGAACCAATCCTCCCCTCAACGTAATCGACGTGTCCGGCAGCTATGATGTAATGGAGCGCACCAACAAATTTGGCAACAACGCTTCATACAAAGGCAAAGTGATGGATGTTTATACCATGCAGGCCAACAAAATCAACAAAGGTCTTGATGGCTTGTACCCTATCGCAGGTGCTGCAAACGGATCAGGACCTCACGAGTGGTGGGATACTACCGCTATCAAGGCTTTGGGTATTCCAAACGCGGCTACCGTTATTGCCAATGGCAACGCATCAAATCCCCTGCACAAAATCTTTGGCAAAACCCGCGCTATGCTTTATGTAGACAGCATCATGGGTTATGTGTCTCCCCGCCTGGCGGTGAGCATGGGTCTGGTTAGTTCAGTTGGTCTGAGAGAGAACAACCTCGGCAGCAACGTAACCATCGCCCCCAACCCTGCTAAAAATCAGGTGGTAATCCACAACAACTGGACCAACCGCAGCCTGGTTAGCGCTGAGTTGGTTGACCTCAACGGTCGCAGCGTTCAGAAAATGAACCTGAGCCCCGTGCACAACGTAGTAAACCTCAATGCCGCTTCAGGTATCTACATGCTCCGTCTTCAGTTTAATGACGGCGTGGGTGTACAGAAGCTCATCATCGAGTAATCAACAACCGATAACATAAAAAAAGCCGCTGGTGACAGCGGCTTTTTTTATGTCGTATATCCAAGAGCGTTAGTCTGATTTTTATGAACAATATTCCGCAACTTTTGTTACTTCGTAACTTTGTACCGCGTGCCGAGATATTTGTTGTTGTTGCTGTTATTTGGGTTTTCTGCCTTGCAGGCCCAGCAAAAGTTTACCCTGAGTGGTTATGTTCGAGACAGTGCTTCCTCTGAAAGCATCAGTGGTGCAGTAGTTGCTTTGCAAAATGGCAGCATGTCTGTTGCCACCAATGCATACGGTTTCTTCAGTATTACGTTGGAAACCGGAATCTATCCAATGGTAATTAAGGCCCCCGGATATGACGCCTCTGAAATTTCGGTCAAACTGGATACCCATGTTATTCTTAACATTAGCCTGCTAAAACAAAGTGTGGGAATGGGAGAGGTAAGTATCCGCGCCAACCGGAATGACAACGTGCGAAAAATTGATATCAGCACACAAAGCATCAACAGCCAGACCATTAAGAAAATTCCTGCATTTCTAGGTGAGGCCGATGTAATCAAAGCGGTTCAGCTCCTGCCCGGCGTATCTACCGTAGGTGAAGGAGCAACAGGTTTCAATGTGCGGGGTGGCGGTATTGACCAGAATCTTATTCTTATGGATGAGGCGCCTATATTTAATTCGGCCCACCTGTTCGGGTTTTTCAGCATATTTAATCCTGATGGGGTAAAAGATGTACAACTCGTAAAAGGCGGTATTCCGGCACAATATGGCGGACGACTCAGCAGCACACTGGATGTGCGCATGAAAGAAGGCAATAAAAAGCAGTTTCAGGCCAATGGCGGCGTGGGAACCATCTTTAGCCGGCTTACCTTGGAAGGCCCCATTGTGAAAAATAAAGCCAGTTTTATGGTGGCAGGGCGCCGCAGCTATATTGATGCGCTTGCAAGACCCTTTCTCAGAAGCAACCTGTCCGGGAGCCAGTTTTATTTTTATGACCTGGCAGCCAAGGTGAATTACAGCCGCGGACGAGACCATTACTATATCAGTGCGTATTTTGGCGATGATGCCTTTAGCGCGCCTAACGCCTTTGGAGTTAAATGGGGCAACAGCACTGTTACCGCACGCTGGAATCATGTATTCAACAAAAAACTCTTCTCCAATTTCACTTACTTCTACAGCCGTTACCGCTACGATATTGAATTTAAAAACCGGGATCTGACATTCAACTGGAAGAGCTTTATTGTGAACAACAGCGCCAAGCTGGATTTTAACTATTACCTCACACCGAAGCATCAGCTTACATTTGGTTCTCAGAGCACTTTTTATAATTTCAAGCCAGGTTCTGCAGTGGCGAGCAGCAGCAGCGGTTCCTTCAACTTCAGCCTGCCTGATAAATACGCACTGGAAAATGCAGTTTATGTGGGTGATGAATTCAATCCTTCGGGTAAATTCAGCTATCGCCTGGGTCTTCGGGTAAGCAGCTGGCATTATTTGGGCAAAGGGAAAGCCTATTATTATGACGATGCTGCTACCCCTAACGGAAGAAAGATTTTGAATAATACCCGCGATTTCGGAGCGGGCGAAACCATCGCTTCCTACATCAATCCCGAGCCGCGTTTTGGATTTAAGTATCAGCTGAACAACGCGTCCAGTGTCAAAGGCGGCTACAACCGTATGGTGCAAAACCTGCATCTCATAAGCAATACCTCTGCGAGTGTGCCGTTTGATGTGTGGCAACCTACCACGAATAACATTAAGCCAGAGAAAGCCGACCAATATACCATAGGGTATTTTCGCAATTTTGGTCCTTCGGGAAATGATTTTGAAGCCTCCTTTGAAACCTATTATAAAAGCCTTCAAAACCAGGTGGATTATGTGGACGGTGCTGATTTGCTGCTCAACGAATTGCTGGAAGGTGAATTGCTGAACGGGATAGGCAGGGCTTATGGAGCAGAGTTTTATATCCGCAAATCATCTGGAAACCTTACGGGATGGATTTCCTACACCCTCAGCCGAAGCGAAAGACAGGTAAAGGGCATTAACAACGACGATTGGTTCCCTATGCGTTTTGATCGCCTGCACAATCTTTATGTAGTGCTGCAATACAAACTCAGCGATAAATGGGATGCTTCTGCCAATTTTGTTTACAGCACCGGAACACCCACTACTTTCTACTCAAACCAATACAATGTGCAGGGTTACATCATTCCTGATATCGGTTCCAATGCCCGCAACAATGTGCGCAACCCCGATTATCACCGCCTGGATGTGAGTGCCACCTATACCAAACGCAAGACAAAGAAATGGGAAAAGAGCTGGGTGTTTAGCGTATACAATGCCTATAATCGCAGAAACCCTTTCTCCATTTACTTCGCAACCAATTACCAGGCGCAGAATATTAACCAG
Organism: uncultured Flavobacteriaceae bacterium; assembly: GCA_964626685.1. Taxonomy (GTDB): domain Bacteria; phylum Bacteroidota; class Bacteroidia; order NS11-12g; family UBA955; genus RGEC01. The sequence continues at coordinate 47,367 of CAZVJY010000011.1, forward strand.
GCTATACGGTACAGTGTAATCGGCAGTTTTGTGCCGGCAGTTTCATATAATTTTAAATGGAATTAACAATGAGAAAGATTTGGAAATGGATACTTCCGGTTTTAGGTGTTATGGTCTTTACGGCCTGCGAAGATCCCATTGACGTGGATGTGAAAGCAGGGGAACCCAAGCTGGTGATAGACGCTTTTGTAAACAACCTGGACGGGCCTCAGCGCATACGCCTCACCCGCAGTATACCTTATTTTACCAAACCCGGCACTGAGCCACCCGTGAGCGGAGCCACCGTTGTGCTGATTGATACAACCGATTTTACCAATCCAAGGCTATTTTTGTTTTCCGACAGTGGCAATGGAAATTACATCTGGAAACCCAATCCCATAACCGGGGATACCTTTACAGTGGGCCGTACCTATGCCCTGGTGGTAATTGAAGGGGGCGATACCCTCATCGGGTTTTCCAAAATGAATCCGACTGCCAAAATTGACAGCCTGTTTGTGGTAAATGAAAACGGCGACAATGCCGGATTTGTACCCGGTAAGTACGTGGAACTCGCCGCCAATGACCTTCCCGGTACGGGCAATACCTACTGGATTAAAACCTGGTACAACGATACCTTCCGCAACGGCATTTTTGATATGAACCTGGCCTACGATCAGGCTGGAAGCCCCAATTCTTCCCAGGACGGAGGGCTTTTTATCTGGCCCATTCGTTATGGCGCCATCAACGATTTTTCCAAACCCTACAGCATTGGAGACAAAGTGCGCGTGGAAATTCACAGCCTTACACCGGAAACCTTTTACTGGCTCACGCTCATCCGCAATGAAAATCAGAACGGAGGTCTTTTTGCCACACCGCCCAGCAATATCGGGACAAATATGTTTTCGCTTAATCCTGCCAAAAAGCGGGGTTTGGCCGGATTTTTCTGCATGAGCGCTGTCAGCAGGGCTGTCATTACGGTCAAGTAATTTGGAACTGTCGGTTTCTTTTGCGTATATTCGTTTTATACGCTGAATGAGTCGTACGCGAAAATACCTTCCCGAATGGGTGAATGAAGGGATTATCTCTTCCGAACAACAAACACAAATTGAGCAATGGCTGGATGCCCGTCAGGGTAGACTTCCCGGCATGATTTTCTGGATTTCGATGCTTGCCGGAATTTTGGTGGCATTGGGTGTTATGCTCATCATCGGTAACAACTGGGATAATCTGCCGCACGCAGTTCGGATGGTTCTTTCCATGATGCCCGCTATTGTCGGAACCGGCCTTATGCTTTTTGCAGTTCTAAGGCGTTACGGAAATGTCATTTGGATGGAATTGGGTTCCCTGCTGCAGATGGTTGGCCTGGGGGCTTCCATAGCGTTGATTTCGCAGGTTTACCATGTGGATGGTTCCATGGAATCCTATTTGTTTGCATGGCTGCTGGTATTCACGCCCACGCAGATACTATTGTCGGGCAGGTTGTCTCTGATGTTTTACCTGATTCTAAGTACCTGGTTTATATGTGCCACCGGCTACAATTACGCTCCCGATGTGCGGCCCATACATGTAGGCTGGATGCTGGTGGTGATGTTGTATTCTTTACGCAATCTCTATCAATCAAACCATTCGGCTTTGTTTCTGGTCAGATTTAGTTGGTTGTTTCCACCGTGTTTTGCCCTGGGGTTTGGAACCCTGGGTTTTCATGGCACAGACCCTGAACTGATGTTCCTTGCCTATGCCGCGCTGATGGGTTGGTTTATTATGGCAGGTGAATATGTGAAGCGTGCTGACGATCGCTTCACGAACAATGGACTAAGGTTTTTTGGCAGGCTGGGGCTGATGGTTTTGTTTACAATCTTCAGTTACAAATTTTGGTGGGAAAAGGTGCTTCACGAAGATTTGCCCCACGGCAAAACCGCCTTTTTTATAGCGCCGGAGTTTTGGGTAGGAATAGTATTGTTGGTGTGTTTGCTTCTTTATCCGTTAATGCGGGTTGATCGGGGTGCAGGGTTGAGAAATAATCCGGAAATCCCGGCTGTTTTGGTTTTTGGTATCGCTTTTTTTCTGCTGGGCAAATATGCTCCATTGGCCGGCATGATTCTGACCAATTTGATGATGCTGTTACTGGGATTGTATTATCTGCAAAAAGGCATTTCTGAAAAATCGTTATTGTGGCTCAACTATGGCCTGTTGTGGCTGGCAGTGCTGCTCATTTGCCGTTTCAGTGATATGAGTCAGGGTTACCTGGCAAGGGGTTTGTTCTTTATAGGCATAGGCATGTTATTGTTCTTTGTAAACATGATTGTCATCCGCAAGCAGGGAAAGGCGCAGGGTCATGTGGGCTAAGCGATTGCTGTGGACGGTAGCAATCCTGCAGCTTTTATTTCTGGGGAGTTTGCTGCTGGATTACGAAAAGACAAAAAATGCTGGAGCGCTGTTCCGTCTGGAACTTCACGCCTACGACCCTTACGATATGTTCAGGGGTAATTACATAGCACTTCAATTCAAGGAAGACCGGGTTAAGACACCGCCGCCGTTTCAGCCTCGCTGGGATGAAAAATTTTATGTAAAACTCGTTAAAGATCCCAAAACCGGTTTTGACCGTCCTATGAAGGTTTCCCAGCATTTTCCCGGAGGCGATGACTGGGTGGAGGTGCGCAATTCGGGCGGTTCTGTAATTGACGGAGCCGATACCACGTTGTTGATTTCCTTCATGCAAGACCGTTTTTTTATGAATGAAGACAGGATTAAAAAAGCGGAAGAGACCTTGCGCAAAGCAACGGCTGACAGCACCAAGCGCTGCTGGGCTGAAATGCGTGTGAGAAATGGTACGGCCATCCTTACGGATGTGAAAATTGATGGGAAATCGCTGAAGGACTGACTGTTTTAGTTAATAGTCAAGAGTTTTAAGGCGGCTGTCCATGCCTGAATAACGTTAACCGTTTTTTAAGTACAGTATTTATTCAGTTTTCCCACTGGTTGGTCTTTGTGCCGTGAATAAGTATAGGCCACACCAATTAGACGAGTCGCGATTTTGCGCTTATCCGGTCCCCTCTCCAGAGGGGATCGTGGGTGGAAGTGATTTGGCATGTTTTATAGTAGCATGCGATGCTACCCGCACCGGTGTTTACTTGCTCAATTTCAGCAGCAGCGCATTACCCACTGGTCGGTCTTTATGCATGGCTTGTGGCCTAGCGAGACCGACCAGGCCTAATCATTTAGGTTTTCCACTGTGCAACTCAGCGCAATGTTATGTTGAGGCCACAGTAGCTTGGCAGCGGCCTTGACCCATTCGACATGCTCAGGGTGACAAGGCCTAAATCCCCGCCACTTTATCGCCCCAAAAACCGTAATTTTGCGGTGAAATCATGTTTGATCACGACCTTAACGAACAACAGCTGGTGCGCAGGCAAAAAATGGCACAGCTCCGCGAGCTGGGCATAGACCCTTTTCCGCCTCAAGCCTTTGAAGTAACCCACTACGCCGCCGATATCAAGGCACAATATCCGGAAAACAACGAAGGCTTTAAACACGTTCGCCTGGCAGGCAGAATGATGAGCCAGCGTATCATGGGGAAGGCCGCTTTCGCCAACCTGCAGGACAGTACCGGCCGCATACAGATCTATGTGAACCGCGATGAGATTTGCCCCGGTGAAGACAAAACCCTGTACAACGAAGTTTTCAAAAAACTCCTGGACATTGGGGATATCGTGGGTGTGGAAGGCCATGTATTTACCACCCAGACGGGTGAAACCAGCGTACACGTAACTTCCCTGCAACTGCTCTCCAAGTGCCTGAACCCGCTGCCCCTGCCCAAGCAGGATGCGGATGGCAATGTATACGACGCCTTCACCGACCCCGAGGCCCGCTACCGCATGCGTTACGTGGATCTGGTTGTAAATCCCGGTGTGAAAGACATTTTCATCAAACGCAGCAAGGTGGTGCAAAGCCTGCGTGAAACCTTCAACAGCAAGGGGTATCTGGAGGTGGAAACCCCCATTTTACAGCCCATACACGGCGGTGCTGCTGCAAGGCCGTTCGTAACCCACCACAACGCACTCGATGTGCAGCTGTACCTGCGCATAGCCAATGAATTGTACCTAAAACGCCTTATCGTAGGTGGCTTTGACGGCGTATACGAATTTGCCAAAAACTTCCGTAACGAAGGTATCGACCGTACCCACAACCCGGAATTTACCGGCCTGGAAATCTACGTGGCCTACAAGGATTATTTCTGGATGATGGAATTTGTGGAGGAGATGCTCGAGAAATGCGCCATGGATGTGAATGGCACTACCGAATGTAAGGTTGGGGATAATGATATCAGCTTCAAGGCACCTTTCCGTCGCCTGAGCATGTTTGATGCCATCCGCGAATACGGAAAGCTGGATGTGGAAGGCAAAAGCGAAGCGGAACTGCGCGAAATGGCCAAGAAATGCGGTGTGGAAGTTACACCCCAGATGGGCAGTGCCAAGCTGATTGATGAGATTTTTGGCGCCACTACTGAAAAACACCTGGTGCAGCCTACCTACATCACGGATTATCCCGTGGAGATGAGCCCGCTAACCAAAAAGCACCGCAGCAAACCCGGACTGGTGGAGCGTTTCGAGCTGTATGTGAACGGCAAGGAAATCGCCAACGCCTACACGGAATTAAACGATCCCATTGACCAGAAAGAGCGCTTTGAAGAACAACTGAAACTGGCCGAGCGCGGCGATGATGAAGCCATGAGCATGGACCTGGACTTTATCCGTTCACTGGAATATGCTATGCCCCCCACCAGCGGTCTGGGCGTGGGTATAGACCGTTTGACCATGATGCTTACCAACCAGCAGAGCATACAGGAAGTGCTGTTTTTCCCGCAGATGCGCCCCGAGAAGTTTCAGGATTAACCATGCTTGAAATCCGGGAAGACGAACTGAAAGTGATGAACTGCCTGCTCCATCCCGAGAGCATGGAAACGGTGGTGGCAGAAACCAAATTCCATCCCAAGGTAGCCCTGGATATTGTGCGCACGCTGGTGCATTACCGCTACGTGAAAGCGCAGGATGCAACAGGGAAATCCCTTACCATGTTTTCACCGGATAAACTGGCCCAAGTAAGATTTGTGCTGACTGCCAAGGGTTTGAAGGAGATAACCCCTTCCTGAGCTGTTTACATGCTCTTGAGCAGCAATAATACCTGCTTTACTTAACCGCTTTTCCCCTAAGGGTAGTTGTGCTGGCACTTTCAACCAGAACCTGTACCAAATCGCCTTTTTGATAGTGTTCTTTTGGGAAAACAGTTACCACGTTCTGGTCGTTTCTGCCCATCCATTCTTCGGTGCTGCGCTTGCTTTCGGCTTCAACCAAAACTTCCACAACCTTACCAATATATTCCTGGTTTTTGGCTTTCGAAACCTCGTTTTGCAAGGCAATGATTTCCTGCAGTCTTCTGCCTTTCACGTCTTCAGGCACATCGTCGGTTAGCTTTTTAGCGGCAGGTGTTCCGGGTCTTTCGCTATACTTGTACATATAGCTGAAATCAAAGCGTGACCACGCCATCAGGCTGAGTGTATCTTTATGTTCTTCCTCTGTTTCGGTGCAAAATCCGGCAATGATATCGCAGCTGATACCGCAATCCGGAAGGATGCTGCGAATCATGCGTATTTTATCCATGTACCATTCACGGGTGTAGTTGCGGTTCATCACTTCCAGCACGCGTGAGTTGCCGCTTTGGGCAGGTAAATGAATGTAGTTGCACACATTTTTGTATTTTGCCATGGTCTGCACCACCTTTTCGGTAATATCCCTGGGATGGCTGGTGCTGTAGCGAATGCGCAGTTCGGGTACCGCATGGGCTGTCATTTCCAGCAAATCGGCAAAATCCACGGAACCTGCTTTTTCCTCTTCGGTAAGGCTCTTAAACTCCTTTTTAGGTCCACCGCCAAACCACAGGTAGCTGTCCACATTCTGCCCAAGCAGGGTAATTTCCTTATATCCTGCTGCTGCCAGTTCGCGTGCTTCCCGCAGAATGCTCTCCGGATCCCGGCTGCGTTCGCGGCCGCGGGTGAAGGGCACTACACAGAAACTGCACATGTTATCGCAGCCGCGCATGATGCTGATAAAGGCTGTAACACCATTGCTGTTTAGCCTTACGGGATTTAAATCGCCATAGGTCTCTTCGCGGCTCAGCAACACGTTTATGGCCCGCCCGCCTTCATCCACTTCGGCCACCAGTTTGGGTAGCTCTCTGTAGCTATCGGGACCTGCAACCACATCCACCAGTTTTTCTTCTTCCAGCAGTTTGTCTTTCAGGCGCTCAGCCATACAGCCCAGCACACCAATAATCAAATCGCGGTTTTGCTTTTTATTGGATCGGAGGTGTTTGAGTCGTTCGCGAATGCGCTGTTCCGCGTTGTCGCGGATGGCACAGGTATTCAAAAAAATCACATCGGCCTCAAACTCATCCTGCGTGGTGGCAAAGCCATGTTCACCCATAATAGAGGCAATGATTTCGCTGTCGCTGAAATTCATGGCGCAGCCATAACTTTCAATGTAAAGTTTTCTTTCGGCGGTTTGTACGGCAGTTTCGGTCACAGAGCTGCAAATTTAGTAAATAGATAGGTAGCATGCTTGTATACATATGCCGATATTCCAACGATTTGTCTTAAACTTGCAGTGCTTTGAAAAGAGTATTCTACGGCTTACTTGCTTTTGTTCCTTCTTTGCTGTTGGCACAGGCCAATGACGAAAAAGGGCAGTTCAGCGGAAACCTGCTGCTGAACTATCAAAAATACCTTCGCGACGATAAAATCGGTGCCAGTACCAAGGTGTACCAGGAAAACAGCTCCAGTGTAGACGCATGGCTGTTTATGAATTACCGTATCCGTGGCTATAGCTTTACCATGCGATACGATGCCTTGAACAATTCGCCCTTACTCAACCCCCAGGGTTCACATACCGCACATGGAATCGGATTCTGGCAGGCATCCAAACAGATTGATAAACTCACCATCACGGCCGGTTCATTCTACGATCAACTGGGTTCCGGTATTTTGTTCCGCGCCTATGAGCAAAGGCAAATAGGCATTGACTATGCCATACAAGGGGTGAAACTTGAATATGCATTCAATGATAACTGGAAACTGAAAGGGTTTGGCGGAAACCAGAAAGGCTATCTGGACAATCGCTTCGGATACAGCAAACAGGTTGTGGCAGGAGCCAATCTGGAGGGAAATATCAACCTGGGAAAAGATGGAAAATTGGGAACGTTGCAAGTGGGTACCAGCGCGCTGAACCGCACCCTTGACAGGGGAACCATGGATGGACTTGTGGCGGAAATTAATACCTATGACATCAGCAGGAGATTCATTCCCAAATACAATGTGTATGGTTTCAACGGATACTTTACCTACACCCTTGGCAATCTTACCTTGAACGCGGAGTATAACTATAAAACACCCGAAGCCATCCGGGATTTGGGCAACAAACTTTTTTTGTCTGACGGAAAGGTGCTGTATACTTCGCTTAGCTGGGGCAAAAGTGGCATGAAATGGGGCAAGCACAAAGCCAGTATAGGTTTGAATGTTCAGGCCCGCCATGTAGAGAATTTTCCTTTGAGAATTACCCCAAACGAACAGCTGCTGAATGGCATTATTTCTTATTTGCCTTCCATGACAAGGCAAAATACCTACAGACTGCTAGCCAGGTACAATGCGCCTGCCCAGGAACTGGGTGAAAACGGTGTTCAGGGCGAACTGGATATCAAACCCCGCAAAGGCACGCAGATCACGCTTAACGGCAGTTACGTTCAATCCCTGAAAAGCAATGGCAGAAGCAACCGTGAGATTGTTTTGTTCCGCGAATATTACGGAGAAATAATTCAAACGCTGAACAAGAATACCAAGTTGAAGCTGGGTATGCAAAGCATCCGCTATAACCAGGCCCGGTATGAGCAGGAAACCGGTTATGATGATGTATTTACCCTTACCCCCTTCGGTGAATTAACACTCAAACTTCCGAAGCACAGAAGTTTGCGCATAGAGGCCCAGTATCTGCATACCGAAAAAGACCAGGGTTCTTTTGCCAACCTGGTAGCTGAACTTTATCTCAATCCGATATGGTATGTGGGAGCCGGTAACATGGTTAACATAGATCCGCATCGCTATTCCAACATGGTCATTGCCAACCAGGTGCTGCATTATCCCATGATTTACATGGGTTATACCAAAGGGAATAGCGTGTATACCATTGGGTATCTCAAGCAACAGCAGGGTGTAAACTGTTCAGGCGGGATATGCCGTCTGGAGCCTGCCTTCAGCGGTGTGCGCTTTACGGTAAGTTCAAACTTTTAACTTAAATATCCCACACGCGGGTGCGGCCCTCGTGCTGGTAGCGGCGGATGTTGAGCCAGAATGCGGCTATTAGATAAAAAATAACGGGGGAACCCAAGGTCAGGCAAGAGGTATAGATAAAATACAAGCGGATTCTTCCGGTTGAAATGCCCAGTCTTTCACCCAGGGTTTCACATACCCCGAAAGCACTTTTTTCTATGGCATATTTTATCCAGCTCATGTTTCAAAAATACAGCAAATTTTCATATTGCTGAAACCCAAGGAAGTGTTGGATGATTTCCGTCAACCGGCCTTGAGATTCAATCTTAAAACCACACGCACATGGAAGCACTCACCACATCCAGGTTATCCCGGAAGCCATTGCCAAAGGGATAAATGGATACATTGTCGCTTCCGGTGAAAAAGCGGCGGTATTCCAGCCTCAGCATGGCGTTATTCTCCATCCTGCGGTTCAGGCAAAATCCATAGCTGCCGGTCCTGTAGCCCTTTTCCGGCTGATACAGCGGTGTTTGAAATATGTTGCTGCCATCATCAAACCATTCAACACGACCGGAAAGAGATGTATTTGCGGTGAAACTATACTTCAGCTGAACAGTGGCATTCCACCACGTTTTGTAGTGAAAAGTGCCGTGATCGATTGGCGGCATCAGGCTGTCAAACCGCCGATAGTTGGAGTAGCGCTGACTGCCTGCATACACACATGCAGAAGCATCCCATTTTTTGCCGAATTTACCGATCCAGTATAAGTCGGTGAAAAAGCGGGTGTCGAATTGCGGCTGCACTTTGCTCTTTTCATTGCCTATGTATGTATTCCAGTTGATAATATGGTTTTTGCCCACCTGCCATTCCAGCTGTGTTCCCAGGGCAAGCTGCTCATTGTTGTCCTGTATTTGCTGCCAGCCATTGATGAGATAGGTATAGAAACGCAGGTTTTTTCGCAATGGTAATCCCAGTTTCATGCCACTGAGGTAATAAGGGGCATTTTCTGCTGATAAAGACCTTGTGTACATCAGCTGGTCTTTGCTCACGGGGTTTTCGTTGGTATACGGTGATCCCAGAATGCCTGCATCCAGCCACACATTGTACTTTTTTGAAATTCTTACACCCACACTCGCTTCCAATAGGTTTTTTAGGGTGCCGGGTTCATTGGCCAGATTGGTGTTCATGTAAGTGCCAAACGCAGGCACCAGCCGCGCCCGTATTCCTGCTGTTTGGTAGCGGATATCCAGCATGGCAAGGTTTACAGCGAATGTGTTGTTTTGTGCAGATGAAACCATATATGGCAGTGTTTTCGCTGCACCACTGCTGTTGGCATACACATCTACAAATCCACCTAGGGTAATTTTACCTAGGTGTTCTCCACCAGAGGTATCCACAAAGCCGGTATTGACCACCTGTGCCTTTAGTGCAAGGCCAAGCAGGCATGATGCTAATAAAATGGGGTATTTCATTTCGTGATTATCCTACACAAACCGCGGATCCGCTTCCATTACATGACCGCAGGTTTTGCAGGTACGCAATTCTTCAGAGCCATAATAATGTTTGAAATGGGGCAGAAAATCGGTTTCTATATTCTGCAGTTCAAAATAGGTTTCGTGCAGCTTGGTGTTGCATTTGTCGCAAAACCAGAGCAAACCATCTTTATAGCCTTTGTTTTCCCGCACGCGCTCTATCACCAGGCCCACTCCACCGGCCATGCGCCCGGGACTGTGTGGCACTCCTGCAGGGTGCAGGTACATATCACCGGCTTTCAGTGGCACTTCCACGCATTTACCATCAACCTGAATTTTAATGAGGGCTTCGCCTTCCAGCTGGTAGAAAAGCTCTTCGGTTTCGTTGTAGTGGTAGTCTTTACGGGCATTCGGACCTCCCACAATCATCACGATGTAGTCGGTGCCTTCGGGGTAGAGGTTTTTGTTGGCCACCGGGGGTTTCAGCAGGTGCTTGTTTTCCTCAATCCACTGATTCAGGTTAAAAGGCATGCGTATGTTCATGGTATCGCAAACTTACCCGATTTATTTGGAAAATTCGGTAATTTTTAGTTTATTAATGCTAGTCGGGTTTATATGCCAAAACCACTGCATGTGCCATGGGCTGCATCTTTCCAGCAATCATGCGGTCCGGCTCTGCTTCCGTTTCCGTGGTGATTTTTACAAAACCGTGTTTATTTAGTAAATTCTCCAGTTCTGTGGTTTCATATAGTTTAAAACCAAAGCGGGTAAATGGAATGGCCTGCATATAGGTTTTAGGTCGGTAGCCCAGCATCAGGCATCCGCCCGGTTTCAGCACCCGCAGTATTTCGGCGAGTTCACACCCGGGGTTTTCCCAAAAATAAACCACATTGATGCCAAAACAAACATCGAACATATTGCTATCAAACGGCATTTGGGCTACTTCGCCCAACATAAAATTGGCACCGGGAATGTATTTGGCGGTAGCCATGTTCACCATCTCTTCCGAGAAATCAATGCCGGTGTAATGCAGCTTTTCATGCTGCTGGTGAAGCATCTCGGGCACCATGCCCTCTCCAAAACCCAGCTCCAGCCACTGTTTTTCCTTTGCTACAGAAAGCAGTTTCACAACATGCACATAAAGCGCCCGGTTCAGTTCACGCATGTAGGCAGCGATGGCTTCTGCGCCCTCTCCATGGGGTTTTCGCAGCTGTGCGGCCTGTTGTTCGGGGGTGAAGGGGCGTAACATATGGTTAAACTGCCACCCTCAGCTTCAGCAGCAATTCTGTCAGCGCCTTTTTCAGCGCATCCACATTGTCTTTGCCGGTAGCTGAAATAAAGACCGCAGGTGCGTTCTCTTT
>CAZVJY010000012.1:0-54044 GCA_964626685.1 uncultured Flavobacteriaceae bacterium
CATCTATCTTGAAGCAAATGCGGTCTCCTTCGCAGACTTTGACACTTGTGGGACCTAAAAGCCTGGGAGCGTTATTGTATCCGCAATCCGAAAGAACAATTAGTTGCATATCCCGTCGCGTTCGACCGATATTGAGCCATACCCCTGTTGCACTGTCTCTTCGAAATTCCGATATCTCAATAACCACTACTCCTATCTCATCACACTTGGTTGGCGTAAACACAATATCGCCTGTTCCTTCATCGAAAAAGAAACCACGAGGTGGATTCGTATTGGGATTGGGGGTACAACTTACGCTTCCGATAGGAATGCAAAAAGGAGTCATAGGAAACCTGAATGTAAATGGATTCTTGTAACTTACACTGTTATTTGGCAGCGTATTTATTCCACTTACCAGCCTGTATGACAACGAATCAAAATCGACGGTATCGATAGCTCCATTGTTGAAATAATACGTTTGGTTACAACATAAATAACCGACAGGCTGATTGGATAAAATTGGACTTGAATTGCACTTGTTGGTAGTTTTGGGTATGTTGCAAATATTGATCATACAGGTAGCCCAGAAATCTGTACCTCCGGGACCATTAAGTGTTGTAATTGCATCATTCCGGCAACACTGTCCTATGGCAAATGTAACCTCGCAACAATTAGGATTATTCCTAAAATTGCTTAACGGGGCTACATTAAAATCAACTATTGTCTCAAAAGTATGCTCTTCAACACCTTGTCCGGTAAAATTGGTGTTTTGCGGATTGCAGGGCTGCGCTGCGGTTGAACAACGGGGCGTCACGTCGCGGATGCCCGTGCGGCTGATAGACAAACCAACATTACCACAGGAGTTACCTCCATTCAACCCGGCATACGCTCGGAAAGTCGGGTTATTAAAGCTAATTCCCTTACAATCCCTGTAAACTTTGGCGATAATACGATACCTTCCGTTACCAAGACATCGGTAGGAAACATCCGCTCCCATCATGTGGGTAGCACTCAAATTGTCGTAAAGACCCATAAACAGGGCCATTGCAAACAGTATTTTTCTTATCATAAGCGATTCAATCTTGACGGATTGTCATGTATTTGACATTAACACACTATCCATCGTTGCCTCAAAAATAGGAATTTTTTACCATCCAAGCAAAGTATTGACCAAATCGATAACTGTGATTTTTAACTTTTACAACACTATGATAGACTTAATACTATAAATGGTGCTTTGTTTTCGAACTCACAGTTTGAATCAAATACACTAATTTTGCTACCACTACCATGAAATATAAATCCGTTCCTTCATCGCTATTTATTAAGAACAGAAAAAAATTCACTGCTTCGATGAAACCTGGATCTGTCGCTGTTTTTCACAGCAATGATGAAGTTCCGAAAAATGGTGATGCATACTACAAATTCAAACAAAATTCTGATTTGTTTTACCTAACGGGAATTGATCAGGAAGATACTGTTTTGGTATTGTTTCCGGATAGCCCAAATCCCCTGTTCAGGGAGATGCTGTTTATCAAGGAAACCTCTGAACAAATTGCAGTTTGGGATGGCGCCAGGCTCATGCCTGAAGAAGCTGCAGCAGTGAGCGGAATTGAACGGGTTTTCTGGTATCATGATTTCAAGAAAACCGTACACGCCGCATTCCTACTCGCTGAAACGATATATCTTAATTTGAATGAAAATGACCGTTCAGTAGATGTAGTTCCTGCCAATCCATTTCGCTTCGCGCATGAAATCAAATACCGCTACCCTGCCCACAACATCGCGCGCAGTGCACCCATATTGGCTAATTGCCGTATGGTAAAAGAGCAAGAGGAAATAGACCTCATCACGGAAGCAGTAAACATTACCAGAGCAGGATTTGAGCGCCTGCTGACATTTGTAAAGCCGGGGGTTTGGGAATATGAAATCGAGGCTGAACTCGTTCATGAATTTATCAGGCGCCGTTCTTCGGGTTTTGCCTTTGATCCTATAATTGGTAGCGGCTCCAGTGCCTGCGTGCTGCACTATATTGAAAACAACAAACAGTGTAAAGATGGTGATTTGCTGTTATTGGATTTTGGAGCAGAATATGCCAATTACAACGGAGATCTGACAAGATGCCTGCCCGTAAACGGTAGGTTCACCCCCAGGCAAAAAGCCATATACAATGCCGTATTACACGTTCACCGTGCCGCTGCAGGTTTACTTAAACCCGGGAAAAAACTTCCGGATTACCACCAGGAAGTTTGCGAAGTGATGACGGAACAACTGGTCAATCTCGGTTTAATAACCATGGACGATGTAAAAAAAGATAAGCGTGCTTTTGCCAAATATTTCATGCACGGAACCAGCCACCACCTTGGCCTGGATGTACACGATACCATGCACCGATTTGGAGAACTTCAGGTAGGCAATGTGCTAACCATTGAGCCCGGAATTTATGTTCCGGAGGAAGGGATTGGCGTCAGGATTGAGAATGATGTACTGCTTAAGGCCGACGGCATTCATGACTTTATGGCCGGATTGCCCATCGAAGCAGAAGAGATTGAAGAATTGATGAACCGCTAACGTTTCAGCTCCAGCCCTCTTTTCCTTTGAGCGGCACGAAACGAAAAGGGCCAAACGACTCTTTACCAATGGATCCATCGCTTTTTTTAGTATAACGATACATCGTTTGTGAATCGGGTTTATCTCCAATAGGAATAACGAGTTTACCTCCCACTTTCAGTTGCTCTAAGAGATTTTTTGGTACCTCCGGAGCGCCGGCAGTAACGATGATGGCATCGTAGGGTGCAGAAGCGGGTAAACCCAGCGTACCGTCTCCATGAAAACACTGAATCTGGTTGTCCAGAATTTTAAGCACTTTAAGGGCTTCTTTCAGCAACGGAAGTACCGTTTCGATGGTAAAAACATGTGCACCCATTGCCGACAGCACAGCAGCCTGATAACCACTGCCCGTGCCAATTTCCAGTACTTTATCCCCAGGTTTTATTTGCAATAGCTGGCTTTGAAAAGCGACCGTGTAGGGCTGTGAAATGGTCTGTCCGTGACCGATAGGAAACGGAGCATCACGGTAAACGAATTGTTCAAAATCTTTCGGAAAAAACAATTGTCTGGGCACCCGACCAATCGCTTGCAGAACCTGCTCATCGGCAATACCTTTCTGCCTTAGCTCGGATACGAGCTGATTTCGCCTGCCCGCCATTACAGGACTTTCAGATATGGTTGGGGTTGTAAACATGTGTTAGAAACCGATAAAAATAATTTTAATAATGACCTGCAATTTTGCTGCAGGTTACAAAAATAAGAGAGGCGTCTTCAATAATTTGCATGAAACTGAAAACTGTCATTTTAGGCACACAAAGAAAAGCTGAGATTTTCGCACATCTTTTGCAGGACAGCGCGGTTTTTCAATTTAGCGGCTACTACGATCCTGACCACGAGATGAACGCGGATTCCGCAGGGAACCTGCTGTATATATTTGAGCTGGCGGAAAAGGCGGATATTTTCATCATTGACAGGCATGTGAGACACATTGATTCAGCCATGATTGAAAACCTTACGCGTCTCGGAAAACACATTTTGCTTGACGGATTTTTGATAAACAACATCGGATTTACGGAACAGCTCATGCGTTTGCACTCAGAAAGCGGCAATTGCTTTCACATAGCCAACACCTTATACAACAAACCACTTTACACGACAGCATCTCAGTTTGTGAGAAAGCCCCGGTTTATCAAACTGGAGAAAGAATGCAGGCCCCCTGCTCCAGGTGGTTTCGAGACATGGCTTTTCAGAGAACTTGCACAGGATCTGGACCTCGTCATCAGAACTGCGCAGTGCGGGATAAGGGATGTATCTGCCCGACCTCTATTTTTATTCGGGAAAAATCCGGACTTACTCAATATTCACATTGAATTCGACAATGACTCCGTTTGCCATATTTCTGCAGGAAGGGCTGTTGAGCCGGGTACACACCGCCTCAAGATTTACCAGCAAGATCGATTGTTTTCTCTGGATTTTGCTGAAAACACCCTGAATGAATACAGACAAACGGAGAATAAAGACCAGCTTACTTTTCTTGAAGAAACGGAATCACAACAGCAGCAGGAACTGACACTAATCCAACGTCCTGTAATCCCTTTTGACGCCTGGAAAATGGAGTTCCGGAATTTTGAAGAAAACATTTTAAAGGGCCTCACTCCCCTGACATCACTGGAAAACATGCTGGAAGTAAACAGGCTGGCTACATTAATTACGGAAAAGGTTCAAAGGCGCTACCACGAAGTGTAGGTGCATTCCAAATAACTTTTGAGTTGCGGGCAATAGTGTTGTATTTTCGCAGCATGGGCCTTCGATTTTTGCTGCCGGTACTTGCTGTCATATTCACCCTTTTATCAGGTTGTGACCGTGAAGCAGAAACAATACCGGCCTATATCCGAATAGATTCAGTCAGTGTAAGTACTACCGCAGCCCAGGGGAATGGCATTCATGAAATTTCGGCAGTGAATGTATACATGGATGAGCAGTTTATTGGCCTGTTTGAGATTCCTTCCACCATACCCGTGCTATTTTCAGGCAGGCGAAAACTGTCCATCATTCCATCAGTTCGACTAAACGGTGCTCAAAACCAGCACGTAATTCACAGGCTGTTTAATAGAACGGATACTTTCATAGATTTGGAGGCAGGTAAAATTACCCATGCGGGCAATATCAGACTAACATATAAAAACAACGTTGAATTTGCATGGCTGGAAGATTTCGAGGACAATAACAGCAGCCTGATTCGTTTGTTTTCATCAGCAGGAGACACATCTTACATTGCTACTGAACCTTTTTCTTTAAAAGGGCGATATTCGGGCAACACGCGCTGCATGAAGGTGGTAATGTCTGCTGCAGACACGGCCAAAGTTATCGATATGGCCTCTTTCAAGTTTTTTGGCAATCTGCCATTCATGGGCACTGACATTATGTTTGAGTTCGATATTAAAACGCCTGTTCCTGTTCAAATGGCAATGATTCGCAAAAACAGTTCAGGCAAGCTGTATCTTCCATATGTTTATATTTTTGAGACCGGCAATTCCTGGAAACGTTTTTATGTCAACCTAATATATGAGCTTTACAATCAGCCCGGAGATACAGAGATTCAGCTGATGATCAGCCCCATGAAACCTGCAGAGCTGAAAACGGCTCAGGAGATATTTATAGACAACATCAGATTCAGCTATCCGAAATGAAACGCAGATTCCAAATCGCACTGCATATCATCGCTGATTTAATTTCGGCAGGTTCGGCCTGGCTCCTGTTCTTTCTTTACCGAAAACACATTGTTGAAGCGGGAAAGCATGGTTATGATATTCCGGTAAACAATGATTTGAAGCTGTATGCAGGTTTACTGGCCATACCTTTGATGTGGCTGCTGATTTATGCAGGCAGCGGATATTACAAGAACATTTTCAGAAGAAGCCGCCTTCGTGAAGTGGAAAGAACCTTCATTTCTGGCATTGTCGGTAGTTTAATTGTCTTCTTTTTACTCATTCTAGACGACAGTGTGGGTAATTACAGAGATTACTATAAGTCTCTGCTGGTATACTTCTCGCTGCATACAGGCATTACAATGGTGCTAAGGTTGGCCTTGGTAAGCCGAACCATTTACATGATACAACACCGAAAATGGGGCTACCGAACATTGCTGGTTGGAAATGGACACAATGCAGTGAAGTTATACCGTGAATTGACAGGAGCAAAAAAATCTGAGGGATTCTTCATAGAGGGATACATTTCAGGGAAAAACCTTAACCTCTCTGACATGGGGACCCTACCCTGCCTTGGTACTAAAGAAGAGATTTCAGCAGTTATTGAAAAACACCAAATTGAAGACGTTATCATTTGTCTTGATGATGAAGAACACGACTGGGTTCCAGGACTTGTGGATCAGATCCAAAATGAAAAGGTTCATTTAAAAATTCTGCCTGACAGCTATGGAATGGTGCTGGGAATGGTTAAAATGAATAATATTTTGGGCGCAATGCTGGTGGAGGTGGATTTTGAAGTCATGCCACAATGGCAGAAAACGGCAAAGAGATTCTTCGATATCAGCATCAGTTTGATGGCTTTGTTGATGGGGCTGCCTGTTTTTCTGCTGATTGCAATTGCAATCAAGTTGGACAGCAATGGTCCTGTTTTCTTCCGGCAGCAAAGAATAGGTTTTAAAGGCAAAACCTTCCATATTTTTAAATTCAGAAGCATGCGCACAGATGCAGAAAGCAGTGGACCACAGCTAAGCAGTGAAAAAGACCCGAGGAGAACCCATGTAGGTGCATTCCTCAGAAAATCAAGGCTTGATGAATTACCGCAATTTATTAATGTGCTTATGGGAGAAATGAGTATTGTCGGTCCCAGACCGGAAAGGAAATTTTTTATTGAACAAATTGTCAAAAAAGCTCCGTATTACGTTAGACTGCACCGGATTAAACCCGGCATTACCAGCTGGGGACAGGTCAAATTTGGCTATGCCGAAAATGTGGACCAGATGGTAGAACGCATGAAATATGATATACTGTACTTGGAAAACATGAGCCTTGGACTGGATGTTAAAATCATGATTTACACTGCCATGATTATGATTCAGGGTCGGGGAAAATAAGGATTCTGACTATCACTTTTTTCTATAAAAACATCAATCAATCAATAATGGAATTTTTTTTGATAGATTGAGATAAAACAAAACCGCATCAAAATTACTTATTTTGCAAAGACACAACAGACAATGAAAGCATACCCCGAGACCCTCAGCCCGTTTAAAAGAATCTGGCGCCTTGTGGGAACTGAAAAAAGAAACATCCGTTTTCTTTACATATATGCCGTTCTGGCAGGCGCAATCAGTCTGATTGTTCCACTGGGAATTCAGGCCATCATTGGTTTGGTTTTGGCTGGCAAACTTAGTAGCAGCTGGTTTATACTCATCGTTCTGATTACCCTGGCTATATTACTTTCCGGCCTGACAGGTCTGGCACAACTGAGTATTCTGGAATCCATCCAAAGCAAGTTGTTTGTCCGAACTGCGTTCGATTTTTCTCAAAAACTGGCATCTGCAACCAAACTTTTAAAGAAATACAACAGTCTTCTTGAGCTGTCTGAGAAGTTTCTGGATATCATTACTGTTCAAAAAAGCTTTAGCAAAATCCTGCTCAGTTTTACCACTTCCCTGCTTGAAATTTTGTTTGGCATCATACTGCTTGCGATTTATCACCCGGCATTCTTATTATTTGGTTTTACCCTGCTGGTTTTGGTTGCCATTGTTCTTAGGGCAACCTATAACAGAGGTGTTCAATCAGCCAGGTCTGAAAGCAATTATAAATTTAAAACCGCTTTTTGGCTCACAGAAATCGCGCAAAACAGGGTGACCTTTAATCTAAAACAGGAACAGAACTTTCACCTTAAAAAGACAGATGAATACCTGAAAGGGTATGTAAGCAGCCGTCAAGCACACTTTCGTATTCTATACAACCAGGCTGCCATTGCCATTGGCATGAAAGTAATTTTAACCATGGCGATGCTTTTTCTGGGAAGCTATTTGCTTGTTCGGGAAGACATAAGCCTTGGACAGTTTCTGGCTTCGGAAATACTAATTATTTCACTGGTGGATGCCGTTGGAAAACTTGTTATTTCTGTAGAATCTGTTTACGATGCAGGTATTGCCCTGGAAAAGCTGGGATCAGTAACCGATGTGAGTATTGACGTAAGAACAGAGCACACTCCAAAAACGGATATTATTTCAGAAGCACCTTCGGTAAATTTGGTAGACCGCAAAAGCGGCAAATCTGTGGCTGTGATAAAAGCCGGGCAGAAGGTAGGGATTTGTGGAATGCCGGGCACAGGCAGAACCCGTATACTGAAAACCATTATTGGCGATATGGAAACTGAGTTCGCTTCTCAGCTAAACAATGTTCCGGTTGAAAACATATCCGGAAAAGGCCTTGGCAGTATTACCGGTATTTGTCTGCAGGGAAGCCATATTTTTGAAGGAACGCTTGCTCAGAATATTGTGCTCGGAAATGAGCCGGATTTGACAGAACTGACCAACCTTAGCAAAGCGCTTAATTTACATAACTTTGTTTCTTCCCTTCCCGGTGGTTTTAACTATGAATTTGAATCTGAAAGTGGCATACCCAACAATATTGCACGCAAAATTCCACTGGCCCGGGCTCTTTATCACACTCCCCCGCTTGTCTTGATTGATGATGTGTGGAGTGCATTTACAAAGAAAGAACTTGATGCTATTTGGAATCACATTAAAAATATAAATTCCACAGTCATTTTCATAAGCAATCAAATTCCTGTTTTATCGCAGGCAGATTCTTGTCTGTTTCTGGATGAAAATGGTCTTACTGAACTGGGTAAAATCAATGCTAACAATGTTCCACCGGCAATAGAGGATATCACATGGCACTAATCAAAGAAAATAACGGATCCTATCAGAGTGAATTGCTGCTAACAGAGAGCCCCTGGACGCAAAGACGGATGAGCAAAGTACTGATCTGGTTATCGCTGCTGTTTGTATTGTTTATGTTTTTGCCTTGGACGCAAAACATACAGACCCAGGGCATGGTAACCACCCTGCTTCCCAATCAGCGGCCACAGGAAATTCAAACCATTATTGGCGGAAGAATTGAAAAATGGCACGTAACCGAAGGTGATTATGTAAGAAAAGGAGATACGATTGTTCGCATCAGCGAAGTGAAGGAAAGCTATCTGGATCCGAAGCTGCTGGAGCAAACAGAAACTCAGATCAGGGCAAAAGAAAATAGTATCACCAGCTACAGTTCTAAAATTGATGCCATCAACCGACAGATAACCCAGCTTGAAATCAACCAGGACTTTAAATTTAGGCAGGCTAAAAATAAAGTTGAGCAGGAATTGATGAAAGTTAACAGTGAATCGGCAGAACTTGAAGCAGCAAAAACCGGCGAAAAGATTGCCCGTCAGCAGTTTCAACGGGACAGCGCACTGGAGAAAAAAGGCATTAAAAGCCCGCTTGATGTTGAAAACAGGCGTGTTAAATGGCAGGAAAGCCTTGCTAAACGCATTTCTGCTGAAAACAAACTTGTGGCAGCCAAAGCCTCACTGGAAAACGCAAAATTTGAGCTTCGCAATGTTACCGCCGAATATGGAGAAAAAATGGCCAAGGCAGAAAGCGAGCGTTTCAGTGCCATAAGCAACCAAATGGAAACGGAGGCTGAAGTCAGTAAACTCCGAAATCAGTTCAGCAATTACAGCATACGCAGTGGTTTTTATATCATACTCGCACCACAGGATGGTTATGTTACCAAAACACTGGCAAGCGGTATCGGGGAAACCATAAAAGAAGGTGAAGCCATTTGCACGGTTATGCCATCGTCAGTGCACCTGGCAGTAGAAATGTATGTCGATCCCATGGATATGCCCCTGGTAAAAAAGGGACAGCATGTAAACTTCGTCTTTGATGGCTGGCCCACCATCGTATTTTCAGGATGGCCAAATTACACCTACGGTACCTTTCCCGGGCGTGTATTTGCTATTGACAACATTCCCTCAGCCAATGGAAAATACCGGCTGCTTGTGGCTCCTGAAGCTGGAGACAAGCAATGGCCTCCACAGTTACGCGTTGGAACAGGCTCTCATGGCTATCTGCTGCTGAATCGGGTTCGAGTGTGGTATGAAATCTGGCGACAGTTGAACGGATTCCCTCCTGATTATTACAAAGCCGAAACAGGCCCAACCAAACCCAAAAAATGAGGATTTTTGTTATAATACTCCTTCTGGGCAGCAGTCTTACTCATTTGTTTTCCCGGGACAGTACAACCATTAACCTGGGTTTGATTCTAAAACAGGTAAGGGCATATCACCCAACCCTGAGGCAGGCAGAACTCCTTCCCAAACAAGGTGAATCTTATTTGCGCTATGCAAGAGGCGGATTCGATCCCAAGCTTTTCTTTGAGCAGCGTGAAAAAACTTTCAAAACAGAAAACTATTATACCGAAACTTCAGCCGGAGTCAGCGTTCCTACCTGGTTTGGTTTGGATATAAAGGCGGGTTATGAAAACAACAGCGGATTATATCTGAGTCCGGATTTAAAGACCCCTGCTAACGGTTTATCTTATGCTGGGATTGATGTTCCACTTTTGAGGAATCTGGTTACCGATGCCCGCAGAACCGGGTTGCGACAGGCCCAGTTATTCAGGGAGCAATCGGAAGCCATGCGTGTTCAATTGTTGAATGAACTGGCACAACAGGTAATACAGGACTATGCAGACTGGTATTTTTCCTGGCAGGAAAAAGAAATCTGTCGTCAGGCAGTGGCCCTGCTTACAGAGCGAATGAATGCCATACGTTCCGAATTTCAGGCAGGTGGAAAGTCTGCCGCAGATACCATAGAAACCTCAGCACAACTGGGCATTTTCAGTTTGATGCTCAGGGATGCAGGTCTTTGGGAGATTAAAACCCGTCTGATGCTATCGGCCCATCTGTGGAATGAAACGGAGCAACCAGTGTATATCAAAGCAGAAACCATACCGGATTATACCGGGATGGAGTTTTTGGACAGCATGCTGCAGTCATTTCCCAATACGGTTGTCACTGCCGGTATTCAGAACCTTCAGCCAGCACTGCAGATGATGGATTTGTACGTACAGAAAAACCAGCTAGAAATGCGCCTGAAAAGACAGGCCATGCTGCCTGAAATCAACCTGAAGTACAGGGCACTGAGTCCGGGATATTTTGAGTTTCCCGCAGGCAGTTCCATGCGTATGAATTCTACGTTTGGTTTGGCTTTCAGCAGCTCATTGTTTTTGAGAAAAGAACGGGGTGAATTTGAACTTTCAAGGCTGGCATGGCAAGAATCCGGTCTTAAGTTGAAACAGAAAGTCCGTGAAACCGAACAAAAGGTAGATGGACTTTATCAGGAAGCGCTGACATACGCATCACTCAGCCGCGACTATGCTACTGTAAGCGGACAGTACAAACAACTGTACGAAAATGAAAAAACCAGGTTTATTGCCGGTGACGCCACTGTTTTCATGGTAAACATGCGAGAAACCCGCTGGATTGAGACCCGCATTAAACTCAACGATTACAGACAAAAACAGGTTCACAGCGCTGCCCGCTATCTTGAAACGGCGGGTGTAATCGGCAGAATCTTCTAATTTGGATTAGAACCCATTTTTTAAACCCCAACTATCCATTTGATATTTATGGCAGAAAAACTGCCTTAAAAGTGTTCAAATTGTGGAAAATTAGGGATTTATGAGGTGAGCACCTCCCCTGTTTTGGTTGTATTTTTACAAACAATTAAAAATTCGACCTTTTACGTTAAGCAATGAGCAATCAAAATAGTGGGAATTACGGTGCAGACAACATTACCGTTCTTGAGGGATTAGAGGCAGTGCGTAAGCGCCCCGCCATGTACATCGGAGACATTGGCCCCAAAGGGCTTCACCATCTTGTATACGAAGTTGTAGATAACAGTATAGACGAGGCACTGGCAGGTCACTGCAGAAATATATTTGTCAGCATTCTGGAAGACAACAGCATCCGTGTACTGGATGATGGACGCGGCATACCCACCGACATGCACCAGAAAGAAAAGAAAAGTGCACTGGAAGTAGTTATGACCGTATTGCACGCCGGTGGCAAATTTGACAAGGACACTTACAAGGTTTCAGGTGGACTGCACGGTGTGGGTGTAAGTTGCGTAAATGCACTTTCCAAACACCTTAAAGTGCGCGTATTCCGCGAAGGGAAAATCTTCCAGCAGGAATACCAAATAGGAAAACCACTCTATGACGTAAAAGTAGTAGGGGAATCAGAACAGCGCGGAACCGAAGTCACCTTTACCCCAGATGACACCATCTTCCAGGTAACAGAATACCAATTTGATACTCTGCAAAACCGTTTGCGTGAGCTGGCATACCTGAACAAGGGCATTCGCCTGGTGCTGACCGATGAGCGTAATAAAGACGAGGAAGGCAATTTCCATTCAGAGACTTTCTTTAGCGAAGGCGGTTTGAAGGAGTTTGTTGGCTTTATTGACGGCACCCGTGAAAAACTGATTCCTGAGCCCGTGTATTGCGAAAGCGACAAATACGGCATTCCGGTTGAAATTGCTTTTCAGTATAACACCGGATACAGCGAAAACCTGCATTCCTACGTAAACAATATCAATACCATTGAAGGTGGAACACACGTAGCCGGCTTCCGCAGGGCACTTACCCGTACCCTGAAAAGCTATGCTGAAAAACAAAAGTTGCTTGAAAAAGTGAAGGTTGAAATCAGCGGTGACGACTTTCGTGAAGGACTTACCGGTGTAATCAGTGTGAAAGTGGCAGAACCTCAGTTTGAGGGACAGACGAAAACAAAACTGGGCAACAATGAAGTGATGGGTGCCGTAGATACCACGGTAGGCGAAATGCTTGAAAACTTCTTACAGGAACATCCCAAAGAAGCCAAAGTTATTGTAGACAAAGTCATTCTGGCTGCCCAGGCACGTGCAGCTGCGAGAAAGGCACGCGAAATGGTGCAGCGCAAAGGTGCTATGAGTGGTATGGGCTTGCCTGGTAAACTCAGTGACTGCTCAAAAACAGACCCCTCTATTTGTGAAATATTCCTGGTGGAAGGAGATTCGGCCGGCGGAACTGCCAAGCAGGGCCGTGACCGTGAATTTCAGGCCATTCTGCCCCTGCGCGGTAAAATCCTGAACGTGGAAAAGGCACTTGAGCACAAAATTTATGAAAACGAGGAAGTCCGCAATATGTTCACTGCTCTGGGTGTGCACATTGGCACCAACGAAGAGGGTGATAAAGAGCTGATACTCGACAACCTGCGCTATCACAAAGTAGTGATTATGACAGATGCTGACGTTGACGGATCACACATCCGTACGCTCATACTTACCCTTTTCTTCCGCTACATGAAAAAGCTGGTTGAAAATGGTTATTTATACATTGCTACTCCCCCGCTGTATCTGGTTAAAAAAGGTACCAAGAGCGCCTATGCATGGAATGACCAGGAACGCGACATGCAGATTAAACTGCTTGCAGGCGAAGGAAAGGAAGACAGTGTAAACGTGCAGCGCTATAAGGGTCTTGGTGAAATGAATGCTGAACAGCTTTGGGAAACCACCATGGATCCGGCCCGCAGAACCCTGAAGCGTGTGACATTGGAAAGTGCTGCAGAAGCTGATCGTATCTTTAGCATGCTCATGGGTGACGATGTTCCGCCACGCCGCGAGTTCATTGAAGCCAACGCCCGCTACGCTAAAATTGACGCCTAACAGTTTTTACTGAAACTTAATGGATTTAATTGGGCTTAACTGCCCGATAACCCTTGCCGGAAGATATAAAACCAGCCAGCAAGTGATGATGGTGCCTGCATTTACCAGAACCAGATGCATGCCGTTAAATTCTATAAGTACCTTGTTTACATAATAGGTTTCTGTGCTGAGGGTAATTAATCCGAAGTGGTATTGAAGCCAGCAAAGTCCCAGTCCTACCGTGTTTCCCAGCAATAGCCCGAAACCCGTGATAAACAATACCTGATACTGAAAAATACTGCGAATACCAGCCTCTTTTGCCCCAATGGCTTTCAGGGTTCCAATCATGTGTGTTCGCTCAGTGATGAGAATAAGCAGTGTGGTACACATTCCAATAATGGCGACCAGCAACATGAGGGTTAGTATGATAACAACGTTGGTATCCAGCAGTGCCAGCCAGTCGAAAATTTGACGGTTATACCGTTCTGCTGACTGAATATTAAAAATCCCCGGTGGAAGTTTACTGCTTAACTTATCAACGGCATCCGAAGCTGAAATATTCTCATCAAGTCTGAGTTCCCATTGGGTAAAGCGGGCTACTGACGGAAGTACTTTTCGCACCATTCCTATATAGGTGATAAAATGTACTTTGTCATAATCATCGAGCCCTGTGGCGAAAACACCCACAATGCGTGGCCTAATTGCGCGAGGACGGCGGTTACCACTGCTATCTTCCTTGAAAAAAATTGCCTGCATATACATACCCGTATCGAGTCCAAGTCGGTTTGCCGTTTGTTCTGATATCATGGCTGTAGCTGTGTCCTTTGAAAAGTCGGGCACAACCCCGCGTTTTAGCTGATGTTGAAGAAAAGTAAAATCATACTTATCCGAAACCCCTTTGGCAATCATGCCTTCAATTTCGTTTTCACCTTTCACAATGCAAGGACGGACTGCACACACAGAAACCGACCGAACACCCTGTACAGCTTCAATATCAGGTGTAAATGCCAATAACTTCTCTCCCATTGGAATGGGTTCTGAACCCTCGGTATTGGAAATATCGTCAATGACAAGATCGCCGTTTATTCCAATAACCTTATTTTTGATACCGGATTGAAAACCTGAAACCGTAGAAAGTGCAATGATCATTACAGCAGAACTGAGACCAACAGCCACGATAGCCAAACGCACAATGGACCTTGAAAAGGAACCTTGCCCGGAAGCAGATAATCGTCGAGCCAGAAAAAAAGGCCAGTTCATTGCTGCCTCAAAAGTACAGCGAAAGTGGCTAACTGCATTCATGGTTTTTGTATTGGGATTTGCCTTTTCAGCAAATTCACAACCCATCATTACAGGTGCTAGCCGCACTGACATCTATTTCCCTTTACTTAAAAAGAAGCGTATTGCGGTGGTTGCCAACCAAACTTCAATTGTGGGAAATCAGCACCTGATAGACACATTGCTCGCTTCGAAAATCCGGGTTAGGAAAGTTTTTGCTCCCGAACACGGCTTTCGCGGGCATGCAGCCAATGGCGAAAAAGTGGCTTCGGGAATAGACCCCAAAACAAAACTTCCGATTATTTCTTTATATGGCAAACACGTAAAACCCAGCAAAAAAGACCTGAAAGGGATTGATATGGTGGTGTTTGACATACAGGATGTTGGGGTACGTTTTTACACGTATCTCACCACCTTGCATTATGTTATGCAAGCCTGCGCAGAAAACGGAAAACCTTTGTTGGTGCTTGACAGACCCAATCCAAACGGGCATTACACGGACGGTCCGATGCTAAAACCCGGGTTCGAAAGTATGGTAGGCTTGCACCCCATACCGCTTGTGCATGGTATGACTTTGGGCGAACTGGCTCGCATGATTAATGGTGAGCGATGGCTAAGAACAGCAGACACGTGCATTTTAACTGTAATACCGGTGAAAAACTGGGACCATAACACACCTTACATACTGCCGGTTCCACCTTCGCCAAATTTACCCACACAGGAAAGCATCATGCTTTATCCAACGCTCGGTCTTATGGAAGGAACCGTTATGAGTATGGGTCGAGGTACAGATAAGCCTTTTGAGTGTTTTGGAGCACCCTGGCTTAAAGATGGACATTACATTTTCATTCCTAAAAACATTCCGGGCAAAGCCGTAAATCCTCCATTCCTGGGTGATACTTGCCGGGGCTTTCTTCTTTCAGATTTTGCACGAAACTATATTGCTGGTAGTCGGCAATTATACATTGAGTGGTTTGAAATGCTGCTTAATGCTTGTCCTGACAAACAAAAATTCTTCAATCCATTCTTTGATAAGCTTTCCGGTAGTTCTGAGCTTCGTACTGCGCTACTTAGCGGCACACCCACAAAAAAGATAAGGGAAACGTGGAAAGAGGATTTATACCGATTTGAATATACGCGCAGCCGCTACTTGCTCTATCCTTTCATCCCCGGTATAGGGCATGTCAATCCTTGATGTTTGTAAAACCGTACCCCAGGTATTTTCTTTGTAATATGAAAACCTTCTTTTTAAGCCTGTTTGCAATAGTCATGTTTGCCTGTGGCAGCAATAGCAGTGGCACTGCCTACGGTGAGAAATTTGACACAACCAAAGCCATAACCGCAGATGCTGCGTTGAAAATTTTTGAGAACACCGGCCAATCAGAAGCTGTAATTAAAGGACAAATCAGTCAGGTGTGTACCGGTGAAGGTTGTTGGTATACCCTGAAACACGGAGGAGCCGAGCAGTTTGTGGGTTTTGAGAAATTCACCATACCCAAAGATGTGGCAGGCAGGCAAAGTGTGGCATCTGGCCATTTTTACCGCGATACCCAAAGTGTGGCAGACCAGCGTGAGGGATTAAATGAGGCAGATGCGGCTAAAATTACTGAACCAAAAGTTTCGGTAAAGTTCACTGCAGTTGGCATTGTGATTCGGTAATCACAGTTTTCATATATTTCATTAAAGTTATTTTGCCTCATGGCAAGATATGCAATCTGCTTAAAAGCTACTGTCGCTTGACAATACAGATTACAAATGCAAAAAAAATATTCTTACTTGATCTCAAACGAGTTCATGAAAGCTGTAGTGAAGTTCCCCTTGCGGAAATCTTCGTTTTGCATAATCTGCAAGTGCAGGGGTATGGTGGTATTCACGCCTTCAATCACAAACTCATTTAAAGCACGCTCCATCTTCACAATGGCTTCCTCTCGGGTTTGTGCAGACACGATTAGCTTGGCAATCATGCTGTCGTAGAAAGGAGGTATAGTATAGCCGGCATAGATATGTGAGTCAACACGTGTACCGTGTCCGCCAGGCTTGTGCATAGAGGTAATCTTGCCAGGGCTTGGACGGAAATTATTATAAATATCTTCCGCGTTTACCCTGCACTCAATGGCGCATTTAGTGGGCTCATAATCCTTACCGCTGATGGGCACACCCGCTGCAATGAGGATTTGTTCTTTCACCAGGTCGTAGTTAATTACTTCCTCGGTTACAGGATGCTCCACCTGAATACGGGTATTCATTTCCATGAAATAGAAGTTACGGTGCTTATCCACCAGAAATTCCACGGTTCCTACGCCTTCATACTTGATAATCTCAGCAGCTGCCTTGGCTGCCTTACCCATTTTCTTGCGCAGTTCGGGTGTCATAAACGGACTTGGGGTCTCTTCAATCAGTTTCTGGTGGCGGCGCTGAATAGAGCAATCACGCTCACTGAGGTGACATACCTTTCCATACTGGTCTCCGGCAATCTGAATTTCTATGTGACGGGGTTCCTCAATGTATTTTTCCATGTAGAGGCCGTCGTTGCCGAATGCGGCTCCTGCCTCCTGTTTGGCGCTGTTCCAGGCATTTTCCAGCTCATCTTCAGACCACACAATACGCATACCTCGCCCTCCACCACCTGCCGTAGCTTTGATGATAACCGGATAACCAATTTTCTTGGCAATTTTCATCCCCTGCTCAATGCTTTCCAACAAACCGTCGCTGCCCGGAATGGTAGGCACACCGGCTTTCTTCATGGTGTCTTTGGCATTGGACTTATCCCCCATAGAATCAATTTGTTCTGGAGTTGCTCCAATAAATTTCACACCATGATCGCGGCACAAGGCACTGAACTTGGAGTTTTCACTCAAAAAACCATAACCCGGATGAATGGCATCGGCATTGGTAACCTCAGCGGCTGCCAGTATGCGGGGCATATTCAAATAGCTGTCTTTACTGGAAGGCGGTCCTATACAAACCGCTTCATCCGCAAAACGAACGTGCAGGCTTTCCTTATCTGCCGTAGAATAAACCGCTACTGTCTTTATACCCATTTCACGACAGGTACGGATTATACGCAAAGCGATTTCACCACGATTGGCAATCAAGATTTTTTTAAACATAAGAATCTGTGTTTTACAGAAGATTATGCAGGCTCAACCAGAAACAGAGGCTGGTCGTATTCCACGGGTGTGGCATTCTCTACCAAAACCTTTACGATACGGCCACTTACTTCGCTTTCAATTTCATTGAACAACTTCATGGCCTCAATGATGCAAACAACCTTTCCGGCCTTCACCTCATCGCCTACGTTAACGAAAGCAGGGCTGTCAGGATTGGAAGAACGGTAGAATGTACCCACCATTGGAGACTTGATTGTTATAAGATTATCGGTTTTGGGTGCCGGTGAAGCAGCGGGTGCTGCAGGAGCAGCTGCCACAGCCGGAGCTGGCTGTGCTGCGGGCATTGCAATTTGCTGGGGCATAGCTACGGGGGCAACGGAAGTTACCTGCACGGCATTCTTTTTAATACTGAGTTTAAAATCTTTGCGGGTGATTTCAACTTCATCTACACCGGTAGTTGATACAAACTTGATCAACGCCTGAATTTCTTTTAAATCCATATTGAGAATTTTGAGTAGGCAAAGAAACGGTAAAATTCAAAAAAACAGGTAAAAAAGACCCGAAAAGGGCCATTTTTTTAAAAAAACAGGGAATTTTTAGCTGAAAAACAAGAAAATCCAGAAAAGCAGTCTCATCAGAAGCCAATCCTCAAACCTGCCTGCAAAGCACTTTTAGCCATGCCCAGCTCGGTATAAACAGCCACGTTTTTTGATACCTTGTAAGCCAAACCCATAGTCATATCAGCACCAATACTTGGAAATGAGATTGAGTTGGGAATACGTTTCTCAACAACACCCAGGTTTACGGGAAAATTCCAGCGGTCCGTGATTTGATCATTAGATCTTACCCTGACCGTATTCATTCTCAAACCAAGACCCAGACCTACATAAAGATCCCAAACACCATCGTTCAAGACATGATAATTTATGCGGGCCAGCGCGCTCCAGCTTCTATAGGTAAGATCACCCGCTATACGCACATTCTGGTTATTCAGGCTATCGACAGACACATGAGCCAACAGTCCACCGGTGGCTATATTTAATCCAACACCAACATGATTGGAAAGTGCATATTCTCCTTTTACATAAACATTTGGCACTTTGGAAAAATGTACTTCATCCCACCCGTTCAGCAAAGATTTTTCAAGGGTTCTTGCCAGAATAAAATTGGCATTGATTATCCCGTATCCACCGCTGACAAACGTTTTACCTTTGGTAAAAGCCGAATAACCTACCTCGGCCCTCATAATTTCAGTTTGACCGCTGAGCCAGCGACTACCCAAAATGGCAATGACGATGCAAAGGCATTTTAGTTTCATTACAACGGAATGTTTCCGTGCTTTTTGCGAGGCAGGTTACGAACCTTATTCTCCAGCATCTCAAAAGCCATGATGAGTTTGCTGCGGGTTTCTTCAGGGAAGATAACCTCATCTACAAAACCACGTTCTGCTGCGCGGTAGGGGTTGGCAAAAATACCGGCATATTCAGCTTCCTTATCCTTTAAGGCCTGCTGAGAATCTGCGGCAGCGTCTATTTCTTTTTTGAAAATAATCTCAGCGGCACCTTTGGCACCCATTACCGCGATTTCTGCAGTGGGCCAGGCAAAATTCATGTCTGCGCCAATATGCTTGCTATTCATTACGTCATAAGCCCCGCCATATGCTTTGCGGGTAATTACAGTTATGCGCGGAACAGTAGCTTCGCTGAAAGCATACAATAATTTGGCTCCATTGGTAATGATGGCGTTCCATTCCTGATCTGTACCGGGCAGGAAACCTGGAACATCCTCCAGCACCAGCAAAGGGATATTAAAAGCATCACAGAATCGCACAAAACGGGCACCTTTCTGGCTGCTGTGCACATCCAGTACGCCAGCCAGGTGGGCGGGCTGGTTGGCGACAATACCGATGCTCTTGCCAGCAAGGCGGGCGAAACCTACAATGATATTTTCGGCATAGGCCTTGTGCACCTCAAAGAAGCTGTTTTCATCCACCATATTTTCAATTACCTCGCGCATGTCGTAAGGCTGATTGGGGTTTTCAGGCACAATTCCTTTAAGCCCCTCGCGGATTTCATTGCCGGCATGATAGGTTAGCGCAGCAGGTTTCTCCTCACAGTTTTGGGGCAGATAGCTGAGCAACTGCTTAATATGGAGTATGGCCTCCACTTCATTTGCCGATGTAAAGTGAGCCACACCACTTTTGCTGCCATGAACGGAAGCACCGCCCAGCTGTTCGCTGCTCACATCTTCATTGGTAACGGTTTTTACTACATTAGGACCGGTAACAAACATATAGGATGTATTTTCCACCATCATGATAAAATCCGTGAGAGCGGGCGAATACACTGCACCACCGGCGCAAGGACCCATGATGGCGCTTATCTGCGGCACGACTCCGCTGCTCATTACATTGCGGTAAAAAATATCGGCGTAGCCACCAAGAGAAACAACACCTTCCTGGATACGGGCGCCACCGCTGTCATTGAGCCCTATTACCGGGGCTCCGTTTTCCATAGCCATGTCCATGATTTTGCAGATTTTTTCGGCATGGGTTTCGGAGAGCGAACCACCAAATATGGTAAAATCCTGTGAGAAAACATACACCAAGCGTCCGTTTACCTTGCCATAGCCTGTTACTACACCATCACCCAGAAATTGCTGGCTTTCCATGCCAAAGTCCTTGCTGCGGTGGGTAACAAAAGCCCCAATTTCACAGAAACTACCCTCATCGAGAAGCAGGTTTAAACGTTCGCGGGCGGTAAGTTTACCTTTGGCATGCTGGGAAGCGATGCGTTTTTCACCACCACCCTGAAGTGATTCGGCGCGTTTGGCCTCTAAGATCTGGCGAGCATTAGACATTACGGCAAAAATAAGGGTATACCGCTGATTTTACGAAATCAGGTTACAGGGTTTCAACCAAGAGTCGACCGGCGTGCAGGGCGGCATTGGCGGAAGGGTACGCGGCAAAGTCACCGGTGGCAAGCACACCCTCATTCAGCTGAATCAATTCGGGCTCAAAACGCATGGAACTTAAATTGGGCAATGCGTTGGGCACAGTTATGGCTTTCAAAAAAGAAACAGGGTGTTCCAAAGCTTTTATATGTCCTAGTTCTTCCTGAACATTCGTTTCCATGCCTTCGCGGTAGGTTGTACCCGGCTTCAGCGTCACGCTAAGCAGGTGCTTCCCTTCAGGACTATAGGATGGCTGAACGGCAGACGGCATGCAGAAATGATTGACCAGCCTGTTTGCAGAAGCATTCAATCCTATGAATTTCCCCCATTTCGGGGCCACATCCGAAGAAAAATACAGTACCGAAGTGCTGTGATTGCCATTCCACGCCTCTCGCTGAACGCCTTGAAATTCTGAAATTCCAGAAGTTACCCAAATATGTGGTGCTGAAATCACGGTTCCATCT
Organism: uncultured Flavobacteriaceae bacterium; assembly: GCA_964626685.1. GTDB lineage: Bacteria > Bacteroidota > Bacteroidia > NS11-12g > UBA955 > RGEC01. The sequence continues at coordinate 21,075 of CAZVJY010000012.1, forward strand.
TCCAGCGCTACCATACCAGACTGTACCTGTTTCACCCGGGTTGATGTGCGGATACTATCAGCGTTAATTTCCGATGAAATCAGTTTTATCAGTTGTTGCATTCCTTTATCAGGCAATGCGGCCGTTCCTTCCGCAAATGCCTTGAAAACAAAAGAAAACATGGCAGCCGGGGTATTCAACTCCGGCTCCAGAAATATTCCGGCATAAAAAGGCTTAAAAAAAGCCTCAATGAACTGACTTGTAAATCCAAAGGAATGTAAAAATTGTAAGGTTGAATTGTCGTACTTACTAAAAATCGCCTCAAGACTTTCACGCTTAAGCCTATTTCGAAGCCTTAAAATCAACAACATATCTTTGATGGTAACCGATTTTGAGAAGAACGCTTCTAAAGCCACAACTCCTTCCCTAAATGGATCTGCGAGTGCATGTACCTTTCCATGCTGATAAATCCTGGCACCGGATGCAAACGATTTAAGGGAAAGAGCATTAAGGTTAATCTGCTGGTTTTCCCATTCCGGATAGGATGTATTCAAAATCTGAAAACCTTTGTCAAGTATGTAACCATCGTAATTTTCCGATTGAATTCTGCCTCCCAACTGTGGCTCAGATTCCAGTAGCAAAAAAGGAACACCTCTCCTGCTTAAAAGCCGGGCGGCGGCCAATCCTGAGATGCCGCCGCCTACGATTATCACTTCAGGTTTCACGTTAAAGAAACAAGCCATACGTGCTTTTTGTTGGTCAATCAATAATCATCAGGCGGTGAAGGCGGCGGGCCGTGCTTCCCACCGGGACGGCTGCCTCCCCGACCTCCCGGACCTTTGGGACCACCGGATCTGCCCTGTCCGCGCATTTCACGGAATTTACGGACCATTTCCATCTGCACTTCTCGCTGCACACGCTTAAGCATGAGTACTTTTTTAGCACCGATAATGGGTTTAAATTTATCGCCGTAGGTTTTGTTAAGGTTCAGTTCATCCTGACGCATTTTGTGTGCTTCAGTAAGATACACCTCTGCTTCCGCATCGGTGAGCTCCTCTGGCTTCCGTGTTCCCCACTTGTCGCGAAAAGGCTTTTTCAGTTCGCGCTGTTTTTGTTCAAATTCATTCATAACAGGAAAGAATTTCTGCGCCTGGTCTTCGCTGAGCGACAGTTTTTGCACATACAATTCCCGGCGAATTTTCTTCATCGCCTCTACTTTGGCCTTTATGGCCGAATCGGATGGCTGGGCAAAAACACTTCCCAAGCTCACTAAAAATGATAAAAACAATGTATATCTCATGGTAAAATTTCGTTATCGTCGAGCCAGGCTGTTTCCACATCCAATACGATCAGACCTTCGGCTTCCAGTTCTTGTTCAATACTTAATTCCTCGTTGCTTTTCTTTGTTTCGCTTACAGCAACCATAGGCTTTATTTCAACTTCCTCAACCCATTGCTGTATGACTTCATCTTCATGGATAATGGTCGGTTTTGTAAACATACTATCCGACAGGGATTCTTTTTTTGCATTTTCAACCATCTTTTTGCCGGGATCTTCATTGTTATTACGGCTCTTGTATAGTCCTACACCCACCACAATCAGTAAGGCAGCGACAGCTGCTGCATACACATAAGAAAATCTAAAACTGAATGAAAATTCCGTTTTTACGCGTTTTTCTGCCTCAATTTTCCGCATAACCCTGGCATTGAAGTCCCTGAAGTAATTTTCAGGTGATTCATAGGGCTGCATTATAGGTTTTTCCTGTTTCATTGTGTGTAAGATGTTTTGACTATTAAATGGTTTAAATACTTCGTTCAAGGTGATGTTCAATTTTCTTCACTGCGTGGAAATAAGATGCCTTTAATGCACCTACAGAAGTTTCGGTAATCTCTGAAATCTGCTCATAGGAAAGCTCTTCAAAATACCTGAGGTAAAATACCATTTTCTGTTTCAGCGGCAGCATTGACATAGCCGCCCGAAGTTTCAATACGATGGCATCCGGTGATTCACCTGGCCCGTGTGATGAAGACATGGTTTCTGGCAACACATCTTCCAGTGAAATATTGGGTTTTTGTTTGCGTAAAATTGTCAGGGCCTCATTGGTGGCAATTCTGTATATCCAGCTATACAACTGGCTGTTACCCTTGAAATTTTCCAGATTCGCCCAAACCTTTACAAAGGTATTCTGGGCTGCATCATCGGCATCTTCGTGGCTTGGAAGTATATTTCTTACGTGGAAATACACTTTTCTGCTGTAGCGGTTCATGATCTCGGTGAACGCAATCTCCCTGCGGTCATCCCGCTTAAATAGAAGTACCAACTGATTATCAGTAGCTTCTTTGGGAGAATGGAAGTGCGATTCGAGATTCAATACGTGCGTCTTTTCTGTTTAGACGCAAAAACCGAGCCCGGGTTTAAGCAGCCTTGCGATTTTGTTCCCATGCCGTCAGGCGTGGGTGCACCAGGGCCTTCCATAAAGGTGGAACCAGGGCAGGGACCAGCAACGCGGCATATCCACCCGGCAATTCAGGGGCATTGTCATAGGTTTGAAGCGTATGATAAGGCTTACTGGCATAAAAATGATGGTCTGCATGACGGCTCAGATCCACCAGCAGATAGCGGCTCACCCGGCTATCGCTGTTCCAGCTATGCAGTTCAGAAACGCGTTCATCGTTTTCACGGTACAATCCGTAATGTTCAATGTAATTGACATATTCCAGCAACACATGTGCTACCAGTACATAGAGCAGCCAGGCTAAAAGCCCCACCGGACCGAGGACAAGGTATACAACAGGTAAAAAAACAAGCTGTATGAGTGTTTGAAGCCATAGAACATTGCCGAAGGATAATGCACTTTTGCCTTTTTTGCCCAGCATTTCTGCTTCGGATTGCCATGCTTCTCGATACTGACCGGGAATAGTGCGCAACATAAAAGCGTAGAGACTCTCCCCTTTTCGGGCTGTGGCAGAATCATGGCTGGTTGCCACATAGCGATGGTGAATGCGGAGGTGGTGCGTAAAGAAATACACATTGCCGCAACTCATTAGCAGGTACTTACCCAAAAACTGCTTTACCGGATTGGCTTTATGAATAAGCTCATGCGCTGGAACAATTCCACCGATTCCGGCGGCCACACCAGTTGAGAATGCGGCCCAGAAAACCCATGCATCCTGCAGGGTCTGATTGTATATACCCGAAAAAAATGTGATGAGCACACCCGTTTGCACCGCCACATGCAGAAAAAGAATAAATTCCGGAAACGGATCGCGGTTTTCGGTATGGGTGTTTTTTCTGTCCTTTCCGGCAAACCATTCCACCAAACCAAGAATAACCAATGCGAAGGCCGCCGCAGACAGCGTCCAGTATCCGCCTTTCACGTTTCCCAGAATAGCCAGTATACCGGGTATAATTGATGTCAGGTAAGAAATGTTACGTAAGGTCATATCGCGAATGTAAACAATATGCACCTTACCAAAGCCATCCTTTGTGTAAGTTCCTGTTGCCTTTCATTAAACCACGATGATTGAGTATCTTTGTGAAAGTGGGCGCAGAAAAATTATCATTTGCCGAAAAACTGGTGCTGGCTGTTCTCGAGGACAACCCCAAAGGCACCATGAATTCAAACAGAATACTGAGCCGCATACCGCGTGAGGCGAGGCTTACCACTGACCTTGTTTACAAGGCACTTCTGCGGCTTACCCACCTGAACAAAGCCGAACAGCCCAGCAAAGGACAGTTTCGTGTAAAACATCCTGACCTGCAAATACGCGGTACGATTGAATTTGTGCGCAGTGGCGATGGATTCGTGACACCCGAAAATGCCGGTCCGGATACGGCAGATATTTATATACCTGCAGAATGGCTGAACCGCGCTTTGCCCGGAGATACCGTCGAAGTAGATGTGCTCGGACGCGGCAACAGACCCACAGGCAGGGTTTTGCGGGTTATCAGCCGCAGTAAGCGCCGCTACACAGGCAATCTGGATGTTTTTGAGGGAAACGCATATCTGATAGCAGACAAAGCGCCATTTAAAACCGACATCAAGATTGATGGCAGGGTAGATTCAGACCTGGATGGCATGAAGGCGGTGGTTGAAGTGTTTGATTTTCCGGAGAAAAAACAGAATCCACTGGGCAGACTGATTGAAATATTGGGTAAACCGGGCACCAACGATGCAGAAATGCATGCCATAGTGGCTGAATTTGGCTTTGCTGTTTCCTTTCCTCCGGATGTGGAGAAAGAGGCCGAGGACTATAGCGACCAAATACCTGCTGCTGTTCTCAAGGAGAGGCGCGATTTCAGGAATATCCCCACCTGCACCATCGATCCTGTGGATGCCAAAGATTTTGACGATGCCATCAGCTACCGCAAACTCGACGACGGCTTGATAGAACTGGGGGTTCACATTGCCGATGTAAGCCATTTTGTAACCGAAGGAAGTCGTTTGGATCGGGAAGCACTGCACCGCGGAACCAGTGTTTATCTGGCAGACCGCACCATTCCCATGCTGCCCGAAAAACTCAGTAACAACCTTTGCAGTTTGCGCCCCAATGAAGACAGGCTGGCCTTTTCAGCGGTTTTTATTATGAATGGGCAGGGCGAGGTGAAAGAGCGATGGTTTGGAAAAACCGTCATTCACAGCATACGCCGTTTCTCTTATGAGGAAGCGCAGGAAAGAATTAAAACCGGCGAAGGCGACTGGGCACAGGAACTGGGCGAACTCAACGCCCTGGCCGAAAACTTTCAGCGCAAGCGATTTAAAGCAGGTGCTATATCGTTTGAAAGCGATGAAATAAGATTTAAACTGGACAGCAAAGGCAAACCCCTGGAAGTATTGGTTAAAAAACGCTTTGAGGCACACAAGCTCATTGAAGAATTTATGCTGCTTGCCAACAGAGAAGTCGCGCTTTATATCAAAACCCTGCAAAAACCTGAACTGCCTTACATTTACCGAACCCACGACGCACCTCCTACCGACAGACTTGTGGAGTTTTCCAAATTTTGTAAATTATTTGGTTACAGGATTGACATCAGCACTGAAGCCAATCTGAGGACCAGCATGAACAAACTGCTGAAAGATATTGAAGGCAAACCAGAGCAGGATGTATTACAGCAAATGGCCTTGAGATCCATGGCCAAAGCGGTTTACACTTCACAGAAAAGCACCCATTTCGGACTGGCATTTGATTATTACACACACTTCACTTCTCCCATACGCCGCTACCCCGATCTGATTGCCCACCGCTTGCTGCAACACTATCTGCACAGCAGAAAAGAGATTGTTTCTGCCGATTCTATCGAAGATATGGCCAAACACAGCAGCAATATGGAACAAAAAGCGGCTGAAGCAGAACGTGCCAGCACCAAATACAAAATGGCCGAATATCTGGAGGCCCGCGTGGGCCAATATTTTGAAGCTGTGATAAGCGGACTGACTGAGTGGGGTATTTATGCCGAAATAATTGAAAACCATTGCGAAGGCATGATTCGCCTAAGTGACATCAAAGGCGACCGCTATGAATATTTTGAAGCAGAAAGAAAAGTTATGGGGCGCAGAACACGTAAAACCTACTCACTGGGCGATATTATTACCATTAAGGTAAAAAATGCCAATCCCCAGACAAGACAGATTGATTTTCAGCTTTCAGACTGGTAATTATTGTCCCAGCGCAAGGCGTATGTGCCCCAAATGGGTATTCCCATGCCATGCATACATGGCGATAAGCTGCGCAAGCGAAAACGATTTATTGTGTTCCGGATGAAAGAAGGTGCGCGAGAGCAGTTCTGGTGTTTTTAAGGTTTCCAGCAACAGTAAACTCCAGCGCTGATGAATTCCCACCAGCATGAGATATGAAGCTTCAAACGCAAAACCATAATCCTTCCCCGCAGCCCATGCATTTTCATCCCATGGCTTTATGGTGGGATTGTCTTCGGTAAGCAACAGCTTTGTTCTTACCCAGGCATTCAGGTGTGCATCGGCCATGTGATGTATGATCTGGCGTATATTCCAGCCACCAGACCTGTATGTATTCTCCGCTTTTTCTGCGGAGATACCATTCAGCAATTTGCTTAATTCATTGGGCAGAGCCTGAATCTGAAGAACACATTCCAGCAATTCCTCAAGCTGATAATCGGTTTTTTCCGCATCAAATTTACCGATAGGATATTTCAAATGTTCCATAAATCGTTATTATGCGATGATATCAAAACCCGTATAAGGAACAAGCACTTCGGGCACACGGATTCCATCGGCAGTCTGGTTGTTTTCCAATAAGGCTGCTACTATGCGAGGAAGCGCCAGTGCGCTGCCATTTAAGCTGTGTGCCTGCTCGGTTTTACCGGCGGCATTGCGGTAACGGCATTTCAGACGGTGTGTCTGGAAGGTTTCAAAATTGCTCACCGAGCTGCACTCCAGCCAGCGGTTTTGGGCTGCGCTCCACACTTCCATATCGTAGGTTTTTGCCGAGGCAAACCCCATATCGCCGCCACATAAAAGCAACACACGGTAGTGCAAGCCTAGTTTCTGCAATAATCCCTGCACATAGGCACTCATATCCTCCAGCACCTGATAGCTGTTTTCAGGCTTCACAATCTGCACAATTTCCACTTTATCAAACTGATGAAGGCGGTTAAGACCACGCACATGCGCCCCGTAACTACCCGCCTCCCGGCGAAAACAGGGTGTGTAACCGGCATTTTTTACCGGCAGTGCGCTTTCCTCCAGAATCACATCGCGGTACATATTCGTAATGGGCACTTCGGCGGTAGGTATCAGATACAAATCATCCAGCGGTGCATAATACATCTGCCCTTCCTTGTCGGGCAACTGACCGGTTCCGAAACCGCTGTCGGCATTCACCACAATGGGCGGCTGAATCTCCGTATAGCCGGCTTTATTGGCTTCATTCAGAAAAAACTGAATGAGCGCGCGTTGCAGTATGGCTCCCTTGCCTTTATATACCGGAAAACCGGCACCGGCTATTTTTACACCCAGTTCGAAGTCGATGATATCGTATTTGACAGCCAGCTCCCAGTGTGGCAGGGCATTTTCAGGCAAAGCAGGAACAGAGCCCCAGGTGAGTACAGTGTGGTTGTCATCAGCAGATTTGCCATGCGGCACAGACTCATGGGGCGTGTTTGGCAACGAAAGAATTAGTTCCCTTACGCGGGCCTCAAGGGTTTCCACATCGGATTCCAGCGTTTTTAATCTTTCCTTGATGGCGGCAGTTTCGCTTTTTTTCTGCTCAGCCTCTTCCCTTTTGCCCGACTTCATCAACTCCCCGATTTCACGGGCAATCTGGTTGCCACGGGCTTGGTTTTGCTCCATTTCGGAGCGACAATCGCGGGCTTTTTTATCTGTATCCAGAATTTCCTTTACGGTTTCGGCGGCATCTATACCGCGGATCGAAAGACGTTTGATTACTTCATCGGCATTGGAACGAATGTAGGTGAGCTGTATCATATTTGCTGTGTGCAAAAATACAAAGTAGCCCAGCTAAATAACCGATAAAGTTTTCAGTTTCGTGCCTGCAGCCCCATTTCCAAGCCTTTTTGGCGTGTAAATGTGAGCGCGGCTTCCTCTTCATTGGGAATTTCACCATCCAGGATGGCATCCCTAACCGTGTTCTTGAGCACGCCTATGAGTTTGGGGTCGCGGATATCAAACATTTCCAAAATGTGGTTTCCTGTAACAACAGGCTGCCAGTTGCGCATGGCATCGCGCTCGGTTACGTCTTTAATCTTTTCGGCTACTTTTTCAAGGTTGGCCAGGTGACGGGCTACCTTGATTTCGTTTTTGCTGGTAATGTCAGCCCTGCACAGATTCAGCAAATCCAGCACATCTTCCCCGGCATCCACAATCAGGCGACGCACAGCGCTGTCTGTGACAATTTCCTTACTCAGCACAATGGGCCGCAGGTGCAGGGCTACCATTTTCTCTACATAGCGCATTTTGTCGTCCAGCGGCAAACGCATTTTGCGGAAGATGCCTTTTACCATGCGGGCTCCACGGTCTTCATGACCATGGAAGGTCCAGCCTGCCACGGGATCGAACCGTTTTGTGGCCGGCTTGGCAATGTCGTGGAGTATAGCCGACCAGCGCAACCACAGGTTATCACTGAGTGCACACAAATTGTCAAGCACCTTTAGCGTATGGTAGAAATTGTCTTTATGGCTTTTCCCATTGCGGGTTTCAATGCCATGCAATGCGGTGAATTCAGGAAAGATGAGGTGCAGAATTCCTGTATCAAATAAAATCTCGAAACCCTTGCCCGGTTGTTTGCACATGATGATTCCATTGAGTTCATCGGTAATCCGCTCCTGAGAAACAATGGAAATGCGTTCTGCATTTTTGGCAAGTGCCTGCATTGTTTCCGGATGAATGGTAAAACCAAGGCGGGTCGCAAAGCGAACAGCGCGGAGCATCCTCAGAGGATCGTCGCTGAAAGTTACATCCGGATCCAGCGGTGTTCGGATTACTTTATCCTGCAGATCCTGCACGCCGTTGAACGGATCCATCAACTCGCCAAAATCGGCTTTGTTCAGACTCAGGTACATGGCATTGATAGTAAAATCACGGCGGTTCTGGTCATCAGCCAGCGAACCATCTTCTACTGCGGGTTTACGGCTTTGGCGGTCATAACTCTCCTTTCGGGCACCAATAAATTCAATGATGTAATCGCGGGTTTTTATTTGTGCTGTGCCAAAGTTTTTAAAATAGGCCACATGGGTATCTCCCGGCAGTTTTTTGGCCACTTTTTCGGCAAACTCCACCCCGGAACCCAGCACTACAATGTCAATATCCTTGGTGGGTATACCCAGCATAAGATCGCGCACAAAACCGCCCACCACCCAGGCCTGAATGCCCGTTTGGGCAGCCACACCTGCGATGATTTCAAACTCCACGGTTTGCAGTGCCTGATGCATGCGGCAAAGATACGGCCTGTATCTTACCTTTGCCTGTATGCAGGCGGTTAAAAACCGGATATTGTCTTTCGCATGGCTTGGATTTGGGCTTTTATACCTGCTTTTGCCAGGAATCAACCCTTCAGGTGATGCAGTGGGCTATGCCGGTGAGTTTCTGCAAAATGCCGAGTCAGAAAAATGGCTTTTCTCCCCGCACCACTTGCTATACGCGCCATTCGGACAAATCACCTACGGCCTCATCGGGAAGCACTTTACACAGTATCTGATGTGGATGCAGGCCATCAATGCCTTTGCTGCTGCCGGTTCCTTATACCTTTTAAAGCGTTGTTTTGAATTGATTTCAGACAACAAATCAGCAGCCAACACGGCTGTAATCCTTGTCGGCGGTGCCTTTGCCACCATGCGTTTTGCCACAGAAAATGAAACCTACATGTTACCGTTGTTGTTGGGTTTATGGGGAACGCTTTATATATTAAAACACCAAAAAACAGGAAACAATGCAAACCTGTATGCCGGATTTGGCTTGTTGGCACTGGCGGTCCTGTTTCACCAAATCCATTGTTGGTGGTGGCTTGGAGCAGTTTTGTTTTTCCAGGCAGGCAAACAAAAATGGGGGGCTGCGGGAATTTCTTTGGGCATTATACTGCTTACCTATGTTGGTGCAGCCACTTATGAGCACAAAATCTGGTGGCAATATCCTTTTTTGGATGCCGTGAATGGTACCGTTTCCCTAATTCCCTCATTTGACAACCTGAAGTATAGCGTCATCAACAGCATACGGACGTGGATACAGGTGCACGGCAACATTCCTTACTTTCTCACTGAGTGGAGATGGTTGTGGATTTTCCCCATGCTTACATTGGGTTTTACGATAGTTACAATTTTTGCAAAAAATCAAAACATCCACAATGAAAAAACGCAAATCGACTCCTCAGGCTGTCGCTGGATGCGTTTCGCACTGATGTTTCAGTTTTTATGGGCTGTGTATTCTGTGGGCAATGCTGAATTCATGGCAATGATACCATTTTTACTGCTTTTGTCTTTCCCGGCTTTGCTAATAAAATGGCAGCACAAAGCATTACCATTGGCAACTGCCATGCTATGCTGGAATCTGGGTGTATTTTTAATTCCCAATGCCTTTATCAAAACCATCAGATATGGTGCAGAATTAGATTTATTGTTAAAAATTGCTGAAGAAGAAAAGGCTGGAGGTCTTATTTTCATTGCCAGAGAAAAGGTGATGCTGGAAAATTATCTTTCCGTAGCATCGCCTGTTTATCAGAAAAAGTTCAGGAGAGAAGGTATCATATTGATGCATGCAGATTCTCTGAATACCGTCCAAAAACTACCTGTGTACACAGATATATTTGACTACCCCATGCCAGTAAGCCGCAACAGCATGCTTTTTAATCAAAAACAATCGAAGCCGTCAACTGCCTTAGTGACAGGATCAATACCTACACTGTATGGCAAGCTCTATATTTACAAACTGTTTCCTGAAAAATGAGTTTCAAACTACTTCTCAGCTCCCTGTTTTCAGGGGTACTTTTTTTGTTCTCTCAGACATCCCTTGCACAGCAAGCTGTCTGGCCTCTCAACGGCACGATTTTCGATAACAAGATACACCGTATCGACATTTTCTTGCCCAATGACAGCTGGGCGAAGATGAATAAAGACGTGTGGGACAATGTATATTTTTCTTCATTGTTTATTTACGATCAAAAAGATACACTGCGCAATATCGGAATGCGGGTTAAAGGCAACACCTCACGTGAAGCAAAGAAAAAAGGATACCGTCTGGATTTGGCTGAATTTCAAAGTCAGACCTATCAGGGATTGAAAAACATGAACCTGAACGGCAACCACAACGATCCTTCCATGTTGCGGGAATTCCTGAGCGCACGCTTCCTGGCCCGAGCGGGAATCATTGCGGCGCGCTGCAATCCGGTCATGCTGTATGTAAATGGCACATACCAGGGACTTCGGAACCACTCAGAACACGTTGATAAGACATTTATCAGCTCCCGCTTTGGAGAAAGCAGCGGCAATCTTTACAAATGCGGATGGCCTGCAGATCTGGGATGGCTGGGTTCATCGCAGCAACCCTACAAAGACCTGATCAATCCTTCACCTTTAAATGAGCGGGCTTATGAACTTAAAACCAATACCAGCAAAGATGACTACAGCGATTTGGTAAACCTTATTAATGTGATTAACAATAGCCCCAAAGATTCATTTGAAGTAAGACTTGAACGTATTTTTGATGTAAATTCTTACCTGAGAGTGCTTGCTGCAGAGGTATTGATGGGGCACTGGGACAATTACTTTTATAATAAAAACAATTACTTTCTTTATCACAGAAAATCAGACGATCGGTTTGTGTACATCCCCTATGATATGGACAACACTTTTGGCGTTCAGTGGGGTGTTCCTGATATCCAGAAACGCAATATCCATGCATGGGGCAATCTCTCTTCTTCCAAGTCGCCCCTCACTTACAAAATACTCGGCGTTACACGCTGGAAAATGGCATATGAACAGGAAATGCGCAACCTGATTGAGGGCGCTTACAAGGCCGACAGTCTTTTTGCCATTATTGACAATCACAAAACCACCGTATCTTCTTCAATTGCCGCTGATCCATTTTATACAGCTGCGCGGCAGTCGGATTACGGCTTCAAGGTTTCTGATTGGCAGGAATCAGATACCAAAGCCTGGGGCAATCATGTCAGCATTGGGGTAAAACCATTTATCAGCGAGCGCACAACTACAGCCTTGCAGCAAATGATTTATCCTGCAGGCAATACATTTAGTAAATCACTGAATTTTTCCATGTTCCCCAATCCCGCCCAAAACGAGGTAAATTCGCCTTTGTTTGTGGGTAAAGAAATACGCATTTTACAACCCAATGGTGTTTTGGTAAAAACGATAAAATCGGTTTCGGGAAAAGTTTCCGTTGCTGACCTGCCAGACGGAACCTACATGATTGAGACTGAAGATGCCTTTAGAACCTTACTGCTGATTCGGCACTAATTCTTTTAGCGAATCAATTTTATTGACTCTACCCCCGGCAACGCGGTAAATGGTTCCGCCAAACTCTTCTATGAGCCTGTAATCGTGGGTTGCCATAACCACAGAGCGGCCTTCTTTGCAAACATCCTGCAGCATTCGCATAACTTCATCAGAAACATCCGGATCAAGGTTACCGGTAGGCTCATCGGCAAGAATCACCTCGGGATTGTTTAGCAGAGCCCGCGCTATGACCAGACGCTGCTGTTCACCACCACTGAGTTCTGCAGGGATTTTATATCCTTTGTTTTCAAGCCCCACCTTTGCGAGCACCTCATTGGCTCTGTTTATGCGTTCTTGTTTGTCATTCCAGCCGGTGGCCTTAAGCACGAACAATAGATTATCCAAAGCACTGCGATCCGTAAGCAACTGAAAATCCTGAAAAACGATGCCCAGTTTTCTGCGCAGATAAGGAATCTGTGATTTTTTCAGATTTTGCAGACCGATTCCTGCTACAAACCCGGATCCTTCTGTTAAGGGAAGTTCACCATACAGCGTTTTAAGCAGGCTCGACTTACCCGAACCTGTTTTACCAATTAGATACGCAAACTCGCCTTTATTAATGCGAATATTTACCTCGTTCAGCACCGGAATTCGGCCCTGAAAAATGGTAGCGTTCTGGATTTCTACCGGAAATTCCACAATTCAAAGAAACGAAACCTAAAGAAAGAAAGTGCGACAAGATGTCCACACCCTGAGGGTATGTATCAGGGCTGCACCGGATTCCAGTAAATGGGATCAATGCCATGGTCCTGCAACCATTGATTGGTGCGGCTAAAGTGATGATTGCCAAAAAAGCCTTTTTCTGCGGAATACGGACTGGGATGGTGCGATTTCAAAACCAAATGTTTGGAAGTATCAATGAGTTCTTCCTTCATTTGTGCCTCCCGCCCCCATAGGATAAACACCAGATGCTCATGCATATCGCTTAGTTTTTCAATGGCAGCTGCAGTAAACTCCTCCCAGCCGTGCCCATGGTGCGATTTTGGCTGACCTGCCCTCACAGTAAGAATGGTATTGAGCAGGAGGACGCCATTGTGAGCCCAGGGCTCCAGGTTTCCACTGTAGGGTATCGGACATCCAATATCGTCGTGAAGTTCCTTAAAGATATTTACCAAAGAAGGTGGCTTTTTCTGACCATCACTCACCGAGAAACACAAACCATTGGCCTGCCTCGGTCCATGATAGGGATCTTGTCCCACAATCACACATTTCACATCCCAGAAAGGGGTATAATCAAACGCGGCAAAAATGCGTGAACCGGGAGGATAGATTACATAGCCAGCCTGTCTTTCCTTGACTAAAAACTGCTTAAGGTAGTGAAAGTAAGGCTTTTCAAATTCACCCTTCAAAATTTCGTACCAGCTATCTTCAATTTGAACCGATTTTTCTGCTCTCGCTGCTGCTTCCATGGTTACAATAAGTTGGAATAATAAATATAGAAAATAAAATGCAAATATCCAAATATTTGCGCTGAAATCAAAGGCTTTTTTTCAATGAGATCAGGCCAACAACTCCTCAAGTTCCTGCATATTCAGGCCAGACAGAATGCTGTCTTCATCGGGGATGATACTTTCGGCAAGATGGGTTTTCTTTTTCTGCAGTTCAAGAATTTTCTCCTCAATGGTATTTTTGGTGATGAACTTGTAAGAGAACACTGCTTTATCTTGTCCGATACGGTGGGCTCTGTCTTCGGCCTGACGCATGGTAAAAGGATTCCACCACGGATCAGCCAAAAATACGTAATCTGCAGCGGTAAGATTGAGTCCTGAATTGCCTGCGCGCAGGCTTAGCAAAAACACCTTCACATTTTCATTCTCCTGAAAACGCCTGATAGCCTCCGCTCTTTCTTTTTCATCCATACTGCCATCAAGATAGCTATATTCAATTCCGTCTGCCTGCAGCATATCTTCAAATACGGATAAGTAGCTCACAAACTGACTAAACAGCAATACCTTGTGCCCACCTTCCACAGCACGCTGAAGCATTCGCCTAATTTCATCGTCTTTTCCCGATTGCCCTTCGTAATCGCCGTCTTTCAATATAGGATTCAACGCTAGCTGTCTCAAATGCATCAATCCATTAAAGATCTTCAATCTTGAACGCGACATTCCTACCTGACTCACATGCTCCAGTATTTCATTCCTGTACTGACTCTTCGTTTTTTCATAACACTCTGCCTGTTCGGGTGTCATTTCACAAAAATGTACTTTCTCCACTTTGGGCGGAAGTTCTTTGGCAACCTGTTTCTTGGTTCTGCGGAGCACAAAGGGATCCAGAATTCTTTTTAGCTCTACTGTCCGGCCTGCATCCTGGTTTTTCTCAATGGGGCGAATGAAGTTCTTTTCGAAATAACTGTAACTGCCAAGCAAACCACGGTTCAGAAAATTCATCTGACTCCAAACGTCAAGCAATGTATTTTCTATGGGTGTTCCGGTAAGTGCCAACCGGAATTGAGCATCCATCCTCAAAAGACTTCTCGCCGTGAGCGAGGTGGGGTTTTTGATGGCCTGGCTTTCATCAATTACCACGAGTCTGAATGGAATGCGATGCAGCTCTTCAATATCGTTGCGCATGGTACCATAACTCATGATAATCAAATCGCTTTGAGCAAACTTAGGCAAGAGCCTGTTGCGCGATATTCCGGAATAAATGAGGGTTTTGAGTGATGGACAAAACTTTTCGGCTTCTGCCTGCCAGTTATACAACAGCGATTTTGGGGCAATCACCAGGCATGGCATGTGTTTTTCTGTCGTATCGGTCAATGTGGCTTCTTCTGAAAGCAATGTTTCTGCGGGTGTAAACAATTCAAGTTGTGGCATTTCCGCTGTTATAGGTGTTTCCCCGGTAATGACGGTTCTTTCTCCCTTAAGCTCTGCCACAGGCAATCCTGAAATGTATTTAATCACAGCCAGGGTTTGCAGAGTTTTTCCCAATCCCATGTCGTCTGCCAGTAACGCACCGATTCGATGCTCAAAAAGGAAGCGAATCCAGCTGTAACCTTCGGCCTGGTAGTGCCTAAGTTCGGCATTCATACCCTCCGGCAGCGAAAATTCCGGTATGTTATCGGATTGAAGCAACTTCTCCCAACCGGATTTTGCCAATTCCACATCCACATAATCCGATAAATCATCCAGCAGAGAAAAGTGCATGTTCCGAACCCTGAAACAATCGCCTTCCACCTCAGCCAGGTGGGCTATTTTTCCAAAGCGGGTAAACCATTCATCGGGCAAAATGGCAATTTCGCCGTTGGGCAAAACAAACTCCCTGCGTTTTTCGAGAATATTCTTTTTCAGGCGAATAAACGGTATTTCAAAAGAACCAAAACGCACCACCGCCATTACATCAAACCAGTCTGCACCTTTTGTCAGTTTCACTTCCAGGCTTACTGAGCCAAGGTAAAACCTGAGATCTGAGGCTTCCTGATCTACCTGAAAACCATTGCGCTGAAGCAATTCAGCATGGGTATTCAGCCATGAAATCAGCTCGTATGACTGTCCGGCATTTTCAAGCGCAAACAAACTTCCCTCCACATTTTCCAGTCCCAGCTCTTTGAGCAAGGCAATTTTCTCGCTCTCCAGGCTCAATGATCGGCGTATACGGTGAAATATGAAATCATTACCCTGTTTTTCCAGTGAAACATTGACTTTCTTGTGGATATGGAATGGGAAATTCCAGCCACCATATTGAAAATACAAACTCAAATACTGTTTATCCTGAAACAGCTTATTAAGCCTGATCACAGGCCTTGCAGGCAGCTGCTCCGTTACAATCTGCAGCCCTTTGGCAAAAACATCATGGTTTTCGAGCAGAGGTTTCACAAACTTATCCATGTAGCTATCCTCTTGGTGCGGCTCTACATGAATGTATTTTTTACTTAAAAACGGTCGAATTTTCTTGCCGTCAATGTGTTTCGGAAAATAGAGCAATTTATTTGGCGTAATAAGCCATGCCGGATTTTCGGAAACAATCTCTGAATCGTTGTGGTAAAAATCCACCTTCTCGTTATTACTTCTAATGGTGGCAAAGTAATTGGTTCCCTGATCATCCCTTCTGAAATGAAACAGAACCGTGGCGGGCTCTTCGGAATAATGAATTTCTTCACCCTGTGCCTGCCCTGTCTTTCCCGCCCAGTACATTGGATAGTTTTTTATGATATCCAACACTTTAGAAAGCCTATTCTCAATAAAAGGTCTAACTACTTTATGCAGTTCAGGCGTGTAGTGCTTCAGCAAAAACTCATTGGGACGCAGGCGTTTGTTACCGGTGTAAAAACGCTTCATAATGCCTTCTACCTCAAATTCCTCGAGAATTTTAACGACCTCAGTCTGTTCGTTATTCAGGTTAAAATAACCGGTTGTCTGCTGCCTCACCCGCTGAAAGGTAAGCGAATAATCTCCGTTAGCCAGCAATTGTACGGCATTAGCCTCAACCAGCAAACCGAAATACGTTTGTCTTAAAATTGTAAAAACTACCTCAAACGGCCGGGTATTGACCACTTCCATTGCCATACTTCACAAGTTAAACCTTCAAACTAACTACATTCATGGCAGCCTAACAAACGTTTTCGTCTTATTTTCGCAACCACTTATCCACGTTATCCATGACCCACAGCATCACTGCCTCCGAAAAAGAGGAACTGTATAAAAACGCACTTGTTGAAATAGAGGGCCTGATTGAAACAGAAAAAGACCTGATTGCGGGACTTGCGAATGTTTCGGCGGTTTTGAAAAACACATTTCACTGGTGGTGGATAGGGTTTTACCTGGTCAAACATAACGAACTGGTGCTCGGCCCTTTTCAGGGACCGGTAGCCTGTACACGCATTTCACATGGCAAAGGTGTTTGCGGCACTTCCTGGGCGAACAACCACTCCATTGTGGTAGAAGATGTACATACATTTCCGGGCCACATAGCCTGTTCGGCACAAAGCAACAGTGAAATCGTGGTTCCCGTGAGAAAAAACGGGGTTGTAACAGCCGTTTTGGATGCAGACAGCGAACATTTTTCCTATTTTGATGAAACGGACCGCTTGTTTCTGGAGAAAATTTGCGCAACTTTGGAAAAACTCTTTTAAGCAAACAACATGGCAGGCAAAAAGAACATTGTATTACTCATTATCGTGGCTTCTTTGGGCTACTTTGTGGACATATACGACCTGATTCTCTTCAATATCATCAAGAAAGAGAGCATGGAATCGCTGAATATTGCACCTGAATTTGAAACCACACTTTTTAACTGGCAAATGACTGGTATGCTTGCCGGCGGCCTTCTGTGGGGCATCTGGGGCGATCGCAAGGGCCGTGTTTCCGTTCTTTTCGGAAGCATATTGCTGTACAGCTTTGCCAACATTGCCAATGCCTTTGTTACTAATCTTACTGAATATTCCATTTGGCGGTTTATAGCGGGTGTAGGGCTCGCAGGCGAACTAGGAGCTGCCATAACCCTTGTTGCTGAAAGCATGCCCACCAAAAAACGGGGTATCGGCACGATGATCATTGTGACGTTTGGCGCGCTGGGTGCGGTATTTGCTTTTTGGGTTTCCAACCTTAGCCAGCTTAGCTCCATTTTACAGGAATTTACCGGAGCCAAAATTGAAAACTGGCAGACCGCTTACATCATGGGAGGCATTCTGGGACTAGTATTACTGGCGTTGCGCGCCGGAACCTTTGAAAGCACTATGTTTCATGAACTGAAACAAACCAATGTGGTCAAGGGCAATTTCTTTATCCTGTTGCGTGACTGGCCTACATTTAAAAAATACCTTGCCTGCATTGTTATTGGCTTGCCGGTATGGTTTGTCGTAGGTGTACTGATAGCGCTCTCCCATAAATTCATTGCCGAAAACCATCCTGGAGCAGTGGGTCAAATTAAAACATCGGAAATGGTGATGTGGAGCTACCTTGGCCTAAGCAGCGGTGATTTACTTTCCGGGCTGCTGTCACAGCTTTTCAAGAGCCGTCGCAAGGTTATTTTTCTGAATCTGATGGGCATTATGATACTAACAGGGGTTTATCTATTCAATCACAACCTATCCCCTACAGGCCTAAAAACCATGAGTTACCTGCTGGGACTGGCAACAGGCTATTGGGCACTGTTTGTAACCAATGCCAGTGAGCAGTTTGGAACCAATATCCGCAGCACGGTTACGGCAACCGTTCCCAATTTTGTGAGAGGCGGTGTTGTTCCAATAACACTTGGCTTCACAGCCTTGTCGGAATTGAATATTGGTGGAATGCCCAATTCCTATGCCGCCATTATTGTGGGTTCAGTTTGCGTATTGCTTTCACTGTGGGGCACTTATACCGTAAAAGAAAGCTTCCACAAGGAACTCAATTACGTAGAGGAATAATTTAAACCAGATAAACAGAAAGATTATTGGGATCAGCGCTGTCAAACTGCACATGTTCCTGCAATGTGGTAGCAATTGAAACACCTACATAATCTGCTTTTACGGGAAAATTGCGATGCTCCCGTTTGGCCAGAAACACCGTACCAATGCTAACAGGTTTTTTACCGTAGATTTCCGATAAAACAAGCATTAGCGTACTTCCAGTATTGATAACATCATCCATGACCAACACATGCTTTCCCGAAAATTCAGCTGATGGCATGAAAGAAACTGAATCCCCATTCACAAAGGCATTAACATTAACAACCTTAATTTCACTGTCGATGGATGTTATCTTTTCTCCTAATAGTTTTGACAGGGCAAACCCCCTGCTATTCAAGCCACAAATAACCAATTCGCCGCTGTTGGTATGCTTTTCACAGATCTCGCAAGCCATTCTTTCCAGTTTGGTAAGGATTTCCTTGTGGCTTAGAATTTGGGTTTTCACGGATGTCATGGATGAAAGATTGGCAAACTTACGAATTATGCTCAAAGTTCTGTAATACCCGACAGATTTTTGCGAAGTCGGGAAAGATATCGGTGCTGCTGATATACAGCGGCTGCTTTCAGCAGTATTTCGCGTGAAAAACCGGATGTTTCTGCCTCTGCAGAAAGAACATCTAGTGTTTTATCATTTTCCCGAAAGTAATGCTCCAATTGGGTCTCCGCTTCTTCTCTGCTGTTACTTCCGCTTCCTGCGTCTTCTATCAAATCGCTCAGTTCCATCATTTCCATTAAGAATTCCTGCGGCAAAACCTGTTCTTTTTCAGCATCGATTCCATGCAGCAACAGCAGGCATTTAACCCTGCTGTAGGCATCGGATAGAGTAGCGTAGGCCTCATTGTTGGCTGCAGTTTGCTCCAGTGCCTGCCGATGCATTTGATCATCAGCGGCATGAAAGTCCGGATGCCATTTTCGCTGATTAGCCAAAAAACGTTTACGTAGATCAGCGGAGTCAAGCTTAAAAGATGGCGCTAGATCAAAAAAGGCAAATGGATTCATCTGGCTTTAAAAACCGAGGGCGCGGGCAATATCTACCCAGAAGATAAAAATCATCAGTGAACCCAAAATAACCATACCGATTACCTGACCGATGTACAGGGCTTTTTCGCTAACGGGTTTTCGGGTAATCATTTCCCAGAGTAAAAACATTACATGTCCGCCATCCAGGGCCGGAATGGGCAATATGTTCAGGAATGCCAGCCCGAGTGAAATCATGGCGGTTAGCCCCCAGAAGTTAATCCAGTCCCATGTAGATCCATACATTTGAGCCATGCCCACAGGTCCGGCAAGCGATTTTCGGGGATCCACTTCCCCGCTGAATATTTTTCCAAATCCGGCTGCGTTGGCCGCAAGAAAGGAAAATGCTTTTGAGGCACCCATGCCGGCAGATTCAAAGAACCCGTATTGAACGGATTTCTGTTTGTCTTCAAATCCAAACAACTGGGGTTTAAAACCGATGGTGCCGTCGGGTTCTACTTTAAGTGTTACGTTGATGGCATTGGTTTCTTTGTTTTTAAGCAGCGTCAGCACAATGGTTTTATTTTTCTTTTGCTGAATCAGTTCTTTAAAATCAAGGAATCCGGCCACCTTTTGACTGTCGATGGCGATAATCATATCTTCCTTGGCCAATCCTGCTTTTGAGGCAGGTGTACCGTCTACCACAGAAGCAATTTTGAAATTGAACCGAGGAGAAATGATGGGAAGATCTGATTTTTCGGACAGTAGTTCTTCCAGTTTAGCGGGCAGTATTAGGATTGTATCTTTACCACTCCTGTTTATCTTCACTTCGTGTTTATCACCCATGATGAAGTCCGGATTGGCAAATTCTTCCAGAAAATTCTCACTGGGCTTTCCATTAAATGAAATGATTTTGTCCCCGGTCTGAAATCCGATTTTTCTTCCAAGCGGACCGGCATAAATCCCACCTGATTCATTAACAGCGGTGGTAGGAACATACTTTTCTCCCTGTGTCCATATCATCATCCAGAATACCAAAATGCCCAGCAGAAGGTTCACAGTTACACCACCAATCATTACAATGAGGCGCTGCCATGCTGGTTTGCTTCGAAACTCCCATGGCTGTGGCTCTGTTTTCATTTGTTCTGAATCAAGACTTTCATCAACCATACCGGCAATTTTCACATATCCACCCAACGGCAGCCAACCTATTCCGTATTCGGTATCTCCTTTTCTAAATTTAAACAGTTTAATACCCCATGCATCAAAGAAAAGGTAGAATTTTTCAACCTTGATTCCAAAAAAGCGTGCCGCCAGAAAATGACCCAGTTCGTGAAGAATAATCAGAATGGACAATGCCAGTAAAAACTGTGAAACGGTTATCAGGGTTCCCATAAAGCTACAAATATACACGCTACCCCTCGCCAACACGCTCAAATCAGATTAATAATATAGAAAAAACGATAAGCTATTTGATGATGCGCGGCAGCCAGGCCAACATGCCATATCATGCCATTTCACGGGCAATTGTTGCAATTTGCATAGGTGAAAACGACCCTACTGCCGATTTGTTTACTGCTGGCTGTTTCCTGTACATTGACGGCCCAGCCAGTGCGACAAATCAAACCTGTTACAACGCTTATTTCCGGCAAAGCCCCCGGGGGAATGGGTGTTTCTGTTGTTTGGAGCCCCGGATTGAAAAAGTATTATGCAGCAGTATCAGGCAATGGAGAACGATGGCTATTCATGTATGACCAAAACGGGAAAGCAATAAAACCGCCGTATTTACTGCCATTTGATCCCGGAAGTTTGTGGCTGGAAGCGGGGGGTAAAATGCTGAAAAGCTATGCATCGGGAATGGAAGGGCTTTATGTTATTCATCTGCGCGAAGGCATGCCTGCCTATGCAGAAAACATATTTTATTCACTGCACAATCCGGTTGCTATAGGCAATGGAGCATGGGCCGGAAGGAGAAAAGAAATGTGGTACTACCATGACAAAGCCATTTTCAGGTATAAAATCCGACATGCCCATCACCGCTCTCCCCTTCAACTGGATATTGATGAATTTGAAAACGAACTGAACAGCATGGGCATGGTTTATACAGGAATCAGGGGAATTGAAATAGGCCTGTATGACCGTGGGCAGCACCGCATTTTACTCTACAACAGCCGAAGCGGGAGGTGCACAAGAATACTACAGATTTTGGATGAAAACGGACCAAAACCGATTTGCGGAGATTTTGCCTTCACCAATGGCCTTTTCTGGCTTTACAACAGAGAAAGCGGAATCTGGCATGGTTACCGTTAAATCAAAGCTGTATATACATTTTCATGTGGGGAATACCCACCTCTTCAAACTCCGCACCTTCTGCCTTATACCCCAAGGACAGGTAAAACGGCACTGCTGATTTACGCGCGTGCAGTTCTATCTTAACCACCTGATTACAGCGACACCATGCTTCTGCAAAACGAACCATTTCTTTACCTATGCCTTTGCCCTGCAATGCTTCTGACACGGCAACCTGACGCATTTTTGCTACGTTGTCACCGATAGGTTTAAGAAGCAAAACGCCTTCAACGCGCTCACCACTAACCATGCCCACATGCCATTGCGTCACTTCCTGCTGCAATTCTTCTGGTGTAAAGAACAATCCCAGTGGCCTTCTTAACACCTCATAGCGGAGACCAATGCTTTGAATCTGCAGCTTACTGCCCCATTCCAGAATCTGTGGTTTGGGCGCAATCATGCTTTTTCCTGGGCCTCACATACCGCCAGCGCAACCATGTTAACGATTTCGCGCACATTGCTGGTGTGATGGAGTACGTGCACGCTTTTTTCAAAGCCCAGCAGCACAGGTCCTATGATATCTACCATCCCCATGCCCCGCATAAGCTGGTAAGCCGCATTTCCACTGTTAAGCCCCGGGAAAATGAGTGTATTGGCAGGTTGATTGCCCAGCTTGTTAAAAGGATATTGTTTTACACGGGCTTCCCCATCCATAGCATAAGTGGTTTGCATTTCGCCGTCCACCATAATGTGCGGGTATTGCTCATGCAGCATTTCCACTGCTTTTCTCATTTGCATGGGTGCAGGTCCGCGGCTGCTACCAAAGTTGCTGTAGGTTACAAGCGCTATTCTTGGCTCTATCTGAAACTTGCTCACACGTTCGTGTACTTTCAGCACCAAATCCACCAGTTCTTCGGGTTTATAGTCAATATTTACGGTTGTATCAGACAAAAACACGGGACCATTTTTGGTCATCACGATGTGCATACCGGCAATGCGCTTGGAAGCGCCCGTAACATTGATGCATTCCAGCATGGGCCGCAGTGCTATGGGATAATTTCTGGTTAAACCGCTGATAAGGGCATCGCATTTACCTGTTTCTACCATCATGGCACCAAAGTAGTTGCGGTAGCGCATATTTTTAACGGCCTCAGTCTGTGTGAGTCCGTTTCGTTTGCGTTTTTCGTACAACAGTGCACCAAACTCCTCACAAAGGGCATCTTCGGTCCACGGATCCAACATGGTCACCTGTCCAAGATCAATGTTGTTTTCCTCCATCACTTTCCGAATCTGATGCGGCCTGCCAAGCAGAACTGGTGTGGCAATTCCTTCATTGAGACAGGTTTGAGCAGCACGCAGGATTTTCACATCTTCTGCTTCGGAGAACACCACGCGCTTGGGCTGTTTTTTAGCCCGCTGAACCAGGCGATTAACAAAATCATTGTCTATACCGAGACGCTTTCTCAACGTGGCTTTATAAGCGTCCCAGTCGGTGATGGGATTTCTGGCAACACCACTTTCCATAGCAGCTTTAGCCACAGCAGGAGCTACGGTGGTTAGCAGTCGCGGATCCATCGGTTTCGGAATTATGTAATTGCTGCCGAAATCCAGATCATAATCGTTGTAGGCCATCATTACCACTTCAGGAACCGGCTCAAGCGCCAGATCTGCAATGGCACGCACGGCGGCCAATTTCATTTCTTCATTGATGGCTGTGGCACGCACATCCAGTGCACCGCGAAATATAAATGGAAATCCCAGCACATTGTTTACCTGGTTAGGATAATCACTTCTGCCCGTAGCCATTAAAATATCGGGGCGGGTGGAAACCGCCAGCTTGTAATCAATCTCCGGGTCGGGATTGGCCATGGCAAAAACAACCGGCTTTTCTGCCATGCTCAGAATCATTTCAGGCGAGAGAATATTCCCTTTTGACAAACCCACAAAAACATCGGCACCGGCCATTGCTTCTTCGAGGGTACGTGCTTTGGAGGTTGTTACAAACTGGCTTTTGTACTTATCCAGATCCGTTCTCTCTGCATGAATCACCCCTTTGCTGTCAAGCATAACAAGGTTTTTGGGATCAACACCAAGGCTAACAAACAGTTTTGAGCAGGCAATGGCGCTTGCACCGGCGCCGTTTACCACCATTTTTATTTTGCCTATTTCCTTGTTTACAATCCTTAACGCATTCAGCAATGCCGCTCCGCTGATTATCGCGGTTCCGTGCTGATCATCATGCATGATGGGAATTTGAAGTTCTGCTTTCAGACGCTCTTCTATTTCAAAACTTTCAGGAGCCTTGATATCTTCCAGGTTGATTCCCCCGAAGGTGGGCTCCATCGCTTTTACCGTGCGCACAAACTCATCCACATCCTTGCAATTGAGTTCTATGTCAAAAACATCAATATCGGCAAAAATCTTGAATAACACGCCTTTTCCTTCCATCACAGGCTTTGATGCCTCCGGCCCGATATCACCCAGACCCAGAACCGCTGTACCATTGCTAATAACTGCTACCAGATTGCCTTTGGCCGTATACTTATAAACGTCATCGGTATTTTCCGCAATTTTCAAACAGGGCTCTGCAACACCGGGACTGTAAGCCAGAGCAAGGTCAAACTGTGTTTGTGTGGGTTTGGTTGTAACAACTTCTATCTTTCCGGGTCTTCCGTCAGCATGATAACTGAGTGCATCCAGTAGTTTCTTATCCGCCATATTCAGGCAGCAAAGATACGGCCTTTGAAAACATTAAAAACCCGGATTCGTATAAGATAACTTTCGGGCTTCTTCGTTCTGATTCCGCAATGTCCAGTGCTTTGAACGGGTCACATCTAGCCAGGCATTCACCGTATAGCGCTGAACAACAGCCTCTCTGCCATAGCGTGCAAGAATCTTATCGCAAACCTCTTTTACCGTAGTATTTTCCGTAATGATCAGCCGGGGATTTGATATCATGTTGCCGTTAGGCCTTTTAATCACCTTGCGCAGTTTAATTCTTAAATAGGGAAACATAAGATGAAATTGTTTTTCAAATTCCCTGTCGGCAGCATAATCAGAAAAATGAATTATCGGATTTTCAATTACGGAGGTCATAAGTGCAACAATATTAAGCCTGAAAGTATCATAAGATAAAATGACCTTTGTCACGATAGTAAATATCCGTGCTTTAGTTTTTCATTCTGATTAAACCGGCCAAATCCTTGATAATGATATTGCTTTGCACAATATTGATTAAGCCCTCCTGTTTAAAGGAACTTAATGTGCGTATTACTGTCTCTGTAGCTGTGCCCACATAAGAAGCCAGCTCCTGCCGGGATATTTCAATTTCCTTTTTACCATTGCTTAAAGAATATGTGCGGTACACTTCAACCAGGGCTTCCGCCACCCTTTTCCTAACCGAATCATAAGCAAGGCGAAGTAGTTTATCTTCTGCTTCTACCAACTGATTTGCCATGATGCGGATAAATTTTGCAGAAGCTCCCGGATGGGTCCCAAGCAAAGAGAAAAAATCGGCTTTGTTGAGGGCATAAAGCCTTAATGGTTCCACCGCGATAGCTGATTCTGTGTATTCCGCTTCTTCCAGCATGGCAATATGTCCAAAAATATCTCCTTCTCCATACAAGCCGGTCATTAGTTCTTTGCCATCATTGCTCAGTAATACCGTTTTTACTTTACCTGACTCAATAAAATACACATAGCGCGGTTGACTTCCTTCCCGGTAAACGTATTCCCTTTTCTGAAAATCAAATACCAGCCCCTCCCCGGCGGCTTCTTTGAAAGCTTCCAGAGAGCGAGGATCATTCATCAATGACATAAATCCATCGGCAGATCCTGTTCTTCCGTCTTTTTCACGGTTGTGTTTTTTCAGCCTGGCTTCAATAGCCCTCAATAGTTCTGCTTCCTCAAAAGGCTTTGTGATGAAATCATCTGCCCCCAGCTCCATCCCTTTGCGATAGTTATCTCTGTCTGTTCTTGCGGTTAACAGAATTACCGGAATATTCGCGGTTTCAGGCGAGCGCGACAGCAAGTGTATAACACCAAATCCATCCAGTAAGGGCATGGCAATGTCACAAACAATAATATCAGGAAGGATTTTTTGGGCTACTTCCACGCCTTCTTTTCCATTTTCAGACGTTAAAACCTCATAATCTGACAAGGTTAAAATTTCGGCGACGTTTTCGCGTATGTCGCGGCTGTCGTCAATCAGCAATACTTTTTTCTTCATATTTCTTTGGTAATCTAATGGTTGCACATGTTCCAAGATTAAGTTCACTGGCAAGTTCTAATTTTCCATTAAGATGCTCAAGAAACTGACGGACTATAAAGAGGCCAAGGCCATTGCCCGACACACCGTCGGAATTGCTTGCCCTGTAAAATCCGTTGCTAATTTTATGCAGTTCTTCGGGGGGAATACCTCTCCCCTGGTCTTTTACTGAAATAACACACGTATCTTCATCTTCATCACAATCTATATTAACCTCCCCATTTCCATCAGAATATTTTACGGCGTTGCTTACAAGATTATTCAGCGCTTGTTTAAGCAAGTCTCCATTGGTTTCTACCACCACTTTCTCCGGCAGATGCAGGCGAATTGGGACAGTTTTCCCGTCTTTTTCCAATTGGCTCCAGTTTTTGGCTATTTTATCAAGCAACTCCGTAATCTCCACCTCGGTCGTTTTTAATTTATGGCTTCCGTCAATAATACTATTTAAATACAACAATTCATCGGAAACAGTAACCAGTTGCCTTACTTGCTCCCTTGCTTTTTGTAAGTGCTCCAGCTGGACTTTGCCCAATGGTGTTTCCTTTTGGCCGTAACGCTCAATAAGATCAAGCGATGTTCGGATGATTGTGAGTGGATTTCGGTATTCATGGGAGATGAGGTAGGCAAACTTGGAACATTTCTCATTGGCCTCTATTTCCTTTCCCAGTGCCTGACGCAGTTCTTTTTGTATTTCCACTAGTGAATCTACTGTTTCCTGCAGAATCTGGGTTCTGTCCCTCAATGCCCTTTCTGTATTGTTCTTCAGGGAGTTTATGGATTCTTTCAGACGCAGAATCTCAGCATTTCGTCGTTGCAGTGCCTTGTCTTTAATCAGCCTGTTTTCAAGGGCATAAATAAACAAAAGAGCATAAACCGAACCGGATGTACTGAGGCTGCTCATGCGAACAGAAACAGGGAATGTAAACTTATCCTTTGATACTCCCTTAATATTCTTCTCCACTATTCTCATCAGGTCCGGGATGGTTATCTTTGATTCAGGTTCATTCGGTGAATTCAGCAAATCATCAATAGTAAGATCTTTGTATTCAAAGCTGTCATACCCAAACAATTTTGTGGCAGCCGGATTGGCCTCTACAATACGTCCTTTATAGTCCAGCAGCAATATTGCCTCTCCGCATTGCTGAAACGTTGTCAGGTACATTTGTTGCCAAACTTCCTTATCTTGTGTAGCTTCTTTTTTCATCACCCGTGGTTCCTCTCAAAAACGACTCATTTATCTTTTGTTTATTTTAAGTTTATGATACTGAAATAAATACTACTTTTTTACCGTGATTCGACATTTCAAAAGTATACAGGCATTCATTCAAATGTTTTAAAATAGAGCATGACATTTGTCATAACAACGAATAGTTCTTTTTAATTAGTGTAGAATTTATTACAATTATTATCTTTAAAAACACCATTTTGCCTTGTTTTGTTTGAAACAAATCTTTAATTTTCATAATAAAAGTTAAACAAATAATCTATAAACTATCTTAATCGATACATCATCAGAAAAAAACAATCTTTAAACCATAGGATACATTTTCAAAAAAAACTGGCTGTTTTCAGGATTCACAACCGATTTGTTGCGATTTTTTCAAAAATTTTTACCTTTTATTATAGTTTTTCGCAATAATGCGGGGTTAAGAAAATCCATCCTTAAATTTGCGAAGCATAAAAATCATGACAAATTTTCGTATTGAACGCGATACCATGGGCGAGGTAAAGGTGCCCGCAGAGCGCTACTGGGGCGCACAAACCGAACGCAGCAGAAACAATTTCAAAATAGGACCTGAAGGCAGTATGCCGGTAGAGATTATCCGTGCATTTGGCGTTCTGAAAAAGTGTGCTGCCCTAGCGAACCATCAGCTAGGAGTGTTAAGCGAAGAAAAGAAAAACCTGATAGTGCAGGTATGCGACGAAATTATAGACGGCAAACTGGATACCGAATTCCCCCTGGTAATATGGCAAACCGGCAGCGGTACCCAAAGCAATATGAATGTGAATGAGGTAATTGCCAACCGTGCCCATGTACTGAGCGGAGGCAAACTCACCGATGAAAACAAGGTTTTGCATCCCAACGATGACGTAAATAAAAGTCAGAGCAGCAACGATACTTTTCCCACAGCGATGAGTATTGCGGTTTTCAAGCAGGTAGTGGACTACACCTTGCCCGGCATTCAGGCATTAAAAACCACCCTTAAACATAAATCGCGTGATTTCAAAGATATTGTAAAGATTGGACGCACCCATTTCATGGATGCCACGCCCCTCACACTGGGCCAGGAATTCAGCGGATATGTAACCCAGCTTGAAAACGGTGTATCAGCCATTAACAGGGCATTATTGCCGGCCGCAGAAATAGCCCTTGGCGGAACTGCCGTTGGAACCGGACTGAATGCACCCAAAGGGTATGCAACCCTGGTTGCCAGGCTCATCGCCGAAGAAACCGGCCTGCCCATGGTTTCTGCGCCCAATAAATTTGAAGCACTGGCCGCCCATGATGCCATGGTGGAACTGCATGGTGCTATTAAAAGAGCGGCGGTAAGCTGTTTCAAAATCGCAAATGATATTCGCATGATCAGCAGCGGTCCCCGCAGTGGTATTGGCGAAATCATCATCCCTGAAAACGAGCCCGGCAGCAGCATTATGCCCGGCAAGGTAAATCCTACGCAGCCCGAAGCACTTACCATGGTTTGCGCTCAGATTATGGGCAATGATGTAACTGTATCATTTGCCGGTTCACAAGGTCACTTCGAACTGAATGTATACAAACCCGTAATTGCGGCAAATTTGCTGCAGAGTGCGCGTCTTCTGGGTCAGGCCTGCCTGAGTTTTGATACACACTGTGCCCAGGGCATTGAACCCAACCACACCCGCATACAGCAACTGGTGGAGCAAAGCCTGATGCTGGTTACGGCCCTGAACACCCATATCGGCTATGAAAATGCAGCCAAAATTGCCAAGAAAGCCCACAAGGAAAACAAAACCCTTAGGGAAGCGGCGGTTGAACTGGGTTTGCTAACCAGTGAACAGTTTGATGAATGGGTGAAGCCGGAAAAAATGGTCGGCAACCCCGATGAAACGATCAAATAAAGTAGATTTACAAAACCCATGAGCCGCATTTCCATCATGGGCATTCTCAATGCCACGCCGGATTCATTTTTTGAAGGCAGTCGCATTGTGAATCAGAAGGCGGTGGATGTGGCGGGAAAAATGCTGGAGGATGGCGCTGACATCCTCGATATTGGCGGACAAAGCACAAGACCGGGGGCCTCGCTTATTTCGGCCGCAGAAGAGGCTGACAGAATTTTACCCGTAATTGAAAATATTATTCGTTGTTTCCCATCGGCTGTAATCAGTGCGGATACCTTTTACGGCAGTGTGGCAAAGCAGTCCGTTGCAGCCGGCGCTGGCATGATCAATGACATATCAGCAGGTGAAGACGACCCGGAAATGCTTCCCTTTATTGCAGAGCGCAAAATTCCATATGTATCCATGCACAAACAGGGAAATCCTCAAAACATGCAGAACAATCCGGTATATCAAAACGTTACCGCTGATGTGCTGGGCTATTTTGAGAAAAAACAGACTTTGTATCAATCCCTGGGTATTGAGAACTGGATTATTGACCCCGGATTTGGTTTTGGCAAAACAGCGGCCCATAATTTTGAACTTCTCCGAAATCTCGGAGATTTTAAAAAATTGGGAAGACCTTTGCTCGTGGGCATTTCCAGAAAAAGCATGATCTGGAAAACACTGCAAACCTCTGCTGACAGGGCGCTGAACGGCACTACGGCATTGCATATGGCTGCATTGATACATGGTGCTGATTTGTTGCGTGTGCACGATGTGAAAGAAGCCCGGGAGTGTCTTCAATTATTTAGAGAACTGTATGAAAGATGATTTGACCGTTTTTGAAACGTATTTTAAAAGTATTGAAGCGGAGAAAGCTACCATAATCAAACAACTAGCCATGGCTATTTCTTCCAATATCCCGGTGGAGTTTGAAGCACAAATCCAATACAACATGCCATCCTGGGTAGTACCCCTCTCCCTTTATCCCGCAGGCTACCATTGCAAATCAGATACCCCGTTGCCCTTCATCAGCATAGCAGCGCAAAAAAAACACCTTGCTTTGTACCATATGGGTCTATATGCAAATCCACCGCTCATGGGCTGGTTTGAGACTGAATTGAAAGCGGCTATCGGGAAAAAACCGGATATAGGGAAAAGTTGTATCCGATTTAAATACGGGGATGAAATTCCATTTGGATTGATTGGGGAATTATGCAGTAAAATGGCTGTCGGAGAATGGATTCAACTGTATGAATCCGACTTCAAAAAATGACAAAATCGAAAAAGGCGGTCTTAATCAGTTACCGATATTTATTATACCTTTGCCCAAATGTCAGTCATTATTGCTCCTTCTGTGCTTTCTGCCGATTTCGGCAACCTTCAGCGAGACTGTGAAATGATAAACCACAGTGATGCCGGCTGGTATCATGTGGATGTGATGGATGGGGTTTTTGTTCCCAATATATCCTTTGGTTTTCCGGTAATGAATGTGCTGAAAAAACACGCCACCAAAACCTTGGATGTGCACCTGATGATTGTGGAACCCGACCGCTACATTCAGCGTTTCGCAGAGGCAGGCGCATCGGTACTTACAGTTCATTATGAAGCCTGCACGCACCTGCACCGAAGCCTGGCTGAAATCAGAAAGCATGGCATGAAAGCGGGTGTAGCTGTTAATCCCCACACACCTGTTTCGCTCTTGCATGACATTATACAGGATTGTGATCTGGTATTGATTATGAGCGTGAATCCCGGTTTTGGGGGACAGGCATTTATTGAAAACACTTACCGAAAAGTTTCCGAACTGAAAGAAATGATTTTGAAGTGTAATTCGCAGACACTGATAGAGGTGGATGGCGGCGTATCAGAATCCAACGCAGGTGCACTGGCACGAGCCGGTGCTGATGTGCTGGTTGCTGGCAATGCTGTTTTTGCCACACCGGATCCTTCTGCAACCATTGCTGCACTTCACAAAACAGCCAACTCATAAAAGAAAAATCATTATTTTTCGTTTCATATCTGTGCTAAAAAAATCCTGCCTCGCTCTGCTTTTATGCATTTTCGGGCAATTACATGCACAGCAAAAACCCATGTTTTGGGCAAAAGTCAGGCTCATCAATGGTGATCCTGCTGTGGGTATAGACATTAAAAACAGCAACGGTGAAACACTGGCAGTAACAGACAATAACGGATATTTTACCATTCCCGTAACCAACCTGATTTTTGGATATCAGGGAAACCGCAAGATTTTCGGATACCGACTGCCTAAAGATTGGGCAGCCCAGCTGGAAAGGGTTATTAACGAAGGAACCGGGCTGGATTTTTTACCGCAGATTGATATTCAAAGCCGTGAAGAATACACGCCGTTTCTGGATGAAATCAGACCCCGGGATTTGCGTATGAACCCAACCACCGGAGGCATTGAGGCCATAATCAAAACCCTGGGTGCCAACAGCAACAGCGAACTGTCTTCCCAATATAGTGTGCGCGGTGGCAACTACGATGAAAACCTGATCTATGTGAACGATATTGAAATTTACCGACCTCAGCTAATCAGCAGCGGACAGCAGGAAGGGTTGAGTTTCATTAACCCTGATTTGGTAAAAACACTCAAGTTCAGTGCCGGTGGTTTTGATGCCCAGTACGGCGATAAAATGAGCAGTGTGCTGGATGTGGAATATGTGCAACCCACGGCTTTTTCCGTTTCAGCCACGGCCGGACTATTACTAAACAGTTTCGCAGTTGAAGGGAAAACAAAGAAGGCATCAGCAATATTCGGCGTAAGGCATTTCAGCAATTCGCTGCTCACCGGGAGCCTGGATCTACAGGGTGCCTATCGGATGAATTTTGCAGACGTTCAAACGCTGGTTAGCCGAAAATTATGGAGGCGCTGGAAAGTTGAATTTTTAGGCAACCTGGCGCTAAACCGCTACAACCTGACTCCGGAAAGCAGAAGAACCGAATTCGGGACCGTTTCTCAGGCCTACCAGCTGGATGTGGGCATGGCCGGAGCCGAACAAATGAATTACGACTATGCCATGGGGGCACTTACCTTTAAATTCAATCCCGAAGCGGGCAAAGAATTCAAGTGGATTTTCAGCGCTACAGGTACCTCAGAACAGGAATTGTTCGATATTGAAGGAGCTTACCAGTTAAGCCTGCTTGACCGTGATATGGGAAGTAAAACCTACGGAAAACCACTCAAAACACTGGGCTTTGGCTATTTTTTGGATCATGGAAGAAACCGATTGCAAAGCCGTATTCTGAACTTCTCACACATTGGTACTTTCACAAAGCCCGATAAACGCAATATTTTCAAATACGGCTTTCGTGTAAACCATGAACGCATTCAGGACCGCTATAAAGAATGGCGCTACAACGACAGTGCGATGTACAATATTCCCCCGTTTGGTTTTGCTTCAGACAGCATTATTCTTGATGATCAGGTTAGCTCGCGCAACACGCTGGAGAGTATTCGTGTCCAGGGGTTTTTGCAAAACAAGTTCCGCTTGGACAAACAACGCAATATGTGGCTGAATGTGGGGCTGCGCAGCCAATGGTGGCAGGTTAACAAAGAGTTTTTTGTAACACCCCGTGTACAGTTCAGCTGGGAACCCAATAAAAGGCACAATGCAGCATCACCCGATAGCCTGAAGAAAAAAGACAAAATTATCAAACTGGCAGCCGGTGGCTATTTTCAGCAGGGCTATTTTAGAGAGTTACGGAATTTTTCCGGGATGTTAAACAGGCAATTGCAGGCACAGCAAGCATGGCATCTGGTGGCGGGTACAGACAGGTTTATATACATGTGGAACCGCAAGTTCAAATTCACCACCGAGGCTTATTACAAACATCTTGACAGGCTTGTCCCCTTTTTGTATGACAATATCCGTGTTCGCTATTATGCCGAAAACAGCAGTTCCGGCTACGCCTGGGGTGTAGACAACCGCATAAATGGTGAATTTATCAAAGGTTTGGAAAGCTGGTTTACCCTGAGCGTGCTGCAAAC
>CAZVJY010000013.1:0-45076 GCA_964626685.1 uncultured Flavobacteriaceae bacterium
CAGACGGCAAAGTTGGCTTTGTGGTAGCCCCTAAACCTGCCGACATCGCCGATGGGATTGCCCGTT
The DNA here is from genome assembly GCA_964626685.1 of uncultured Flavobacteriaceae bacterium. Taxonomy (GTDB): domain Bacteria; phylum Bacteroidota; class Bacteroidia; order NS11-12g; family UBA955; genus RGEC01. The sequence goes on from CAZVJY010000013.1 coordinate 67, forward strand.
TCTTCAATGAAAACAGAGCCGCCGAATTTATCGGCAACATGGAGGAAGCCAAAGCTCCGTTTAGCTGGGAGCGTTTGGTTGATAGCTTAAGCAGAATTGCTTTCTCCTGAAGCGGGAATTCCATCATTCTGTCAAAATCAGGTAAACTTACCATAACAAAGAGTCATTCAACAGAAGAAACAGTAAACACCAGGTTAAATTTGCAGTACCAAATTTTGGGTAAACACTTTTAATAACACTCACATTTAATAACCAAATCATCTCATGAAGAAACAACTATTGGGTTTCATCCTTGGCGCAAGCGTAACAATTCTTTTGGCATTTAAAGCTGCAGAATACATACCCAATGAAGCCACTGCAGAAGTTAAGAAAATTGATGGGGTTTATATTTTCACCGACAGCAGGCCTGTCATGCCCTACGACACCCTGGGTGTAGTAGATAGAGGATTTATAACCGGAGCACAATATGAATCCATCAAATCAAATTTGATAAAAAGAGCAAGAAAAAGACATCCAAATGCCGATGGTTTGATCCTGTATTTGACCAATATTGGAATTGATAAGTGCGTGGCTATAAAGTTTAAATAAGGATTACTACACGCTGAACAACTGACGGATGGATTCTAATAGTACATAGCGATATTTTTCGGTAAGAACTATAATATATCCACAACAATCCGCTGCAGGAAAGATGGAAACTAACAACACGACCCGAGGTGAACTCAGCTCTGCAAGCAGCTATCTGACCGGTAAACCCAGGTTCTAATTCCTAAAATTATGGGAATTATAAGACAAAGGTTGCTCCAAATGTACTAATTTTGCACACCCAGGGAGAGGTGTCCGAGTGGTTGAAGGAGCACGCCTGGAAAGTGTGTATAGGTCAAAAGCCTATCGCGGGTTCGAATCCCGCCCTCTCCGCCAAACTCATACAAAAGCCCGGCAATAGCCGGGTTTTTTATTTCCGTACAGCGAACCAATCTTGCTTGTGTGAGCATGGGGAAATAAAAAACGCAGCTGCTAAAAACAGGCTGTTCTTTAGTTTGACTTTATAGCTTCCTCAGTTTCTATTGAGTCACGTCTCGGCTGAGCTGGACGAGAGGAGAGAGCAATCCTGTTCCTTTATTAAAAGCGTATAGACAAGAATTAAAGGGCGGTTGCTTTGCATTCCGCATACCCAGCATGAAAATAAGCCATTCAGTGGCAGGGTTTTCAGATACAATAATAAATTAATAATTATATTTGAATCCAAGAAATACTTGTTATGAATACTACCCTTATATTAAAAAGCCTCAACATTAAAGTATATATTACTCTATTTTTTGTCTTTTCAATCAACATTGATGTATCATTATTTGCTCAGAAAATCCTAAGTAAAGCAATTCCAAATATTGCTTTAGAGAAAATCAATGCATCGACAATCAGCAATCCCATCGATAAAGCCAAATCTACCGAAACTTTTAAGGAAAAAACAATTAATACAATCAGTCAATCCAGCGCTCCAGCGGTTAGAAATAAAGGCATTGTTTTCTATCAGACTAAAAACCTCAACACCACCACTTTCAGGGATGGGACACCTATTTCAGAGGCTAAATCTGCCGATGAATGGATACGATTTAATAGCTTAAAAATTCCAGCTTATTGTCATTACAAATTCGACAGCAGTGACAGCCAAAATTATGGTAAGCTATATAATTACTGGGCTGTAACAAACAGCAAACAAATCACACCAAATGGATGGCACATCCCCAATAAATTCGAATTTCTAAAGGTTGTGGGTAATGCAAACGAAATCCCTGACCAAACACTTAAAACCAATGGTAATTTGGTAATAGGAAGTCAAATTTGCGACCCCTCTCGTCAGTCATTCACCATGTACACATCAGATGGAATTATTCAATTAGCAGCAAGTTATTGTTCAAAAGAAGGAAAGTTTTACAATACCCCATATTCCGCTAGACCAGATTATGTAAAATGGGGTGGTGCCTGGTGGACTAGCAATCATTACTACAACGAATACAAAAAAACTAAAAATCCAATCATACTAAAGGTATCTTCAGATATTGTAGGCAACGCCGTGGAAACATCTTTTGGTATTGCTCAGCAAGATGAAGGATATTCGATCGTTTGCTTTAAAGATTACCCTATCGACCCTGCAGATAGTATTGAGCAATTGAAACAAATTCCCATTTCAAAATCTACAATTTCACAGAAACTTAAAATAATTGACTCTTTTACTTACGGCCCCAATACAACAACTGTTTTTGGCCGAAACAAGGTTTTGATTTATGCCATGGATTCTATTGTCTATGCTGATTTCCTAACTTTGGGAAGTGGCTATTTAAATACGTATATCAAGTTTGGCACTGAATCGGATTATTATAAAAATGCCAAATTAAAAACCCTCATAGATTATAGCATCCAGAGTGGACTTTTTTTATCTAAAATGCCGAATATTGATTGGCCTAACAACAGAATTACGACTTTGGACAGAACGCTATCAAGTGAGTTTAGGCAATTTGATGTGCTGATTGATTTAAGTGTTCTACCTCCAGGAAATGAGTACCAATTGAACATTCCCGAATTAAATATAAATCTTAATTTAACACATAATTCAACAGATTTCATTAAGTTCAATATTGACACTTCCTTCATTAATGCATTTAATCAATTGCAGTTTGACAAATTAAGTGCGAACCAGGCTAGCAAAAAATTCAGTATGGAAATTAATTGCCCACCCGGTAAATATTATATTGGTAACAATAAAATCTTCCCAATTACAAATGCAAAACAGAACGCATGGCCAAGTGAACAAAGCAATTGTAATTATTCTCAGGTAAAGAACGAAATCGTTAATTTAAAATCAGACCTAAGTATCAACTTTATCAAAATTAACCAAGTCATTCATGAGTTGTACAAACCAACCCTTGATTCACTGCTAATGATTGGCCAGTTTATAGAAGCCAATGCGTTGTATGATAATCATTTGATTTATTGCCTGCCTAAATACTTCAAAACAACCGAGGAGAACTGGCCTACTATATGGCTAAAGCACAAACCTAAATTCGAAGAGTCGTTAAAGTCCAGGATTTACTTTTTGAGCAAAAATCCCGGGTTATTTGTAAATGCATTTAAAAGTGCAAACACCAAAAATAAAATGGTAATGAAGAAAGTTTATTACCGAATTGGCTTTTTATCCGATACTATTTCTAAAATTCTTGTTGCTGAAAATAGCAGAACCTACAATGATTTCTTAATTACCTCATTGTTACAAAGCACGATTGGTATAAAATATTTCGAAAAAATAGGAGCTGATTTTGAGCTTTATAATCCCAACAGCCCCATATTATTTAATTTTAAAGATTTGGCACTACCGGCAGCTCAAAATATTGCTGATCCTGACATACAGGAGCCTTTGAAACTAATAAATATGGCAATTGCATTGCAACCAGCCAATCCAATTGGTTATTTATATCGCTCTAAATTTACTGGCTGCAAAAAATATCAAATATACCATGACGCCTGCACTGTAAGCGATTGGTGCATTAATTGTAAAGATCTACAGCAGGCATTTAAACTTGACAACAACAAAACAAAAACACCTTCATTTGCTGATGAACTAATAATTAGGGGCGAGGTGGTTTCTGACAATTACTTTGAAACTTTCTACATCATGAATTGTGTTGAATGTCAACTATGCTTCTATAATATTTGTGGTGGTAATGGAAAAAGTAAAGGCACACAAACAGGCAGTCGTGGTGGAAAATACTATATTAACAGCAATGGCAATAAAACCTATATTAAAAAATAGCCAATCCCCCCCAACCATTATTGGACATGTTTATATCTGCGGCCTATAGGCAGCGTGGTAGATCTCGCTGCGCAAAGACCAACCACGGGAAAAACCGCGAACCAACCAATAAACCATTAAAATATTAGACTATTAAATCAAACCCCATCCAACCCAAACAACCGCTTCGCATTCTCCGTCGTTACCCTGCCAATTTCCGCCAGCCCCTGCCCTCTCAGTTCGGCGAGGAAAGCAGCCACGTGGTAAACATAGCCCGGCTCGTTGCGCTTGCCCCTGTGTGGTACGGGCGGTAAATACGGCGCGTCAGTTTCCAGAATAATATGCTCAAGATCGATGTGCTTCACCACCTCGGCAATGCCTGCATTTTTAAAGGTCAAAACACCGCCAATTCCCAGCATCATGTTCAATTTGATGGCACGTGTAGCCTGCTCCATACTGCCGCTGAAACAATGCAGCACACCACGCAGGTTGGTTCCTTTGTATTCTGCTAGCACATCCAATGTTTTATCCGTGCTGTCGCGGGTGTGAAGCACCACAGGCAAATCGCGTTCAATCGCAAATTCAATCTGCCGTTTCAGCGCCAGCACCTGACGATCCAGCGTGGTTTTATCCCAGTATAAATCCAGCCCTATTTCGCCTACCGCTATGTATTTTCTATTGTCAAACCATGCCAGCAATCGGTCCAGTTCCTGCTCCCAGTCTTCTTCCACATCGCAGGGATGCAAACCCATCATGGGAATGCAGTAGCCGGGATAGGTATCTGCCAGGTGGTGCAAACGGTCCACCGTTTCTTCATCCACATTGGGCATTAAAATCTGCTGAACGCCCTGCCTTTTGGCCGACTGTATTACTTCGTCCAGATCTGCATCGAAATGCTTCAAATACACATGGCAATGCGTATCAATCAGGCTCACCATTTGATTTTCTCCTTGTTCAAAAAGGAATCTATACCCTTAATACAATCGGCGCTGCCACGGGCCTCCGCATTGAGCGAGGCGGCATATTCCAGCGCTTCATCCATGGGCATTCCGGGCAGTTTGCGAAGCAATTGCTTGATATAACTTACCGAGCCGCCTGAAGTGGTATCGCAAAGCTGTTCGGCAAATGCCGAAACCTCCTGTGCAATGTGGTCATCGGAAACCACCTTATTCACCAGCCCCAGCGTATGCGCTTCTTCAGCGGCAATCACTTTTCCGGTTAGCAACAGCTCACGCATGTGATGACCGGCAATTCTATACTGCAGATACACAGCCACCAGCGCCGGTACAAACCCAATCTTACTTTCGGTGTAGCCAAAGGTAGCTTCAGGTGTGGCATAGCAAAAATCGCAGAGTGTGGCAAGACCGCATCCGCCTGCCAGCGCCGGACCTTCAACCTGTGAAATAAACACCTTGTTGCCGCGGTGAATCAAGTCAAACAAATCACGCAGGCGGCGGGAATCAGCCAGGTTCTCCTCGCGGCTGAAATGCCTGAGTTCCTGCAAATAGGCCAGATCGGCACCCGCACAAAAGGGCTTGTCTGCCGATTTAAGCACAATCACTTTTACGGCATCATCGTGCAGTAAATGCTGAATGGCAGCGGTAAGTTCGCCCACCAGCTGCGGACTCAGTGCATTGCGTTTTTCGGGGCGGTTGAGCACCACATACCCCACGCGGTTTTTGATTTCGGTTATAACCAGTTCCACAGCACAAAGGTAATTAACCCTGTTTGAATCCAACGCAGGTCTTAATCATAGGGTAAAACCACAAATTCGTTTTTCAGCAATTTCACATCTTTTGCTTCCAAAAAACGGCGGTAGGATTGACGCGACAGGTTTTGTGTCGCCATCAACGCCGAAGTATCGGGCAACCACAAAAGATTTGCCAACGGCTTTCCGTTTTGATACAGACAACTGCTCCTGCTGCCGTGCTTCCAGGTTCTGTTTTCCGGCAAAGACACCAAACTTCCCGGCTCATAAAAATGCCAGTGAACCTCCCTGATTCTATGGGCATTTTCGTAATTGCGCATCAGCTGCCGCAATGTATCCGCTCTGCCATCGGTGATGGGTGGCGAAAGCACATCCATTCTTTGTCCAGTCTTAACTACCGCGGCCATTATTCCGCGGTTTTCAAATACAATTACCTCGTTTGTCTTTTTTTCAAGCACCCAAAACCATGTTCGTTTGCTAAAAAACAACACCAATGCCAGTCCCATCCACAGACTGTTGCGGGCCGTAAAACCCATACACAGTGCATATCCAAGAACGAAGACCAACACAAATACCAACAGCATATCCCAGGCATCAAAACCAAAACCCGAAAAGGAAGCACCGGGGATTTTGGCCATGAACCGCGTGGGCACCATCAAAACATCCAATGCATAAGAAGTTATCCAGGCTAAAAATGCCCCTGCATAAGGTACCCAGCTGAACATTACCACCGCAATACCCATAAAAATTACAACCGTGCTCACCGGCACAATGAAAATATTGGCGGGAATGAATAACAGAGGGAAACTTTTAAAGACAAACAGCGTTACCGGCAAGGTACCCAATGTGGCGGATATACTCACCAGTGCCAGCTGCCAGGCACCGCGCAGGATCCGGTTTTTGGGCTCATATTTCTCACTTAGCAACGGATAGAAAAACAGGATACCCAGCACAGCCTGGTAAGAAAGCTGAAAACCCACATCCAGCAAATCGTGCGGCGAAATAAGGAGTTGTATATAAGCTGCGGCAAACAGCGAGTTGTAGGTATTGCCCCTTGCACCCAGGAATGTGCGTCCTGCTTCCATGATACTGAACATCAGCGTGGCGCGCACCACCGAAGCCGACAAGCCCGTGAGCACTGCATATGCCCACAAAAAAACCAGCACGCTCACACCTTGCCAGAATTTGAGCCGTCCTGGGCGCAGTGAACCCGTAAACAAAAACAGCAGGGCCATATAAATCAATCCCACGTGCATGCCCGAAACCGCCAGCACATGGATGGTTCCCGTAATGCTGAATGCCTTTAAATCTTCTTCAGCGATATCGGCTTTGTAACCCAATAACAGCGACGACATCAGGGCAGCCTTTTCCGGGCTGAAATACTGAAACAATATCCTGTTGATCGCCTCCACACCCGCATGTGAAGCCTGAATCAACGGATTCGGCGATGCATCTACTTTTTCATAACTGCCTTGGGTTAGGTACGCCTGATAGGCAATCTGGCCGGGCCTCAGCACCTTCTTAAACGAAAACGCTTCGGGGAAAACCTCTTCTGGAATGGGTGTGAGCACATTGGGAATGAGGATTACATCGCCGTATTGGAGGGCAGCCCCCGCAGGATTGCTTTTTTGGTGCCAGTACAACAATATTCTACCAGAAGCGACCCGTGAATTCCCTGCGCTGTCCGTTACCTGTAAAACTTCTGCCGTGGCCCGCTGTGAAGCAGTCCTTTGCTGCAAGGGCTCGGTAACCCTTACATACAAATATCGGATATCTTCATTTTTTACATTCCCGATATTTTCAACCTGAAAAACATGCGTACGGCTCAGGGTGAGTATATAACCCAGCAGCAGATTGAGGGCCAATAACAATGGTAGTCTCAGTTTTAGCAAACTTGGCTGCGGCTTTTTCAGCAACAAGAATGTACCTGCTATGATTAGCAGGAAGAATGCTATCAGTAACGGAGTAAGTAAATTGATATTGGGGTAAGCCAAACCAATCCCCACACCCAAACCCAGCGGCAGCAGCAACCTGAGAAAGGGAAATGCGCCGGGGTTCATGGCTTACATAAGATTAACAGGAACGCTGCAGCAGTCGCTTAAACTCCATGGCAGATTCCTGACGGCGCTGCCAGTTTTTTTCGTTGTAATGCCTGTCGAAAATTTCCATGGCATGCGCTGTATCGCGGCTGTAGCCCATTTCATCCAGAAACTCCATAAACAGTTCTGTGTTTCCGCCAAATAACTGGTTGATGTATTCAAAACGACGGGTAAAGGAAATCTGAGAAGCTATTTGTTCAGAGGTAATGCGGGGCGGTTTAAAATCGTGCTGCTCCTGCAATGCTTCCGAAGGTTCGTGGGTATCAATCTGTCCATCAAGCGGCAGCTCGGTCTGAATCGGCTCTTCAACAGGTATCTGAATAACTTCGGGCTCCGGCGTTGAAACTAGCGGTATTTCAACAGACACTTCAGCAACAACGGGCTCAGGTTCTATTGCAGGTGGTGTTTCAACTACCACATCGGGAGCAACAACAGAATCCTCAGTAACAGGTTCAGAAACAATCTCGGGTGTATCTACTTCAAACAATGGCTCAAAAGCAACGGAAGTTTCGATTTCTTCAGCCACAATCAGGGTTTCTTCTACCAGATTTTCTTCCACTATTGCCTCAACTACAGGCTCAGGACGGGCTTCTTCAGCAACCGGTTCAACATAAGGCATCACTTCAGGCTGAGGCTCTTTCTCAGACTGCATCGCCAAATCGCTGTTGAGGTACAATTCGGCAGCCAGCGAGCGGATTTTCAATAAATCTTCATGCTTGTAAAAGATTTTGTTTTCCGTTTGTCCGGGTTGGTTTAATATTGCCAGTTCATTAAGAATTAAACGGATTTTTTCTGAAACTTTGTTTTCCATACAGATACGGCAGCAATTTACAACAAACCTCGCGATTGTATGAGTGATTTTACGATAATCTATGGCAGCATGTTCTCGGGCAAAACCACCCGGCTCATTGAAGAATACAATAACAGTCCACTTCCTGAGACGGAAAAAATTGCCATTAAACCCTTACTCGACAACCGCTATGCTGCCCATCGCATCAGCAGCCACGGTGGCTTGCAATTACCGGGTCACAGGGTTTCCAAAGCCGAGGAAATCTACCCCCTGTGCAATGATGGCATCAAAGAGGTATACATCGATGAAGTCCAGTTTTTGGGCAAAAGCATTCCGGATGTTGTTTTAGGAATTCTGATGCAGGGAATCAAGGTAGTGGCATCCGGCCTTGACCGCGATTACCTGGGCAGGCCTTTCGGTGAAATGCCAAGGCTGATTCGCATGGCAAATCAGAAAATACAGCTACAGGCAAAATGTTTTGTTTGCGGCAAGGCGGCTCACTACACCTACCGCACCTCAGGGGGCGAAGTTCTGGTCCTTGTGGGCCATACCGACATGTATGAATCCCGCTGCAAAACCCATTGGGAAGAGGGAATGGGGCATCCGTTACCCGAGGGGTAAAAATGCCACCGGCAAGACTGCATCCAGCCACCACCGGTAGGTATTTTGCCTGAATTTTGATTCATTTTTTAAAATCAGAATACAGAAAACTGCATAAAAGGCGAGTCCGATTCCTTCCTGAACAGCAAAAAACAACCGGAAAAACACACCTGCAATTGCAGCTCCCAACAATAGAATATACATACTGTTTTTTCCGAAAAGGCTATTAAAAACACTTGCATTCCCAAGCTCTGCATCCTTATTTCTCTCCATGAAGCCAAATACCCATACATTGCAAAAACAAACCATGGCAGCAACCATGCTCTCTGCCATATATACCGGATAAACAATGGCAAAGCCAACACCCATGGCTATCATCAGGGGCCTTACAAAAAGCAGTACGCTTGAACGGCTCAGGCGCACTAAAAGATAAATCCCCGAAATGAGTAGGGTTGGCCAAAATCGGTTTACAAAGGCAATCCATGTTTTCTCAAATCCGCAAAACACAAGCGTGCCGGTAAAAATCAGCAAGGCCATTAGGGCAAGAAGCAGGCTGCCAAGCAAATAGAATTTTAGTTCTGACTTTCTAAACTTCAATAAATCCAGTGCATGATCGATTGAATAGTAGCCCAGTGTTGATAGAAAAAGAAGCAGAATTTGGATATCAAACCCATTATACAAACCGCAAGACAGGGCAACCGCCCAAGCAGTAATGAAAACACCGACAATCTCGGTTAACGGATAATAATGCCGGAAATCAGTTTTTGAGTGCAACAATGGATCCTAAGCCGGGAATGGCCCTGCGAAGGGTTTCTTCAATACCCGCGGTCATGGTCATTTCACTCATTTCGCAGGAACTACAGGCACCTGTGAGCCGCAAAACCACATCCTTTTCATCTTTCACTTCCACCAGTTCCACATCGCCACCGTCGGCCTGCAAATAGGGCCGGATGCTATTGAGAGCTTCTTCAATACGGTTATTCAGGATGTCTGTTTCAGCCATGATAGATGTTACACAAAGATATTAAACAGCGGTTGAATTTACAATACTCACACGCCTTGCAACCTCGGAAGCCAGGGCCAGGTAAGGTTTAAACACGTCGGAATCGGCATTAATACAGCCCTCATCTGCCATAGCCATATAGCCCTGTACCAGCGGTAGTTCACCTAAAAAGTCAATACCTGTTTCCTCGGCCAGTCGTTTGCCTCCACCCTGGCCAAATATGTAATACTTTTTATCAGGCATGTCATCGGGTACAAAATATGACATGTTCTCTACCACACCGAGTATAGGCTTGGCAATGGAAGGCATTTTAAACATAGAAACGGCGCGTCTGGCATCGGCCATGGCCACTTCCTGTGGTGTGGTTACCAGCACCAGCCCGGTGAGCGGCACCATCTGGCTAAGGGTAATCTGTACATCGCCGGTACCTGGCGGCAAATCAATTATCAGGTAGTCGAGTTCACCCCATTCCGTGTCGTTCACAAACTGCCTGAACGCACTGCTAATCATAGGACCTCGCCACACAATAGCCTGGTCTGGAGCCGCCATAAAACCGATGCTCAGCAATTTGATTCCCTGTTTTTCAATGGGTACTATCCACTGTTTTCCGTCTCGCTGAATCATGGGTGGAGCTTCTTTCACGCCAAACATGGTAGGAATGGAAGGGCCGTAAATATCTGCATCCAGCAAACCTACCGAAGCGCCCGATTGCCTTAATGCAAGCGCCAGCGAGACGGCCACTGAGCTCTTCCCTACTCCACCCTTGCCACTGCCCACGGCAATCACGTTTTTTACACCCGGCAAAACAGCATCTTCCGAACGGGTGCTGCTTACCTGGCTGGTAACATTGATTTCGACGGAGATATTGGGATCTACCATCATACGAATAGCGGTTTTGCAGGCATTTACCATCATGTCCTTCATCGGACATGCCGGCGTCGTAAGCACAAGGTCAAAGGAAATTTTATCGGCAATCTGCAGCCGCTGAATCATACCCAGCGTTACCAGATCTTTCTTTAAATCAGGGTCGTCAACATGGCGTAAAGCTGCCAGCACCTTGTCTTCGGTAATCATGATTTTCGTTTAAAAAGAGAAACCAATCTGCGAAAAAAACGTTTTTCAAATTCCCAGAAAAAAGGGAATTGGCCAAACATCGCACCGTACATCAATAATATCACATTGTAAACAGGCAAAATCAGCCAGTAATAGCTGTAGGTAAACCAGGTTTCATTGGCCCAGTCAAACTCTGATTTCAGAAAGCGCCTCAACAGCATAACCGTTGTTCCCGTAAGGGCAAAAACACACAAGATAATCCAAACTTTTCCGGCGGAATCCACATTCCAGCGGCGCTTCAGGTTTTCAATCCAGGACACGGCACAAAGGTAATCTTAAATTGTGGTGCTGCCTTACCGCATCAGGTAAATTACACCTACTTGCTCTTTGAAAGATTCGTCGCCCTTACTGGCGCGCAGCTTCAGCTCTTCACCGCCGTCCTTTACGGTAACTTTATAAAAATAAGTTCCATTACCCAGCTTGTCTCCAAACTGATCGGTTCCATCCCAGGTCCAGTCAGTAATGTTGTTGCCAATGCGCAAATTCCCCAGCTCTTCCTTACTCACTTCCTTCACCACACGGCCTTCCACATTCATAATTTTCACCCTAATTTCTTCCGGAATTCTTGTTCCTGTTAGGGTAAAAACAAAACGCATCTTGCTAGTAAATGGATTGGGATACGGATAAAAGCGGGTAACCGTTTGTTCACGAACCACATTGAAACTGATTTCGTAATCATTGCTGCCAGCCTGGTTACCGGAAAAGTCCCAGCTCTGTACTTTCAAAATGTAATTACCATCGGCAAGATCTTGGGGGCGATACTCCATGCGTGCCCGGTTTTGGCTATTGGAAGCAGGGGTGTAAACCAATTCAGAACCACTCACCTGCTCAAAACTGCCTGCACCCGGCTTCTTGACAAACAAAACCATTTTTTGCGAATCAGATTGAAGAAGATGTCGGTTTTCATCCTTACTGCTCACGAGAATAAATGGCGACGGACTCACAATTTCCCCGTTCATAATATGCTTGCCATCAAAAGTCACATCCAACAAGGGATTGATTACATCCTTCTGCACATAAAAATTCAGAATAGCAGCATTGTTTGCCATATTGAGCTCCGGCTGTCTAAATCCGGGATTTACAGCCAGCTGCAGCGCATAGGGACCGCTAAGACCAAGGGTTGAAAGCCTATTTCTAAATACAAAGAGAGAATCCGGCTTCAGCGCAGCATAGCGAAACTTCCCTGACTGTACTTCAATTCGGGTAAGCTTGTGATAAATCTTGTATTCCAGGTCCAGGCTGTCTCTGAAAGCAACCGGACTGATATTTTTAAATGGCAGGGCTATGTTAAATGTATCACCCTCATACATCGTATCGTTGTAGAATTTATATCCAGCCAATGGTGAAGGAAAAAGACTTCCTTCAGGGACAGGGGTATGGGTAACCCGCCAGTGAAGGAGATTTGGGGCGGTATTCCCTGCCTGATCTGCAAAAAAACCTTTCAGGTAAATGTACTTAAACTTGCTTGTATTTATGGATGCCAAATCCTGCTGAGACAATGCTGCCTTTGATATCAGCAACTGTTCGGCACCGCCGGTATCAACACCATGCACTTCAATTTCAACCACATCTTCTTCGGTAGTTCCGTTTCTGGCCATAACCGGTCTGGAAAAAAATGCTCCAAACTGGTCGGCCGGACCAATCCGCTCGCTTTTCATGGTGCCGCTGTTTGCATCACCTAACATATCTGCTTCAATTCCCACATAGGCAGCAACAGATCCAAAGGTGTGCTTTTCCTGTGCAGTTCCCGGCTGTCCGCCTTTTTTACCCAGACAAACCCACATGGCATCGGGTGTGCGGTACTGCGCACTGTCAAATATATTGCTGCCTATGCTGTTTAATGCCTGCATTACCTCCGGTTTCCAGGTATGGGCAAAATTTTGCCTGCGGCTGAAAATAGTTACATAATTGCTGTCAGGCAGCGCATTAATAAAGTCAATGAACTTATCCTGCTCAGATTCAATGTTCATCTGAAAGGCATAATAGAGCTGTTCATTGAAGCCGTGTCCAAAAGTCGTCCAAAGCGCACCTGGCCAGCAATCGGGCCATATTTTGGCGGGATCTACTGGTTCCCGCAATAACTTTTTACCATTCCACGGAATGGCTACAAGACCTTCTTTACAAACACCCCAATTCATATCCTGACTGCCAAAACCACCCTCTTTTACACCTTTATTGGGGTGAAACATATACTGGCAATCTATGTAAATTTTCTTGAGTACCTTTTTAAACTTGAGGCTTTTGGTAGCGGAATCTGCAAGAATATCTGTGAGCTGATTGCGCGAAACAGGCTCCATATATTGCCAGTGAACATTCTGCATCCAGCCGTCTGTATGCGATTTAATGTATGTGAAGGATCCAATCTGCCAGCCACCGCCTTCATTAACCGATGCACTGATACGGGCCCTCCAGAAATATACCTGGGTATCTTTCAGCAATGGAAGTTTTACAGACCATTTGGCAAGAATTGCCCTGTTGAGCGGTTTACCTTGCTTTTCCAGGGAAATAAGAAGCGGACTATTGAAACGCGGTGTGGTATCAAGCTCAAAATAATAATCCTCATTTTGCTTGAAGAGATCCCCTGCCTGAGCAATCAAATCTACCGTATCGCGGCCCCAGATGGCAAAATTTTTCGGCGATACGAGGTTAACACCATTGCCAGGAATATAGCGCTTTAGGGTAGCCGAATTATTCAGGTAGGTATATTCTGCCGGGGTTTTTGAAGGATTTACGTATATATTGAAAAAGTTTTCACCTTTCACCTGCACATCCTTGGATGCCACGCGGAGATAAATGGTATCTTCAAATCCACGCTGCCTTGAGCGCACGGAATAATTGCGTTTGGTAACGCCGTCAGGGTAGGTCCACTGCAAAGTCACAGAAAAACTGTCGGGGATTCCCCTTCCGTAGTTGCGCACAACCACACCCACATCAAAGCTGTCCATCAGGGCAAATGCATTTTCGGGTTTTATAAAAATCCCCTGATTATTGATACTCAAATCAGGCAATTGCGGTGAATAAACAGCCACAGCCGGATCGCCCTGTAAAAAAAGTTGCCGCGAATGTATTTTATTAAGAGAAGATCCCGGATTTTGCCATTTTGACAGCGTCGTTTTTAGCACGCCACCTAGGGTTTTATTGGGTGTGGAATCGAAATAATTTTCATAAAAAATACGCATTTGCGAGCTCAAGGTATACAATTCACTCAATGCTACCTGGCCCATAAATGCAATGGCACCTTTCTTCTCACCACGAAACATTCGTTCGCCCAGACCTTTCTGTGTAGTTGGCAGACAAGGATTACCAACCTGACAACCGTTGAAATAACAAATCGGATATTTGCCCTCATTCAGGTATTTCTCCGGTATACCGATATCGATATCAGTTACCGATAAACTTCCATGACCTAAAAAGGAAATCAGGCTGGTGCCGCTATTGATGCGGCTTACAATTTTGTCCTTAAAATTGGGATCAACGATCCCTACAGCAGACTTGGAAAACTGCGTAACAACGCCTGCAAACGGATCGCCTTCCGGCAGTTCTCGCAAGCCATCAACAATGTTTTTGATGATGGTTGTTTCATTGGCATTCGCGCCACCACTCAGGTGCAATACATGTTTTTGCCATTCCTGATAATTGTTTTCCGGGCGTATAAAATCCTTGAGTTTGTCGAGGTATGTTTTTATATCCTTCGCACTGTCCGCGGATATACGACCCGTTGCAATGGCCGGTTCCATGGGTTTTGCTGAACCCAAACCGGAGGTAAACATCCAGTCGCTTACAGGGTGGCCGATAGTCGGAACATGGTTAAACTTTTGAAGCGGCCTAAGCTGGTTTAAACCGTTACCCCGGTTGTAACCATTGTCAAAACCCCGCCCGATAAGCAACAGAAACTTTGGCTGTGAAGATGGGCTGCTCTTGTCAATGAGAAATTTGCAATAATTGCGTATGGCAAGGGGATGGGCAAGACCGAAGCTAAAATAATCGTACAGATTCTGCACCAGGTTCAGCTTTACACTATATCGGTTTTCCCTAAGCGCCTTGTAATCGTTGAGTTCACCTTTGGGACTCACCAACGTGCGGCTGGAAACCATTAAATACTCGCAATTGCCGATGTGAAAATTGTAATTGATTTGTGAAACCGTATCCATCCGAAAAAATGGCAGCATTTCCACACGGCTTTCATCAATGAGTGCCACCCTGCCTCGTTGGGGTGAAGGAGGCACAAGCACCGTCATTTTGCGGGTCACCGCATCTACAGAGCCGGTGTAACGATATCCGTTTACTTCATCGTAAAAAACAGGATTGTTCTCCAAATTGTTGCCGTAATTAAACCACGTCTCGGTATGGGCCGCATAAGCAGAATCTTCGAAGAAAAAATACCTTGAAGAATCCCTGAAATCGTTTTTGCGCGGATAGTGCAAAATGGTGTGAGAATGCCCATACATTCCACTGCTCGACCCATTGACTAGCTGGGGATTAAAAATTAGCAGGGATTGGTCCTGCCCCATATCGGCAGCCGACAGACGAAAACGCTGGGTTACCGGCCTGATGCCCAGAAAGATGGTATCTGACAGCAGTTTTTTAATATTTCCGTCAGCGCTGATGCGGGTGGCAAAACGGTTGTTGGGCAAAGTACTACCAGCCACCGGCGGAGTATGTGCAGTCAATCCTGTTTCTAGTTCAGGCATGGGACCCGCTGTGTAAAAATCAGGGTGACGCAGGGTGACAGAATAAGGAGTAGGCGCCCAAAAGTAATCCCCTACAAAACCCTCTCCGGGCATGTATTCACTGTAAAAAACAGCATGGTTACCCAGGGCCATATACTCTCCCTCGCAATAGTTTTGGTCAGGTGCAAATTCAAAACGGCTGATGTGATAATTGCGCGCCGGCATGGTGGGAGAACCGACAAAGCTGGTGTAACGAAGATTTTTTCTTCCCGGACGCAAGGTGAAAAAATACACATTGGTATCCGACATCATATTCTTCAGCTGATGCCGCTGATGCTCAGGCTTATCATACAACCCCTGATCTATTTCACCGGTGGCAGGATGCCCAACGAACTCCACATAATCAAAGGCATCAAAGCGCTTATTTGCATTTTGATCATAAATGTGAATGGGAATCTGCCTTCCCATATTGTACATGGCAAAATCATCGGTGGATATGGTATTCAGATACAGTCCGCGGGATGTAAACCAGGGCTCGATGGAAAAGTAACCCAACCTGTAAACATTGTCTTTCCAGATTTTTATTTTACCATGAAACTGCGTCCAATCTAACCATTCATTGCCGTAGGTTTGCGAATAGGAAGCGGACATGCACGAAAAGGCCATGAAAAGCCACAGTGCAAACTTCCTCATCCCAAAAAACATACTACAAAAATATGGAAAATAGTCCAAATAAAAGACCTAACAAAGCCACTTTGGTCATGATGCCCATGCCGCTGGGAAGCCTGTCAAAAGAAGCTATGAACACCCATGAGTTCAATGCGCACATCACATCCATTAAATACTGGGTTGTGGAAAATGCGCGAACATTCCGAAGGTTTATTTCATCGCTTCAATTGGGAATAAATATAGATACCCTTCGCATATTCGAACTGCACAGAGATTTTGACAGGATTGCACTGCATACTTTCCTCAGGGAAAAAATCCATAAAGGAGACATAGCCGTAGCCAGTGAAGCCGGGGTTCCGGGTATGGCCGATCCGGGTGCTGAAATAGCAGCCTGGGCCCATCAGAATGAAGTGCCAGTGACTTCTGTTTGTGGCCCTTCCAGTCTTCTTCTTGCACTTAGCTCAAGCGGACTGAACGGACAGCAGTTTACTTTTCACGGCTATGCTCCGGTAAAGGAAGATGAATTGCGCAGTTTTTTGGGGAAAATGGGAAAAGATTGCGAAAAAACCGGCTACTCACAGGCCCTGATTGAGGCACCGTATCGCTCTGACCGGATGCTTAGCGCAATGCTCGGTATTTTATCCCCATCATTAAAAGTTTGCATAGCCTGCAACCTGCATGAACCCGAAGGATTTATCAGAACCCAAACCGTCGCTCAATGGAACGAAAATAAACCCGTCTTAGGGAAAAACCCCTGCATTTTCCTTGTCGGCAAATAGCATCGTAAAATGATGAAATCATTGTACCTTTGTTGCGAAAACTATATCATTTCATGGTAAACGATATCTTTAAAAAAGTGGTAAACCGCATGGGCCCGCTGGGCGAACATGCAGATGATGCTCATGGCTACTTCACCTTCCCTAAACTGGAAGGACCAATTGGCCCCCGCATGATGTTCAACGGAAAAATGAAGCTGAACTGGAGCCTCAATAACTACCTGGGGCTGGCCAACCACCCAGAGGTAATGAAAGCCGATGCAGACGCCGCCGCTCAATTTGGCATGGCTTACCCGATGGGAGCCCGCATGATGAGTGGAAACAGCAACTACCACGAACAACTGGAAAGAGATCTGGCAGATTTTATCGGCAAACCCGATGTGATCCTGCTCAATTTTGGTTACCAGGGTGTGGTTTCGGCCATTGATGCCCTGGTGGACCGCCACGATATCATTGTGTATGATGCGGAATCACATGCATGCATCATAGACGGCATGCGCCTTCACATTGGTAAGCGCTTCATGTATCAGCACAACAACATAGAAAGCCTTGAGAAGCAACTTACCCATGCCACCAAACTGGCCGAAAAGACCGGCGGAGGCATCATGGTCATCACCGAAGGCGTTTTTGGAATGAGCGGTTCCCAAGGCAAGCTTAAAGAAGTTGTTGCACTAAAAGACAAATTCAACTTCCGCCTGTTTGTGGATGATGCACACGGTTTTGGCACCATGGGTAAAACCGGAGCCGGAACCGGTGAAGAGCAGAACTGCATGGATGGCATTGATGTGTATTTCAGCACCTTTGCCAAGAGTATGGCTGGAATCGGCGCTTTCATAGGATCTACACCCGAGGTGATAAAGTATTTGCGCTACAACATGCGTAGTCAGATCTATGCAAAAGCGCTTCCCATGCCACTGACCATCGGATCGATAAAGCGCCTGGAGTTAATCAGAACGCGCCCCGAACTGAAGGACAATCTTTGGAAAATCGTAAATGCACTGCAAAACGGACTTCGCGAAGCCGGCTTCAACATTGGCATCACTACCACACCGGTTACGCCCGTGCTTCTGAACGGTACTATCCCGGAAGCAACACACATGACCTTCGATTTACGCGAGAACTTTGATATTTTCTGCAGTATTGTAGTATATCCCGTTGTACCTAAAGGGGTTATTATGCTTCGCCTGATTCCAACCGCAGTGCATACACTGGCTGATGTAGAAGAAACGATCAACGCATTCAAAGCCATCAAGCACAAGCTGGACAGCGGACAATACCGTCAAGAAAAACTGGCTACGGCAAAACCTTAATTTTACGCTATGCGCAACCAAAGCCCCGGCCTGTGGGTGTCTCTTACCAGGAGCGAATATGCCGGGGCTTTTTTTATGCTTGTACTGGCTGTGTTATTGGCATTGGTTCCATCCGTTTTCAGTATTCGCAAGCAAGACAAAATCCTTTACGATTCTGATAGTTCCCGGCGGGAAGCTTTGATGGCACGTCACCTGGCAGCCACAGACTCGTTTTTCAGAAAGAAAAGACCAACCTTTGTTTCCTGGCAGCGGATGAAACCCGGCGACTTGGAAAACCTGGGACTGGCAGCAGAGGATGCTAATCGTGTTTACAATAAAATTCGGCTGGGATACCGCTATGCCTCTCTCTCGGAACTTAGCCGTGAAACTGGCATAGACACCGCTATTCTGAAAAATGTGATAAGTCCACAGTCCTTCAGAAAAAAACAGAATAAAACACAGAAACCTCGCAGCATTATTGAGTTAAACAGCTGTGATACAACAGATTTAATAGCATTGCCGGGAATCGGGAGTAAAACAGCCCAGAGAATTGTTCGGTTCAGGGATGCCCTGGGAGGTTTTTACAGCAAAGAGCAAATTCTTGAAACACGTTTTATCGATACTATTGTGTTGCGGAAAATCCTACCCGAAATGCATGTAAACACCGGTATAGTAAAGCAAATTTCCATACAATCTGCAGGCATAGAAACCTTAAAAAAACACCCGTATCTGAGCGAAAAACAGGCGAAGGTTATTGTCAAATTTCGGCAACAACACGGAAAACTAAATGAGAATCTGCTTAGAGAAATTAAAATAATCTCACCTGCTGAACTTTCCAGACTCCTACCTTATCTCAATTTTAACGAATAATTCGTTTTCTTTACCCAAATGTGATTTTGGGTATAAATACATGCGTTATTGATACGTATTTTTGCATAATATTTATGAACTTTACAGCAGACGAGAACGTGCAGATGATCAGGCAAACCGTAAAGGATTTTGCCGAAAAGAATATCAGACCCAATTTCATGGAATGGGACGAAAGTCAGGAGTTTCCAGTTCACGTTTTTAAAGCACTGGGCGAGCTGGGCCTGATGGGCGTGCTGGTTCCTGAAGAATATGGTGGATCCGGTTTGGGTTACCATGAATATGTTGCCGCCATTGAAGAACTGGCAAAGGTTTGCGGTAGCATAGGCCTGAGCATGGCTGCCCACAACAGCCTTTGTACCGGCCATATTATGATGTTTGGCAATGAAGAACAGAAAAAACGCTGGCTGCCCAAACTGGCAACCGCCGAATGGATAGGCGCCTGGGGTTTGACAGAAGCCAACACCGGTTCCGATGCTCTGAGAATGCAGTGCGTAGCCAAAAAAGATGGTGATGAGTGGGTATTGAACGGAACCAAAAACTGGATTACACACGGCATTACCGGCAATGTGGCCGTAGTGCTTGCCCGTACCGGAGACTTACTTGACAGTCACGGGATTACTGCCTTCGTTGTGGAGCGCGGAACACCCGGCTTCAGGGGCGGTAAAAAAGAAAATAAGCTTGGCATGCGCGCCAGCGAAACCGCCGAACTGATTTTTGAAGACTGTCGCATACCTGATACCAATCGGCTTGGGAACGTGGGTGATGGATTTATTCAGGCCATGAAAATTCTCGATGGCGGCAGAATATCCATTGCGGCACTGTCTCTCGGCATTGCGAAAGGTGCCTATGAAGCCAGCATAAAATACAGCAAGGAACGCCAGCAGTTTGGTCAGCCCATAGCCAATTTTCAGGCTATCGGTTTTAAACTGGCTGATATGGCTACCCGCATTGAAGCTGCCGAGCTGCTTACCCACCAGGCTGCAAGCCTTAAAAACAAAGGCAAAAGCGTTAACAAGGAAAGTGCCATGGCAAAATACTACGCGAGTGAAGTGAGTGTTTACTGTAGTAACGAAGCAGTTCAGATTTTCGGTGGATATGGCTATACAAAAGATTTTCCCGTTGAGAAATTCTACCGCGACTGCAAACTTTGCACCATCGGTGAGGGAACCAGCGAGATCCAAAAACTGGTTATCAGCCGCGCAGTTTTGAAAGCGTAATTATTTTGAAATTTTAATATATTTTCATATATTTGCACTCCCAAAAAGAAAGTAGGTAGAAAAAAAACATGATACTTATCAACGTAAAAGAAAGCGATTCGCTCGACAAAGCGCTGAAGAAATTCAAGAAGAAGTTCGAGAAAACCGGTGTGGTTAAAGAACTTCGTGCCCGTCAGTCTTTTGAAAAGCCTTGCATCACCAAGCGCATGCAAAAAATACGTGCTGCTTATCGCCAGAAGATGCAGCGCCAGGAAATGGAACCATAAACCAATTGTATTCAACTATATTAAGCCGCCTAACAGCGGCTTTTTTTATGCTTCAAGCAAATAAGGAGCTTTCCGCACCTCATGGTTCCCATCGCTGGTAACAGCATAAACAAAACCTGGCATAAGGCTGAAAGCGCCCACATTACCTCGGTTATCCATGGCAAGCAAACAAACCTGCTTACCAAAGGCTTTTTCACCGCGCTGTTTGCGATATCTTTTTACAACTGCCTCGCAAGCTGACTGCGGGCTTTTACCATTGCGCATAGCTTCCACCACACTGTGGGATGCCGCAATGCGAATCATTTCTTCTCCTAGTCCGGAACAAGTGGCACCGCCGACTTCACCATCCACGTACAAACCGGCTCCGATAATGGGCGAATCCCCCACCCTGCCATGCATCTTCCAGGCCATGCCACTGGTGGTACAAACTCCGGAGAGGCGATTTTGATTGTCCAGCGCCAGCATGCCTATGGTGTCATGGTTGAGTTCCCAATTCGGTTGCGGATTGTAATCCGCTTTTTTCAACCATTCTTTCCAGGCTGCTTCCATATTGGGTGTGAGCAGGTTTTCTCTCTTAAAACCCTGCTCCAGGGCAAACCTGAGCGCGCCTTCCCCGGTGAGCATAACATGCTGGGTTTTCTCCATGACCATTCTAGCGACGGCCGCCGGATGAACAATATGCTCAAGACAAGCAACAGCACCGCAATTGAGCCGTTCATCCATGATGCAGGCGTCCAGCGTAACCCTGCCATCTCTGTCGGGGAAACCACCAAGACCAACAGACGTTACCAACGGATCCTTTTCGGGGACAGCTACTCCTGCCTGAACTGCATCAAGAGAATAACCACCAGCCTTAAGCACTTCCCATGCAGCTGCATTGGCAGCAAGTCCGAAATCCCAGGTAGAAACAACCACCGGGGCGGATTTCTTTTTTGGAATTTTTGCCTGAATTTCCCCCGCCACACCTGCTAGAGAAACAGCACCGGTAAGTTTAAGAAAGTCTTTTCTTGACAGCATGCGTACGAAGTTATTTATAAATTTTGATTCCACTTTCTTTTATGCACAGCAGTTCATAAGTAATTGCAATAAAAATTAGCTGACTTCGTTTGCTTTGTAATGATGCATAATGCTGCTGCTGACTTTCTGGACTACATGGCATTGAACCGGCGCATGTCGGTTCATACCGTTGCAGCGTATGAAAATGATTTGCAACAATTCGAGGGCTATTGCAAAAACGACAACCTTGATATTATCTCCGGCCTGAATTCCATAACAGTCCGGGGCTGGATGGCTGACCTTATGGAAACTGGCCTGCAAGCACGTTCCGTGCACCGTAAAATATCCGTACTACGCTCATTTACCCGTTATCTAAGAAAGCAGGGCAGACTTAAAACAGACCCTTTATCCAAAATCAGCCTGCCCAAAATGCCCAAGCGTATCGTGCAGGATATTCCTGCCAGGGATTTACAGAACATGTTTGCCCATTTCCCTTGGGAAGAGCAGGAAAACGGCCAGCGCGACAAACTGCTACTGCTACTTTTTTATAGCACAGGCATGCGCCTCAGCGAACTGGCAGCCATCCATTGCGGCGACGTGGATTTAAACAGAAAAACGGTTCAGGTTACTGGGAAACGCAACAAACAAAGGCTGATACCCTTGCATGATGAGATTTTAGATGGGCTAACCATTTGGATGAAAGGAAAAAACGGATTGCTTTTCCCGCTGGAAAACGGGAAACCCATGTACCGCATGTATATATATCGGCTGGTGAACCAATACCTGAGGCTATTCAGCGATGCCCTGAAAACCAGTCCTCACGTATTGCGGCATTCTTTCGCAACCCACATGCTGAATAACGGAGCACAGCTTATGGCCATCAAAGAAATTTTGGGCCATGCCAGCCTGGCCGCAACGCAGGTTTACACCAAAAACAGCTTCAAAAAACTGAAGAAAATTCACGCCCTACATCCACGAAACTAAAATCAGTCGGATTTTTCCAGCTGTTTGTCTACTGTGTGACACAAATCACCTCGTTCATCGTTATTTCTTTATAAATTGAATCAAATGCCACTGCAGGCAAACCAGAAAAAACAACAATTTTTAGCGATATGAACATACATTTTCAAACCATTGGCATGAAAGCTGAGCCACGCATTATGGATGTTATTTCCGGCAAACTGGAAAGACTTAATCGCATGTATCAGCGAATGCAGGAAGTAAAAGTGATACTTAAAGAGGAGAAATCCGATACGAAACGCAATAAAACCCTGGAAATCAGGATTAAAGTTCCGGAAAAGGAACTGTTTGTGATGCAACAGGATCACTCTTTCGAAAACGCCATGGATAAAGCGGTGGATGCTTTAAAACAGCAGATTTCCCGTCTAAAAGGCAAAATGCAGGACCATTAATCAATGGTAGCCAGCACCTTTAGTTCAATCGCAATTGGTGTGGGCAGGCAATTTATTTCAAGGGTAGTTCTGCAAGGCGGGTTTTCGGCAAAATACTCTGCCCAAAGGCGGTTGTAGGTTTTGAAATCATCTTTCATGTTGGTGAGAAACACCGTTACATCCACAATATTTTCCCACTTACTTCCTGCATCTTCCAGTATCCAGCGAACATTCTGAAACACGCTCCTGCACTGGGTTTCGATATCATATGAAACGATATTGCCTTGTTCATCAAGTTCAACACCCGGAATCTTTTTGGTGCCTTTCTCGCGGGGACCTACACCACTCAAATACAACATATTGCCCACGCGCCTTGCATGCGGGTACAAGCCTACCGGCTCGGGAGCCTTTCCGGAATTGATAGCGTCACTCATAATTTCTAATCAGGTTACAAAGGTACAATTGGCAGCAGACAATGGCCCAATTCATTCATCACAAAATTCGGTATGTTCCGTAAAGCAAACGCCCATCTCTTCAAGCCTGGACAAAATACTGTCATACCAGTATTTACTAACAGGAATCACGACTCCTTTTTCAGTGCAATTACCGGTTAACACCTGTTCTACCCCCAACGCAAGCGGCAATCCTACAGTCTTTGCCATGGCAGTGTGCATCTCATCTTCACCAGTAACAGTCAAAACAGCATGAAAACGCTGTTTTCGACCGTTTCTCACAAACCCAATTCTGTGATACATTACCACTTCATCGCAGTCGCCCGGCATGAGTTTCCATTTATCCAGCAGTACGGTTTCAAGCATTTCGGCCGCATTTTTTGTATCCGTGCCAAGGGGTTGTGCATTTTCAAGGTGCAGGTAATCAAACCACGCTTTCTGAGACGGATCAATGTATCCATTTTTCATTAGCCAGTCGGATAGAAGCTCCCCCTGCTCCTTTCCCGTTAGAGCGCAGCACAGATCATTCGGACTATGAATACTTACAGGAAGAGACGATTGTGCGTCCGTAAAGCCAAGGGTTACCAGCACCTGCCAGTTTTTGCAGTAATGCTTGCGTCGCAGTGTGCCACGCAGTAGCGTGGAAACTTCGGCAAGTCCGTATACATGCTCATAGGATAAACTGTCGCGGTTGGCATAGGCATCGAATTCTCCAAGACCTGGAATAGACAAGGTTTTTGCCTCCGCAAATAACCTGTGCCAAGGGATACTCCTTAACTGCTTATTTTGCCTGAACAGGCTATTCCCTCCCTGCCCGGCCAAAACCACATTACGTGGATTCCAGCTAAACTTATACTTCCATGGATTGCCTTCGCAATCATCTTCACTGACCAGTCCGCCGCAATAACTTTCAAAGGATATAATCTCTCCGCCACTTTGCCTGATTTCATCCATTGCTTTCATCGCACTGAGGTGGTCAATGCCGGGATCAAGACCAAGCTCATTAAGAAAAACAAGCCCTGCCGACCGCGCCTCAGAATCGAATGCCCGCATGGCATCACCCACATAGGAGGCAGAAGCAAAATGGGCCTTATGTTTCAGGCACAAGGCAGCCAAGGTGGGATGCATAAAAGGCGGAAGTAAAGAAACCACCATTTCTTTACCTTCAATAATTGATGCTAGCGCTTCACTATCCGAAGCATTCAGTATTACCCGCTCCAGAGATAAACCGGAAGTATGTTTATCCAGATCTTCCCGGCTGGCATCGCAAACCGTGAGTAATCGGCCTGTTTTAGCGCAAAAACCAGCCAGTTGCTTCAGGAGAAAACGGGAACTTCTGCCGGAACCCAGCACCAGAATACCATTACCCACGGCCACCTCCTTTAGTGCTGCGCTGCCTTGCCATTTCAAACATCATCAGTGCGGCAGCTGTTGAGACATTCAGGCTATCAACCATACCAAACATGGGGATGTTTACGTTGGTTCCCGCTGCATTCCAGAAATCACTTAAACCACTGCTTTCTGTTCCCACAACTACTGCCGACGGCTTTGTTAAATCCTGCTGCCAAACACTGACTGATTTTTCCATAAATGTGGTGTAGACTGCGATGTTGTTTTTTTGTAAGAATTCCAGCGCATCCTTGGTGGTCATTACCATCACAGGCACACTAAATACGCAACCCACACTGCTGCGGATTACGTTTGGGTTATAAATATCCACTGCAGGATCACATAGAATTACAGCGGTAGTTCCGGATGCATCGGCACTTCTAAGCAGAGCGCCCAGGTTTCCGGGCTTCTCCACCGATTCAGCAACCAGGTAGAAGGGATTTTCTGTGTTCACCGGAGATTTTACCTCCGATTTTTTCGACTCAACCACCGCCACGGCATTTTTTACACCGGCACGATAGGCCAGCTTATTCATCACCTCTTGGGAAACAGCATAAAAGGCCGCCTCTGTTTTCATCGGATGAAACCATGCGTACAATTCATCAGCTGCAATATGATCCTCGCAAAAAAACACCGAACTGAAACGGTATCCGGCCTTCATGCACATCCTAAGCTCGTTGAGCCCTTCTGCCACAAACAGTCCCTTTGATTTACGATGGCGGCTTTTTTCAAGCAGTTGAAGGGTTTCCTTTACCGCCGGATTTTGCAAACTGCTGATGTGTTTCATGAACAATCAATCAGGCATTTTTCACATCGGCTGGATTGGCATGCCATTTCCCGGCTACAACAGTTCCGATGACCATGCCCTTAAGCGTCTTACCCAGCAATGGCTGATTCACACCTTTGCTGTAATTCATTGAAGGTGCAAACACCCACTCAGCTGTGGGGCTGAAAAGGGTTATATCCGCCGGCTGTCCGGGATTAAGGCTTACTTTGGGCAGTCCCATCAATTTACGCGGTCCGGAAGAAAGGGCTGAGGCAATCAAATTCAGATCCGGTCTTCCGCCGCCGGTCATGGCCTGCAATACGGTTTGTATAGAAGAGGCTCCCCAGCCGGCATATTCAAATTCCACAGCCTTATTTTCTATATCCTGTGCATGGTGATTGCTCATCACAGCATCGATGGTACCATCAGACAATCCCTGCCACAAGGCATTTCTGTCCTTCTCCGTCCGGTAAGGGGGAAGCACTTTATGATTTTCATTAAATGATTCCAAATGTTCATCCGTGAAAAGCAGATTCATTGCAGGCACTGCAACTTTTACATCTACCCCTTCCGCTTTTGCCTTTCTCAGTACCTCCACAGATTCAGCGCTGCTGATACGAACTACTCTAACCGGAACTTTCAGCCATGAGGCAATTTGCATCATCTGTTCGAGTGCAGCGCTTTCACTCACAGAAGGAATTCCTTTTAATCCCAGTGCGGTGCTTGAAACCCCTTCATGCATTCTGCCACCCGGGGCCAGTTTTTTATCGTAAGGGAAAAACAAAACAGGCGCTTTTAGACCTGAGGCATACTCCATCAGACGTGAAATAAGGCCTGTATCTGAAATGGGATTATCGCCATCACTGAAGGCGGCAGCACCGGCCTTAGCCATATCATAAAGCTCGGCCATCTCCTGCCCCTTTGCCTGTTGTGTTATGTTGCCCAAAGGCAAAAAATGCACAGGCAAACCTTCTGCGGCCTTTCGCAAGGCTGCAATAGCCGAAGCCTGATCAGGCAATGGATGGCTGCCCGCCAGAACTGCCATATGGGTAAAGCCTCCTGACCTGGCTGCGGCAGCCAGGCTTTTCAAATCCTCTTTCCATTCCTCACCGGGTTCGCCGCAATAAGAAAATATGTCTAACCAACCGGTATTAGCCACCAGACCGTTTGCGTTAATCTCCTTTTCAGCTGTCAAACCCAGGTCCGACCCCATGGCTTCGATAATTCCATCTTTGATAAAAATATCGGTCTGCCTGCTGTGGTAAGCAGAATCAGGGTCTATAATTTGTACTGATTTTATTAAAATGGTTGTCATGCTGTCTGCCTTATTGCTATTTTATTGAATCGTGAATCCCAAAATACCAGAACCAAAACTTCCATTGCGAAAAAAACAGCAGCAAGCCATATAAACAAGCGCCATTTTGCAGTGTCTGATATTTTGGCCTGAAATGCAGCTATGGCATTGTCGCCCTGCAGCCAAGAAATGTTGTTGGAAGATGTCCAGTTTTGCATGACTTCCTCAGAAGCCATATTGGGATTGCTTTCTATCCTGCTGTCATTTACAGCCACTCCCGCCAGCAGCCTGTTACTGCCGCTTTCCACCAATCGGTAATTGCCTGCTTTTTGGGGCTGCACACCCATGTAGAGTCCATTACCGCTCCCGGTTGGGCTGATTTCTGCCATTCCTTCCCAGTCATCCGTTTTTAATACTGGAGGCTTCTCTGATGTTTTCCTGATATTTTCAAGCGGCAATACTTTTCCGGAGTTACAAATTCCATATAGTGCCGGAGGGGCCGCGCCGGCAATCATAGCCTGGGTAAGAAGCGGGAGAAACAAGGGGCTTTTCACCAGGTTCCCCCCTGCTTCACTGAAAGGCGCCGTAAAGAAGTACAAATTTCCGGAGCCGACCTGAAATCTCAACAGTAAGGGATCGCCGTTTTCAAGAGCCAGGATAGATTCGCCGGAACCATTACTACCCGAGGTGCTCAGGTAGTTTTTCACCTCAGGAACATTCATGTTTCGGGGCAACTTCTGGAAAATACCATCGAAAAAAGGATGGGAAAAACCATTATCGGAAACGCTTGCACTTTCGCTAACCCGTTTTGTTTCAGGCAGACCAAATACTTTTTGCATAGCATCGTTACTCCTGTCAGCATCTGAAGCTACAATCGCCGTGCCGCCCGAGGCCACAAGCCAGTCTTTCATAGACTGCGCCTGGGTTTGGGACAAATCCCCAGGGCCTACCCATAAAAAAACATCACCGGAGGATGAAGACTGCCCACCGAACGGCCCCACACCTGACTTCTTTTGCAAAAAAGGCTGGGCTCCAATAACATTCTCAACAAAACGGTTTGTATTACTCAAACCGATATTGCGGGCTGCATGGGAAGCCATGTTCACATACAAGACATTATCAAAAATTGCACCCGGTTCCTCAATCACCAGTTTACCCGGATTAAATGGCTTGTTTTCTGCCGTAAAATCTATGGATGATGTGGCTGAACTTCCGGGCAATACCGAAATGCGCCCGGTACCTACTAAACCGGTTTCTGTATAAAATTTAACGGGGAAATCAACCATTGGCTCCCGGGTGTAATTGGTCACTCTAAATTGCAACGTGTTTTTCTCTCCGGGAATCAGATATGGCTTTTGCAACCAGGCAGAATCAAGGCTGATATTTTCCCTCGTTCCTGAGGTAATCTTAACAAATGTTACCGCCAAACCATTGACCTCGGGTAATTTTCCGGCATTGCCGGCAAATCCTGCCTGAAAATCTGAAATAACAAAGGCAGCATGGCTGTTACCCTCCTGCTTTAGGTCATCTGCCATATCTGAAAGCAGCTTAGAAAGCGTAACAGACCCAGACTGAATCTTCAGCGCATCGATGTATGAAACCGCCTCCTCGGCAGATACAAAGCGTAAACTTGAACCTGAACCCTGCAGCGATCTGATCTGAAACGTTCCATTTACACCGTAGGACTTCACGATTTCACGTGCCCGCTGTTTGGCGGTTTCCAGCAAAATCTGCCCATCCCTCCCATTATCCATGCTGAAGGAATTATCGACAAATATGCTTACGCGGGTTTTTCCAGTACCTTCCATTGCATGCCTGTTACAAGTGGGAATAGCAAAGGCAAGTACCAGACAGGCAATTGCCAGCATACGGCAAATCAGTGTAATGATGTGTTTAAGCCTGTTTTGATTTTTGGTTTCAATTTCAACCTCCTTAAGCAGGCTAACCCGGGTAAATTGGACAATCCTGTGTTTTCTAAAGCGAAAAAGATGCACCAACAGCGGAATAATCAGCAACAGAAGTGCTGATAAAAACACCGGGTACAAAAAGGACATAGTGCAAAGTTACGAAATTGAATCGTCGGGAAGTGAATTTCGCTTTATTATCCAATCCGGAATGGGTTTTGGCCGCCCTGAATTAACATCTACCAGCACATAATCGGCCCAGCCTTTACAACTAATTTTTCCGTTAGGAACCGTAAGAATTTCAAATTCTACTTTTATGGATGCCGCAGCAGTTTCGACAATTCGTGTCTGCACATCCATAAAATCTCCCAACTTTAAAGCTCGCTGAAAACGCAGCTCTGTGGCTGACAAATACCAACCGAGATTGTGCTGTAAAAATTCCTGCATTGACATGTGATAACAGCGTTCCATTTGCTCAAAACGGGCCGCGAGAACATAATCCATATAGCGGCTGCTGTGCACATGGCCAAACATATCAATGTCATCAGGCCTTACCTGTAAACGGGTTGTATACGTTTGGGTGTTAATCGGCATCAGAAAAGCCCGTTCAGGGTGCTCTCCACCTGCTGAATTATCTGCGCTGCATGATCAGGATTATCAGAAAAATCCATATCGTCTACATTAAAAACCAGCAACTTTCCTTTGTATTCACTAATCCAGGCTTCATAGCGCTCATTCAGTCTTTTGAGATAATCAAGACGGATGGCATCTTCATAGTCACGACCACGCATTTGTATCTGGTGCACCAGTTTAGGGATGCCTGCTCTCAGGTAAATCAGCAGATCGGGAGGGGTAATTTGCTGGCTGATATTCTGAAATAAGGCATGGTAGTTTTCATAATCACGGGTACTCATCAGGCCCATGGCATGAAGATTTGGCGCAAAGATGTGTGCATCCTCATATATGGTTCGGTCCTGAATAACGGTTTTTTTGCCTCTGCGGATATCCTGTATGTGCTTCCAGCGGGTATTCAGAAAATAAACCTGCAGGTTAAAGCTCCAGCGCTGCATATCCTCATAAAAATCGGATATGTACGGATTGTCATCCATATCCTCCAGTTGCATTTCCCAGTCATAATGTTTGGCTAGTAAATGCGTCAGGGTTGTCTTTCCTGCTCCTATATTTCCCGCTATTGCGATGTGCATGGCCATAGTGCAATATTACAATGGCCGAAAAAAGGTGTGCAAGTGGTTTGCAAAATAAAGTTTTACACAAATCCGCTGCCCTACCTTTGCAGTTCTTTGCACTGTGAACAGCCCAAAAAAATTTAATCCTGTGTTGCTGGGGCGCATCATGAAACTGGCGCTACCCAAAAAGGCAACTTTTTATGGTGCTATTGTACTTACCCTAACCCAAAGTTGCCTCTCAGCCATACAACCTAATTTTTACAGCCATGCCATAGATCAATACATAATGAAAGGCACCTCCGAAGGTTTGGGAGTATGGTGCCTGTTTATTCTTTCCTTGCTGATTACCCAAACCTTGCTCGGATTTTTAAACAGTTACCTCTCTGAAAAAATTGGCCAGGATGTAATTCTGCGCATGCGGAATTATACTTACAAACATTTAATAAATCTACGACAAAGCTTTTTTGACAAGACGCCTGTGGGTACTTCCGTTACCCGAACCATCAGCGATATTGAAACTGTAACCGAGTTATTCTCCGCAGGCCTGATAACCATAGCTGGAGACGCTTTCCAGATTGTTATCATACTGGTATGTATGTTCGTTATCAGCTGGAAACTAACCCTTTTAACCTTGCTTGTCCTTCCATTTTTACTCTGGGCTGCCAATTTTTTCCGAAAAGGCGTTCGCGACAGTTTTCAGCAGGTAAGAAATGAAGTTTCCAGACTCAATTCATTCCTGCAGGAGCACATTACCGGAATGCATATTGTGCAGCTTTTCAACCGGCAGGAAAAAGAATTTTCCAAGTTTAACAGAATTAATGGGGCACACAGAGATGCCCATATCAGGGGTATTTTCTTTTACGCTGTGTTTTTTCCTATTGTAGAATTTCTGGTGGCTGTTACCATTGCCATTATTCTGCTGTACGGCACAGGAGGAATTATGCAAAAAAGCATTCAACCCGGCGAATTAACGGCATTTATCATGTTTGTCAACCTGTTTTTCAGGCCTGTTCGTGCCATAGCGGACAGATTCAACAATATACAGATGGGTATGGTTGCTGCAGAAAGGATTTTCCAGTTGCTTGATGATGCTGAAAATACCGAGCCGTCCGGTGCTGCCGTACCTCAAAAACTAAATGGAGAAATTAGATTTGAAAATGTATGGTTTGCATATGAAGGTGAGAACTGGGTCATTCGCGATCTATCATTTACCGTAAAACCGGGTGAAACCTTTGCCATTGTTGGCCATACAGGCAGTGGAAAAACCACTGTTATCGGTCTGATTTCCCGTTTTTACAGGCATCAGCGCGGTAAAATATATATTGATGGCGTTGATATTGATTCTTACAACTTACAATCACTAAGAAAACAGATTGTTTCTGTCCTCCAGGATGTTTTCCTTTTCAGTGGCAGTATTGCCGATAATATCAGACTAAAAAATGCAGAAATTTCTGATAGCGAGATAACCGAAGCTGCCAGAATGATTGGAGCCTATGATTTTATTGACCATTTGCCCGGCAAGTTCGATTTCAACGTAATGGAAAGGGGCATGTCGCTCAGCATGGGCCAAAGACAACTGATCAGTTTCATAAGAGCACTGGCATGTAAGCCAGAAATCATTATTTTGGATGAGGCTACGAGCAATATAGACAGTGAAACAGAGCAACTTATTCAAAAAGCCATCTTACATCTGCTAAACAACAGAACCGCTGTGGTAATTGCCCACAGACTAAGCACCATCAGACACGCACACCGAATTTTGTATATGAAAAACGGTGAAAAATGTGAAGAAGGAACCCATGGTGAACTCCTTGAACTAAACGGCATGTATGCATCCATGTATAAAGCCCAGCAATTTTCAGGCGACGATGTTATAGCATAAAAAAAGCCGACCAATATGGCCGGCTTTTTATTATTTGAATTAAAATCAGGCTTCTTCCGCTTCTGCTTCCATTTTGGAAGCCATCAGACGGTCGTACTCCTCTTTGGAACCTGTAATCACATTGTCCCAATTACGCATGCCTGTTCCGGCAGGAATAAGGTGACCTACAATTACGTTTTCCTTGAGGCCCCTCAGTTCGTCAACTTTACCTGAGATAGCCGCTTCATTGAGTACCTTGGTTGTTTCCTGGAAGGACGCTGCACTCATAAAGCTCTGTGTACCCAGCGACGCCTTGGTAATACCCATGAGCACAGGCTGAGCCGTAGCAGAAACTGCATCACGGAATTCCACCAGTTTTTTATCCTGACGGCGCAATGCACTGTTTTCCTGTCTCAAATCCTTCAGACTTACAATCTGACCGGGGTGCATATGCTCGCTCTCGCCGGCATCGGTAACAACCTTTTTATCCCAAATCCAGTCATTCTCAGACTGCAAATTCCATCTGTCGGTAATTTCACCTTCAAGGAAACGTGTATCTCCGGGATCATTTACTTCCATTTTCTGCATCATCTGCCTAACAATGGTTTCAATATGCTTGTCGTTGATTTTTACACCCTGCAGACGGTATACTTCCTGAATACCATTCAACACATATCTTTGAACGGCACCGGGACCTTCAATGCGCAGAATATCCTGAGGAGTGATGGCACCATCGCTGAGAGGCTGTCCGGCACGTACAAAATCTCCGTCGTGCACAAGAATGTGCTTACTCAATGCTACCTGGTAGTGCTTTTTCTCTCCGTCTTTGCTGGTCACAATGATCTCCTGGTTACCGCGCTTGCTCACACCATATTCTACCACACCGTCGATTTCACTTACAACAGCAGGGTTTGATGGGTTACGTGCTTCAAATAATTCGGTTACACGGGGAAGACCACCGGTAATATCGCGTGTACGGGTAGCGCTTCTGGGGATTTTTGCCAGAATGTCGCCAGCTTTCACATTGGAACCGTTTTTGGCAACAAGGATAGATCCTACAGGCATGTTAAAGTGCTTGTTGATATCACCCTTCCCGTCAACAGCAATTACAGGAACTACTGTTCTGTCTTTACTTTCAACGATTACAAGTTCGCTGAGACCGGTTTGCTCATCACCTTCTTCACGCATGTTTACACCTTCAACGATGTTATCATACTTGACGGTTCCGTCAATATCAGAAATGATAAGGGTGTTAAATGGATCCCATGTACAAAGCTTGTCGCCTTTCTTTACAGTAACGCCTTCTTTTACCATAAGCTGCGCACCGTAAGGTACGTTATAGCTGGTAATTACGTTATTGTTACGGGCATCAAGGATACGGATTTCGCCGCTTCTGCCGAGTACAATATCCACTTTTTTCTTTTTACCTGTTTCGTCATCCACTACTTCTTTGGAAACTGTGCGCATGCTATCAAAGTTTACCACACCTTCGTACTTGGTTTCGAGGGTGTTTTCAGCAGCAATGTTCATCGCAGCACCACCGGTGTGGAACGTACGCAGGGTAAGCTGTGTACCAGGCTCACCGATAGACTGGGCAGCAATTACACCTACTGCTTCGCCAATTTGCACCATGCGGCCTGTAGCGAGGTTTCGGCCGTAACACTTGGCACAAACACCGGTGAGCGTTTCACAGGTAAGTACGCTACGAATTTCTACTTCTTCAATGCCTGCAGCATCAATGGCAGCTGCCATTTTTTCGGTAACTTCCTGACCACCCAGGCCAAGAACTTCACCTGTAGCGGGGTCAATCACATCGTCTACCAGACAGCGACCGAGAATACGTTCGTTCAAACTTTCCGCAACCTCGTCATTGTTAATAATGGCAGACATAGCAATACCTCTGAGGGTACCGCAATCCGGTTCGGTAATAACAACATCCTGAGCCACATCATGCAGACGACGGGTCAGGTAACCTGCGTCAGCCGTTTTCAAAGCCGTATCCGCAAGACCCTTACGTGCACCGTGGGTAGAGATAAAGTATTCCAATACGTTCAAACCTTCTTTAAAGTTTGAAATAATGGGGTTTTCAATGGTATCACCGGTTCCGCCACTGCTCTTCTGAGGCTTAGCCATCAGACCACGCATACCGCCAAGCTGACGAATCTGCTCATTGGAACCACGGGCACCGGAATCCAGCATCATGTAAATAGGGTTGAAACCCTGGTCATCCGAACTGAGTTCTTTGATAAGAACACGAGCCAACTGGTTGTTTACACGGGTCCAAAGGTCAATAACCTGGTTATATCTTTCGTTGTTGGTAATAAAGCCCATGTCAGCATTGGACTGAATTTCCTGAACTTCTTCATAGGCTTTGGTTACCAGCTGATCTTTCTCGTCAGGAATCTTCACATAGCTCATGTTAAAGCTAAGTCCACCGCGGAATGCGTAATGGAATCCGAGTCCTTTGATCGCATCCAGGAAGTTTGCGGCTTTCGCTACACCGGCCACGCGAATCATACCCGAGATGATATCACGAAGATTCTTCTTTTTCAGCAGCTCGTTAATGTAACCATATTCTTCAGGAACAACCTGGTTGAAAAGGATACGTCCCATGGATGTATCAATTACTTTCCAGATTAGTTCATCATTTTCCTTAACACGAACACGGCACTTAACCTTCGCGTGGAGATCTACCCTGCCTTCATTGTAGGCAATGATTGCTTCTTCCGCAGCATAGAAGGTAAGACCTTCGCCGTTTACAGGGTGCTGTTTGGTACCTACGCGGTCTTTGGTAATGTAGTACAGACCCAGAATCATATCCTGAGAAGGTACGGTAACCGGAGAACCGTTGGCAGGGTTAAGGATGTTGTGCGAAGCAAGCATCAGCAGCTGCGCTTCTGCAATGGCGGCATTGCCCAGCGGTACGTGAACCGCCATCTGGTCACCGTCAAAGTCAGCGTTAAAACCTGTACAAACCAGTGGGTGAAGCTGAATCGCCTTACCTTCAACCAGTTTGGGCTGAAATGCCTGTATACCCAATCTGTGCAGTGTAGGAGCACGGTTCAGCAGTACAGGATGTCCTTTCAGTATGTTTTCAAGAATATCCCAGATTACAGGATCTTTCTTCTCAACAATTTTCTTGGCGGTTTTTACGGTTTTTACAATTCCCCTTTCAATCAGTTTACGGATAATAAACGGCTTGAAAAGTTCAGCAGCCATATTCTTTGGCAATCCGCACTCATTCAGCTTCAGGGTAGGGCCTACCACGATAACTGAACGGCCTGAATAATCCACACGTTTACCCAACAAGTTCTGACGGAAACGGCCCTGTTTGCCTTTCAGCATATCACTGAGCGACTTCAGGGGACGATTGCCTTCACTTTTTACGGCACTTGCACGACGGGTATTATCCAGCAACGAATCAACCGCCTCCTGTAACATACGCTTTTCATTGCGCAGAATCACTTCAGGGGCTTTAATTTCAATAAGGCGCTTAAGACGGTTGTTACGGATAATTACACGACGATACAGGTCATTCAGATCTGAGGTCGCAAATCTTCCGCCTTCCAGAGGCACTAATGGACGCAGTTCAGGTGGAATTACAGGCAACATTTTCAGGATCATCCACTCTGGACGGTTTTCGCCTGTGCGCTGGGCACTGCGGAATCCTTCAATTACCTTCAGACGCTTGAGAGCCTCCTGCTTACGCTGCTGGCTGGTTTCGGTAGCAGCCTGGTTTCTCAGGTCATAGCTCAGTTTATCCAGATTGATGCGACTCAGCAGATCATTGAGGGCTTCGGCACCCATGCGGGCGATAAACTTGTTTGGATCATTGTCATCCAGCATCTGATTTTCTTTGGGCAGAGAATCAATGATATCCAGATATTCTTCTTCTGTAAGAAGATCCAGGTAGTTGCTGCTGGAAGCAGCACCGGGCTGAATAACCACGTAGCGCTCATAGTAAATAACCATGTCGAGCTTTTTGGTTGGAACACCCAGCAGATAACCAATTTTATTTGGCAGAGAACGGAAGTACCATATGTGCGCTACAGGCACCACCAGATTGATGTGACCCATGCGCTCACGACGCACTTTTTTCTCTGTTACTTCAACACCGCAACGATCACAAACGATGCCCTTGTAGCGGATACGCTTGTATTTACCGCAATGGCATTCGTAATCCTTGATAGGACCAAAAATGCGCTCGCAGAAAAGACCGCCCATTTCGGGCTTGTAGCTGCGGTAGTTGATGGTTTCAGGCTTGGTAACCTCTCCAAAACTACGGCGAAGTATGTTTTCCGGTGAAGCCAGCGAGATTCTGATCTTGCTGAAATTGCTTCCGATTTTTTGAACTTTCTTTTGTGTTTGCATGTTACTGACTTTCGCTCAGAATTATTCTATAAATGATACTTCCAGACCCAGACCTCTCAATTCATGTACAAGTACATTGAATGATTCGGGGGTTCCGATATTACTCAGGTTTTCACCTTTCACAATGGCTTCATATGCCTTGGCCCTTCCGGTGATGTCGTCTGACTTAACGGTCAGAATTTCACGCAGGATGTTGGATGCACCAAATGCTTCCAGCGCCCACACTTCCATCTCACCAAAACGCTGTCCACCGAACTGAGCCTTACCACCGAGCGGCTGCTGGGTAATGAGGCTGTATGGTCCGATTGAACGTGCGTGCATCTTGTCATCAACCATGTGACCCAGTTTCAGCATGTAAATAATACCTACTGTGGTGGGCTGGTCGAATTTCTGACCTGACAAACCATCGTTCAGGTAAACCAAACCATTTTTAGGTATTCCTGCTTTGTTGGTCCAATCCTCAATCTCTGCATTGCTCGCACCATCAAAAATAGGGGTTGCAAATTTCACACCCAGTTCTTTTCCGGCCCATCCCAAAACAGTTTCATAAATCTGTCCAAGGTTCATACGTGAAGGTACACCCAGTGGGTTCAGTACGATATCAACGGGTGTTCCGTCATCCAGGAACGGCATGTCTTCTTCGCGCACGATTCTGGCTACAATACCTTTATTACCGTGACGACCAGCCATCTTGTCACCCACTTTCAGCTTACGCTTAGTGGCTACATAAACCTTGGCCATCTGCAAAATGCCGGTAGGCAGTTCATCGCCCACGCTGATAGAATAGTGTTCGCGCTTGAAGTTGGTAACCTTGTCGTTGTAAACATTGATGTAGTTGGTCAATGCACGAACGATAAGTTCATTCTTTTCAGCATCGGCTGTCCAGTTATGATAGTTTACATTGCTGTAATCTATGCTCATCAAGTTTTTCTGGGTAAATTTGGTACCCTTGCTGATAAGCTCTTCACTGTACATGTTATAAACACCCTGGCTGGTTTTACCATTTACAATCTGGAACAATTTCTTAACCAGTTCGTCCTTGAACTCAGCCATCTCTCGCTTATGGTTATCTTCCAGCTTCTGCAGTCTACCCTTATCGCTGGCGCGAATGGTTTTATCTTTTTTACTCTTACTGAAGAGTTTTTTCTCAATAACAACTCCATCGGTACCGGGAGGCGCCTTCAGTGAAGCATCTTTCACATCACCGGCCTTATCGCCAAAAATAGCACGAAGTAGCTTCTCTTCGGGTGAAGGCTCAGTTTCTCCCTTGGGTGTGATTTTACCGATAAGTATATCGCCTTCTTTTACCTCAGCACCAATGCGAATCAGACCGTTCTCATCGAGATTGCGGGTCATTTCATCACTCACATTGGGAATATCATTGGTCAGTTCCTCTTCTCCGCGCTTGGTATCGCGCACTTCCAGTTCGAACTCGGTGATATAAACGGTAGTATACCAGTCGTCTTTTACAACTTTTTCAGAAATCACAATCGCATCCTCAAAGTTGTAACCCTGCCACGGCATGAAAGCTACCTTCAGGTTGCGTCCCAGAGCAAGCTCACCACCCTGTGTAGCATAGCCTTCGCAGATCACCTGACCTTTGGTTACCTTGTCACCCTTCTTCACAATGGGATGAAGGTTGATGCAGGAATTCTGGTTGGTTCTGCGGAACTTAGTCAGCTGGTAGGTTTTGGTATTTCCGGTAAAGCTTACCAGATCATCGTCTGAGTTATGCTCGTAGCGAATTCTGATTTCACGGGCGTCTACATATTCAACCACACCATTGCCTTCGGCATTGATGAGTGAACGGCTGTCGCGGGCTACCTTTTCCTCAAGACCGGTTCCTACTATGGGCGCTTCAGGCTTCACCAGCGGCACTGCCTGACGCTGCATGTTTGATCCCATCAATGCACGGTTTGCGTCATCATGCTCAAGGAAGGGAATCAAAGAAGCGGCAATAGAAACAATCTGGTTAGGAGCAACGTCCATATAATCCAGTTTGGAAGGATCAACCAACGGAAAATCACCTTCCTTACGGCTTTTTACGAGTGCCGTTTTGAAGTTACCCTTGGCATCAACTTCTGCATTTGCCTGAGCAATGGTTTTACCGTCTTCTTCTTCAGCACTAAGATAGGTAATCCCCTCTTCAATCTTGCCTTCAACTACCTTACGGTATGGGGTTTCGATGAAACCCATATTGTTGATTTTTGCATGCACACACAGAGAGGAGATCAAACCGATGTTTGGACCTTCCGGTGTTTCAATGGTACAAAGACGACCGTAGTGCGTATAGTGTACGTCACGAACTTCGAAACCGGCCCTTTCGCGGCTAAGACCACCCGGACCCAGTGCTGACAGACGACGCTTGTGCGTAATTTCTGCCAGTGGGTTAATTTGATCCAGGAACTGAGAAAGCTGGTTGGTTCCGAAGAAAGAATTGATTACACTGCTCAGGGTTCTGGCATTTACCAGGTCCTGGGGAGTAAACACTTCATTGTCGCGGATATTCATTTTTTCGCGGATGGTACGGGCCATACGGGCCAAACCAACCCCAAACTGAGCATAAAGCTGCTCACCCACGGTACGAACACGGCGGTTGCTCAAGTGATCAATGTCATCCAGTGCTTCCTGTCCGTTGTAAAGGTGGATCAGGAACCTGATGATGCTGATGATGTCATCCTTGGTAAGAACCTTAACATCCATCGGCGTATTCATATTCAGCTTCTGGTTGATACGGTAACGTCCTACATCACCCAAATCATAACGTTTATCAGAGAAGAACAGACGCTCAATGATGCCCCTTGCGGTCTCTTCATCGGGTGGATCTGCGTTTCTAAGCTGACGGTAAATTACTTCCAAAGCTTCTTTACCGTTGTTGGAAGTATCTTTCTGAAGCGTGTTGTAGATGATATCAAAATCGATGTTGCCGGTATTTTCCGTATTCAAAATGACGGTTTTCACACCTGCATCTACGATTACATCAATATGTTCATCAGCAAGGATGGTATCACGCTCAAGGATTACCTCGTTTCTTTCAATTGAAACTACCTCACCGGTATCTTCGTCAACGAAGTCTTCGATCCAAGTGCGGAGAACCCTTGCGGCAAGCTTTCTGCCGATTACCTTTTTCAGGCCGGTTTTGCTTACTTTGATTTCTTCGCTCAGTCCGAAAATGTCAAGGATATCCTTATCACTTTCGAAACCGATGGCGCGGAGAAGGGTTGTTACAGGGAACTTTTTCTTACGGTCGATGTATGCATACATAACTGCATTGACATCGGTTGCGAATTCAATCCAGGAACCTTTGAAAGGAATCACACGGGCGGAATACAACTTTGTTCCGTTTGAGTGAATGCTCTGACCAAAGAAAACACCGGGTGAACGGTGCAGCTGGCTTACGATTACCCTTTCAGCACCATTGATAATAAAGGTACCGTTGGGTGTCATGTAGGGAATGGTTCCCAGGTATACATCCTGAACTATGGTTTTAAAATCTTCGTGTTCAGGATCGTTACAACTCAGTTTCAGTTTTGCTTTCAGCGGTACGGCATAGGTTAGGCCGCGCTCAATGCATTCCTGTATGGTATATCTTGGCGGATCTACGAAATAGTCAAGGAATTCCAGAACAAATATGTTTCTGGTGTCTGTAATGGGGAAGTTTTCACGGAACACCATGAAAAGACCTTCACCTTCGCGCTTGTCGGCAGGTGTGTCGAGCTGGAAAAATTCCTGGAACGACTGCAGCTGCACATCGAGAAAATCCGGGTATTCGATGGCGTGTTTTACTTTGCCAAAAGAAACCCTATTGTTTTGTAGTGTGCTCAATTTTTGTGTTTTTTAAAGTAATACAATGGATGTTTAACTCAATAAACGCCCAAAAGGCCCGCGGAAATCCGGGGCCGTTTGGGGTTGTGTACGTTGGAAATTACTTGACCTCAACTTCAGCGCCCGCTTCTTTAAGTTTAGCTGCAAGATCTTCGGCTTCGGCTTTCGAAACTTTTTCTTTAACAGCTTTGGGGGCGGCGTCTACGAGGTCTTTGGCTTCTTTCAAACCGAGTCCGGTCAAATCTTTTACGATTTTAACCACATTCAGTTTGTTAGCGCCAGCGTTTTTGAGGATAACATCAAACTCGGTCTGTTCCTCAGCGGCGGCGGCACCGGCACCTGCACCACCAGCGGGTGCGGCTACGGCTACTGCAGCAGCAGCAGGCTCAATACCATGCTCTTCCTTCAGGATTTGAGCAAGTTCATTTACCTCTTTTACAGTGAGATTTACCAACTGATTCGCGAATTCTTTCAGATCTACCATTGTTTTATTGTTTTTTGAGTTGTTTTAAAATTAATTATTATTCCTTTGAATCGGCTACTGCCTTAACCAAACCGGCTATTTTTTGACCTGCATTGCCCTGCAGAGCGCTGATAACGTTGCGTGCAGGAGATTGCAACAGACCAATAACTTCACCAATAAGTTCGTTTTTAGATTTAAGCTTGATGATATCTTCCAATGCGCTATCGCCAAGGAAAACACTATTGTCAATCCAGGCACCTTTCAAAATAGGAAGGTCGCCCTTGTCTCGGAAAGACTTGATAGCAGTTGCTGGGGCTTTCATCTGATCTGAAACCATAACACAGGTAGAACCTGCGAGGGCATTTTTCAAATCACCGAAATCCTTACCGCAATTGTCCATAGCGATATTGATTAGTGTATTTTTAGCCATACGCATACTCACGCCGCTGTTAAACAATACACGACGGAAAGCGTTGGTGGCATTGGCACTCAGACCGGTAGTATCGGCCAGATAAACCACATCATTATTTTTGAAGGTCTCCGTAAGTTCGGCTACCACAGCTTGTTTTTGTTCTTTGTTCATAATCAGATTCCGGGAATGGATTTAACATCAATACTCACACCGGGACTCATGGTGCTGCTCATGTAGATACTTTTGAAATAGGTACCTTTAGCGGCAGAAGGCTTCAGTTTATTAAGAACCTGAACCAGTTCCAGTGCATTTTCGCTCAATTTATCGGCATCAAATGAAACCTTACCCACTGAAGTGTGAATGATACCGGTTTTATCAACTTTAAAGTCAATTTTACCAGCCTTAACCTCAGTAACTGCTTTTCCTACCTCCGTAGTAACTGTGCCGCTCTTAGGGTTAGGCATCAGGTTTCTTGGACCGAGTACTTTACCGAGACGACCAAGTTTCGCCATTACGCTGGGAAGAGCGATAATGATATCGATATCGGTCCATCCGCCTGCAATTTTTTCGATGTAGTCATCAAGACCTACGTGGTCAGCTCCAGCATCTTTTGCCTCCTGCTCTTTGTCGGGAGTACAAAGTACCAACACACGAACGGTTTTACCCAAACCGTGAGGCAGGCTGGCTACACCGCGTACCATTTGGTTGGCCTGACGGGGATCCACACCCAGACGAACGTCGATATCTACAGACGCATCGAACTTGGTGGTTGTAATCTTTTTAACGATTTCGCAAGCTTCTTTCAGCGTATATGATTTGGTGCTGTCATATTTGCTGAGCGCTTCTTTTCTTTTTTTACCAACTTTCATTTTCTTGCTTCTTTAAAAGGTTTAAAAGGGCGCATCACCAGAAATAGTGATTCCCATGCTTCTTGCCGTACCGGCTACCAGCTTCATGGCTGACTCAACTGTAAAGCAGTTGAGGTCAGGCATTTTTTCAGTAGCGATGGTTTTCACCTGATCCCAGTTTACAGAACCCACTTTTTTGCGGTTTGGTTCAGCAGAACCTTTTTGGAGTTTGGAAGCTTCGAGCAACTGAACTGCCACCGGTGGAGTTTTGATAATGAAATCAAAGGATTTGTCGGCGTAAACGGTGATTACCACGGGCAGTACTTTGCCCATTTTGTCTTGAGTGCGCGCATTGAATTGCTTGCAAAAATCCATGATGTTAACACCTTTGGAACCGAGTGCGGGACCAATGGGGGGAGCAGGATTTGCCTGTCCGCCTTTAACCTGGAGTTTTACGAAGCCTGATATTTGTTTTGCCATTACTGTTACAATTTCTGTACTTGGTTATAATTAAGTTCAAGCGGGGTACGGCGACCAAAAATTTTCACCATTACCTTGAGCTTTTTCTTTTCGTCGTTTATTTCTTCGATAACCCCGTCAAAGTCATTGAAAGGACCGTCGATTACTTTCACTGCCTCTCCTACCATGTAGTGTTCTTCGGATGAAGCAGCCGTTTCGCTAAGTTCATCTGCGGTTCCCAAAATTCGTCCGAGTTCAGCAGGTCTGAGGGCCACAGGTGTATCTTTACTTCCCAGAAAACCTACCACACCTGATACAGATTTAATCAGCGGAATTACCTCCGGATCTGAAAAATCTGCATTAATCAGTATGTAGCCTGGGAAAGCGTTGCGTTCCTTAGCAATTTTTTTACCATTTTTTATTTGGTAAACTTTTTCGGTTGGTATAAGTATTTCGGGCACAAACGACTGCTTGCGGGCTCTTTCAAGCTCCACTTCTATGTTGTGTTTCACCTTTTTTTCCTGTCCGGTGATGGCACGCACAACATACCATTTGTGTTTTTCTTCAGCAGTCGACATGATTAGAACAGTTTGTAAAAATTGGTGAGTGCAAGGCCCAGACCCTGGTCCATTACCCAGATAACAAGGGCGAAAAGTATGGATGCTACCAGAACAATCCAGGTACTTTCCGTGAGTTCATTCCACGAAGGCCATGAAACCTTATTCAGGAGTTCATCGCGTGTTTCGCGGAAATAATTACCTATTCTTTCAAACATTGCGCTTCTATTAGCACGGGCACCAGGATTCGAACCCAGATCAAAGGTTTTGGAGACCTCTATTCTACCATTGAACTATGCCCGTATAAAGAAGGCGGCGAACCGCCTTCCTTAGGTCAAAAATTATTCGATGATTTCAGTAACCTGACCTGCACCTACGGTACGGCCACCTTCACGAATCGCGAAGCGGAGACCTTTTTCCATAGCGATGGGCTGAATCAGCTCAACAGAGATGGAGATATTGTCGCCGGGCATTACCATTTCAGTGCCTTCGGGCAGCATGATTTCACCGGTTACATCCGTAGTACGGAAGTAGAACTGGGGACGGTAGTTGTTGAAGAATGGAGTGTGACGACCACCTTCTTCTTTGCTCAGTACGTAAACCTCAGCCTTGAACTTTCTGTGTGGAGATACTGACTTAGGAGCGCAAATAACCATACCACGACGGATATCGGTTTTTTCGATACCACGCAGCAGGATACCAGCGTTGTCACCGGCTTCACCGCGATCCAGCAGTTTGCGGAACATTTCCACACCTGTGCAGGTAGAGGAAAGGTGTGCGCCAAAACCGATGATATCTACTGATTCACCCACTTTGATTACACCACGCTCAATACGACCGGTGGCTACAGTACCACGACCGGTGATTGAGAATACGTCTTCTACAGGCATCAGGAAGGGCTGATCAACCAGACGGGGAGGAACAGGAATCCATGCGTCAACAGCATCCATCAACTGACGGATGGTACCAACCCACTTAGGATCGCCATTCAATCCACCCAAGGCAGAGCCGCGGATGATAGGTGTGTTATCAGCGTCAAATTCATAGAATTTCAGCAGATCGCGAATTTCAAGCTCAACCAGGTCAAGCAGTTCTTCGTCGTCTACCATATCTACTTTGTTCATAAATACCACCAAACGGGGTACACCTACCTGACGGGCAAGCAGAATGTGCTCGCGGGTCTGAGGCATGGGACCGTCGGTAGAAGCCACCACGAGGATAGCGCCGTCCATCTGGGCAGCACCTGTTACCATGTTTTTAACGTAGTCAGCGTGACCTGGACAGTCAACGTGTGCGTAGTGACGATTGCCTGTCTGGTATTCTACGTGAGCGGTGTTAATGGTGAT
This sequence comes from uncultured Flavobacteriaceae bacterium, assembly GCA_964626685.1. GTDB lineage: Bacteria > Bacteroidota > Bacteroidia > NS11-12g > UBA955 > RGEC01. The sequence continues at coordinate 44,445 of CAZVJY010000013.1, forward strand.
ACCACGTTCTTTTTCTTCAGGAGCTGAGTCGATAGAATCGAAAGATCTCTTTTCAGAAAGACCGGCGTCAGCCAGTACGGTGGTGATTGCAGCGGTAAGAGTAGTCTTACCATGATCTACGTGACCGATGGTACCAATGTTTACGTGAGGTTTGGAACGGTCAAATGTTTCTTTTGCCATATTTTTTTTGTTTTGAGTTTGTCTGTTTCTGTTTCTGGAGCCAATGATGGGATTTGAACCCATGACCTCTTCCTTACCAAGGAAGTGCTCTACCCCTGAGCTACATCGGCTTTTGGTGCCTTTCGGTACCTGGCATTCCGGAGAATACCAATTTGAAGCAAAACGGTGCCCCGGTTTGCTTCAACCGGAGCGGGAGACGAGGCTCGAACCCGCGACCTACAGCTTGGAAGGCTGTCGCTCTACCAACTGAGCTACTCCCGCATGGCATTTAAAGATTTTTAGTGGGGAAAGAAGGATTCGAACCTCCGAAGTCGTAAGACAGCAGATTTACAGTCTGCCCCATTTGGCCACTCTGGTATTTCCCCTAAGTCTTGCCTTTAAATGCTTTGAGCCACCTGTCGGGATCGAACCAACGACCTACTGATTACAAGTCAGTTGCTCTACCAGCTGAG
>CAZVJY010000014.1:0-43945 GCA_964626685.1 uncultured Flavobacteriaceae bacterium
TTACAACAACCTGTTCACCAGATCGTCGTTGCTCATGCCTTCGGCCTCGGCCTTGTAGTTGCGCACCAGGCGGTGTCTGAGCACATTTTTGGCCACAGCCTGCACATCTTCCCTGTCGGGTGAAAACTTGCCGTTCATAAGGGCGTGGCACTTGGCTCCCAAAATGAGGAACTGTCCTGCGCGCGGACCTGCACCATAACTCACATATTCATTCACCAGCGCATCGGCCTGTGATGTTCCCGGGCGGGTTTTGCGCACCAACGAAACGGCATACTCAAATACGGCATCTGTTACAGGTACTTGCCTCACAAGTTGCTGATATTCCAGTATTCTGCCTGCACCCAGGACCTTTGCTGCTGCAGCCTCCCCGGCACCGGTTGTACCTTTTAGAATCAGCATTTCCTCATCGTATCCGGGATATTCCAAGGCAATATTGAACATGAAACGGTCCAGCTGCGCTTCGGGCAGGGGATAGGTGCCCTCCTGCTCAATAGGGTTTTGGGTAGCCAGTACAAAAAAGGGTTTGGGCAAAGCGTGGTGCTGCCCGGAAACTGTAACGTTACGCTCCTGCATAGCTTCCAGAAGGGCCGCCTGCGTTTTGGGCGGTGTACGGTTAATTTCATCGGCCAGGACGATATTGGCAAATAAAGGACCTTTCACGAAGTGAAATTTGCGGTCTTCATCCAGAATTTCATTACCGGTAATGTCGCCGGGCATCAAATCAGGGGTAAACTGTATACGGTTAAAGTCCAGATCCAGGCTTTGGGCCACAGTTTTTACCAACAGGGTTTTGGCCAGCCCCGGCACACCCACCAACAGTGCATGGCCATTACAGAAAATGGCAGTCAAAACAGCATCCACCGCATGTTCCTGCCCCACAATAACCTTGGAAATTTCTTTCTTTATTTCCGCAACCGAGGCGGAAAACGATTCTGCCAGTTCTTTTTCGTTCATCAGTTTTGCGCCTCCCATGCTTTCAAATCCGGGCACTGAATCAGGTTGCTCTGCACGCGGATATAGGTATCTTTTTTGGTTTTATCGACCCAGGTATCAATGGCTTTTTGTTTTTTGCGGGCTTCGGCTTCCAGCTGAATACGGCCGTAGTCCTGTGATAAATTTGCCTGATGCGGCGCTGTAAATGATTTAAGGTAAACCATGCGGTAAATTGCACGGCCATCAGGTGTAAAAGTCCTAGCAGGTTCCGAAAATTCACCCGGTTTCAGTTTGTCTACAATCATTTTAATCTCCGGGGGCAGCTCATCAAAAATCATCTTCTGGCTGCCAGTGGTTTCGTCTGTAAAAAAGCCGCAGTAGCCTCTGTTTCCAATATCTGCAGATGCATACCGTTTTACGGCAGTGCACCAGTCTATTTTCTTTTCATAAAGCAGGTCATAGGCAGAGTCTATACGTTTCTGCGTTGCATTGAAATCAGCAGTGGTGTATTCTGCACGAATGAGGATGTGGGAAGCAATCACCCTTTCCCCCAGACGTTTAATCACCTTCATCAGGTGAAAACCAAAAGGACTTTCAAAAACGGGACTAATTGAATCTGGCTTAAGTTTGAAAGCCATGCGCTCGAATTCGGGCACCATTTCCCCGCGACCAAATTCCGGAAGCAGACCATTGTTTTCTTTGGATCCCGGATCCTGGCTGTAGGTTTTTGCCAGTTTCTCGAAACTCTCACCTGCCAGAAGGCGCATTCGCAGAAGTTGCAGTTGCTCACGGGCAAATTCCTTGGCTTCCGGAGAAACGGGCGGTTCTATAAGCAGCTGGGCCACCTCTACTTCTGCCGGAATAATGGGCAGGCTGTCTTTTTGGATGTCGTTATAAAACTGCTTCACTTCCTGCGGACTGATTTTAACCGAAGATGTGATTTTACCCTCCATTTCCTGGGCCAGAAGTTGTTCCTTCATTTTGGGACGGATGTCTTCCCTGTATTCAGCAAGGGTTTTACCCAGATACCGTTCCAGATCTGCCTGGCTGCCAGCCTGACGTTGGAAGTAACGCAGGCGGTTGTCTATCTCAGCATCGATTCGCTCTTCAGAAAGAGGCAAAGAATCTATCTCTGCCTGATTGAGCATTAGTTTGCGTAATATCAGCTTACGAAGGACGAAGCACGAAAGCTGCTGGCTGTCCTGAAAATTGCCCGAACGCGCCAGCTGACCCATCTCCGTCTCATAATCGCTGCGAAGCACCACCTTATCGCCCACAATCGCCATAACCCCGTCCACATGCAACGGCTGGGCTTTCAGTCCGGAAGCTGCCAGTGCAAAAAACAAAAGCAGAAAACGGCAGGCTCTATGGATATAAGGTTTTGGCATTGATATTATTTTCCTGCGTTGTTTTCTTCCAGCATGCGTTTACTGAAAGTATCAAAAACTGGCTGGTTCACGCTATAGGGATAGGCTTTCAACAAATCTTTCAACCACTGTTCTTCCAAAAATGTCTGGTAATCATTGGCGGCCAGTCCGCGGCACTCTTCGAGTTTCTTGGGTCCTGCAGGTAAAAACTGATTTACTTTTACTACAACCCAGTTTGCCCCAATCTGATTGAGATTATAGATTTTTCCAGGTTTCTCGCGGTATTCAGGGTTGCCGAATAACGTACCGAGAATACGACCGTCAGGGAATAGGAAGGTATCGGTACTTTCGTATTTACCCATGCGGTAGTCCATGCTCACGGTATTGGAACGGGTATGCTTTCTGCGAATACTATCGGGCTGAATCCCTTTCTTAACCATTTTGGCTACAGAACCTGCCATTTTTTTATTGGCACACAGGTAGACTTCACAATCAAAACGGTCATTCCACACATACTTGGTTTTGTTGGCTTCGTGAAACGCTTTTAAGCCTGCAGTGTCTTCGTTGGCTTTGTCCCAAACCTTCTGCTGCATGCGGGCAAACATCAAGATACCTTCTTTGAATTCCTGGTAAAGGTGTCTGAATTCAGGAGATTTCTCTTCAAGATGCTGGTCCTGAAAGATTACACATTTGCTCTTTACCCAGTCTTTGAAAACAGTATTTACAAAGTCCATATTGGAGCCATTTACAGGCTGCATGGAAACCTCCAGGTGGCTGGCAAACTGACCGATGGTATATTTATCGCCGCCCAGATCAAACAAAACCAGGTTGCGCAAAGGCGTCTTGGTGCTGGTGGGTTTCACATATACTCTGCCTTTTTTTCCCTGATTGGTTGCTGCGTATTCAGGCAAAGTCTCAGCCTTGAAAGACCCTTTTGCAAAATTTGTATCCAGCACTGCTATAAATGCATTCATATTTTCCGGATACTCTTTGTATCCGTTTTCCTTTTTTACTTTTTCAACCAGCGCATCCACGCTCTTCTGGGCTCTCTGGTTGTTTTGAACCTGGTTTTTGAGGGTGGTCTTCATCATATCAAAGCTGCCAAGCGGCTTCAATTCCATTTTCTGAATGATGTGCCATCCCAGCGCGGTGCGGAAAGGTTCGGAATAATCGCCAATATTTTTGAGGTTAAAACCACGGTCTACCAGCGACTGACGATCAGGGTCACCGATGAACATGGTTACATTGATGAAATCCATTTCACCACCGGCACCATTGCTGCGGCTGTTAAAATCCTCGCTGAAATTACGCGCCATATCGGCTACTGTAGATTCACCGGACTTGATTTTCTGGTAGATATCCTCAATTTTTCTCTTCTGGTTCTCTTCAGTTCCCTCAGGAGTCATACCCACACGAAGCAGAATATGCCTGAGTCTAATATCGCCACGGTTAGAGCGTTTGTTGGTTACTTTCAGTATATGGTATCCAAAATCGGTTCTAAAAATGCCGGATATGCTGCCTATCGGGGTATTGTAGGCCATGTTTTCGAAAGGATAAACCACCTGCAATGCAGTCATATAGCCCAGATTACCGCCATTATCACGGGTTCCGGGATCGTCTGAGTTTTTGGCTTCTGCTGCAAACAGGGACGGATTGGCCATAATGCGGTCATACATTCCTTTGATTTTTTGCCATGCAACCAGCGTATCTGCCGCTTTAGCTTTGTTGTTCACGGCTACCAGAATGTGTGAAACTTCCACTTCCTGATTGAGACGGTCATAGGCCTCACGGATTAACGCATCGGTAACCTCACGATCATAGAGATAACTTCGCGCCAGCTGCTCACGGAACATATCTACCTCCTGAAGATAGCTCTTGGCTGTATCCATTCCCGCATCCTGTGCATCCTGAATTTTAAGTTTGAATTTGATGTACAGATCCAGATCCTCACGGATTTTTTCCGGAGTCATTTCCTGGTTCACGATGTTCAGGTTTTTCTTAAAATAGCGCTCAAATTCATCTACGGTAACTTTTTTGTCGCCGGCATAATTGAACAGTACGGCATTGGCAGGTTGGGCAATGGCCTGCAGAGAAATCATTAAAACCGAAATCAAGGTGAAAAATTGTTTCATTGTATGTGTAATTTTAACCACGAAGTGCAAAAATACAAAGATTGGGCCACAATACCGCCCCGTTTAGAGCGCTTTGATGGCTATCCGGTGAATGTAGCAGAACTTTTACCCTGCGGGAGTTGGGCATCGGCAATCACAGCGCCCGAGGCTGCACTGATGGGTGCCAGCATCCAGTCGAGCAGTGGAAACCAGGCAGTCAGGTTGTACGCCACACCAAAACCCAGCAATGTAGGCATATTCGCACCCATATACCTTACACTCCGTGCCACACCCATCTTTTTGCGCTCTGCTACATAATCGAAGAAGTTAAAAGCCATAAAATAGCTGTTTACAAGGAACAAACTAACCAAAATCACAGGAGATAAAAGCGGCAAAAAGAAACTTAGCAATCCCCCGGCTATCATTAGCAGGGTCTCCAGCAACATGTTTCTCAATGCAATGCCTGCACCTCTCAAAGCATCCTTAAAAATCTGAACCAGACTGAATGGAAAAGACGTACCGGTTATCATTTCTTCGGTTCTCTCTGAGATATAAGCAAACAAAGGGGATAACAGGATGATAACCATATATTTCATGTAGCGGCTCATCACATACCACAACATTATTTTTACGACAATAACCACACCCAATTGCAGTCCTGTTTTAAGCATTTCATTCCATCCTCCTGCCTCTTGGGTGGACTTTAGATCAAGACCCGTCTGTAACTCAATCCAGGCATAGAGTTGTGGTATCAACCAGTCGCTGATTTGTAAAGAAAGCCCTACTACCAAAAATAACCAAAGTATCAGCGGAACCAAATACCAGACTCCAAGCCGAGTAATGGAAAATACCATACCCCTGAAGAAAGCGGTAAATCCTGCCAAAAATGCACTCATTTAATCAAAATTAGTATCAACGACCTGTTTTCCCCAAACGCAATGCAATAAAAATGGTTCTGGGGGAAGCCGGACCATAAATGTAATTGCTGTCTCTGTTTTTTCCGATGTCAAAATCCTTCTGATAGGCATTCAACAGGTTTCTTACTCCCAGGGAAAGGGTCCAGTTAATGCCGTTTTTCAATGGTTTAAGCTTGAAATTAAGGGCGGTGTTGATTTCCAGAAAAGGACGTGAAACAACAATACTGTCTCTGCTAAAGTTTACAGCACCGCCAAAATGCGGTACAAACATAGAACCTGTATACACAGCATCCATTGAAATATTGATCTTATCGGTCAATTCCGCCCACCCGTATACATATCCAAAGGCATTAGGGGTACGGGCAAAGGCCCTTAGTGGGTTTTGACCGGAAATGACTGTTACCGACGTATCGTAAAGGCTTTGCTGTACCGTAAATCCTGCCTGAAATTGCAATTTGCTACGATAATTAATTCGGTATTCTGCCGAAATTCCCTGAACCCGGGCACCTTGACCATTGCGTTTTTCAAAAATCTCACCAAATGGGTCGTTCCCGGCATTTTCGAGCACAAAAGGATTACGCAACCGGTTATAAAAAGCATCCAGGGTTAAGCCCTGAATGTGGTTTTTTGTTGCTTTGTCGAGGTTCCACGATAGGTTTACACTGCGCGATTGTTCTTCCCTAAGAAATGGTGACAGCTGAACCCGGGAAACTCCACCACCGGCAAAAGCAATATGCAGGTCATTGTCATGGGCCTGCGGAGCCCTGAAACCTGTACCGTAACCCAATCTTATCTGGGAATTTTTACCAGACTTGTATAAAACACCCACACGCGGACTCCACACCGGTTTGTCTATCCAGTTGTGTTTATCCACCCTGATACCGGACAGGATACTGAGCAAAGCATGTGGCTTCCAAACGTGCTGCACGAAGGCACTCGGATTTACAATATGCTGCCTGATAAGATAATTGTAGGCAGGGATTTCATCCCTGATGAATTCATCTATCCATTCCAGTCCGAGTGTTAGGGAATGCTTCATTAAACCATTTCGCTGGAACCGGCGATTGAATTGAACACCGCCCTGCAAAAAACCAATCATGGCTTCCCCATTTGGGGGATTGGCAATATAATTTTGTATATCTACCAAAGAATCCGGAAATACACCGGTGAAATGACTTCGGGAAGTTTGCTGAAATGCTGCATAAATAATGGCATCTGAAAAACCGTTCAGTGAACGCAAGCGGTATTCTGCATTACCCAGTGAAATACGATGTTCACGTGACTCGGCCTGCAAAGCCTCGGTGATAGGTTTTGCAGTTATTTCCCCCCCGTAACGTTTTTCACCAATACGGTTCAAAGACACCGTGAGCTTTTGTCTGGGACTGGGATCGTAGGATATATTCAGACTTGCATTAAGGTTTTCAAGGCTGGGCAACTCTGTAAACCCATCCTGGTTGGCATCAAAAGCCTGACGATTCCGGGAACCTAATGAAAAGTAACCGCCAAATTTTTTGTTTTCTGACAACCAGCCACTGCTTATGGTATTAACCAGGTCCGCTGCGCTTGAACCTATGTGTTGCAGGCGGGTTGTTACTTCCCACTCATTCTGAGTGGGCTTGCGGGTAAAAACATTTACCGTTCCTGCTATGGCACTCATACCATACAGGGAGGAACCACCACCCCTCACCACTTCAATTTTCTCAATCATGGCGGCAGGAAGCTGCTCAAGCCCGTACATGCCTGTTAATGAACCAAACAAAGGCCTGCCATTGATCAAAATCTGTGAGTAGCCGCCCGGCAATCCGTTGATGCGCAGCTGGCTGTAATTACAGGTCTGACAGTTGGTCTCCACCCTAAGACCAGTCTGGTATTTTAATCCGTCATACAAATTGCAGGCCTGCAATCGCGACAGGGTTTGGCCGCTGACAACAGTTACTGCTACAGGGCTCTCAGATTTGCGGGTTTCGGTGCGGGTTCCTGTGAGCACCACCTCCGATATATCCATCACAGAATCGGTCTGGGCCAATCCAGGATGGGCTAACAACAGCCAGAATCCAATGGTTAAGAAGAATTTAGCCGATGTCCGCATAATGAAGTAATCAGGTTATGGATTCATTGATAGCATTCCAAAGCACATCGCGTAGCTCCACCAGCCCCTGCTCGGCAACAGAAGAGAAAAACAGGGGTTGTACGTCGGAAAATTCCCGGCTGATAGCCGATTTTAATTCATCATCCAGCATATCGCTTTTGCTTATGGCCACAATACGGCGCTTGTGAAGCATTTCCGGGTTAAACTCCCTTAGCTCGTGGAGCAGGGTTTCATATTCTTTTTTATGGTCGGGGCTGTCAGCAGGAATGAGAAACAACAGCACTGCATTGCGTTCTATATGCTTTAAAAACCGGTGCCCGAGGCCCTTTCCTTCATGCGCACCTTCAATAATTCCGGGAATGTCAGCGATGACAAAACTGCGGAAATCGCGGTATTTTACCACGCCTAGATTGGGAACCAATGTAGTGAAAGGGTAGTCAGCTATTTCGGGCTTGGCCGCCGTCATTACACTCAACAGGGTGCTTTTTCCGGCATTGGGAAAACCCACAAGACCCACATCCGCCAGTACTTTGAGCTCCAGAATCATCCATTTTTCAATAGCCGGTTCTCCTGGCTGGGCATACATGGGTGTTTGGTTGGTGCTGCTGGTAAAATGGCTGTTGCCAAGACCACCACGTCCGCCGGGTACCAGCACTTTCTTTTCACCATCATCGGTAATTTCAAACAGGAATTCACCGGTTTCGGCATCACGTGCTACGGTTCCCAGAGGTACTTCCAGAATTTCAGATTTACCGCTGGCTCCGGTTTTGTTGTTTTCGCTTCCGGGCTTGCCGTCTTCAGCCATAATATGCTTGCGGTATTTCAGGTGAAGAAGGGTCCACAACTGGTTGTTGCCAAGCAACACAATATCACCGCCTTTGCCGCCATCACCACCATCAGGGCCGCCTTTGGGATTGCCCTTTGCACGATGAAAGTGGTGACTACCGGCGCCGCCTTTGCCGCTTTTACAGCAAATTTTCACATAATCTATAAAATTGGTATCAGCCATGCCTGCTGCAAAGGTACAACATGTAGCCTGAGCTTTTGCCTTAACAACAGGGAAATACGGGCTTTATCGTTAATTTCGCGCAGGAAATCATGGCACAGTATCCCTTCAGCGAAATTGAAAAAAAATGGCAGTCTAAGTGGGCCGAAACAGGACTTTATAAGGTTTTAGAAGACCCCACGAAGCCAAAATACTATGTGCTTGACATGTTTCCCTATCCCAGCGGCGCCGGATTACATGTAGGACATCCCCTTGGTTACATAGCAAGCGATATTGTAAGCCGCTATAAGCGCCAGAAAGGTTTTAACGTGCTGCATCCTATGGGTTATGATGCCTTTGGTTTGCCGGCAGAACAGTATGCTATTCAAACCGGACAGCACCCGGCAAAAACCACAGCTGCTAATATTGAAACCTTCCGCCGTCAGCTCGATCTGATGGGCTTCAGCTACGACTGGAGCCGTGAGGTGAGAACCTGCGAACCGGATTATTACAGATGGACCCAGTGGATTTTTGGTCAGTTTTTTAACCATTGGTATAATAAACAAACCGATAGAGCATGCCCCATTTCCGAACTGGAATATCATTTCAGCATGCATGGCACCTCCGGAATTACTGCAGCCTGCAGCGAACCTATGCAGTTTTCGGCTGCAGAATGGAATGTGCTGAGTCCAAAAATGAGATCGGATGTACTCAACAATTACCGTCTGGCATTTATTGATTTTACCACTGTAAACTGGTGCCAGGAGCTGGGTTGTGTGCTTGCCAATGAGGAAGTGGTTAACCACCCGGAAAAAGGCCCTGTAAGTGAACGCGGAAGCTATCCGGTGGTTCGCAAAAAAATGAAACAGTGGTCGCTGCGCATTACAGCTTACGCCGACCGCCTGCTCAAAGGACTGGATTTTCTTGACTGGAGCGACAGTATCAAAGAAATTCAGCGCAATTGGATTGGAAGAAGTGAAGGAGCGGAAATACAGTTTACAGTTAGCGAACAATATACCATTGATGTATTCACCACCCGGCCGGATACCCTTTTTGGAGCTACCTTCTTGGTACTTGCCCCTGAGTACGAGGGCCTGTATAATCTTTGCTCGGATGAACAGCGAGAAGCTGTAAAATCATATTCTGAAGCTGCCAAAAACCGCAGCGAGATTGACCGTATGGCCGATACCCGTAAAACGGGCATTTTTACGGGATCCTATGCCAACCATCCGTTCACCGGTAAACCCATTCCTGTTTGGGTAAGTGACTATGTGCTGGCAGGTTACGGAACGGGAGCCATTATGGCAGTTCCTGCCCATGACGACAGAGATTTTGAATTTGCGAAAGCCTTCAGCTTACCCATCGTTCCGGTCATAAAACCCTTGAATGAAGTTCTTCCCGAATCACTTACAGAGGCTTTTTCAGCCAAAGATGGTGTTTGCTTTAACAGCGATTTCCTGGATGGTCTGAGTGTGAAGGACGCTATACAAAAAGCCATTAACAAAGTTGAGAATGAAGGTCTCGGCAAGCGAAAAGTCAATTATAAACTTCGTGAGGCTGGCTTCGGAAGACAACGCTATTGGGGAGAACCCTTCCCCATCGTTTTTGATAACGATCAGATTCCCCATCTTATAAATGAATTGCCGGTGGAACTCCCAAAAGTAGAAAGCTATAAGCCCACCGGAACAGGTGAAAGCCCGCTTGCAGGGGTGCAAGAATGGGTAGAAACCCATCAAGGCCGCCGCGAAACAGATACCATGCCCGGATGGGCCGGCAGCAGCTGGTATTTCCTGCGCTATATGGATCCGGACAACAAGGAAACTTTTGCTGGTCAACCTGCCCTGGATTACTGGAAACAGGTAGATCTATATGTGGGAGGAAGCGAGCATGCCACCGGTCACTTACTCTACAGCCGGTTCTGGACAAAATTCCTTTTTGACCTTGGATATCTTTCATTGGATGAACCGTTTAAAAAACTTGTCAATCAAGGAATGATTATGGGCGAAGACGGCCAAAAAATGAGCAAGCGCTGGGGCAATGTAGTCAACCCGGATGATGTCTGCGCTCAATATGGGGCCGATACCCTTCGAATGTACGAAATGTTTCTCGGCCCGCTCACCGACAGCAAGCCCTGGAACACAAATGGAATTGAAGGGGTGAGCCGTTTTCTGAACAAATTCTGGCGTTTATTTGAGCAGGAAGAAACATTCATATTAACGGATGAGGCACCTTCAAAGGAAGAACTTAAAGTCCTGCACAAAACCATTAAAAAAATCACCTCCGATGTTGAGCAAATGAGTTTCAATACGGCAGTGAGTGCCTTCATGGTCGCAACAAACGAACTGGGAACCTTACAATGCAAAAAAAGGGCTATTCTAGAACCATTAATCATCCTTATAGCACCCTTTGCTCCCCATATTGCCGAAGAACTCTGGCAAAAATGCGGTCACAACCAAAGTATTCATTTGGCTCAATGGCCAAGTTGGGATGAACAGTACCTGGTGGAAACGCATTTTGAATATCCCATCTCTATCAATGGTAAAACACGCACCAGCATTGCCTTTGATTTGAATGCGGATGCAAAAGACATTGAAGCTGCGGTTCTTGCTGATGCTACCGTTCAGCGCTGGATGGAAGGTAAACCGCTGAAGAAATTTATTTTGGTGAAAGGCCGGATTATCAACGTAGTCGTTTAATTTTTTTCTGTAAAAATAGAAAAGGGGGCTTCATTGAAGCCCCCTTTTTCGTATGACCTAATCCCGATTATTTCAGGATTTTAACCATTTTTTCAGTGTGGATGGTTTGTCCATCACCTTTAACTACCACGGTGTAGGTACCTTCAGACAGATTACCCATATTTACTTTCAGGGTATTGTTACCTGAGAGCTTACCTGCATTCTGTTCTGCTACCAAACGACCGGCCTGATCATATACATTCACGCTAACCTGAGCAGTTCTCGGAATATTCATTTTCACGGCAAACTCTGCATTGAATGGATTGGGCTGGATGGTTACGTTGCCGGAATAGGATGTTCCTTTAACCTTGACAGGATAGAGGGTAAGTCCGATACCAAATTGTCCCATTGCATTGATTCCGATTCGACGCACATAACCTAAGGAAACTGTTCCTGCGATATAGGTTGAATTGGTCGCCGGTTTCACCCAGTCAGATGCCTGAGTACTTGAAGCGGGTCTGTTGAGTATTGAGAAACTATTATCCACAAGACCTGCGGTAAAGGTAGGCTGGTTATGGAACCACAGTTTGAGATCAAAATTACCGGACGTAATGCTGCCAGTGGGTTCAAGATACCAAACACCACCGTTGCTAACACTTCCGTAAGGATTGGATGTTGCCGTTTCAAACACATTCAAACCTGCATCTGTTCCGGGCTTAGGTCTAAAATGTGCCAGTACAGAAGAAACACCAGCGAGATTATGGTTGACAAACTCGGCATTGTTTCCTTCCGCAATACTTCCCACAGGGAATTGATAGGTTTCATCTACGGTTTTGATGCTACGGCGCAGGTTACCTGCAATCCAACCTGAACGGAAATTATTGTTTCCGCCCACAGCCACTACAGCATTCGAATTATCGTTGGTCACATTTACCTCATAAGTTCCGGTGATTACAGAACCTTTGCCAAGCAACAGATTACCTGTTACCGTAATACTTCCATTCAGGGTAACTTCACCGGCAAGATTCACTTCCAAGTTTCGTGTTATAAATCCGTCCGCTGTGACAGCACCTCCTGATAGGAATGAAACTGTTCCTGAAGAGGTAAATGTACCTGATTTAACCAGTGAACCATTCATTTGGAGCGTCCCGCCAGTGGAAACAGATAGGTTAGCTCCACTGTTTACGGTCAGATTTCTGGCCTTTGCTATGGCCGTAATTACCGGCTGATTTGGGGTCCCTGAAGGTATAACCACGTCGGTTGTTGCCGTAGGTATGCCACCACACCAGTTGTCATTTTCATGCCAGCTGTTGTTTTTCACACCTACCCATGTACCTACAGGTGAATTAAGAATGTTGATTTGCTTGGTTACAGAAGTGCTGTTGAAGCAACGGTTTTCGGTGCGCAGTTCAACATCTGTAGTATTGCTAAGGGTTACGATAATCGAATCACCAGTTCCTATCGAGGTAAGCGTACCACCGTTGTTAATATACCATTGACGAGTTTCGCCCTTCAACAGTGCCGGACCATTAGCATATAACTTAATCGGAGTGCCTGCACATGCCTGATTATAATTTGCATTAATGGCCACAGGAGCTACTGGCGTTTGGATTACATCTACACGAACAGAGGCACAACCTGTAATTCCGCAGGGTCCTTCTGACCTTACAAAATAGGTGGTTGTATCATTAGGTGAAACGGTGACTGATGAACCTGTACCCACAGGGGTTCCTCCGCAAGTTCCTCTGTACCATGTCCAAGTGGCATTGGTGCCCTGCACCCCGCCTCCAACCGAAAGGGTTGTGCTCTGACCTCTGCAAATATTGGTCGACCCTACGATGGATGAGGGCGCTGTAGGTGCTTGCCTAATTGTTAATACAAATGTTACACAAGCAGTAACGTTACATCCACCATTGGCTTTGAGGTAAAATACATGATTTCCTACACTCAGCTGTGATGGCCTTAGTGTGATGCTATCACCTGTTCCAACCCAGGGAACACCGGATCCTCCACAAGCTCCACGATACCAATCCCAGCGAGCTCCCGAAGATGTTAAAGTACCTCCCACTCTCTTTAAAGTAAACGGTGTATTTCCAGGGCAAACCGCCGAAGGTCCAGTAATAGCTAAAGCAGGTTTATTTGTATCAGATACCGTAAAGGTGAAGCTAGCACAAGGTGTTGTATTGCATATACCTTCAGCTCTCACAAAATATGTATATGTTCCTGGACTAGTGGGTCTAACTGACAAAGTGCTACCTGTGCCCTGAACTGTTCCACCGCAGCTTCCAGTATACCATTTCCAACTAGCACCAGTTCCTAAAGCCCCGCCATTAACTGTTAACGTATTGGTTGAACCGAGACATATTGCGCCTGAACCTGATATAGTTCCTGGCCTTGATACATCACGAACTCTAATGGTGATACTTGCGCATTTGGTAGTATTACAACTTCCTTCAGCTCTCAAGAAATAGGTATAATCACCACCCACTGTGGGTGTTACTGTTAGGGTTGAGCCGGTTGAAACTAAACCGCTACCGCAGCTACCCAAATACCACTTCCAATTGGCTGATGTACCAAGATGTCCACCATTAGGTGTCAAAACAGTAGTGCTTCCAGCACAAAGTACGGTTAAGGTTGCATTAATTGATGCGGCAGGCTCTGAAGTGTCTCTTACGTTAATTGTTTGTGAGACACAAGTGGTGTTGTTACAAGTGCCCTCTGCACGAACAAAGTAAGTCTTTAAACCGGCTGAAGGTGCAACAGTAATTGATGTGCCTGATCCCACGGATGTTCCTCCGCAGCTTCCTTCGTACCATCTCCAGACTGCGTTATGTCCCAGAGTTCCTCCTGTCAGATACATTGTGGTTGACTGTCCTTTACAAATGTTATTGGCAAATGTTACAATCGACGAAGCAGGAGTTGAGGTCTGTCTTACCGTCACATTTACGGAAACACAATTGGTAGTATTACAAGAACTTTCAGCACGGACAAAATAAGTGGTATTTACGGTGGGTGACAACACAATAGAGGTGCCGTTGCCTACTGGAGTTCCTGCACAATTTCCACTGTACCATCTCCAGATGGCACCTGAGCCCAAGGTTCCGCCAATAACACTTAATGTGGTTGACGAACCTTGACATACAACGGTTGTTCCAGTAATGGATGTTGCAGACCTAGAAGTGTCCCTAACATTTACCACCACACTTTTGCAAGGTGAATTCTTGCAAGTGCCTTCGGCACGCACAAAGTAGGTTGTATTTGAAGCAGGAGCTACAGAAACACTGGTGCCGGTCCCAACAAATGTACCACCGCAAGAGCCACTGTACCACTTCCAGCTGGCGCCGGGCGCCAGACTACCGCCGTTAATGCTAAGGGTTGTTGATGTACCCTGACAGATTGTTGTATTACCCAAAATACCAACAACCGGATATGATGTATCCCTTACAGTAAGGGTAAATAAGCGACAAATGGTGTTATTGCAAGGACCTTCAGCCCTTGCATAATAGATATATGTTCCGGGGGCGGAAGGCGAAACTATGCAGCTGTTGCCTGTTGCTATTGATGTTCCGCCACAATTACCTAGGTACCATTTCCAGGTTGCACCGGCACCTAATTTACCACCGTTTAGTGTTAAAGTGCTGTTTTCGCCAACACAAATCGTGGTGGTACCGCTAATTCCTGAAGCGGGAAGAGATGTATCGCTGATAACAATTGTTCTGCTAACACAGCTGGTAGTGTTACAACCATTAAGACCACGAACAAATATTGTATGGGTGCCAATACCGAGCATAGCTGTTGTTAAAACCAAGGAGTCACCGGAACCCAAACCTACCTGACCTGGGCTTCCATGGCAAGCTACACGGGACCAGGTCCATGAGGCACCAGGACTTAGCTTACCTCCCACCGGTTTAAACACCATTGGAGTATTGCGCTGACAAACAGCAGATGGGCCAGATATTGACAGTGGGGTTTTGCTGGAATCCGTAACCGTCAATGTATAAGTAGCACAGGTAGTTGTATTACATGTGCCTTCAGCCCTTCTGTAGTAATAATATGTGCCTACAGCAGAAGGACTAACAGTAAGGGTGGATCCTGTTCCTACAAGGGTACCACCGCAAGAACCACTGTACCATTTCCACTGAGCACCATGACCCAGACTTCCACCGGGATTACCTCCGTTAATTCCAAATGTCATGGACGATCCCAGACAAATTGTAGCCGTTGGGGCTTCTGTAGGTCGTACGCTTGAATCTCTAATCACCACAGATTTAACTGCACAGATTGTTGAATTACAGAAACCAATTGCCTTTAGATAGTAGGTGCTGGTTCCCGGATCCATTTGGGTAAATATGGAATCACCTGTACCTACCCATGGAATACCAGGACCACCACAAGCGGTTCTATACCACTGCCAGGTAGCACCAAAACCTAAAGAACCACCTGAACGCTTCAATTTAAAGGTAACATTTTGACAAATTGTGTTTATGCCGATGATGGCCGTGGCCGGCACTGAAGTATCTCGCACCGTAATTGTAACAGACCTACAAAGAGTATTATTACACGATCCTTCAGCCCTGCCAAATACAGTTACAGATCCTGCGGATGGCGGACCCCAAGTTATAGTAGAACCTGTTCCGATTGCGGTTCCACCACAAGATCCTGTATACCATTTCCAGCTGGCGGCATGACCCAGGTTTCCACCATTAACATTCAAATTAATTGTTTGGCCTAAGCAGATGGTTGTAGCACTTGCAGAAACAGATGTGGGGCTGGTGCTCGTATCTCTTACTGTTAATGTGAAGGTACGGCAAATAGTGTTATTACAAGTACCTTCGGCTCTTGCGAAATATGTGTAGGATCCTGCCAATGTTGGTGAAGCTGTGAAGCTACTGCCTGTGGCAATAGATGTTCCTCCACAGTTACCAAGGTACCACTTCCAGCTTGCGCCGGCACCAAGCTTACCGCCATTAACAGACAGTGTGCTGCTTTGACCACGGCATATAGTGTTTGTTCCGGTTATGTTATTTGCGGGAACAGAAGTATCTCTAATCACAAAAGTTTTACTTACGCAGCTGGTCATATTGCAACCATTAAGGCCACGCACAAATACTGTATGGGTACCTACACCAAGCGTGGCTGTGGTAAGTACTAGTGAATCGCCGGAGCCAAGACCAACCTGATTGGGGTTGCCATGACAAGCCACGCGTGTCCATGTCCAGGTCGCTCCGCTGCTTAATAATCCACCAACCGGTTTAAACACCAGTGGTGCACTGCGCTCACAAACAGCAGTTGGCCCTGATACCGACGTCGGTGTAATACTAGAGTCAGCCACTATTAAGGTATAAGTAGCACAAGTCGTAGTATTGCAAGTACCTTCTACTCTGGCATAATATGTATATGTGCCAGTTGCAGAGGGGCTCACTGTAAGTGATGGACCTGTACCCAACAACGTACCGCCGCAGGTGCCGCTATACCACTTCCAGTTTGCACCGTGTCCGAGCTGGCCTCCGCTTACTGAGAATGTTTTGGAAGTACCCAAACAGATTGTTGAAGAAGGAGGGCTAATAGGTGCAATGCTAGCGTCATGAATAACAACCGATTTAACAGCACAAACAGTGTTGTTGCACAGCCCTTCCGCACGAAGATAATACAAACTGGTTCCAGGATTCATTTGCGTAAAAATTGAATCACCCGTACCTAAAGCAGGAACACCAGAACCACCGCATGCTGTTCTGTACCAATGCCAAGTAGCACCTGATCCTAAAGAACCACCTATACGCTTCAATTTGAATGTAACATTCTGACAAACACTATTAACCCCAGAAATAGCACTTGGTGCCACACTGGAATCTCCCACTACTATGTTAATTGTGGCGCAAGAAGTACTTCCACAAGCGTCAGTGGCTCTTACAAAGTAGTTTGTAGTTGAAGTTGGAGAAACAGTGATAGATGTGCCTGTTCCCAATGATGTTCCCACACCACAACCATCTTTGTACCATTCAAAGTTACCACCGTTTGGCAGGCTACCACCATTCAAGGTCAGTGTGGCTGTTCTTCCTAATTTAAGACAGCCTGGGACAGAGGAAGTAATGCTGGTAGGTGCTGTAGCACAAGATGCGACCAAATAGCTGTAAAAAGCATTCGAATTATTGTTAATTTTCAGTGACAATAAATTATAAGATTTTGCGCCAAATGTGGCAGCGCTGCTTGTCAACTGACTTAAAGTTTGGTTTGAAGAAAAAACATAGTAATAGACGTTTGAACCACCTGCAAAAGGTGGTATTTTAGCAGTACCTGAAGTACCTGTAATATTAACAGAAAGTACTGTAGAGGTCGTAAACGAACTGCTGGTACTGTATCTTAGGTAAAAATATTCCCCTGCAGCCGGTGCAGCAGAGGTAACAATAGAAACTGTAACAGAATCAGTGCTGTAAGGATTGATGGGCGTTCTAGATACACTAGTTATATTCACAGGGTTATATGCAGTCTGCAATACTGCCATATCCTCATCTACCCTCGAAGAATTTGTTGATTTTCTGGAAACATTGAATGTGTAATAAAAGTCTGAAATGGCAGAATTAGTCAGAAGAGCGGGCGTTGTGCCGTTATAATTTGCAGACCCGGACACGGAGGAAGGCTGGATTATCAAATCATAGCCCGCTATAGAAAGACCATTGGACCAAACACCGGTCGATGTACCACCGCCGCCATCAAATAAAAATCTGAGTCCAGTACCGGTATTTTGATTTCGAAGCGTGGCCTTACCAATGTCGCCGAAATTAGACAAATTTGAGCCCGTCGTGACGGTACACCCTGTTCCACATCCGTTAACCCAACTAACTTGAACTCGACCAGGTTGTGCAATTGCTGTTTTGGTGAGGAAGATAAAAGCTATTGCATAAGCAAATTTCCTCAATGGTTTGTAGATATTTTTCATCTAATGAAAGTCAATTTTAGGGCGAAGTTGAATCAAAAAAAGCAAAAAAGCAAATTTCCGGCATGAAATATTGACATTAAATCATTCAGTTACATGATTTTCCTCTTCAAAAAAGGTTTTACCAATGTTAAATCAATCGCTATATAATTTACTGAAATTAGATATATGCAGTTTAATTATTTTTAATTCATTCAGCGACACATTAAATAGGAATATTAATTGTCAATAATTGTTATTTAAAGGGTGTTTTTTAAATTTTTTTTGCCAGAAAAATCAAAAAATCAGAGCGAATTTCATTGAATGTTTTTCGAAAGGTATGCATGCTGTAACTTAGCACTATATTTTCTTCCATTTTTCTGTGTTCTGACGCCACATTATTTGCATTTACATTTTCGGCGATACGCAGTTCATCATCATGAATATCATGCCTTAGTTCATCCAATAGCTCTTTCTGGCGGATAAACTGGTTCTGAAAATGTTCTACCTGCACCAAAACTTCTTTGCCAGTATTGGCTTTGGCAACTTCCTCGAGGCGGTTTTCAAACGACTGAATTTCATCGCGGATCAAATCCAGCATTGAAGTCCATTCGGTGTGCAAATGATGGATTTCTTTAATATATAGTTTATTGGGCATAGCAAAGCAATGCTATGCATGCTATTAAAATTATGAAGTGACGAATATCGTCTTTGAGCTGATTAAACTGCGAAGCTCTCGCCACAACCACAGGTGCGGGACGCGTTGGGATTGATAAAATTAAACCCCTTGCCGTTCAAACCGTCGCTAAAATCAAGCTCCGTGCCACAGAGATACAGAAAGCTTTTCATATCGCAAACCACCTTCAGATTTTCATCACCAAAAACCATGTCTCCAGCCTGCGATTCATTGTCAAAATCAAGCTGGTAGGTCAGGCCCGAGCATCCTCCGCCCTTTACACCCACCCGTACAAAATATTCCGGCGCACTGATGCCCGCTTCTTTCATAAGGGAATGCACTTTGCTGCGAGCCTTATCGGTGATGGTGATATCTGCGGTGTCGGTGAGCATGAATGCTTAGTGATGAGACTTTTCTTCGGCAATGGGCTCAAGACCCTGCTTTACTCGATAATCATTGATGGCAGCCCGGATAGCGTCTTCGGCCAGCACAGAACAGTGAATTTTTACCGGAGGCAAAGCCAGTTCTTCCACAATATCCATATTATCAATGGTCAATGCCTGATCCACAGATTTTCCCTTCAGCCACTCTGTGGCCAGAGAAGAAGAAGCAATGGCTGATCCGCAACCAAAAGTTTTAAAACGGGCATCTTCAATAACACCGGTTTCGGGATTTACCTGAATCTGCAAACGCATTACATCTCCGCACTCGGGTGCACCTACCAGTCCGGTTCCTACGTTGGGACTGCCTTTGTCAAGCGTTCCCACATTGCGGGGATTGCTATAGTGGTCAATTACCTTTTCACTGTATGCCATGTCAATTTTTTCGTTTTAGGGTTTTCAATACAAAATTATAGTCTATTTAGAATCTTTACAAATTAATGTTCCGTCCATTGTACGGATTTTAGGTCGATGCCGTCCTTAAACATTTCCCAAAGCGGACTCATGTCGCGCAGGCGGTTTACCGCGTCGGTTACGCATTTGATGGTAAAATCAATTTCTTCATCGGTGGTATAGCGGCTAAGACCGAAACGGAGGGAACTGTGAGCAAGTTCATCATCCAGGCCCAGACTTTTCAGCACATAACTGGGCTCGAGAGAAGCCGATGTGCAGGCAGAGCCGGAAGAAACAGCAATATCCTTAATCGCCATCATCAGTCCTTCACCCTCCACATATTTAAAACTAATATTGGTGGTATGGGGCAAACGATGTTCTTTGGATCCGTTCAGGTAAGACTCTTCAAGAGTAAGCAAGGAGCTTTCGAGCCTGTCGCGCATTTTGATGATTCTGTCGGTATCGGACTGCATTTCGACACGGGCAAGCTCTGCTGCCTTACCAAAACCTACTATACCGGGCACATTGAGCGTACCGCTGCGCATTCCACGCTCGTGGCCACCACCATCCATCTGGGCAGTTACCTTTACCCGGGGATTTTTGCGGCGCACATACAAAGCACCAATACCTTTCGGACCATACATTTTGTGGGCCGTAAAACTCATCAGATCGATGTTGTCGGCAATTACATCCACAGGAATTTTACCCACGGCCTGGGTAGCATCAGAATGAAACAGCACACCATGCTTTTTGCATACCGCACCAATTTCACGGATGGGCTGCAATACTCCAATTTCGTTGTTGCCAAACATGATGGTCACTACGATGGTGTTAGGGCGGATGGCTTCTTCTACCTGTGCTACGGTGAGCAGACCATTTTCAGCCGGATGCAGGTAAGTGATTTCCGCACCCTGCTTCTCAAGATGCTTGCAGGTGTCGAGAATGGCTTTGTGCTCAGTAACGGCGGTTATAATGTGTTTTCCTTTTTCAGCGTACATTTCAAATACGCCTTTTAAAGCTAGGTTGTTACTCTCTGTAGCGCCGCTGGTGAAAATGATTTCCTTCTCGTTGGCGCCTATTAGTGTGGCTATTTGCTCACGGGCATAGTCCACGGCTTCTTCAGCTTTCCAACCAAAAGGATGGTTGCGGCTTGCTGCGTTCCCAAAATCCTCCGTAAAAAAAGGAATCATGGTTTCCAATACACGGGGATCCACCTTGGTGGTGGCGTTGTTATCGAGATATACAGGGAGTTTCATTTACTTATTTAGATTGATTCTAATTTGCAAAAGTAACACCAATCGGAGCAATTCTGTTTTACGGCAGCATGAATTTTTTCGATGCAGATGGATTGCTTTATTTTGCTGTATGAAACAATTGGAACATATTGGCATTGCCGTCAAAGATCTTGAGGCTTCTATTGCCTTGTACACCAAGCTGCTGGGCAAAGCACCTTACAAAACCGAGGAAGTGGAAAGTGAAGGGGTGATTACGGTGTTTTTTGATCTGGGAAATACAAAGATAGAACTACTTGGGGCGACACGCACAGACAGCCCCATTGCCAAGTTCATAGAAAAACGTGGCGAGGGAATACATCACATCGCTTTTACCGTTGAAAACATAAAGGAAAATTTACTCGAAAAAAGTGCCATCGGTTTTGAATTGATTAATGCGGAACCCAAAGATGGAGCAGATAATAAATTAATTGCATTTTTACACCCGAAAAGCACAGGAAATGTATTGGTGGAAATGTGTGAAGAAAAGAGGTAGTTTTTTATTGGTTGTATTTTTTCTTAATTGTGTTATTTGCTTGTTATAATGAATTAATTATATAATTTAAATAATAAATAATTAAAATGATTGTTTTAACTTTTAATTAACACTATTTTTTTATCCTTTTCATAACTCTAAAAGATCTAAACAAAAATTATATTTCCATTTATATTAATTGTTTATTTTTTACATATTGAACAAATATGTCCATTTATCATTAAATTTCCAGGTTTATCAAGAATACTGTTTAAACATTATTTTTTTTGCAATAACATACGATATACATATGTATTTTATTTCCACAATAATTAAAACTAATAAAGGATTAAACTATAGTATCGCTCTAAGCAATAAATTCAGTCCCATTATAAACATTACAATCGCTACTATTTTATCAACCTTTTTTAGCCATTTTTCTTTGATATAGTTTTTAAGCAATGATGCAGCGGCAGCGATGCCTACTTCGGTGCTGAAGATAGCAATTATGGCAAACGCGCCAAAGATGATTTTTTGCTGAAGCAGATAACCCGATGCAGGGGGGAAACTGTATAATCCAAGCCACCAGGCTGCATTGGCCGGATTTAGGATATTGATGATAAACGGTCTTAAATAGAAGTCACGGGCGGAGCGAAGTCCTTTTACTTCTGTGTTTTCTGTTTTGTCACTGCGTTTTTTGACCCACATCCACACGCCCATGCCCAGTAAAAGAAATCCGCCGGCCATGGATATTGATTGCTGATGTTTTTGCAGGAAATCAGATACAACAGCTGTAAAACCAATCGCCAAAGTAAGAAAAATAACATCACCGGTAATAACCCCTGAGGCAATGATTACTCCTTTTCTGGTTCCATGCTGAATTCCGGCCTGAATAAGCATAAAAAAGATAACACCCAGCAGGATGCTCATCATAAAGCCTGCAACCAGACCGTATAGCGCGGGTGCCAGCCAGGCCAATTTCAGTAGGGTTTCAGGTGCAAAATCAGTTCACTTTGCCGATCACGAATCCAAAATTGTTTTCGGGTTAGGCGAATGATTTCATAAATACTGCGATTGCCATTATCGTAATCAATTACAATATCCTTTTCATTGGTCATAGTACCCCATATGCCATTGATTTTACCGGAATCCGTAGTTTCAATGAAAGCATAATTACGGGTGAATTCCCAAACCAGGTCTTTGTAAGCATTGGTAACTTCCTGTTGGTTTTTCTCAGCATAACCAACCACCCATTTGCCTTCGATGCGCTCTTTACGGCTCCATATTGAAATATAGGGGCCGTCTTTATATTTTTTGCAGGCTGATACGGCCAAAATGGTGAGACACAGGATAACTAAAATTCGGTTCATGGTATGCAAAATTGCGTTATTTGTTTGAATTATGGTTTAATAGATGAAATTCCTGACAATATCGAAGGGATCGTTCAAATCAAGGCGCATGCGGACAGTAGCAAATTGATACCACTTAAACCGGGGATTGGCGTCTTTGAAATCTGCAAAAGTCTTGCTGTAAAACAGTGGAAGAGTGGCCTCAAAATTGGAACTTTTACCTACCCGGGTCGAAAAACTCAATCCGCCGGCAAAAGGAATATTTTCAGAAAGATTTGCCGAGGTCGGAACAACTGCCGCATCAAAGAAAAGCTGAATGGGTAAAAACGGCAAAACATGGGTATTCAGATTAACCCCTGCGACCCATCTGTCGGTATTGAGGTTGGGGAACATGCGAATTCCATTCGCCCCATTCACCAAAATCTGGCTCCAATAGCCATTGCCACTCCCGAAACGGGCGCTTCGCGCTACTGCCATATGGCTGAATGTTGGATCATTGGGGGTAAACTGGGGTGCACTGATGGGCAAGACAAAATTGCCGGTGCTACCCTTATAATTGTGGAACATACCAGATGCATATCCTTTGGCTCTGAAGCCGATATTCTTCTTGGATTTGTTGGGATAGGGAATATAGATTTCGGCAGTAGCATTCGCCATTACAAATTCGCCGTAGGATGGTCCGAATTGTGTTTTAGATCCAAACAGCCCGTTGCCGCCTCCCATGATATCCACCCGAGTATTAAACGGCATCAGCTTTTTACCGGATTCTCTTATCCATGAAACACGCGCAACATCTGATTCCCAGGTAGCTGCTGTCAATGAAATAATTTCGTTGAGTCTTACACGGGTAATTTCTGTTTCCAATCTGTTGGATACCCATGGTTTTATTAAACGGAAATAATTGGTGGCCTTTAATGCCCAACGGTTGTAGGTGGAAATTTCTCTGTAGGCATACATGGGCTGAAAACTGAAGCGGCGCAGGTTTAATCCTACCTCAGTGAGTGCAAAAGGCCCGCTGCGGTGAAAAATATTTCTGCGCAAACCTGCAAAACCCACAATTTCTTTTGATTTTACGCCATAAAGCGGCGCTAACCAGTATTCCCAGTTGCGGCGGGGAAATGTAAGGTTGGAAAACACCAGTCCGGGGGTATAACCATCATATTTGTTCCACATAAAGAACATCGGAAACACCCAGTGCTTGTTCTGTCCACGTGTGTACAAACCCGGCAAACCGAATTTTCCTTTACCCCAGGTTTTGAGGATAGCGCGGCCTGTGGTAGCATCGTTGTTGGCCATATTGCTTTCGGGCAGATAGCCGCTGGCGTTAAGTACCACTTCCTGCATTTTGCCCTTCAGTTCCACCGTGGTATCTGAATGCACCCACATGCTTTCCTTGCGGGTTCCGTAACGCCATTGGAGCTTTACAGGCAGTTCATAAGGGGTTTTGTTGTTTATCTTGACAATATATCCTGATTTGGATTTTTGCACAGATTGAATGGCCATATCCGGAGCCGGACCGGAAAGCAGCCCATCAAAAAACCAGGTGAGTTTTTTACCGCTCACTTCTTCAAAAGTGGCCTGCAGATCGGAAGGTAAAGGGTGTTTGTACTGCCACTTTCTAAAATAGGTCTTCATGCAGCTGTCCATCACAGATCGCCCAAGGTATTCCTGAAGGTAGAGAAACCGCTGTGGATTGATGGCATAAACAATAGCGCCGTAATTCACACCGGTATAATCGCGGCTATGCAGGTGGCCGCATTGAAACTGACCCACATCATGAGTGAGCCTAAAAGCTGCATAGTTGCTGTTTGCAGGAAATTTGTCGCCGGGCGAATATTCATCCGCTCCTTTGCCTTCGGCCTGCTGCTGATAAAAGGTATTGATGCTTTCATCCATCCAGGGGTGTTCGCGCTCTTGGGAACCAAGCATTCCCTGAAACCAGTTGTGACCCACTTCATGGATGATAGTTCCTTCAGAAGCATCATTACAAATGGTAATCATGGGATACTCCATTCCACCGGCGCCCTCTAGAGGACCAATAACAACGGTGCAATAGCGATAGGGATATAAACCCACACGGCGTGAATAGTATTGCAGTGCCTTGTCAATGGCTGCCAGCATAGAAGGTCCGTTGGCTTTTTTGGAATTTTGGTAAAAGGCATATGTTGTTACCTCCAGCCCACCGGGCAATGTGGTTTTGCCTTTAGCAACCTGAAAATCAGGTTTTGCGAACCAGGCAAAGTCACTAACCATTTTTTGTTTGTATGTAAGCGTTTTTCGACCGGTTCTTTCGGTTGTATCGCGTCCCGTTACCAAAGAATCCAGCCAGGTAAATTCGGCAGAGTCCTGCAATTCTCCTGTTGCGGCAACACGCCAGTTTGCCGGTACATCAAGGGTAACCTCATAATCTCCAAACTCGCTGTAGTATTCACCCTGCTCTGCGTAGGGAAAAACGTTCCAGCCATTCACATCATATACGGCAGGCTTGGGGTACCACTGCGTAATGGAAAACAAGTCGCCGTTATATCCCAAGCGACTGAAAAGCCAGGGTATTTTAACCCGAAATGGTGTGGAGATGGTGATTTTTTCACCACTACCGAGAGGCTTAGGCAGCGACAAATAAACAATATCGGGATTAACCGCATCTGCAGTGTGCGCGGCAGGTATGCCATTAACAGTGAAGTTAAGACCATCAAGTGAACCCCGCTCCTGTTCGGTCAGGTTGAAAAATTTGGTATTCCCATTGATTACCGCCTCCTTACCATAGGCTGTATGCCTTCCTGAAAAAGCATTAGGCCATATGTGAAAGGGTATTTGAAGTAAAACATCCGGGCTGTTGTTTGTGTATACAATGGTTTGTTTGCAATCCAGCGATTTAGCACCTTCCTGAAAAATTACTTCTATACGATGATCTACCTGCTGCTGCCAGGCGGACTGCTTCTTGGAGCGGACGCTTTGTGCCGATACGAGCACCGGAAGAATGGTGAGTAGCAGGGGCAGAAAGCGCTGCACAGGAATAAACAAGGCGGACATTGTATACAAACTGTGCAAAAATATAGGGGGCATCTGTGAACCAAACAGGTTTTTCGACCAATCGGCTGATTATTTTTGACGGCGATGGGATTTTTTCCAAGCGATTGGGACGACGAGGAACAGGACGACTTCAGCGGTAACGTAGAGGAACTGGTCCGCGAATTCGAGTCCAACAAAGACGCGACTTTCAGTCCGCGGGAGTTGCTGGAGATATTTCGGTATTACTCCTACAACCATTTGATGGCCAATGACAGCGGTAAAGTTTTTGTGCGCATGAAGAGCGTGCTGGAACAAGGCATTGACCAGTTTCCCTATATACCTGTTTTTGCCATCCACATGGCAGAGGTACTGATGCGCGAAAAAAATTACCGCATGGCCCGAAGGTATATCGCGAAAGCACGCGAATACAGTGCCTTTGAGCCTGCGCTGTTTATGGTTGATGCAGCCATATATGGCCTGGAAGGCAGAAAGGAAAAGGCTATGGAAATGCTGAAAGAAGGCATGGAACTGGCAGGTGAGGATGAGCAGGCTATGGAAGATTTTTTAGAGCTGCTGATTCACTACGGACAGTTTGAGCTGGCGCTGCCCGTCCTGGATAAATGCCTGGATTTGGGTGGTGACATTCATTACATCGTGGAGAAATGGCTGGGACAGACCCATGAAAAGTCTCATGTGCGGGCATTGCTGCCCATGCTGGAGCGTTTGGTAGATAAAGATCCTTATTCGGAGGAAGCCTGGTATCTTCTGGCCAATGCAAGTGCTGATTTGGATGATTATCCCCGTGCCATAGAAGCCTTTGATTTTGCCGTAACCATCAACGAAAACTTCCTGGAAGCATGGCTGGGCTACATGGAGGCGCTCTATGAACATGAAGATTACAACAGCTTTATAAAACATTATCAGGAGCAATCTGAACGGTTTCACAAAGGTGCTTTTGATGAGCTTAAGGGTTTACTCGCCTGGAGTCATTACGAAACCGGCAAGGTTAAAGAAGCCCGAACCCTGTATCACGAAGTGCTAAAAAACAGCCCGAATGACAGCGAAAGCTGGTATAGCATGGGGCTAACCTGGCATTACGAACAGGAATACGCGAAAGCCATACCGTATCTGGAAAAGGCATGGGAACTTAATCCAGTAGAAGCAGACTACGGTATTGTGCTTGCTGCTGCCTATTTTGGAACCCACATGGCGGAGAAATGGGAACCCTTGTACGAAGTGTTGTCCGATGATTTCCCCCATGAAGATGAAGTATGGCTGGACTGGGGTGTTGCACTGCATGAAACAGGACAGTCAGACAGGGCACTGGAAATAACCCAGATGGGCATCAAGCACAACCCGGGAAATACCAAATTGCTTTACCGTATGGCTGCGCTATGCTATCTGACAGGCCAGCAGGCAGCAGCCACTTACCTGCTGGAAACTGCCCTGGCAATAAACGCAGAAGAACACGTACAAATGTTTATTTTTGCACCTGAATTGAAGAAAGCAGGCAGCTTACTGCGGTTGATTGCCCGTTTTACCAATCCAGGATTGCAAACATGAACCACGAATTATTCAACTTAGCCCAACTGCCCGAACGCAGTTCCAAGCCCCGCGAAAGTGGCCTCACCATGGTAATGGACAAAGGTCTGAGCATGCGGGAAGCAGAAGATTTTCTCAGCAACGGCAGCACGTATACAGATATCATAAAACTGGGATTTGGAACCGGTTTTGTAACCCAAAATCTGCAAGACAAAATCAACCTTTATAAATCGGCGGGCATTCCTGTTTATTTCGGAGGAACATTGTTTGAAGCCTATGTGGTGCGAAACCAGTTTGAAGATTACCTGAGGCTTTTGGACAAAACCGGTATTGACTATGCCGAAGTGAGCGATGGCAGCATTGAAATGCACCACGACACCAAATGCGAATACATCCGTAAACTGGCTCAAAGGGCAACGGTACTGAGTGAAGTGGGAAGTAAGGATGCCGAAAAGATTATTCCACCCTATGAATGGATCGAGCAAATGGAAAGCGAGATCAGCGCCGGGGTATGGAAAGTAATTGCTGAAGCAAGGGAAAGCGGAACAGTAGGTATTTTCCGTGGGACTGGTGAAGTAAGAAGCGGCCTGGTAGCAGAGATTATCCGAAAAATTCCGCTGGAAAAAATTATTTGGGAAGCACCTTTGAAATCACAACAGGTATGGTTCATCAAACTGTATGGATCCAATGTAAATCTGGGCAATATTGCTCCAAACGAACTAATTGCATTGGAAACCCTGAGGCTGGGCTTAAGGGGTGATAGTTTCTTCTTTTTCCTGGACAATCCCCACACATAAAAAAAGGATGCTTATCGCATCCTCTTTAATATTTTCAGTCAATTACTTAGAAAGGTTTATTTAAACTTATTAATCAAGGTCAGTATCTGTGCTTTGTCGTGATAACCAATGGCATTTGCGACAACCTGACCTTTCTTAAAGAAAATCAATGTTGGGTAGCCTTCCAGGTTATAACGGCCACTGATTTCGGGCTGGGCTTCCGCATCGATACTCAGCACAGTAACCACATCTTTTTTCTCTTCTTTTACCTGCTCAACAAATGGGGCCATGCGCTTGCAAGGTCCGCACCATACGGCATAAAAATCAACCATAACCAGTTTATCACCGGCGATAAGACGGTCGAATTCCTTTACAGGTATACCGGAAGCTGCCGGCTGCTCTGTAGCAGTCTCATTCATGACAACCCCTTCTTCATGCGTATCGGCAGTATTGCTTTGGCAGGCATAGAGGGTATAGGAAGCTGCCAGAATGGACAGCATCGTAAGCAAACGGAAAATGTTCTTTTTCATGATAGCACAAATTTAGTGCAAGTAATGCAATAATTTTGCCAATATGTCATCCCTTCCTGCCCTGTCCGTTGTAATTCCGGTATACAACGAAGAAATGAACATCGGAAAGCTTTACCAACGGCTATGCAATGCACTAAAACCGCTGAATATTGACTGGGAGGTTGTGTATATAAATGATGGGTCCAAAGACCGGTCGTTATCCATACTTCATGGTCTTGCCGAATCAGACAGCCATGTCAAATACATTGATTTTTCAAGGAATTTCGGGCATCAGCTGGCAATTACGGCGGGTATTGAGCACGCGAAAGGCGAATGGATTGTAATTATGGACGGAGACGGACAAGATCCCCCGGAGCTTATTCCGGATTTGCTTGGCAAGGCAAAGGAAGGTTTCGAGGTGGTATATGCCAGACGCAGAAAAAGAGACGGTGAGAATTTTTTAAAAAAATTCACAGCAAGGATGTTCTACCGCCTTCTGGCTAAAATTACCAGTATTGAAATTCCCGTGGATACAGGCGATTTCCGTATCATTCACCGAAAAATTCAGCGCATTTTATCCAAAATGCCAGAACAGCACAAGTATATCCGCGGACAAATCAGCTGGATTGGTTTTAACCAGACCTATCTCGAATACGACCGGGAAGAACGCATGGGTGGTGCTACCAAATTTACCTACCGGAAAATGATGCGTTTTGCCCTGGACGGCATTAGCAGTTTCAGTACATGGCCGCTCAAAGTGGCAACAATATCAGGCTTTATTGTTTCGGCGGTGGCTTTTGTGCTGATTGTATACAGCCTGTACCAGAAGTTTTTTGGAACCACCGAACCCGGCTGGACCAGTCTCCATATTTCTGTATTATTTCTGGGTGGCATTCAGCTCATTGGCATTGGTATGCTGGGCGAATATTTGGGAAGGGTGAGTGATAATGTAAAAAGCCGGCCACACTACATTGTTAGAGACAGCAACATTGCCGATGCAGAGAATTAAACCGGTATATGGTTTCTGGCTCATCTGGATTGTTTTAAGTGCCTATTTGGGCATTTTCAAGGCCCTGCCCAAAGCACCTGAAAGTGTGCACCAGGGAGCACAATGTGACCGTGCATGTGTGGCATGGAATTATTACCATGAAGACATGAATTTCTTTTTGCCACGGGTGTCGGAAGACAGACAATCGGAGGGCATAACAGGCATGGAATTCCCCATTATTCCGTATACAGTGGCTTTACTGTACAAGGTTTTCGGCCCGCATGATTTCATTTACCGTTTACTGTTGTATATACTGGTAAGCCTTGGGGTTTTTCATGCCTGGAAAATTACTGGATTGTTCATGCAGCAGAACCTGCAGCGGCTGCTTTTGGTGTTTGGCTGGTATTGCTCGCCCATCCTGGTTTTTTATACCCCGAATTTTCTAGCCGATGCGGGCGCCATGGCTTTTGTCATGATGGCGTGGTATCATTTATTGCTGAGAATATACGGTATTGAACCTGCACGCAATCTCCGCCGATTTGCAATTTGGATGAGCCTTGCGGGCTTGCTGAAAGTGTCTTTTCTCATCTACGGCATAGCGGGATTTTTACTTCTTTTTTTATGGCGGTTTTTCAAAAACCAGCCATTACAGATTGTATTTACACAACGCGATTTTTTATGGATGACCAGTCCTTTTATCCCGGTTACGGCTTGGTATGGATATTCCGGATGGCTCACACGCAAAACATCCAACATGCATTTCCTGCAAAGCATGAATCCGGCAAAATCCCTTACTGAGTTTTTTCAAAACAGCCAAAATGCCCTTAATAACTGGGATGAAAGCATGTACAAGTCCGGATTTTTTTCGTTTTTTCTGGTTATCCTAATTGTGATATTGGTGTTTCGCATGCGCGAATCCCTCTTGCCCGGACTGGCTGCAGCCATTATGCTAGCTGGATTTGGATCCATTTGGATGCTTTTTAACCGTCAGTTTTTATACCATGATTATTATTTTATCCTGATTTTCCCGGCACTGTTTTTTGGCTGGCTGTTTCTGCAGCAGTTGTTTCAGGAACAGCGCACCGTTATGATGGGTTGCATACCTGTAGTCATGGGTATTGCATTTTGGGTTATCCCATTTATAAATGCTGGCCATGCGGCGCACATAATGAATCGACGGTACGCTACCGGTGATTACTACCACCAGAATGCCTTCCGTGAAGCCGAAGAACTTGTTGAACAGGCTGATACCCTTAATAAAATTATCCCTGAAAACGCACGTGTTTTTTATGCCTTCGACAATACCCCAAATACCGCACTGTACTTGTTAAAAAAACGGGGTGTAAGAATCAGCAGGGATTTTGGCCCCGGAATAACAGCCGATATTTTGGCAAAATCCAGAGCGAAATATTTGGTGCTGAATGATACCGCTTTGTGGTTCAGCCGCTACGAGCCCAGTTTGAAAACCGGAGCCTGTGCGGTGTACCACCAGAAAAACACACACGTCTTCCGATTACCCTGATTAAAGGGTAAAGACTTTCACCTGTCCCCCTTGTTCTATTTTGTACCTGCCATAGGCAGCCGGATCTACCAGCGGTTTGTGCGGCTGGCTTTCATACTGAGGGCGGCTTTTGTATACTTTTCCGTTGGGTGCAAGAAACCCTTTTAGCAGGATAGGCTGGGCATTGGCGAAACTGCCACCATTCGATGCTGCTTCCATCAAGCTGATGCGCATGAGTTCGGCATAATAGTCTCCGGTTTTGTTGATGCCTCTCACCGGCGCGGAAACCCCTATCCTATTGCCAATATCGCGCGCAGCGGCTTCATCCAGGGTAGCTATCATGCCGTTGCCAAACTGAAAAATAAACAATCCGAATTCTTCAACCGCTTCATCAGGGGCAGGAGCAACCCACGCAGCCTCGGGGGCAGAAGCGGCTGTATCGTATTCCGGCTGATGCCAGGGATCCTGTGCCTCCAAAAAATAAAAAAACATTGAAAGAACAATCACAAGAATGGTTTTTTTGCCGTAATAATCGGCCATTTGATAAAGAATAACGTGGGTTTTCATGGTTCTTCGTAACAAAAAAATTAAACATAACTCCCTAAGGTAATCATTGATTTCGAATACGATAGCGGTAGTATACGTCAAACCATATACCCCAATAACTGAGGAAGACGCGACTATATTTTATAGACCTGTATAAAATTCGGTTTTTTCGGTAGTGTGGCTGCGCACCACACCCAGACTCATAAGATTTACAAGGGTTCTCGAAGCCCTACGGCGGCTTATGTTAAACATTTTACAAATTTGCATCATGGTTATGCGCTCATTTTTGCTCAGATAATCGAGAATACCACGCTCAATATGACCCATGGGTACGGGGTTTTGAAGATTTTGCTGTTGTCGTTTCAGAAAATCCACCGTGGTTTTGCTTGCCAGCAGGCTTTTGTCGTTTACCCGGACATACACCCACCATTTTCCTTCCTCATCCTTTGCATAGTAGGGCTTATCCGAACCATCCGGCACTTTCACTTCCAGCAATACTTTACCTTCGGCTTCGTGCTCTATGATTTCAATATTCAGTTCGGGGCGACAATAGAAGTGGGCGGCCATATCCAGCATATATTTCTCATCTTCACTGCGCACGCCGCAAAGGGTTTTATTATCGCGCACACCCATCAGAAGCACACCTCCTTTTGTGTTGGCAAAGCTTACCATTGTTTTGGCAATTTTTGCCGCACTGCTCACAGACTGCTTAAAATCAAGGGTTGTACCCTCACCGTCCTTCAGGTATTTGCGCAATAAAGGATTCATGACGGCAGAAATGTACGGTAGCTGAACCGGTCCACCTGCAAAATCTCATTGGCTACCTCCAAAATATCAGAATCCGTAATATTTTCTATCCGCTTCAAAACATCTTGCAGGGTTTCAGCACGTCCATGCCGCAAAATTCCCTTTCCGATATGAACAAGCAGGCTGCTGCGGTTCTCGTCTGCCATGATTATCTGCCCCTGAAACTGCTTTTTTGCCGATGAAAGCTGAAGCACGCCCAGCTTTACTTCCCTCAGTTTTTTCAGTTCCTTTTGAATCAGTGCTGTGCTTTTTTGCACATAACGGGCATCACAGCTTAAATAACAATGAAAAAGACCTGCATCCTTGTAGGATTGATAACCGCTTTCCACATGATACGTATAGCCATATTTTTCGCGTATACCGAGGTTTAGTCTGCTATTTAGTCCAGGACCCCCCAAGAGGTTATTTAGAAGCAATAGCGGCCATCTTTTCGTGTGATTTTCAGGGTACGCCGGTATGCCCATGATGGTGTAGGCCCCGCTAAAATCTGTTTTTTCGGTAGATGCAGTGGGGGCATAAACAAGCGATTGTTGCTGTTTAACCTGCATTGACCGGTGCCGGATATCCGGCATGAAGCGCTCTGCATGGTATATGGCTTTTTCACAGGAGATATTTCCAACCACCACAAACACCATATTCTCGGGGGTATAATGTGTTTCTGTAAATTTCAGTATGTCTTTGCGGTCTATATCCTTCAGTGAATCAAGGCTCCCGAGGATATTGTGTGCCAGAGGATGGGATCCAAAAACCTGCTCCTGAAATTCATCATAGATATTTTCGTCCGGTGTATCCAGGTACATGCTGATTTCATCTGCAATTACTTTTTTTTCCTTGGTCAGTTCTGTCTGAGGAATCTTGCTGTTGAAGGTTACATCGCACAGAATATCAACAGCCCGGCTATAGTGTTTTGCCTGAACAGCGGCATATATGGCCGTGATTTCTTTGGTAGTGAAAGCATTCATTTCGCCACCCACGACTTCCAGAAAGTTTAGCACGTGAATGGTTTTACGGCGGTTTGTGCCTTTAAAAAGCATGTGCTCCAAACAGTGCGCCAGGCCGGGGTGCTCACCATCATTGCGGCTGCCCGCTCCAATAACAAAACCACAATGTACAAGGCGTGTGCCGGCAACCCGCTTATGAGCCAGCCTCATTCCGGATGAGAGCGTGTGGAGAGAGTAATCGGGCTGTTTCATGGTACAAAGGTAGGGCTGTAAAACAGTCATGCCGGACAATGCCGGCATGACCATTGAAAAACAGAAAACAAACTATTTTACCAGCAACTTATCGCTGAAGATGCCTTTGGCTGTTTGAATGGTTACACCATAAACACCGGCAGGCAGGATTGCATTCAGTTGAGCACGGTTCGCATTGGGGGTAAGCTGCATAACCTGTTTGCCATCGGCGGCATAAACCTCAATACGCTGAATAACATCTGAAGATTTTAAATAAACAACGCCTGTGGCCGGATTGGGGAACATACGAATGTCTCCCAGTGCAAGGCTGCGGGTAGCAGATGCCTCATTATCCTTAATAACCAAGGTAAGCACTGAATCTTTGCCCGCTTCACCCGGACCAACCACATTGCGAATTCCAAACTTAAGCGTCTGCTGCCCGTCGGATTCGTTGTCATCATTGATATTGGCTCTTCCGGAGAAGTAGCTGTTGTTTTTCAGCACATTGATGGTGCGTCCTGTGAAGTCGTAATCTCGGGGTGAGGTAGCGGTACCGCCAATGGCAACCACATCAAATGTAAAGTTTTCCTCGGTGGGAAGCACCTCCAACTCAAACCTGAAACTATCTGCGAGCTCTGTAATAGTATCATTTGTTTTGATGAAATTAATCTTTGGCAGTGAGGCCTTCACAATATCACCCAGATTTCTTGGAGTGAGTACATAACGTGCAGTGAAAGGGTTCGAATTATCAAATTGCTGGCAAACACCGGTAATGTTTAGATAGCCCTGGGGTGCCGGCGTTCCATCGAGTTCTGTTTCCGCATCAATATTCAATGTGTCTACTGTGCCGTCTGTGTTTTGATAACGAACGTATTTGAAACCATTGTTTGCCAAGGCGGCTGCAGGCCATTCAGAAGGATCCACAAGTTTTACCCTACGCACCTGAACCATTTTACTTTCCAAATTTTCAGTCATATCGCTGACAACCTGTGGAGTTGGAAGGGTGCGGTTTCCTGCAATGACAATAATGGTATCCAGAAAATCCATTTGCACCGAACCCCAAAACTGGCGCACCGTTCCCTGAATCAGCACTGAATCACCAATTTTTGGAGTGTAGCTGAAATTTCTGCTTGATGCAAAAACGGCAATACCACCGGTATTATCCTGAACAACAAAATTCAAGCCCGGATTAGCCCTCAGATTGCCTGTGGTCACAGTGCCTGAAACACGGCATTTTACATTCAGCGAATCTGCCGTTTTAGCTGCATTGCTCTGGGTGTTAATAGTTGCGATTGAGTAGAAGGGAAGGTCATCGTTATTGATGAAAACATCAAACGTATCCGGTTTAAGTATCGATGTATTGGAGAGGTTTTCAATTACAAATGTTATCTTTTCTCTTGGCTCAAAATTATTGTCATTTATAATCGGAACCTTGAAAGCGATGGTATCCGGTGTTAATTCATCGATGGTACTAATTTTTGCTGAGCCAAAAGTATAATCAACACCGTCTACAGCGGTGGAAAGAGCAGAAACATCACGAAGTACGAAGTCCGCTGAAGCATCTGAACGGGAAGCGACAATTACCTTGACGGTCGCTTCTAAATCTTTTTCAGATATTGTTTGTGTTCTACCAACAAAACGGATTCTGGCAGGGCCATCATTATCGGTGATGACAAGGGTAAATAGAGAATCGGAAAGAACAGCGGCACCCGACAATTGACGAACGCAAAGAACAACAGTATCGTTCGGATCAGCTACAAAATCGTCTATGATGTTGGAAAGGATTGTAACACTATCAGGTCCAGTTGTTTTGCCAAGCGAGAATACCGAATCTGTGGTGCTTTTGCCTAATTTAAATTCTGTTGGTATAAAGGTACTGTCTCCCTTGGTTTTCACGAACAGGCGAATAACGCTATTGTTGCTTACCGCTTTATCCAACTTGATTTTTACGCCAATGGTAGCTGCGTTTTCCTTTACAGTTACAGTCTTTGGACCCAGCACGATATTCGGAATATCATCATCTTTAATGTTTACAGTATGGGCTACCTCAGTGCCAATTACACAGTTTGACGGCTGATCCAGTCTAACCACAATGGTTTCGGTGTTTTCCGAGGCATTGTCATTGATAATGGTTATTTTGGTGGTATCTGAAACCTGCGCTCCCGGAGTGAATGTAATTGTTTTGGGTTCATTCAGGGTGTAGTCAACATTTTTTACCGCGGTTCCGCCAACAAGAGATAGTCTTACTGACTGGTTTGCATCATTGCTGTATTTGCGAACAACATAAACATCTGTGGTGCTGTTGCTCTCAGATGGATTTGAATTTCTCGCCCAGAATTCAACCATAGGAGGTGTTAATGCGGCATCATTCAATCCCAGGCCTATGGGCGAAAGTCCCGTTTTCGGGTTTATGGTACTCTTTGCAGTTGGTCCCCAGATGCCGTCTGCATCGGTATTCGCGTATACTTCGGAACCGGTTTTGAAATCAAGGTTTACTATGCGCTTCACACCATTGGAATTGGTATTGGGAATTACTGCACCCCAGTGCCCTGACTTGCCATTTACACTATCGGTATAGAAAGGGGCGGCACTGGTGGATGCACTCGTGCCAAAAGCAGCAACACCCTCAGATTCTGCGTAGGTGAGCGAAAGTGGGCGATCTGAGCCGGTTGTATTATCATACAGTGCTACAAAATTTCTGGGAGCTGCCATGCTTCGGCCCCAAACACCTGAGCAGAAGCTGTCACCTGTATTTGAGGTATTTGAAAAGCCCAGCACCCGAATAGAATCCGAACAATACAGACGGGAAATCACCGGCGGTGTAGCAACGCTTCGCAGTGTAAGTCCAATATAAACATGTCTGCCTGCGGCGAAACGCGCATTACTTGTGTATATAAACCCAAACCACCCCTCATAAGAACCCAGTCCGTCTGCAGTAAATGTATCAACGGTAGGGCCTGTAGTCCAACCCGGGCTTCCACCATTGTTATATTTGAATCCGTTGGTGTCAATCAGCATGGCATTGCCGGCACCTGCAAAATCAGTTGTCAATCTAAAATCTGTGGCTGCCATTCCTCTGGTGGAATACTGATACTGGGTGTTTGGAACCAGCCCCGCCAGTTTAAGCCTTGCTACTACAGGCAGGCGTGTATTGCCACCCGATGCCATGTATTTGGGTACAATTACCCCCAAAACGCCGTTGGAAGTATATTGTGCCGAAAGCTGATAGCTGACTGCCATCATCAAAATGAAAATAAGTCTTTTCATGGGATTTATTAGATTGGCAAATTTACCATAAACCCATTGAATGACAATAACTAATTAGGGCAGTTTAATAATACATTAATCTTTCGCATAGGCGATGGTGTGAATATCAATACGTTGTACCCCTGCCAGGTGCAGCGCTCTGGCACAAGCCTCCAGGGTTGCTCCGGTTGTAACTACGTCATCTACCAGTATAATTGATTTGCCACTGATGTTTTCCGGATTTGGAACGACAAATACATCTTCCACATTACGCCATCGATCCCAGCGGGATTTGCGGGTTTGGGTCTGGGTAAACGTGCGCCGCTGAAGGGCTGTTGCATATACAGGAATATGCATTTTTGTACCCAGCCCATCCGCAAAAGCCTCGCTCTGGTTGTAACCCCGTTGTTTTTGTTTCCTGTGGTGCAACGGCACTGGAATAATAAAATCTGCCCGGTTCATTCCTGATTTTATCAATTCTTCCGCATATAGTTCCCCCATCCATACTGCCAGATCCAGGTTGTCGCGATACTTAATTTCGTGAAGCAATTGCCGGGTAATTCCACCGCTGCGGAAAACCAGAAAGGCGCCGGCTTGGTCCACAGGTATCCGGCCCTTAAATATATTAAATACCGGATTTTCAATTGGATTAACCAGCCGCGATTTGGGTAGTTTTTGCTGACAGAATAAGCAAAGCTGTCTTTCTGATTTTACGAGTGCCTGGTGACATAGTACGCATACCCTTGGATAAAACAAACGGCGCAAACTGACCAAAACAAAACGAAATGTGCGCAATTTCATTCAACGAATTTAATCTAATTTTATGAGATGTCTGAATTCTACCGGAATTCGCGGAACTTTGTATCGTAAATCATGGAGCGCAGAGACATTCCCAAACAGAAAATAAACAAGGACGCCATACGTAAATCATTCCGGTTGTTTGGCCTGATGCCCACATCAGACAGATGGCTTCTGGCCCTGGGAACCCTGTTCCTGGCGGTAACAGCAGGCACAGCTCTGTTGTTTCCAGACTTGCTGGGCCGTATGGTGGATGCCTACACTGATGTGAACAAACTGCAGGAGAGTGCCATGGCATTTTTATACCTGTTTCTGGCCCAGGCTTTGTTTTCATTCCTGCGTATCGGGCTGTATGTTCGGGTGGCTGAAAACCTGACAGCCGTTCTCAGAAATCGCCTTTACAAAGCAGTTTTGCTTCAAAACATGGATTTCTTCCATCAAAACCGCACAGGTGATCTGCTCAGCCGTTTTACCGCCGATATAGGACAAATACAGGACACTTTCACCAGTAATCTTGCCATGTTACTGCGCCAGCTGATGGTTATTTTGGGAGGGATAGTGTACTTGTTTTTTACCAGCAACACGCTATCGCTTTACATGCTCGGGACCGTTCCCGTGGTAATCACTATTTCGCTGTTTTTTGGACGATTTATTCGCAAAATTGGCAGGCAGGTGCAGGAACTTACCGGAAACAACAGCGTTATTGCGGAAGAAACTTTCACTGGAATTCAAAACGTGAAGGCATTTACCAATGAGGATTTTGAAATGCACAGGTATGGCCGCGATGTTGAACAGCTGAGGAAAAAGAGCATATTCAGAGGGTTAATGCGGGGGGCTTTCAGCAGTTTCATCATTGTTTGTCTTTTTGGCAGTATTGTATGGCTCATTTTTCTTGGGCTTGGCATGGTAAGGTCGGGTGAAATGGCACTGGGCGAGCTGATCAGCTTCATGTTTTTTACCGGTTTCATTGGAGGAAGCATCGGAGGAATGGCCGAACAATTTGTGCAAATCCAGAAAACACTGGGTGCTGTGGAACGCGTGCTGGATTTAATTGAAAAACCCACTGAACAGCTGAACGTGCATGCCGGAGAGCCTGAAATTATTGCCGGCAGTGTTGCATTTGACAATGTTTCCTTCTGTTATCCCGGAAGACCCGATTACCCCGTTTTGGAAAATGTGAATCTTTCGGTAGAAGCTGGAAAAAGCCTGGCAATAGTAGGTCCAAGCGGAGCCGGAAAAAGCACGGTCATTAACCTTCTGTACCGATTCTATGAACCTAACCAGGGCCAAATTCTGCTTGGCGGAAACCCCATATCCGGTCTGGATCTTTATACCCTGAGAAGGCAGCTGGCACTAGTTCCTCAGGAGATTTTGCTGTTTGGCGGAAGTATTTTTGAAAACATTCAGTACGGCAACCCGAGTGCCGGAAAAGAAGCAGTTATTCAGGCTGCAAAAATGGCCAATGCACATGAATTTATCTCGGCATTTCCGGAGGGTTATGAAACCATAGTGGGCGACCGGGGAATCAAACTGAGCGGCGGTCAGAGACAGCGCATTGCTATTGCCAGGGCCATGCTCAGAAACCCGCAGTTGCTGATACTGGATGAGGCCACCAGCAGCCTTGATACAGAAAGTGAACAGCAGGTGCAGTCTGCATTAAAAACCCTGATGAAAGACCGCACCAGCATTGTAATTGCACACCGGCTGAGTACCGTAAGACATGCAGATACCATCGTAGTTTTAAAACAAGGCAGGATCATTGAACAGGGAAATCATGAAGTGCTCATGAATATGGAGAATGGCTACTACCGAAAAATGGTTGATCGACAGCAGGATCATACCGATTTTATCAATCACCAGGAAAATCCATAAAGCTATGTGGAAGCAGTTAAAACGCTTTGCATGGTTTTGGTTAAAAAGCCCACAGCGAAAAATACTGGGGTTTCTGAGCACAATTGTTACCGATTTAAGGGGTTTTGCAGGGCTTGTGTTTCAGCCAAAATGCAGTGAGACCATATGGGTTTGTGTGGGCATAAAAGACAGATCAGACAATCTGAAAAGGATGGTGGAAAGCCTGGGAAAGATCAACTGCAATGGTGTGTTTGCTCTGTCGGTTTACGATCAGGGCAGTGCCGATGCGGATCAATTGCAGGAATGGCTTGAACAGCACTGGAAGGGAGCACTGGCATGGCAAAGCGTGCCGGCAACATTTACCAGGGCCGTGGCTTGTAACAGAGCCATATCACAAGCCAAAGGAGATTTAATCTTTGTGTGCGACGCAGATATGACTTTACCTGCAAATCTTGAAAAACATATCAGGCGGTTTGTGCGGCACAGCAGTGCCTGGTTTCCGGTTTGTCAGAGCCAGCTAAGCCCCGAAAAAAAAGACTGGAAATGGCTTAGCGCCGGCACGGGATTGTTTGCCGGACACAGGCAATGGCACACAAAAGCGCTGACTTACAACGAAAACTATACACAATGGGGCGGTGAAGACTGGGATATGTTCTTCAGGTTTTATCAAAACGGGATTATGCCATTGCGCACAAGGTGCGCCGATCTTTACCACCACTGGCACCCGTCTTTGGAGCCCCCTGATTATAAACCTGTGTTTTAAACGTCATGGAAGCCGATATATTTTTCACGGATGGCTGCGGCCGCTGCCCGTTGGGTGGAACCCCCGGATGCAAAGTGCATACACGCCGGGAAGAATTGTTTTTACTAAGGAAAATCATGCTGGAAAGCGGACTTACTGAAACCAGAAAATGGGGTGTTCCGTGCTATGTTCACGGAAAAAAGAATGTGGTTTTATTGAGTGCACTCAAACATTGTGCTACACTTAGTTTTTTAAAGGGTGCTCTGCTGTCTGACCCCGGTAAACTATTGCACAAACCCGGAGAAAACAGCCAGGCTGCTCGATATATGAAATTTACCTCACCGGAAGAGGTTATAGCCCAGACAGCGGAAATCGAGACCTATGTGCGGGAAGCGATAAAATTGGAAGAATCGGGCGAAAAAGTGGTTTTCAAAGCGCCACAGGAACAAACCATGTGTGCTGAATTAGCAGAAACCCTAAAAAATGACGCCGAGTTATCAGCTGCGTTTTATGCCCTTACACCTGGGCGACAACGGGGCTATATTCTGTTTTTTGGCGGCGCCAAACAGGCCAAAACACGACTGGAGCGCATTGCCAAATGGAGAGATAAAATTTTGCAGGGAAAAGGCATGCAGGATTGATATGTAAAACACAGATCAAAATATATCCTTTCAAAAATTTTTACTAATTCCCTCCCATCTTTGCACTGCATGAAACCCATTTTAGGCTTGCTGGCGCTGCTCGCATCATACTTACAAGCACAAACCCTCATCCATAAAGTAAATCCTTTTATCGGCACGGGCGGACACGGCCACACATACCCCGGCGCTACCGCGCCTTTTGGCATGGTGCAGCTCAGCCCCGATACACGCCTGGATGGCTGGGATGGCTGCAGCGGTTACCATTACGATGACAGCATTTGCTATGGTTTTTCGCACACGCACCTAAGCGGCACCGGGGTGTCTGATTATGGAGATTTGCTTATTCGGCCCGGATTAACGCCTCTGGCTTTTCAGCATAAAAACGAAAAAGCCTACCCGGGCTATTACGCCGTAACGTTTAACAACGGTGTGTTTGCAGAAATGACCGCAGGCACAAGAGAAGGCGCCCATCATTACCGTTTTCCGGCCGGACAAAAACCCGTTATCCTAATCGATCTGGAACACCGTGATTTTGTAACAAATGGCAACATTCAAATAGATAAAAACCGCGTTTTCGGTCAACGCATCAGCAAAGCCTGGGCCGAAGAACAGCACTTTTATTTTGACCTTACACTGTCAGCAACACCCGATTCGGCGGTGGTGCTGAAGTCGAAAAACGGGCAGAACAGGGCTTTGGCATTGTATTATTCAACGGAACATGCCGACATTTACATTGCGGCTAATATCTCTTTTGCGGGGCCTCCGGCCCAAACACAAGCGCAGCCGGACCCTCAGACTTTCGATTCCCTTAAAAAACAAACCGAAGCTGATTGGGAAAAGCAACTGGGCA
The DNA here is from genome assembly GCA_964626685.1 of uncultured Flavobacteriaceae bacterium. Lineage (GTDB taxonomy): Bacteria > Bacteroidota > Bacteroidia > NS11-12g > UBA955 > RGEC01. The sequence continues at coordinate 41,576 of CAZVJY010000014.1, forward strand.
AGATTGTGGTGAAAGGAAACGCCGAACAGGAAAGCATCTTCTACACAGCCCTTTACCATACCATGATTGTGCCCAATGTAGTAAGCGATGCCAACGGCAACTACCGCGGCATGGATAACAAGCTACATGCAGGTAAGGGCGATCACTATTCGGTTTTTTCCTTGTGGGACACCTACCGCGCTACACATCCGCTCTATACGCTCATCGAAGAAAAGCGCACCCGGGACTTTATGAAAACCTTTCTGCGCATGCATCGCGAAAGCGGACGCCTGCCGGTGTGGGAACTGGCTGCCAACGAAACCAACTGCATGATCGGATACCACGCCGTTTCTGTCATTGCCGATGCCATGGCCAAGGGAATTGTGCCCGATAGCGCCGAAGCCCTGCTGGAAGCCGCTGTCAGAACCGCTGAAAAACCTGTTTTTGGGCTGGATGATTACATGAAATATGGTTTCCTTAGCATGGAAAACGAAAGCGAATCAGTGAGCAAAACCCTGGAATATGCCTACGACGACTGGTGCATAGCCCGCATGGCCGAAATGCTGGGTAAGGACAGCCTTGCCAGGGTTTTTTTCCGGCGTTCGGGTTCATGGATCAATGTGTTTGACCCAAAAACCGGCCACATGCGACCCCGCAACTACGGCCGCTGGCTGAGCCCGTTTGAGCCCCGCGAGGTAAACAACCACTATACCGAAGCCAACAGCTGGCAGTATTCGTTTTCGGTTCCCCACGATTTGCAGGGCTGGCTTGGAACCATGACAAGCCATGGGCCGAATACGCTGGTATCCATGCTGGACAGCCTTTTCACAACAACCAGTAAGACCGTGGGCCGCGAACAGGCCGATATTACCGGACTCATCGGGCAGTATGCCCATGGCAACGAACCCAGCCACCATATTGCATACTTGTATAACTCGGCCGGAAAACCCCATAAAACCCAGGAGAAAGTAAAGCAGATTTTGGAAACCATGTACCACAATAAACCCGACGGACTGAGCGGCAACGAAGACTGCGGACAAATGAGCGCCTGGTATGTGCTGAGCAGCATGGGTTTTTACCCGGTTTGTCCCGGTGATGACCGCTACAGCATTGGATATCCCCTGTTTAAAAAAACAATGTTGCGATTTGAAAACGGCAGACAACTGCAAATCCTAAAAAAGGGAAAAGGCCACTACATCGGTTCGGTACGTTTGAATGGTAAGAAGATTGAGCGCAATTTTCTGTATCACCGGGAATTGACCGAAGGCGGAAATCTGGTTTTTACCATGACATCTAAACCCACGGAATGGGGCACCGGCGATAAAAATGGTTTTTTTACCAACGTGAAGGAAAGCAGCATTGCAGCACCCTCGTTTGATTTCAGGGATATAGCCTTTGAAGACAGCATGACGGTGCATATTAATGCGCGTTTTGGCCGGAACTTTACCGTTCGGTTTATTCAAGACAATCAAGAGAAAAGCCGAATTATTGTGCGTGGAAACGACCCATACAGCGCCGCAGACACAACCCTGGTTTTAAAAGAAAGTGTCTGTCTGGAAGCCTTTCAGCCCGGCGGAGCAATAGCCAAAGCTTGTTTTTTTAAACGCCCCAATCACTGGGCGGTAAAGGTGTTGAATCCATTGCACCCTCAGTACACGGGCGGTGGAGACCTTGCGCTTTGCAATGGCGTGCGCGGTGATGCGGAATGGCAGAAGGGCAACTGGCAGGGCATACAGGGCAAGCCCTATGAAGCCATCATCGATCTGGGTGATACCCAAACCATTGGTTCGTTGCATGCCGGATTTTTGCAGGACACCCGCAGCTGGATTGTGTATCCGCGAAGCGTAAGCTATGCATTTTCTCTTGATGGACAGCAGTGGTATGGTTCCTGTGGCAGTATCAACAAAATTCCTGTAGATAGCCTTGGATCGCACAAACAAACCATCAGCACCTCTACAAAACCCATTAAAGCGCGTTTTGTGAAAATACTGGCATCGCAGCATGGTGTATTACCGGAATGGCACCCCGGTGCCGGAGGTGAGACCTTTATTTTTGTGGATGAACTTGAGATTGAACCGTAGGTTTATTGGTATCCTTGTTTCCCCAGGTTGGTCTTTGCGTAACGCAGTGAAGTGAGACCAACCCTTATTGGACACATTTGGACATATCGACGTAATAAAGGCAGCAGGGTCGGTCTCGCTTCGCAAAGACCAACCATGGGAATAAGTATGGCCTTGACCCGTTCGACAAGTTCAGTCTGACAAGGCCCTGCAACTCCTCACTTTTAACTAAAAAAACATAACTTTGTTCTACACCCCATGCCCACCCTCACCAAAACCTGCCTTTATCTGCTTTGCACCGCCCTGCTGCTGCTGAATGCGTGCAAGCCGG
>CAZVJY010000015.1:0-41699 GCA_964626685.1 uncultured Flavobacteriaceae bacterium
AGCCTGCCTGGCGGTGGTTTAGCCCTCCGGGGTCGGAAGACAGCGCCTTGTCTAAAACGTACAACACGCTTAAAAACGTGGAAATCGGCGTGCCTGGCGGTGGTTTAATCCTTCGGGATCGGCAAACAGGCCTCCCCAAAAAACCTTACTCCCCCAAAAACGTTACCTTTACCGTATGAAAAACATGAAAACGGCCCTGGTTACGGGGGCATCAGGCGGACTCGGACTGGAATTTGCCCGCCTGCTGGCAGCCGACGGCTACCGCATGGTGCTGGTGGCGCGCAACGAAACCGCCCTGCAGGCAGCTACCGCTGAAATGCAATCCCTGTATGGTGTGGAGGCAAGCTACTACGCCACAGATCTGGCCAAGCCCGATAATGTGGAGGCCCTGCTGCAGCAACTGCAAACCGATAACCTCAGCATCGATTGCCTGGTAAACAACGCCGGCTTTGGCGATGCGGGCTATTTTCTGGATAAACCCTTTTCCCTGCACCACGAGATGATGATGCTGAACATACACGCCCTCACCCGCCTCACCCATGCCCTGGCACAGGAAATGAAGGCCAAAGGGCACGGCCATATCTTGAACCTGGCCTCTACCGCGGCTTTCCAGCCCGCTCCGGCTTTTGCGGTGTATGCCGCCACCAAGTCCTATGTTTTAAGCTTTAGCGAAGCCCTGCGCTATGAACTGCGCAATACCGGCGTGAGCGTAACCGCATCCTGCCCCGGGCCCACCGAAACGCCTTTCCACGACCGCGCCGCTACCCGCACATCCAAAATAATGCAAATGGGCATGATGAAGCCCGAAGTGGTGGCCGAAGAGGCGTTTAGGGCCATGAAAGCCGGCAAACGCAGGGTGGTTCACGGCTGGCTGAATAAATTGCTGGTAATGAGTGGTGCTATTACGCCCAGGGCACTGCTTATCAAAGCTACCCACGATTTAATGAAACCGTAATTTAGGCGAGAACGTCCCAGGTTTTGTCTGCCAGCAACCGCACGGTGTGCAGAAACTCGGCGAAAGGCATTGTCTTGCCCCATTCGTAGGGCGCTACCATGCTCAGCACCTGCGTGCCATCTTCTTTCTGGTACAAATGGTAAATACCGCCTATCACGGGCTCGAAATTGATGGATGCCTGGTATATGGCATGGCTTACTTCCAAACGGTGTTCAATGTCACGGGCCTGCTGAATGAGCAGTGCAGCCTGCTTGCGCAGCATATCAATCTGTTGCTGGGCCTGGTGCTGCATCGCCTCATGCGCATTGGCTTTCAGCAGACGCTTGTCTATGGGTTCTATTTTGGGCGAACTCACCGACAAGGCATACGGGGCCTGGCTCAGCTCTCCCTGATACAGGGCGTCTTTCAGGTAATCGGGCCGGGTGTCGGTAATTTCGTTTTCTTCCATGGGCGACTATACTAACAAGCGCAAGGCCCTAATTGTTCTAGCGCTTGCCGCGGGTGTTTTCCAGGCCGTAGCCAATGAGTTCATCGTAGTTCATGGTCTGGTTGCGGTGATACATCAAAACCATGTAATTGTTTTCTGTTTCACTGTGTGATCCCTCAAAGTGTCTGGTATCCACCGAACCATCTGCAGGGTCGTAAACCGCATAGGAATAGTTATAGTAGGCCTGTTTGAGCGGAATAACCGCCTCGTAGGTTTTGTTGTCGGGGTTGTAGAACATTTCACAATCCGGGTGCATGCGCCAGTCGCTGAGTTCGCCGTATACGTATACTTTTTTGTTTTTCAGTTCCTCATCGCTTTTGAGGGTAAAATGCACAAAGCAGTAGTCGCCTTCAGCGGAAGCACCGGACGGAAGCGGAATATCGCGGCTAAACAGAAAATAACGACCATTGTAATCGGCCCAGTTGAAGTAGCGGTCGAATCGGCGGGTTTGGTCGGTGATAAGTACTATGTGTTTTTGGTTGGCTACATTGAAGCGTTGTTTAACACCGGCTGTGCTTTGGCGAAAACTGCGGATATCAAAAAAGCGGAATTCGTTGAGTCCTTCAAACTGGTTTCCGGTCTGGTACTGATAGCTGTAGCTGTTTCCGGATATAAACTGGGGAGCCAGGCTGTTGTTGGCTGTAACCCATTCTCCGTTGCGCAGGATTACGGCCTTCAGATCCTGGTAAGGTTTGGGCATGAAGTAATTGTCTGTGAGCACAAAATTGAAGTTTACCTGCTGATGGGTAGGGCGCAGTTCTACCTGTGAACTTTGAATCACGGTGAGGTCCACACGGCCTTTCATATCCATTACCATCAGGCGGCGGGAGAGTAGGATGTCGTTTTCGTCGTAGTTGCGGTATACCACCAACAGGTAATTGCCGGATATGCGCGGAACGGTGTTGGCAGCCGGCACGGCGGCTTCATAGTGCACAAACTTCATCAGGGTGCCATTGCTGAATGTTACGTTTTCGATGTTTTCAAATCCTTGTCCGTTCAGGAACTGATTTTTTTGAAGGCCGCTGGGGTTCCAGAGGGCGTCGCAATGCACAAGCGTATACTGGTAATAGTCACGCTCATCGGTTATTTGGTCAAATTCCAGTTTTAGGGTGCCTGTTTCGCCCATCTGCACCACGGGGAAGGGAAATCCGGAGGCGGAGTTTTCCATTTTTACGGTGCGTATGTCTTTCTCATAAATGGCGTTGGTGTAGCGCAGGGTGCTGTCTTTGGAGGCCCAAAGGCAGGCGGGAAATATCAAAAGCAGACCGGCAACAAAATTTCTCATGCGGTTAAACGTTATTCCAAATGTATGCCAAAAATTGGTTTTGGGCAAAAGACGGTTGCATTTGCTAATGTTTACGTAAAAAATAGATGTCAAAAAAACTGCGTATATATACATAAATGCATCACAACTTAAGAACGATAAAAAGTAACAATTAGTGCCAACGGGCTTTTCCGCGGAAAGCGGGGTTTGAAATGCCTGTATTTGTTGATATTGGGGTTAGTGATAAGTCAATAAACCTATGTTTAATAATGTTTTAAGGTGTTTCAGCAATGAAGGTATTATTAAGGAACGCGCGCACACGCATCACGCAATAATATAAGTGAAAGTCACTAAACAAACAAATTTATAGTAAAAAAATATTTAACCCATATTGTGTTACGGTGTCCGATAAAAAAACACAAAAAAGCGGCAATAAAATTTGCATATTAAGCGTTTGTGTCGTATATTTGTTGTTCATCCCTTTTCCAACTTCACGCTAAAATAAAAAACACCACAAAAGTGGCGCACCTCCTTTTGTGCCTAAAAATTAAATAAATAAAATTCCATGAATAAACAAACCACTTCGCAGCCTTACAAAATCGACCGCGCTTTGCGTGCGGCGTACAGTGAAATTCAGGCCACCTGTATGGTTGGCCGGTTATGGCGTGAAATGCCCGATCTTACCCGGTTGTCTGAGGAGATTTGCCTTACCTGCGAAGAGGTGGCCGTGCTGGCCGTTACCTTCGTTCAGGGCGAAACACAGTTGCAGGTGGATGACAAGGTTTACCGCAATTTGCTGCAGCACCACTTTGAGAAAAACGGCGCCCGTCCGCGTTTTGTGCTGAAGCGCATGAGCAGTAGTGGTATTATTGATTTGCACCGCGACCGCGAAACCGGCAGTCCATCCTATTCCCTCAGCAATGAAACCGAGCGCGCCATAGATGAGGACGACACCAAGGGTTTCAAGGGCGCTGCACCGCAGGGGCTGGACCAGATGCTGAACTTTGTACACCGCCGTCTGCTGGACCGCGACCACATGCTGCCCAGGCAGGTTTCGGACCTGATAGAGCTGGCCCGCCGCCACAACCGCGAACTTTCGCTGGTAAAGTACCTGGAAGACAAAATGTGTTTTGGTGGCCCCGAAGAGGAATTTACCCTGTTGGCCATTTGCACCCGTGCGGCTATTGAAAACGAGCCATTCAATTTTGTTTACCTGGATTCGTACATCCACATCAACCGTGCAGACATTCAGCGCCTAAGGCAGGAAATACACGATGGAGACTGGTTGCCCATTAAGCAGGGCCTGGTGGAGATTACAGGCTCCAACATCATGGAGTTCAATCCGGAACTGCAACTCACAGAGGCGGGTTTTGATGTGTTGCTAAAAGAACTGGATCCTCTCATTCTTAAGATGATCCGCCGCAAAATGGCATCGGTGAATACACCCCTTATCCAGCCTGAAGAGGTGCAAAAGGTGCAACTGCATTTTAGTCCTGCATTGCAGCGCAAAACGGACCGCATAGCCCGTTTGCTGAGTGTGCAGGGTTTTCGCGAATACCAGCAGGGATTGTCCAAAACCGAGCGTATGAAAGGCATTACCATGCTCTTTCACGGAGGTCCGGGGTGCGGCAAAACAGAGTTTGCCCTGCAGCTGGCAAAACTCACCGGCAGGCCTGTAATGAAAATTCAGGTAACCGATTTTATGAGCAAATGGGTGGGCGATTCGGAGGCCAACCTCAAACGCATTTTCTCTGACTACCGCAAAATGTGGGACCGCCTGGAGGTAAAGCCCATTCTGTTTTTGAACGAGTGCGACCAGATAATTGGCAAGCGCCTGAATGCCACCCGCAGTGTGGACCAGATGCAAAACGGCCTGCAAAACCTGGTACTGGAGGAAATGGAAACCTTCGGAGGCATTCTGATTGGTACCACCAACCTTACCCAAAACATGGATCCGGCTTTTGAGCGCAGGTGGACCATGAAACTGTTCTTTGAAGCACCCGGTGTGGAAGCCCTGGCCGCCATCTGGAAGGCGCAGATCAAGGGATTGCGCAAGACCGAAGCCGAATACCTGGCGCAAAATTTTGCGTTCACCCCCGGTGAAATTACCAATGTGGTAAGGCGTTTCAATGCAGAAAAGCTGCTGGGGCTTGAGGATACGCGCCTCAACACCCTGATTGAACTCTGCGAAACCGAACGGTATGCAAGCAAGCCACCCGCCAAAGCACCCCTGGGTTTCCTGGTTCCCGGGCAGCAGGAAATGGATCTGCAAAAGGAAAGACGAAAGGCAGGGTGATACAAGAAACGGGCGGAATGTGTGTTCCGCCCGTTTTGGTTAGTAACCGGATAAATCCAGTTTTTGACGAATATCATATACTAACCGGCTTCTGTCCTCTTCCTTTGCACCATGCCGCCCATCTACCGCCTAAAACCCAAAACCATCCTGCTGAATGTACTCACCGGCTATGTGGTAGGGCTGGGTGTGATTTCCCTGTTTATTTCCGGGGTGGATCATCCCAAACCCGAATGGGGCCCTTACTGGATGCTGCGGCCGCTCATCATTACCCCGCTGGCTTCTGCCTGCGGTGCTTTGGCCCTGCTATTGCCTGATTTTCTCAAACTGATTACCCCTTGGAAACGCCTGCTGGCTTTGTTTGCAGGGCTGGTTTTATTTATGATTTCCCTCTGGATGGGGATTGTGCTGGGACTGGCCGGCACGATGTGGGATTGACCTCACTTTCAGACCAGCATTTTTTTGAAAAAACTTCTGTATTGCCGCGTTTTTCGGAACTCTGCAAATACTTCTGCCGGTATCGCATAAATATCGATATGCTTATCCAGCAGCGCATTGTAAATGTATACCACCTGATCAAAATTCAGCGGGGCCTTAAGTTCCTGTATCTGCGACTTTACCAGGGGTGCCTGCATGGCCTCGCACACTTTGTGCGCGGCTGCCCTGCGAAACCACTCATAGCGCAAAGGCTCGTCGTAAATAAAATAATGGGTTAATCCCTCGGTCTGGTTATCCAGCATGCGGTCCAGGTCTTCTTCTTCAAATATGCCCAGTGCCCGCAATTCTTTTTGCAACGCAAAAATGTGGTGCAGTTCCCGCATAAACTCCCATGGTGGGAAGCGCATGTCGTCCTGCCGGTTTTTTGCCTTAAGCTTCAGGTAAACATCGAGGTATTTGTCAATGTAAAAGCCCTTGTTTTTCATCCCCGAAATGCAATATACAAAATTTTGAGGGGAAAGTCAAGGGGGAGTGGCTCAATGCGTGTAAATACGGGTATTGGTGATAGGTCGCGATCTGTCGCTACTACTGCACGCCCATTTTCCGCAGGTTCTCCAGCATGTCGGCTGTCATCCTGTCGAGGTCGTAATCGGGTTTCCAGCCCCAGTCTTCACGGGCGCGGGTATCGTCAATGACAGCGGGCCATGAATCGGCTATAGCCTGGCGGTAATCGGGTTCGTAGGTGCTGCTGAACGCAGGAATATGCTTTTGAATAGCTGCTGTAATTTCTTCGGGTCCAAAACTCATGCCGGCCAGGTTGTAGCTGGTGCGTATTTTTACTTTCTCAGCCGGTGCGTGCATGATATCCAGCGTGGCTTTCAGGGCGTCGGGCATGTAGAGCATGGGCAATACCGTGCCGGGTTTTAGGAAGCAGTGGTGTTTGCCTGTGGTGAGGGCGTCGTGGTAAATGGCCACTGCGTAGTCGGTGGTGCCGCCGCCGGGTGCTGATTTATAGCCGATAAGGCCGGGATAGCGCAAACTGCGTGTATCCACCCCCCAGCGGTTGAAATAATACTGCGCATACAGTTCACCGGCCAGTTTGCTGATACCATATACCGTTGTGGGATCCATGGCGCCGTACTGCGGGGTGTTGATGCGGGGGGTATTTGGTCCAAAAGCCGCAATGCTGCTGGGCCAGTATACTTTTTTCACGATGCCGGTATCGCGGGCAGCGTCCAGCAGGTGAAAAAGACCATCCATGTTGAGTTTCCAGGCAAATTCGGGCATTTTTTCGGCCGTGGCGCTCAGCAGGGCTGCCAGGTGATATACCTGGGTGGGTTTGTATTTTTCCAGAATTTCCAGCAGTTTGGGCTTGTCGAGAATATCGAGCACTTCAAACGGACCTGTTTGAAAAACGATGTTATCGCTCTTTTTCACATCACTGGCTACTACATTGTTTTCGCCGTAAATTCCCCTAAGAGCCTCTGTAAGCTCGGTTCCCAGTTGCCCGCAGGCACCAATGACCAAAACCGTTTCTTTCTGCATTTAACTGCAAAGGTTCACAATGGGCAGGAATTTACAAAATCCATTTATCTACGTACCTTTGTCTGCCTTGAATGCCAGACAGATCATACTCAATGCCCGCAACGGGTTCAGGCAGTTGCTTACCGGCGAACAGCGGGGAAAAACACGGTTGATTTTGTTGGGACAGACCCTGCTGGCAGTTACTGACATTATTGGTCTTGGCAGCATGGTACCCGTGCTGATGCTTGCACTGGATCATTCTTTTCTGGAAAAGAGCAGCAAGCTGCGGTTTATTTTTCACCAGTTGGGATTTTCTTCTGAGGCCAATTTTCTGAAAACCCTGATTGGCGGAATTCTGCTATTTTTCATGGTAAAAGGCATTTTGGCATTTTTGCTGCAGCAGTATATCCGTAAAACGGCATCTGAAATTGCATTTAATCTATCGCACCGGGCGTATGTGCGGGTTTTTGAAGATCGTTCCTATGACCGCCTTAATCAAGATGGCCCGGGCTTCAATGAAGTGGTTTTTTTCTCGCCATTTTACTTTGTTTCCGGCACCTACATTCCTTATCTCACGCTGATGAGTGAGCTGGCCATTGTGGTACTGCTGACGGCTTTTTTCACTTGGTACAATCCGTTTATTTTCTTTCTCATTGTGGGTTTGATTGGCGGCGGATTTTTTCTGGTAAACCGTTTTGCCCGCAGGCGTATTACGGAGCTGGGGGAAGCAGGCGGGAAGTTCAGAGACAAAGCACTGCGTGAAATCAATTACGGCAGCGGCGGATTTACAGATATCATTACACACGGTGCCGAAGCGCATTTCAGGGATAAAATGCTGCAATACTTCCGCGGATTTTCCGAAAGCGGCATCCGCGCCATCAATTTGCAAACACTTCCTTTTAGGGTCAACGAAATGATTGCCCTGATTGGCATAACCCTGCTGGTGATTTATGCATATTTTTATTCCAGCGACAATATTGGTCAGGTACGTGCCCTGGCGGCCCTTTTTGCTATTGCCATTTTTCGCATGTTGCCTGCAGCCAACCGGGTTCTGCAAAGCCTGATGCACCTGAAACTAAGTGCCTATACCGCAGATCAGCTCAGGCCTGTGGTTACGGAGCCCAGCCTGAAAAAGGACAGCATAGGGCATTTTCACCATGAGATCTGCATGAAGAACGTGCACTTTGCCTTCATCGATAAACCCGAAATTATTACCGGGCTGAACCTGACAATCCAAAAAGGGGAGTGTGTGGGTATACGTGGGGTTTCCGGTGCCGGAAAAACCACGCTGGTAAAGCTTCTGATGGGTTTTTATCCGCCCAAAAGCGGCGAAATATATGTGGATGGCGAGCTTATTGATGAAAGTAAAAGCACACTGGAATTGTTTGCCTATCTGGGCCAGGATCCCTATATCATCAATGGGACTATTGCAGACAACGTCGTTTTTGGAACAGATGCCAGCGATACGCAACGGATACACAAGGCGCTGAAAATGGCTGCTTTCAGCTGGCCCGAGGCTTCAGGAGATCTGCTGAAGGCCGAAGTAGGCGACCACGGCTCACGGCTTAGTGAGGGCCAGAAACAGCGTCTGGCACTGTCCAGGGCTATCTACCATAATAGTGAAGTACTTATTCTGGATGAACCCAGCAGTGCCCTTGATGATGCCACCGAGCAAATTCTGCTTGGTCATTTGGCTGAATTAAAAAAATCGGGGAAAACCCTCATTATTATTGCCCACCGCGAAAAAGTTTTCGACATTTGCGACACCGTTTACACTTTAGAAAATAAGCAATTAACACCTTACCGGAAATGAAAGTAAAATTTGCCGTACTCGGCACCGGACACATCGGAAAGCGCCATGCCGAAATGATAGCGCGCAATCCGGATGCCGAACTGGTGGCCCTAGCCGATATTCGACCCAAAAATGACCTGGGCATAGACAGCTTCGGAGTTCCTTTTTTTAGCTCGCTTCAAAACCTGCTTGCAGAAGGCCCTGATTTTGATGTGCTGAACATCGCTACACCCAATGGACTGCATGGACAGCACGCCGTGGCTGCCCTGAAAGCCAACAAACATGTGGTGATTGAAAAGCCCATGGCACTCAGCAAGGCCGAGTGCGAGCAGGTGGTATACAATGCCATGGCACACCACAAACTCGTTTTTTGTGTGATGCAGAACCGCTATTCGCCACCATCGGTGTGGATCAAGGATTTGCTGGACAGCGGTAAACTGGGCAAAATCTTCATGGTGCAGGTAAATTGCTACTGGAACCGCGATGACCGCTACTACAAATCAGGAAACTGGAAAGGCCTGCAGGAGCTGGACGGCGGAACCCTGTTCACGCAGTTTTCGCACTTTATTGATATCATGTACTGGCTGTTTGGCGACATTACCGATATCCGCGCCCAGTTTGAGGATTTCACCCACAAAACCAATACAGAGTTTGAAGATTCCGGCATGATACAATTCCGTTTTCTGAACGGCGGAATGGGTTGCATCAATTACTCTACCAGTGTTTGGGATAAAAACTTTGAAAGCTCCATTACCATCATTGCTGAAAACGGTACCGTGAAAATTGGTGGTCAATACATGAATGAAGTGGAATACTGCCACATTAAGGATTACACCATGCCCGAGCTTCCTCCTGCCAATCCGGCCAATGACTACGGTCCATATAAAGGCAGTGCAGCCAATCACAATTTTGTGATTGAAAACGTAGTAGATACCATCAACCGCAATATAGCACCCACAACCAACGCCATGGAAGGTTTGAAAGTGGTGGAAATTATTGAGCGTATCTACACCGCAAATACCTATCCGGAAAGCAAAAAAGACATTCTGGAAGACACCTATCCCAGAGAGTAAAAAATTTTTTGGTTTTTCTTTGGGGGTAGGTTTGCCTTTTGTGGTATTAAAGGTCACAAATAAGGCATGAAGGAACAACTTGAATCCAACCTGATAACCAAGTATGCAGCCGGACTGATGTCCCGCGAAGAAATAAAGCATCTGGAAGAATGGTTGAAGAAAAATCCCCAGTATAATGTTACCGTTGCTATTATCAAGCAACAGGTAGACGCGCTGGTGAATGCTGCAGGAAGGGTTACGGTGTAAGATGGGCGAGCGTAAAAATCCGGTTTCGGAAGAATACAAAGAGGTTTGGGAACTTGCTTCAGGCTACTCCTATCCTCAGGCTGCACAAAATGCGGAACAATGGGAAATGCTGCAAAACAAAATCAACAGCCGCAATCTTCGTGTAACCCACAGGCCTCTGCTTACCCGCAAATGGTTTTTGGCTGCCGCCACGGTGGCGCTGGTTGTTGGGTTTGCAGCCGTTATTTACTCAAACATCGCCGGTGGTCATGTGGAACCCATGGTTGCTTCCACCGGCCCGGGAGAGGTGAAAATACTTACGCTTCCTGATGGTTCCGAAGTGACGCTGAACAGCAACAGCCGGTTGGCTTATGATGCTGATTTTAATGACCATAACAGGCATCTTACCTTATCAGGGCAGGCACATTTTGAGGTTAAACGGAATGAATTGCTGCCTTTTGTGGTTCAAAGCACACATGTGAATGTTACCGTGCTTGGAACAGGGTTTAATGTAACAGATTATCCAGCTGAAATGCCCATGGTGGAGGTTTCACATGGTTCTGTGCAGGTGGACGCTGCCGGGCAGCGCACTACCTTAACCCGAAATATGCTGGCCGTATTAAATGATGGAAAATTACGCAGTGGAAAGGCGGATGCTGCATGCCGGTGGAGCGGAGGCAAACTGATTTTTAGCAAGGCGTCGCTAATTGAAATTTCTGTGGTGATGAAAAACCGCTTTGGTAAAGGGCTGGTATGGCAAAAGGCTGAAGATAAGAACCGGGTGTTTACGGGTAGTTTCGAACCGGGCACCACGCCTCAGTCCATGCTGCAAACGCTCAATACTGCGCTGGGCCTGAACATGAAGCTGGAGTAATTGCATTCGTTAGGCCAGGCTTAGCTGCATGTCATGCCGAGCCTGTCGAAGCATGGCAACAGCCTTAACCCGGCGCTATCATACCCGTTTTTGAGACCCTTCTGGTCGGTTTTTCACTTGGTTGGTCTTTGCGCAAGGAATGCGGCAGGGCGAGACCGACAAGCCCGAGTCAATTTCATCATCCCAATTTTTTACCGTACCAAGACAACACGAAATGAGGGTGTGGCGTCTAATCTTTATCTTTGTATTGCGTGCAGTGGCGTTTGTTAATATTGATATGGTTTTTGCTTTTCGCAATCTCACTGCAATCGCAGTCATCGCTTTATTTTACACCTAATGAAGGGCAATGGGATGAACCCATTGTTGCCAAGGCCGTTTTTAAGGGAGGAGCCATTTTCATTGAAAAAAACGGATTCAGTATCAAAATGCTGCACAAAGAAGATTTGCCCAACGTGCACAAGGCTTTTCACTACCGTGGCAAGGACACACAGTTTGCCCTCAGGGGTCACGTTTTGAAGGTTCGTTTTACAGGCTGCAATGCAGCTGAAAAAATCGCTGCCGAACAAAGCGGTGAAGCTGCCTATTATGAAAACTACTATTTGGGTAAAAACCCCGCCAAATGGCGCACAGAGGTTTATCCTGTCAATCGCATCAAGCTGAAAAACGTATATCCGGGTATCGATTTTATGGTGTATTCACGCGGCGAAGAAATTGAATTTGACTGGCTGCTGAATCCGGGAGCCGATGCCTCTGTGATTCGAATGGACCTGCAAGGCCAAAATCGCATTTCACTGATTGAAAATGCGGCCGTCTGCGAAACATCCGTAGGCAATTTCACCTTAAAGCAACCCTTGGCATTTCAGGGTGAAAAGCCGGTGGAATGTGCGTTTCAACAGGAAGAAAATACATTGTCGTTTTTAACAGGTGTTTATGACAAACGTAAACCTCTGATCATCGATCCTGTGCTGGTTTTTAGCACGTATTCCGGTTCGCGTGGCGATAACTTTGGCTTCACGGCCACCTATGATTCCACAGGGCATTTGTATGCCGGCGGCATTGTAGACACCGATCAAGGAGATTATCCGGTTACGACAGGAGCTTTTCAGACCGTGTATGGTGGCAGTGGTCCTGCGGCTGCGCCTGTTTTTTTGCCCTGTGATATAGCCATATCCAAATATAAGCCTGATGGCAGCAGCCTGGTTTTTGCCACGTATCTGGGCGGCAAAAGCAATGAATATCCGCATAGTCTATGCATAGACGAAAAAAACAACCTGCTGGTACTGGGCACAACCTTGTCCGATGATTTTCCGGTTTCGGGAAGCGCATTTGATAAAACCCATAACGGCAACCACGATTTGTATGTAGCCAAAATCAGCAGCAATGGCACAACCCTCATGGGAAGCACATATCTGGGAGGATCCGGCAACGACGGCATCAATACTGGCGCGTTGCATTACAATTATGCCGACGACTTCCGGGGAGATGTGCTGGCCGATGGGAAGGGCAATATTTTCGCGGCTACCTGCACCCGATCCAATAATTTTCCGGTTCAGCGTGCCGCTTATGGAACGGCTAAAGGCGGTCTGGATGCCGTGGTGTTTTCGCTGAATGGAAATCTGAGTGGCTTGCGCTGGAGCACCTACCTGGGCGGAATCAGTGATGATGCAGCATACTCTGTGAAGCTGGACGACAGCAGCAATTTGTTCGTGGGTGGCGGAACCGTGAGCAGCGGCTTTCCGATAGTGGGAAACACATACAAAACAACCTATCAGGGTGGGGGAGCCGATGGTTTTGTGGTGAAAATGAATCCGGACACAGGTTCTGTTCTGCGGAGCACATTTTGGGGTACTCTGGCCTATGAGCAGATTTATTTTTTGGACTATGACCCGGAGCAAAACATCTACATCAACGGACAGACAGAAGGCAGGATAACGCGCAGTGCCGGAAAGTATGGTAAGGACAATACCACCCAGTTTATTGGTAAACTCAGCAATGACCTGACAACACAGCAATGGGCCACCACCTTTGGCAACCGCTCCGGTACACCGGAATTAAGTCCCTGTGCCTTTATGGTAGATAAGTGCTATAACATTTACTTTAGCGGCTGGGGTAGCAACGTGGGTGTGGGCAATGCGGGAACTACTGCCGGCTTGCCAGTAACCCCGGATGCCATACAGAAGACTACGGATGATGCCGATTTTTATTTACTGGCACTCAGCAAGGATGCCACCAACGTGCTGTATGCAACCTATTTTGGCGGCAACCAGAGCGAAGACCATGTGGATGGCGGTACCAGCCGATTTGACAAGCGCGGCGTGATTTACCAATCGGTATGCGCCAGTTGCCCCAACAATCCGCCCGGACTGAATGATTTTCCTACCACGGCGGGCTCTGCATTTCCAACCAACCTGAGTTACCGCTGCAGCAACGCCAGTTTTAAGCTGGAGTTCGGGATTTCCTATGCCATTGCATCGCCTTTTACCGCTACCCCAAATCCTGTGTGCATGCCCAACCCTATTCAGTTCAAGGTAGTCACACCCGGTCTGCGCGCGCGCTATTTCTGGGATTTTGGTGACGGAAAAACCGATACAGTTCTCAATCCAAAGCATGCCTATTCCAAGCCCGGTAAATACACTGTTAAACTGCGAATGATAGATTCTTCATCCTGCAATAAACTGGATAGTTTTCAGCTGGATGTGGAAGTGCAGGAAACCCCGCTGGCACTCCTGTTGACGGAATCAGAACCATGCACTTCCGAATGGAAATTCAGGGTTGAAGGACAGGGCATTGGCAATCCGTACTGGGATTTTGGCGACAGCACCAATACCAATGGCCTGGAGGTAACCCACAAGTATAACCCCGGAATTTACCGGTTGAAGGTCTACATCACCCACCCCACTTCCGGTTGCAGGGATACGCTGGAAAAGCGCATTTCCATCAATGCGGACAGCCTGCAGGATATCCGTTTGGCCAATGTGTTCACACCCAACCAGGACGGCAAAAACGATTGCTACAAAGTGGTAGGGCTGAATAAAAACTGCAATACCGGCAGCCTGAAGATTTTTAACCGCTGGGGAGAACGCATTTATTACAGCGATAACCTGGAAGCCTGCTGGGATGGTACCGTAGACAACAACAAGGTCTGGCTTCCCGAAGGAACGTACTTTTACCAGATTATGCTGAAAGACAGGAGCGGAAAGAAAGACAAGGTAATCACCGGTTCGGTGAACCTGATCCGGTAAGCCTTACTGGAAGCCTTCTGTTTCTGCTTCCGGAGCAATCTTTTTAACAAGTCCCTGCAATACCTTTCCGGGTCCCACTTCGGTGAACAGGGTGGCGCCATCGGCCCACATAGCCTGCACGCTTTGGGTCCATTTTACGGGTGCAGTAAGCTGGGCAACGAGGTTTTTGCGGATGCTTTCCTTATCGGTAACAGCCGAAGCGGTCACATTCTGATACACCGGGCATGAAGGTTCGGCGAATGGCGTGTTTTCAATGGCTTTTGCCAGTTTCTCACGGGCCGGCTCCATCAGCGGGCTGTGGAAAGCACCACCCACGGGTAGCACCAGGGCGCGCTTGGCACCGGCCGCTTTTAGGGCTTCGCAGGCTTCGTTCACGGCCTCTATACTGCCCGAAATTACCAGCTGCCCCGGACAATTGTAGTTGGCAGGAACCACCACACCCTTGATACCGGCACATATTTCCTCCACTTTGTGGTCTTCCAGTGCCAGCACTGCTGCCATGGTAGAAGGTTGCATTTCACAGGCTTCCTGCATGGCCATGGCCCGCTGATACACCAGTTTGAGGCCATCTTCAAAGGAAAGGGTGCCATTGGCCACCAGCGCACTGAATTCGCCGAGTGAGTGGCCCGCCACCATATCGGGGTGGAAATTGTCAAGCATGCGCGCACGAATCACGCTGTGCAGGAATATGGCGGGTTGCGTTACCCGGGTTTGTTTCAGGTCTTCATCGGTGCCTGCAAACATGAGGTCGGTGATGCGGAAACCAAGGATATCGTTGGCCTGTTCAAATAGGGCCTTTGCCTCGGGGGCGTTGTCGTAGAGGTCTTTTCCCATGCCCACGAACTGGCTGCCCTGGCCGGGAAATACATAAGCGTGTTTAGCCATGCGGCAAATTTAGGCAAGTAAAAGCAGCAGGCGCAAAGAGATGTTATTCACATGGGTACACTGATCAGCAGAAAATTGAGCAAACCAGCCCAATCTACTCCCTACATTTCGCTGAGTTCCAGCCAGCGCATGCCCTTTTCGTCCAGGTCTGATTTCAGCTTTTCCAGTTCGGCGGTGAGTTTTACAATCTGTTCGTAATCGTCAAATTTGGTGGCGAGTTCCTGCTCTATTTCCGCTTTGCGGGCTTCCATCTGAGGCAGCTCTTTTTCCAGTTGCTCCAGCTCGAACTTTTCTTTGAAGGTCAGTTTGCGTTTTTCTGTGGCTTCTGGTGTTTTTTCGGCTGTATTGGTTTCCACGGGTTTTGGGGCCGTCTGCATTTCCTCCTGCAGCTCTTTCCACTCGCGGTAATCGCTGTAGCTGCCGGGAAAATCGCGGATGATGCCGTTGCCTTCGAACACAAACAGGTGATCTACCACCTTGTCCATAAAGTAACGGTCGTGGCTTACCACAATGGCGCAGCCCTGGTAATCAAGCAGAAATTGTTCCAGCACGCCCAGCGTTTCGATATCGAGGTCGTTGGTAGGCTCGTCCAGGATGAGGAAATTCGGTGCTTTCATCAGAATGCTCATGAGAAACAGGCGCCGTTTTTCGCCTCCGGAGAGTTTGGAAACAAAATCCCACTGTTTGTCGTATGAAAAGCCAAACCGCAACAGCAGTTGCGAGGCCGTGAGTTTATGGCCGTTGGCCATGGGTATCCATTCGGCCACATCACGCACCACATCAATCACTTTTTTGTGGTCATCCACCTTAAAGGTTTGCTGGCTGAAATATCCAAACACCATGGTGTCGCCGGTCACAATCTTGCCGGAATCGGGGGATTCCAGATCCATAATCATGTTCAGCAGGGTAGATTTTCCCACGCCGTTGGGCCCTACGATGCCCACTTTTTCGCCACGTCGGAAGATGTAGTTGAAATCTTCCAGGATTTTGAGGTCGCCAAAGGCTTTTTTCACGTGGTGCAGTTCCAGGATTTTTGCCCCCAGACGCTCCATGCGCATGGTAATGTTCAGTTCATTTTTGCGTTTTACACCCTTGAGTTTTTCCTGAAGGTCATCAAACGAATCTATGCGGCTTTTGCTTTTGGTGGTGCGGGCTTTGGGCATGCGGCGAACCCAATCCAGTTCGCGGCGAAAGAGGTTTCGGTCTTTTTCAGCCTCGCTGGCAGCCACTTCCTCCCGGTGGGCTTTGTTTTCCACGAAATAGCTGTAGTTGCCTTTGTAGTGGTATATCTGTCCGCCATCCAGCTCAATGATGCGGTCGCATATACGGTCCAGAAAGTAGCGGTCGTGGGTAACGAGCAGCAGGGTAATATCGCGCTGGGTAAGGTAATCTTCCAGCCACTCAATCATGTCCAGATCCAGGTGGTTGGTGGGTTCGTCGAGTATGAGCAGATCGGGTTCGCTGATGAGAATACGCGCCAGCGCCACCCGCTTTTTCTGTCCGCCGCTGAGCGATGCCGCTGACTGTCCCGCATCACGGATTTTCAGCTGGTTGAGAATCTGTTTCACCCGGTATTCATAATCCCAGGCACCCAGGCGGTTCATGGTTTCAGTCGCGGTTTGCAGGGCCTCAAGGGCTGCATCAGTCTGATTTTCTTCCTGAAGTAGCAGGGCCTTTTCATATTCGGCTACGGCGCGGGTTACCGGGGTTTGCTGCAGCAATACATTTTCCAGAATGCTTTGCGCGGGATTGAGTTCGGGTTCCTGGGGCAAAAACCCCACGGTGATGTCCTTGCGCAGAATGGCTTGACCTGAGTCGGGGCTTTCCTGCCCGCTGATGATGCTGAGCAGGGTACTTTTACCTTGTCCGTTTCCTGCAACCAGCGCTACTTTTTCACCTTTGTCTATGCCAAAGGAAATGCCCGAAAGCACGGGTCGGTCATGCCAGGTTTTGGATATGTTTTCGATGGACAGGTAATTGGTTCCCACAATGCTTGCTTACAACCCTGCAAAAGTAACCCCATTCAGCAGGTTTTGTACTATTTTCGCCAAACATGATCAAAGGGCTTTCAGCAGCATTTTTTGCCTGTTTGTATGGAATGGGTTGGCTGAGCGCCCAAAATGCCTCAGGCGTTCTTCCACAGCGTTTTTTAGGCACATTTGAAGGTTCTGTGTTGGTTCATCCCGGCAGTAAAACCGAAGGAAACCGATATGTACGGCAAATCAGTATTTATCCTTCGCCCAAAGGTGCTTTCGGACAAGGTAAACCTGCCTATTCAATGACGTTTATTGCTACCTCCGGTTACGAAAAACACTACGATACCCTCACGCTTACCGTGGAAGACAGCAACTCCGGTATGGCCACCATCTCCGGTTACGACAGCCTAAAACATCCCGCAAGGTTTGCCAGAAATTGCCTGTCATTCAGTAAAGGCATTCCAGGCTCGCAATTTAATTACAGCCTGGTATTCGAAGATTCTGCAGTGCTATTTACCATGATGCCCAATACTTTTTGGAGTCCGGCATTAACCTGGGGGGCAATACAAACTGGAACCCTGCGGCGACAGAAAGATCCTGAGGTGTCCGCAGGAGAACTCATTCAGTTGGGTTATTTTTCATCAAAGTACACAGCCCCGCACAGGGTGGCAGTATGGCTGCCTGATGGCTACACACCGGGAACATCTGTGCCAGTTATTTACATGCACGACGGGCAAATGCTGTTTGATAGCCGTGTTACCTGGAACAAGCAGGAGTGGGGTGTCGATGAAATATTGGCGGCCCGCGCCCAAAAAGCCGTGGTGGTGGGCATCTGGAATGACGGCAAGAACCGCAGCGGCGATTATTTTCCGCAAAAGGTTTGGGATAACTATATATCGGTGGCCGATAAGGATAGCATTATTAATAAAATCGGGGGTCGTGTGCCCTTATTTGGCAGTGCGGGTAGCTCGAATGCCGATGCGTATCTTCAATTTCTGGTTAATGAACTCAAACCTTACATAGACAAACGATTTGTGCCGGCAACAAACCCTGACAATACCATCATAGCAGGGGCCAGTATGGGCGGACTTATCTCTTGGTATGCTCTATGCGAATATCCTGATGTGTTTGGCAGAGCCATTTGTCTTTCTACACACTGGCCGGGTACATCGCACCTTCGTTATCGTGCCGCACCGGCTGCGTTTCAGCGATATTTATCCCAAAAACTGCCTATTAATGGCCAACACAAGATATTTTTTGCCCACGGCACCGGCTATCTGGACTCACTGTATGGTCCGCACCAGCAAAAAGTGGATGGGGTTATGAAAAAACGCGGTTATGTCTTCGGTAAAAACTGGAAAACGGTGGTTTATCAAGGGGCTGACCATAATGAGACGGAATGGCGCAAGCAAATGAAGGATGCACTGGATTTTATAATCCCTGAAAAAAGATAGACAGCGAACTTTACCCCGGCAACTCTTCCCTGCCATCTGCATGCAAGGCAAATCGGCCTTTGCTGCGGTCATGAACCTGCCCGGTTTTGGGCCAGGGCCAGCCGCCAAATTGCGTGGCGTGGTAATCCTGAAATGCCTGGTAGATTTCGTCTTTGGTGTTCATCACAAACGGACCGTATTGGATAACGGGTTCCTGAATGGGTTTGCCTTGCAGAATCAGGATTTTACCTGCTTTGCCACCGTTTTGAATGAGTACATCGGCGCGTGCATCCAGTTCGGCACCGTGGTAGGCCTTCAGTTCGAAACCCGCTAGGGTAAGCGCATCTCCCTCATAGAAATAGAGCATGCGATTGATTCCATCGCCGGCGGCGGGTAGGGTGAAAGATGCGTTTTCCTCCATGCTGATGTTCCAGATGGCCACCTGATTTTCGGGGATACCGGCCCATGAGTCTGGTGGGGGAGCCGGAGCGGTTTTGTCGGCCAGCCTGCCAGCAATCACTTCTACCATGGTGTTTTTGCCATTGGTATCGGTGTGGTTATGGCGGGGTATGGTGTGGCTCCAAAGCATTTTGAAGTGCGGCTCCACCATTTTATTTCTTTTGGGCAGGTTCAGCCATATTTGAAACAGCTCCATGGTGTTATCCTTATCCGGATGGATGAGGGGAAACATTTCGGAGTGCTGCACACCTTTACCTGCAGTCATCCACTGCACATCGCCATCGCCATAGCGGCCTGCCGCACCCAGTGAATCGGCGTGGTCCACCAGCCCGCGGCGCACCACGGTCACCGTTTCAAAACCGCGGTGAGGATGACCCGGAAAACCGGGTACGGTATCGCCGTGATACATTCGCCATCCGTCTTTGATAATAAAATCATCGCCTATGGAACGCCCGCTCAGCAGTTCAGGTGCGGGGCCCATCTGCTCGTTGCCGGCGGGGAAATAATCTTCGTGGTGCACACAAAACAAAAACGGATCCAGGGTTTCCCACTGAAAACCGAGTTCCATGCTGCGTTTGATGGGATTGCTCATTTCTTCTTCTTTTTTAAAGGCTTTGGCCATAGCCAGAGCTGGCAGTGCAGCTGCACCGGCTATTCCCAGTCCAAGGCGGGTTAAAAAACTTCTGCGGGGTTCCTGCTTTGCCATAGTTTAGTGTTTTAACAAAGTTAGTAAAAGTTTGTTTAAACAACAAACATCTTCTTCAGGTTTGCAGCACCCCTACATTGAAGGGTTTTACGGGTGCCTGCGAAGCGGCCTGAATGCCCATGCTAATCCAGGTGCGGGTTTGCAGGGGATCGATGATGGCATCTACCCACAGGCGCGAGGCCGCGTAGTAGGGCGTGGTTTGGTTTTCGTATCGCTGCGTGATTTTATCCAGCAGGGCCTTTTTGGCTTCTGGGGTAATTTCCTCACCCTTGGCTTTTAAGCTCATTTCCTCAATTTGCAGCAGCACTTTAGCGGCCTGTTCGCCACCCATCACGGCTATTTTTGCCGAGGGCCAAGCCACAATCAGACGGGGGTCGTAGGCCTTGCCACACATGGCGTAATTACCGGCGCCATAGCTGTTGCCCATAATCACGGTAAACTTGGGAACCGTGCTGTTGCTCATGGCATTTACCATTTTAGCACCATCCTTGATGATACCGCCCTGTTCGCTGCGGCTGCCTACCATAAAGCCGGTTACATCCTGCAGAAACACCAGGGGAATGTTTTTTTGGTTGCAATTCATGATGAAGCGGGCGGCTTTATCGGCGCTGTCGCTGTAGATGACACCGCCAAACTGCATTTCGGTGCTGCCACCGGGTTTTTTTGCCTTTGCCAGTTCGCGGTTGTTGGCCACAATGCCCACAGCCCATCCATCGATACGAGCATAACCGCAGATGATGGTTTTGCCGTAGTTCTCTTTGTATTGCTCAAACTCGCTGTTGTCTACCAGCCGGTGAATGATTTCCAGGGTTTTGTAGGGTTTGGAGCGTTCTGAGGGCAGAATTCCCCAGATGTCTTTGGGGTTCTCCTTGGGTGCGGCGGGTTTCACGCGGCTAAAACCGGCATCGTGGGGTTTGCCCAGTTTGTCCATGATGTAGCGTATGCGGTCCAGGCAGCTTTTGTCGTCGGGGAATTTATCGTCGATTACCCCGCTTATTTCACTTTGCGTGGTGCCTCCGCCCAGGGTTTCATTGTCTACATCTTCGCCAATGGCGGCTTTTACCAGGTAGCTGCCGGCCAAAAAGATGGATCCGGTTTTATCCACGATGAGGGCTTCATCGCTCATGATGGGCAGGTATGCACCTCCGGCCACGCAGCTTCCCATTACGGCGGCAATCTGGGTGATGCCCATGCTGCTCATAATAGCGTTGTTGCGGAAGATGCGTCCGAAGTGTTCTTTGTCAGGGAAAATCTCGTCCTGCATGGGCAGGTACACGCCGGCGCTGTCTACGAGGTAAATGATAGGCAGGTGGTTTTCCATGGCAATTTCCTGGGCGCGGAGGTTTTTCTTGCCGGTAATGGGAAACCAGGCGCCGGCTTTCACGGTGGCGTCATTGGCCACAATCATGCACTGGCGTCCTGATACAAAGCCAATGCCAGCCACCACGCCGCCGGCGGGGCAGCCCCCGTGTTCGGGGTACATGTCATAGCCCGCAAACTCGCCGATTTCGATCCATTCGGAGTCTTTATCGCGCAGGTAATCAATGCGTTCGCGGCACAGCATTTTGCCTTT
Organism: uncultured Flavobacteriaceae bacterium; assembly: GCA_964626685.1. GTDB lineage: Bacteria > Bacteroidota > Bacteroidia > NS11-12g > UBA955 > RGEC01. Next base: position 21,200 of record CAZVJY010000015.1, read on the forward strand.
TTCCTTTTGTTTGGCGGCCGCTTTGGCCCCGCCACCCTGGTGGATTACGGACAGTTTTTGCTTGACTGCATCCCAGGCCTGTTTGTTCAGGTCTTCGTTTTTGTTGAATTCCAGATCTGTTTTTGCCATGAAGGTTCAAAATTACGGGAATACGGGTGTATAGTGTATAGTTTGTCTATTATCCATGCGCCGACCCGGCTCATAGCCCACGGTTCAAACCCGGGGCCGGCATGGGCCTGTTTTCCAATAAACCAATAAGCCATGAGACCAATAAACCCAATATTCCTTATCTTTGCACCGGCGGTACGGCCAGCTCCCCGTTCAATTCCCCAGGGCCGGAAGGCAGCAAGGACAGCGGGTTGTAGCGGCGCGATACCGCCTTTTTTTATTCAACTAAACACATCCTCGCCTTGCAGAATGCTCAGGTAGGAATAAAAACGCTGCATGGGTATTCGCCCCTTTTCCACAGCAGTTTTGATGGCACACTCCGGTTCATTGGTGTGGCTGCAGTCGTTGAACTTGCAATGGTTTAAAAATGGCCTGAACTCCGGAAAATATTGCCCGCTTTCTTTGGGCAGAATGTCTACCAGGCCGAAATCGCGGATGCCGGGAGTGTCAATAATGCCTGTGGGTCCTTCAAACATATGCATCTCGGCAAACGTGGTGGTGTGCTTGCCTTTTTCGTGTGCCTCGGAAATGATGCCAACGCGGGCTTCGGCCTCCGGAAACATGCAGTTTAGCAGGGTGCTTTTGCCCACGCCGCTGTGTCCTGCAAACAACACGGTTTTTCCGGCGATTTCTTTTTTAAGTTCATCCACGCCCTGCCCCGTAGTCGCCGATCCGGTGATGACTTTATAACCGGCATTGCGGTAAATTTCTCCCACCTCGTCTAACAATTCCAGGCCTTCTGCGGGCAGTAAATCGGTTTTATTAAGGAATATTATGGCCGGTATATGAAATGCTTCACAGCACACCAAAAAACGGTCAATAAAGCCAAATGAAGTGCGGGGAGCTGCCAGTCCGGCAACCATTACGGCCACATCGATGTTGGCAGCAATGATTTGCCTTCGGCTGCTCAGTTTGTTGCTTTTACGGATAACCCAGTTTCTTCGGGGTTCAATGTCGGTGATGCTGCAGGTGTCGGGGTATTGCGGATCGGGTTGCAGCAGCACCCGGTCACCTACCGCAATGGGGTTGCTGGTATCGGCTTCCTGCAGACGGATTTTACCGCGAACGCGGGCTTTCCATGCTTTACCTTCTTCATCGAGTACGTTGTACCAGCTTCCTGTGCTTTTAACAACGATTCCCTTCATCAGAAAATGGCCCTGCAAATCGCTGAGGTTTGTTCGCTTTTGCCCATGGTGTAGAAATGGAGTACCGGTGCACCTTTTTGCATCAGTTCCTTGCACTGCATGGTGGCCCATTCTGTGCCAATCTGCTTGATGGCAGCATCATCGGTAATTCCTTCGGTGGCTTTGCGCAGGTCTTCGGGCATCTCAATGTGGAATATGCGGGGCAGCACGTCCATTTGCTTGGCGGTACTGAGGGGTTTTATACCGGGAATAATGGGCACCTGAATGCCGTTTTCCCTGCATTTTGCCACAAAGTCGAAATAGTGGCGGTTATCAAAAAACATTTGGGTAACCAGAAAATCGGCACCGGCTTCTACCTTGCGTTTTAGGTATTTCATATCTACCTCCATACTGGGGGCGTCCATGTGTTTTTCAGGATAGGCCGCTGCTCCTATGCAGAAATGCGTATCGCGGGCATTGGTTAACTCCTCATCCAGGTAAATACCTGCATTCATATTACGGATCTGGTGTATAAGGTCAAGGGCATTTTTATGGCCATCCGGTTCGGGAATGAAGTGGGAATCGCCTTTGCGGGCATCACCACGAAGGGCAAGAATGTTATCAATACCCAGAAAGTCGAGGTCGATGAGTGCGTTTTCGGTGTCTTCGCGTGAAAATCCACCACAGATCAGGTGCGGAACTGCATCAATCTTGTATTTGTGCTGCAAAGCCGCACAAATGGCCACGGTGCCGGGTCGTTTGCGTGTGCTCACCTTGTCGAAGCTGCCGTCGGGTCTGTTGCGCAGGATAAAATCCTCGCGGTGGTAGGTAACATCGATAAACGAGGGCTTGAATTCAATGAGGGGGTCTATGCCTTTCCACAGTGTGGCTATATCTGCTCCTTTAAGTGGGGGAAGAATTTCAAATGAAAAAAGGGTTTTACCGGCAGCGCCGCGAATGTGGTCAATGATTTTCATGGTTAAAACTCAACGGTAGTGGTTAGGGTTTTGCTGTCACGAAGGTAGCTTACTTCTGCTTTCCGGCCCTTTTCAAATTTGGAAAGCGCATTCATGTAGTCCGAAACGTTTCCAATGCTGATTTCGCCCACGCGGGTAATAATATCGCCGCGCTGCAGGCCTGCTTTTTGGGCGGGGCGGCCTTCGGTAACGCCATCCAGTCTCATGCCATTGCCGGTATAGGTATAATCGGGCATCACACCCAGCGTAACTTTGAAATTGCTGCGTCCCGGGGTAACATCTTTGGTTTTGGTAAAGGCAGGTTTTTTCTTGCCTGTATTGGCTGAAATTACCTGTTCGATTACCTCCACGGCGGCAGCCATGCCTGCGTAGTTGATTTTATCGGCATCGTCGGAAGGTTTGTGATAGTCTTCATGCTGACCGCTGAAGAAATGCAGCACGGGAATACCTTCCAGGTAAAAAGATGCGTGGTCACTCGGGCCAAGTCCACTTTCTGTGGTGGCAATACGTATGCGGTTTGTGTCGTTTTTGATGGCTGAAAGGGTGGTTTTCCAAATAGGGCTGGTTCCCACACCGTTTACCATCAGGGTTTTGCTTTGCGAATCAAGGCGGCCCAGCATATCAATGTTGATGACGTAACTGATTTTTTGTTTGGGTACGGGGCACTGCTGTAAAAAGTGTTTTGAGCCCAGCAGCCCCAGCTCTTCGCCGCTGAAAGCCACAAAAACCAGGTTATTCTTTTTGTATTTCAGGCCTTTGAGGCTGCGTGACAGTTCCAGCATGGCTGCCACACCGCTGGCATTGTCATCGGCACCATTATGAATGGCCTGCGGGCCGGTGTAGCGGCTTCCGCCATATTCGTTAAAACCGAGGTGGTCGTGGTGGGCACAGACAATAATGCTGTTTTTGCCCTTTTTAAATTTACCGGAAACCCCAACAACATTGTGGGCCGTGTTTTTAAATACCGCAATATGGCTTTTCATTCTCATGGTCATGCCACGGGGCAATTCTCTGGCAAATCCGTCGGTGAGGTAAAAAATGGGGATATTAAATGTTTTGGCATTTCGGTCTAGCTGGGCTTTGGGAATTTCTGCTGCACTGCTTCCCGGCAGGAATAGAATGCCAACAGCTCCGTGTGCCAGCGCCTCTCTGATTTTGGTATTGATATCAGCTACACCGGCATATGGACTTTTTATGTTATCCTGATCGCCGGGAAAACCCAGTCGGATAATGGCAATTTTACCTTTTACACCGCCGTCATTTTCAAAATCATCTCTTTTGATGCTGTCGCGCGAAACCAGGCCGTATCCGCAATCGAGAATCTCTGCTTCTGCACTGTCTTCATTACCGGACTGACTGATTGGGTAAAAGTGTTCGTTTAGAAACAATGATTTTACCGCTCCCGGACCCATCACAAATGCCAGTTCGCACTGTTGTTTTGCTATGCGTAGCTGAATGATATCAAAAGTTTGAAACCAGTTCTTTTTGAGGGGTTTTAGACCGGCTTCTTTCATGCGTGAAACGATAAATTCCGCTGACAGTTTTTCGCCAGGAGAACCGGTTTGCCTGCCTTCCAACGCATCGGAGGCCAGATAGCTTACATCGTTCGAAAGGCGGTTGATGCGTTTTTCATTTACAGATTTCTGGGCCTGCAAAAATCCCACAAATACCACAGCAGCAGTGAGTAAGAGGTTCTTAGGGTTGTTAAGAAAAAATGTCATACAGGGTTTTAACAATTACAATGGAAGAAAGGATTGCAAAGATAATTCGCAAAGTGGTTTCGGAGATACGTTTGGCCGCTTTCATGCCCAGGGTGGCAAACACCGCTACACCTGCAGCCATGGGCAGCACGTAGGGCCAGGCAATGTAGCCTGTATGTATAAACGGTAATTCGGTAGCACCGGGCGCCAGCATATAGCCTGTTAGCGGGGCAATCCCCAGCACGGGGATAATGCTCAGAGAAAGCGCTGTGGCCTGCCGCATGGGCATTTTGAGCACCATGCGAAAAAGGGGAACCATAATTACACCGCCACCAAGACCGCTCAGGGCAACCACCGCGCCGGCAAAGATGCCTACCAGCATGGCGGATAGCGGTTTTTCCTCTGGTGTGGGTGCTTCAGGGTCTGTTTTTTTGCCAAAAAGCATGTTGCCGGTAGATATGGCTAAAAACAATAGAAATACGAGATTAAACCGGGATTTGCTGTACCAGTCGCCATGCTGAATGGCATAGGTGACCGCGTACGAAACCGTGGCCCCAGGAATGCCTATACTCAATACTTTGCGCCATTGCCATTCGCCCAGACGGTATTGTTTCCAGGTTCCTGCCAATCCGCTCACAACCACCAGCAAAATGCTGTTGGCTAGGGTAAAACGCACAATTTCTTCCGGGGGCATTCCCACGGAGGCAAACAGCCAGCTTAGCAATGGTATGAAGATAATGCCACCGCCCACGCCCAGCATGCCGGCCAGAAAGCCGCCTGCGGCGCCCACCAGGGGCAACATCAGCCATTGCAGTGTGCTCATTTATTTTCGGAGAATGCGGTTGTACGCATCTTGGTTGTTCAGGGTTTTGAGTGCCGTAGCCAAGTCGGGGTCGCCGGCAAACATATGCTTGTACTCACGTTCCGCATTGGGGTAGCGGGCTATGATTTCTGACTCCATGCGGTACATCAGGGTTTCGCCACAGTGGTTGATGTGGTCGAGCACGGCTTTTTCCAGTTTGGCATCGCTCACACCGTTCATGATCATTTTCACCAGCTCTTCGTCTTTCACGCTGTTTTGCAGGGATTCTTCCATCTTTTTGCGAAGCTGAATTTTCAATTTTACTGCGCATTGTTTTCCAAAAACCTCAAATTGCGCCGGGGTAATAAACCGCTCATCGGCAGGCAGGGATTCATTGTTGTTGCGAAACTCATTGGCGAAGTCAAAAACATATCTTTCTTCCAGCAGGTATTTGATAAGGGGTTCACCGCTAAAGGGATCTACGACCACATCAGGACGAATGCCACCACCGTCATACACTGTGCGTCCTGCGGCGGTTTTGAATGCTTTGCGCAGGCTGTCGGGGATGCTGCCCGCGCTGCCATCGGGGTTGCGTTTGCTGTAATCCAGCAGCTGTATGCACCGACCGCTTGGGGTGTAGTATTTGGCAGTGGTAATTTTCATCTGTGTGCGGTAGGGCAGCGGATAGAAGTTTTGCACAAGCCCTTTGCCAAAGCTGTTTTGTCCGATGATAACAGCGCGGTCCATGTCCTGCAGGCTGCCACTCACTACTTCGCTGGCGCTGGCGCTTTGGGCGTCAACCAGCACCACCAGGGGTAAATCCGGTGCTACGGCCGGCTTGCGGGTCATCCATTTGCGATTGCTTTCGGTGGTGCGGCCTTTCATGTTCACAACCAGTTTGTTTTCGCCCACAAACAACCCCACTATGTCTACGGCTTCGGCCAGCAGGCCACCACCATTTCCGCGCAGGTCCAAAACCAGTTTGTTCATTCCCGGATTTTTTTGCAGCGTGGTGAGAGCGGTTTCTATTTCCTGAGCGCAGTTCTGGCCAAATTCATCCAACTTGATGTAGCCGGTCTGTTCGTTGATCATGCCGGACCAGGGCACGTTTTTGGTGCGCACGGAAACGCGGGTAATTTTTTTCTCCAGGGGTTTCCCATTTCGCTCCACAATGAGGGTAAGGGATGTATTGGGTGCACCGCGGAGCATAGCGCCCACATCGCCGGTGGATTTTCCGGCCATGTCCTGTCCGGACACGAACTTGAGGATGTCTCCACAGCGAATATCGGCATTGGCGAAGGCGTAGCCTCGAAAAACCTCGCTCACCACGGGGTAGCGGTTGCGTATGAAGATGCGGCAGCCCACCCCGCCATATTCGCCCTGCCGCTCGATCATGGCTTCTTCGGTTTGGGCTTCGCTGTAGTAGTTCGTGTAGGGGTCAAGTGAGGCCAGCATGGCATCGAGGCCTTTGCGCATGAGGGTTCCGGGGTTTATGTCATCTACAAATTGGGTTCCCACCTGTTTGTAGGCGGTAGCAAATATTTCCAGGTTTTTGCTGTATTCAAAAAGGTTATCGTAGGTTTTGTAACCGGTGCTTAGGAACAGGGCAGCGAGGGCCAGCAGGGCGGTTTTGGGTATGCGAATACGGATTTCCATACAGGGCAAAGTTACGAAGTAAAGCGGGGATGGGTACACAAAAGGGTCAATCTGACGGAATGCAGATTTTTGTGGGACGAATTCGGGGTTAAATGCAGATATTTGCAACCTGTTTTCACAGAAAGGTCCCGTAGTAGAATGGATACTACGAATGCCTCCGGAGCATTAGATCCAGGTTCGATTCCTGGCGGGACCACTAGTAGATGGTATTATATTTTGATTAAAAGTTATCTAGGTAATATAAGATACTTATAATTTTGAAAACAGCGTTAAAGAATATAGTTATTACTTAACGTTGTTCTAAGTGAAGAGACTTTTCAGCGCTCTTATCTTGTAAAAAAGCAAGCTTAAACTCCTTTAATTAAACTATAATCAAAAAAATTTCTTTTAGAAATGTAGATCGGTTTGGTGTTTCTGTGTATGCGAATATTTTCGTATCAAGATTGTTAAGCAGAATAGTCGGTGTTTCCGATAAGTTTAAATCACCCAGAGACTTTTAATATTTATATTTGTAAAGTTTATGTGTCCATATACAAAAATCTTAAAATTACTTTTTTTTACATTTTTTCTTAACTACTCTGCGATCGCTCAACATACTGGCCTTGGATCTATTACAGGAAGAGTTTTAGATGGAGACAGCAAACAGCCTGTCAGTGGAGCAAAGGTTTTCGTAGTTAATACCCTAAAAAGTTCATTAACTGATACTTCTGGCTATTTTGAGATAAGGGATGTTAGCATTGGAGTTTGTGCAATAATGATAAGATATAACGGTTATGAGATACAAATTATTAATGATATAAATGTAATTAAAGACAAAAGTAGTTATCGAGAAGTTTCGCTACATAAAGGAATCAATATTCTGGATTCTGTGGAAGTTAGAGCTCTGAGATATGAAAATAACAGGTATAATCCTGTTTCTTCATATAGTTTTTCCAGGGAGGAGATTAATCTAAATCCAGGGTCACAAGGTGATATATTCAGGGCCATAGGAATGCTGCCCGGAGTTTCTAGCAGCGGTGGAATTTATTCAGCCATTTCAGTGAGAGGTCAGGGTGTGAGGGACAATGTTTACATGGTGGATGATATTCCATTAACAGAGGTAGGCCATTTAGAAGGTAATAGTTTTTTTAATGATCCAAACGGTGGAAGATTTAGCATATTTGCTCCCAGAGTTATTGATAATGCACAATTTCAGGGAGGTGGATTTGGTTCTGATTATGGAAGAAGAAGTGCTTCTTTTTTGGGTTTAACTATTAAGGAAGGGAATAATAGAAATGCTGTAATTGATGGGCAATTTGATTTATTAGGAATTACCTTGAATTATGATGGTCCAAGTAAAATATTCAAAAACACTAACTTATTTGTTTCTGCGAGATACCAGAATTTTTATGCTTTGGTTAACTTAATTGGCCTCAAAGATATCGGATTGCCGATTTATGGTGACTTAATTGTTAAAACTACTACTCAACTTAATCAAAAGAATAAATTATCTTTTTTAGCCATAGTAAGTCCGGAAAGTTTCGTGCGTAACATTGACAATGTATATGCAGATAAAAAGTTGAACTTACTTTACTTGCCCGATTTTAAAAGAAATAAAACAGTTTTCAGCCTAAATCTTCGAACACTTACTAGTAACAAAAGTTATTGGAAAAACATTGTTTACTATACTTCATATACTTCTAATGTAAAAGTTGGTAAGGCTTATCCGGATGCTGATACATTAGCTAATTTGGTAAACCCTATAATTCCATTTAATAACAGTATTCAAACACAAAAATATTCAGAAAGTAAATTGGGATATCGATCACTGTACAATGTTACCTTTAACAAAAATCAAAAGTTGTCTTCAGGATTCGAAATGGATTTATTAAGCTTGACCAATAATCGAAATTTTAGCACTAATGATACTAATTTTGTTTATCGGTCTTCGGATTTAGTTAACCCAAATCAGCAATTTCAGGTTGTTTATCCGCAGTTTGTAAACTCCAAATTCAATGATGCTAACTTAAACGTATCTGGTTTTGCTAACTATTCAATGTTGATTGGAAAGAGATTCTCTGTGAATGCAGGTGTGAGATATGATTATACAGGCTTTTCTGAACAGCATGTAATTTCACCTCGCTTAAGTGGTAGCTACTTTTTAAATGAAAAAAACAGTCTTAATTTCGGTTATGGTATATACTTCCAGGACCCTGTTTATTCCGACATTGCTGACCAGCCTCAAGGATTTAAACTAAGAATGGAGGAAGTGGCGCAGTATATTCTGGGTTATCGATTATATATACGACCGGATTTGAAATTCACTGTTGAGACTTGGTATAAAGAATTTGATAACTTAGTTGTTACACCAGTTACCGGTACCGTATTTAAAAATAATGATGGGACAGGATGGGGAAGAGGCATTGATGTAAATCTTACAAAGCGTTTGGTAAAACGGTTTCATGGACAGATTGGATACTCTTTCATCGAGATTAAACGAAATGATCATGATGATATAGGAGAGTATAATTTCGCTTTTAGTCAACCTCATCAATTTAATTTAATGTTGAGTTACAAGTATAAGAAACACTGGATATTTTCCATGAGGTATCGCTATGCGACTGGAAAACCAAAGGATAACTACATTATTCACAGAGATGTGCTTAACAATCCTAATGATTTTAGATATTCAAAAGAGTTAATAGGGCGGAATGAGCTAAGACTACCTGACTTTCAAAGTTTAGACATTAGGGCCAATTATAACTTCAAATTTAAAACAGCAACCCTTACTGTTTTTGTAGATATAGTGAATGTTATGAATAAGCAAATAGCCAATGGTGAAAGTTTTAATTACATAACAGGCCAAAACTATTATGATGGATTGGCTATTTTTCCAACAGGTGGTATGAAATTTGAGTTTTAACTAATTATTTAGATACTTGTAAGTTATGGATTAATGGTGCAGATTATTCGAATTTCATTAATGGGATTTATCCAACATTAAGCTTGTGTTTATTGTTTATCCACAAACAGTTCTTTCCTATAAAATATTTCACCCAAGACTATAATTACCTAACTAGAGATATAAATACAATGAGATAAAGCCTTGTGTTCAATTCCTGGCGGGACCACAAAGTAAGTTAATATACTCTTTATCTATCGGAAGATGCTGAAGTATTTCGAGGCATCACAAGTAGTTTTATAAAGAGAATGGTTTAACTATTTTTATAATTGAGTGTTATAAAGATGTGTTTAAATCCAATCCGTTTTTACACTACAAGAAACTCAAATAGGATTGTTTACTCAGTTAAATTAGGCTTGTGTAACCTTATAGTGCTCAGACCTGATTTGATAGAACAAATAAAATTAGATAGTTTAAAAACAAAAAAGATTGGCTACAAAGCCAATCTTTTTTGATAACTATAGTAAAGTTATTTTGATTTCAAAAATGGGTAACGAAGAGACTCTTTTTCGTTGTAAACATTGAATATGTACACACCGGAATTTAATATGTTTAAATCTATCTTCGTGTTCTCCGAGACTTTTCCTTCTAACAATTTCTGGCCTTTTAAATCTATAATTTCAAAATCTAAATATTTGCCTGTTGTATTTGTCAAATTTAAATAATCGATAACAGGATTTGGATAGATTTTAATGTTATTGGCAAAATTCAAGGATTCAATACTTGATAGTGCCTTGAAGCGAACAAACTTAACATTAAATGATGTTACCGCAGTAAATGAATCATGGCTCTCCTGATATGCTCTAACTACCCATTTCAAATTAACCGAGTCTCCAAGGGCTACACCAAATCCGGCCAAAGCATTGCTTATGGCACCTGAGGTCAATGTTAAATTGTTGTTTTTGCCATTGTTATTTGAAAGAAGGGTTAAGAGTGGTTTCTTAAAGTCACCGCTGGGTAGATCAAGTAGCCAAACATAACGAGTTGCACCGGTAGCTTTTTCCCAAGTAATAGTTATCGGGTTTGGGTCAGCATCTTTAACCACAACGCGAGCATTATTTACAGGAGTTTGCAATAAAAAGGGTGATAGCTTAGGAATAATGGCATCTGGTCTTGCATTTAATAATTGAATTCTTTTATCACCCAAAATGGACGTGTCTCTGATGCTGTAGGCTTTTGATGGAGTATTGTGTTTTGCCAGCATATATTCAGCAAAGGCATCTTGCTCTCTTCCTATGGCCGCGAAAGCGGAAGTGCCGGCTGTTTTAATCGCCGTATCAAGATCAACCCTCGCTTTAACAACTGCAGGGAATGGATAATTATCACCGCCAACACTTGAGCCCGAAAAAGATGGGTTTGCAAGGAAATTCAATGTCACTATTTTGAAGGTTCTTGAAGTGTCTCCAACCAGTTTGCCATATTTAACTAGGGTATCAGTGGGTTTGCCAAGTGTGTCAATGGTCACCATAGACCAGATTTTGTTGCCAGTTGACTTTGTTGTATCATAACTAAACGAAATACCGCCTACCTGTGGAAACTGGCCTGGGGTAACACCGGGCCTGGTTGCCGATATGCCGTGTTCAATCAGTCGTTTAACTCCTGCCGCAGATACAGTCACAATAACAAGGCTATTGTTAAATCTCAATGAGTTTTCTACATCCAGTTGAGAGATATCACCGGCAGATTTTCCTGCCTGGGGATTGGATTGTGTTCTCTCTAGTTTAACGTTACTTCCGACAGAATTGACATAGCCTATGGCAGATCGTATACCTCCACCATTTTTTAGTGAGATGGTTACTTTTGGATCATATTTTTTGGCATACCACAAGTTGGCGTCGGAAGTTAAATCACCTAAGTTTGTCTCCTCCGTTCTGACAAAATTTCTTCTTCCTTCTAAAAACACATTGGTTTTGCCGATGATATTTCCATCTTTAGAAGAAATGACAAGACCAACCGCCCTGCACAAGGTTGAAACATTAGCTCCTTTTGTTCCCGCAGCAAACGCATTGGCAGTGTTTCCCCAAAGCGCTTTTACTGTAATTGAGTCCGAAGCATAAACACCGTTTACATTAGAATCAAGTTTTTCAACCAACAATTTACCATTGACATCAAAGTCGCAAACAAAACGACCAACATATTTCCATTCACTGGTGGTGTTTAGAATAACCATTGGGTCATTTGACTTGCTTTTGGTGAATATTGGGTATTTTTCGGTAGCCGTATGTCCTGCTAACAATCTATCATTCCCATCAGCAGTGTACGCATGGTTTCCCCCGGAAATAATAATATCAACATGGTTCAATAAAGGGGCGAGTGCTTTCTCATTGGCAATTTGTTGTAGGTGTGCAAGTAGAATGATTTTATTAACACCCTCTTTCGCTATCAGTGAATCAATAACCGGTTGCAATATGCCTGCAAGTGCAGGCATGTCGTCCACCTGAGGTCCTTTAACTGAGGTAAAACCTGGCGAAGATATTTTTGCCAAAGCTTGAGTAGTTGCACCCACAATGCCTATTTTCTGGCCATTTCGTTCGATGATTACAGATGGGGCAATGCCTTTTTTCTGCGAATTAGCGGTAATATTAACAGGTGTTCTAAATGCTGTGTCTCTTAATATTTGATTTGTAAATAAATAGTTCAAGTTGACGTCTTTACTAAAATCAAGGTTTGAACTAACAAATGGGAATTGCGCACCCAGCCATCTCTTGTCAGCACCGCTGCTTCTAATATCTACTCCTATCTGTCCGTTTAAATCTCCTGTTCCTAAATCAAATTCGTGATTGCCGAAGGCTGAGGCATTGAAACCGATAATATTCATTATTGCAATGTCCGGGCGACCTAATGCCGGTCTTTGTGCCTGCGTTCCTTTAAAATAAGAGGACGCAGTAGATCTCAATGGTGTTTGTAATGATGGGTCTTCACCAGCTGATAAAAATGGACCGGGAAGAACATTGTCGCCGGATGACAAAATCAATGTGTTGGTATGTAAATCCTCCAGTTTATCAACAATGGCTGCGTAATTTGGGGCATCATTAACAGCGGCTACACCACTTTCCATGTCTGAAGAATGCAATATCTGCATTTGGAATGTGCTCTTTCCATTTAACTGAATAATGGCAACTGTTCCGGAAACTTCATTGGAAACCAAAAGCAAATCTTGTCCATTTGGACTTTTTGATTTTGGGATGAAAACCAGACCTTCGGGTCCCAAATCACCCACTGTGGTTAAATTGCCGGAGCTGGGGGTAACCGAAAAATTACGGGTATTGATATAGTTGACAAAATAGGGTTTGTTGGGGTTAGTGATATTGTAAATCATGATGCCGCCAATTCTCTCCAAACCCACAAACGCATACATAGAATCTAATATTTTGCCTATGACTACAGCTTCAGGCTCAGGACCTTTGTCATCACTTCTGGTATCTATTGTATTGCTCGTATGGCTTGCATTAAAGTTTGCAGGATATAAGACTGCCAACCTTTGTTCAAATTGATCCTTACTGTCCCATGCCAGTTTACCGGTTACTGAATTCCAAACTGAGAAGGATCTGGCTCCGTAACAGAATGCAGAATCATATTTGCCATCTTTGTTGAAGTCTCCAAATGCCCGTGTAAGATTCAACCTACCCATGGCACTTGATGCTTTAAGTGCCGCAACATTTGTTGCGCCACCAAATTTGGCCGTATCTACGACGTAAGCAGCATTTCCAAATCTAATTTCTTCATTGTTGGCAGCACCCCAATCGGCTCTTGCATCGCCCTCATTTGCGGTTACCAAAAATGTGGTGTCGCCTATTTTATAACTTGCAATCGCATCAGGCATGTACATGCCAAACACCGGGAAATTTCTAATATTGATGGTAGCTCCATTGTCAGAAGCATCCAAACCGTTTCCAGTTAAATTATGGTTTTTAAATCCTAAAGGTATTAACTTGGTCACCTTTGCCGTTGTTAAATCAATCTCTGCTAAGCAATTGTTTTCCTGACAAGTAGCCCAGGCAGTTTTAGAATCGTCTGAAACAGCAATGTATTCCGGCTCTAAATCTTCTGCTATAGTTGAGTTGCGCAAAAAAGTTCCACCAGATTGAATCTTTCCTGTAATTTTAATTCTCCAATCAATGTTGGTTCCATTAAAATCAGTAAAACCAGCGGTTTTTACTTCATTTTGTGTTAATGTTGCAATGCCTTTTGAAACATCGATAATACTGATGGAGCCTTCTCTGTCAATGGTATAATCACTATTGGGCTCTCCCTCATTTGCTACCAACACCATTTTGCCATTAGGCGAAAAAGTTAACATATCGGGGTTAGCTCCAACATCTACTTTACTCATGAATGCCAATGTAGACGCATTAAAAAATACCACATGTCCATTTTCCGTTTTTCCCAGTTGATTAATAACAGAGACAGCCAAAACCCCATTCATGCAGGCAATTGAGGTTAAATCTATTCCATAGGGTTTGATGGAAATGGTGTTGATTTGAACGGGATTAGCGGGTTTGCTAATGTCTACAACTTTAATGCTTGTGTCAGGACCATTTAATACAAACATTCTTTTAGTTGCATCATCATACGCAGTTATTTCTGCAGCGGCTTTGTCATAAATGCCTGTTGAATACCTCCCAATAAATTGGGGATTAATCTGGGCTTTCACTCCCATAAATGCTACCATAAAAGATAGCGAAAACATTAATATAAATTTTTTCATTTTGAAATTATTTGTTTTCAAAATTCGCTTAACTTTTTACATTTATATATTATGATATTTTTATATATGGTTTAAATTTAAGGTGCTTTTTTTATGATAAATAAACCTTATCTTTAATTGTATATTAATGGTTTAAATAAAAGACTAACAAATATTAAGACTAAAACATGTATTGTAAAAAGCATTTTCAGTCTGCTTTATTTCTTTATGTAGAGGGATATGGTTACATACTAAATTGATTAGATTTAATATTGAACAAAAAGTAGCCGGATTAAACTGCTGTTTTTGAATTTGAAGGTATATCGCCAACCGGATGAAATTCAGATACGTCTTTACGGCTAATTTTGAAATCAATCGCTTTATCCATCATCCATCTAATAATCTGTACATTCTCATTAAAGGCAGGTTTTTCAATGGGTACCTCGCTGAAATACCAGCGGTGAATGCTTACGCCAGTTCGCGTTGTCAGATTATCGAGAACCGGTACCCCCCATTCCTGCATTGCAGCGGCATTACACCATTGTTCATATTGTCCGTGAATCGGCATTACCATTACCCGTTTGCCCAGATAAAGCGCCTCGGCCGGCGTTTCAAAACCACCGCCGGTAATGATTCCATGGCAATCTATAAGGCTTTGGGTGAACATTTCATTGTCAATGGGGAAGAAAGTAATATTATCCAGTTGTTTGATGGTTCTGGTTTCACGGGTAAACACCTGAAAATGAATATAGGTAAGGGATTTGAGGTAAGAGGCAATTTCACTGCCTTGGTATTGGGGCAGATAAACGGTTACATGACCGCGGTCGGTGGGTTGTGAGTTTACAACAGCAGATTTGATGATTGGGGTATTGATGTTTTCATCATAAGCTTTGAAATGCAGTCCCAGGTTAAGGCTGCCGCTGCAATAGTTTTTGAGCACCCATTCCCCAAGCAGATCTTTTTTTGCGGGCCGGGGTACCATGGGGCTTTTAAAACTCGCCTGATGTCCGAAATGTACGGAAGGCAGTCTTTTCAGCTTACAGGCAAGAGATGTTACAGATTCAAAGTCATTTAAGATTAAATCGTAGCGGTTAAGTGGTAGTTTCAATGCGTCTTTTACCAGCATCAGCGGCTTAAGTTTTTTGGCTATTTTCCAATAATCCAGACCGCCTTTTCTGTTATAATCCAGGCTGAGGCCTTTGCTGCGGTATAGCACCGGCAATCCCATACCCAGCTGGGCATTGGTTCCGCTGAGGAAAATATCCACTTCGCCGTATTGTTGTAAATAGGGCAAAATTTCCATGGCTCTGGAAATGTGTCCATTACCTGTAGCTTGAATAGCGTAAAAAATTCTCATTTTACCAGCGAATGAATAAAAAGTTCAACTGGATTGTTGACCACATCCGGAAAAGGATGTTTTTTGGTTAATTCAAATACGGTTGCATGGGCTGATTTTGCTTCCGCATATTGATATATTTTCCAGTCGCCATTTTCGTATTCCAGTGCAGTCAGATTTTCAATCCAGTCTCCGCTGTTGAGGTAGCGGATTTTGCCATTATCAGATTGAATGGTTCTGTCCTGGGGCTGATGAATATGTCCGCAGATAACGAAATCATACCCTTTCTCTATTCCCAGTTCAGCAGCACATGTTTCAAAATCCCCAATCCAGGTTACTGCGCGTTTTACAGATGCTTTTACCTTTTTACTGAAACTCATTTTTTCTCGTCCAAATGTTCTTAACAGAAAATTGATAAAACGATTCAGCAGAATAAGAATGTCATATCCTTTCCCTCCCAATTTAGCCAACCACTTAGCAGCGCCATTGGTACTTGCATCAAATACATCCCCGTGAAATATCCATGCTTTTTTCCCATCGATATCCAAAACAAGTTTATCATCGAGATAAAAATTACCCAAGTTAAATCCGGAATATCTTCTCAGCATTTCATCATGGTTTCCGGTGATATAATATACCTTGGTTCCTTTGCTTAAAAATGAAGTAATTTCCTTAATTACCTGCATGTGGGAGGCAGGAAAATACCGTTTACTAAAGGCCCATCCATCAATGATATCGCCATTTAAAACCAATACATCCGGTTGTATGGACTTCAAGTATTGTAAAAGTTCTGTGGCATGGCAGCCATAAGTTCCGAGGTGAACATCGCTGATAATTACGGCCTGTAATTTTCTAAGTTGCATGACCAAATTTCTACCTTAATGATTTTTTTAAGATAAATAATGTGTTTACATATTGTTATTTATTAACGTTGTGTTTTAATACTATGGATAATTAACCAGGAAATCAACGGGTTGTCTTTTAAAAAAGTAAATGTGTAATTTACCCATTGTTGTCATTTTGAAAATTTCAACAATCTCAATGAAATTATTAATTGTTTCAGTCAAGATTTGCAATGCGATTTAAACTCATTATAATTAAATATATAGTATAAATGGTTCTATTCCTGGAGGGAAGTGAACGATATTTTGTATATAATTATATAACAAATACTTACAAGCTTAAAAAGTTTTCCACAAAACCCGGGTGAAACAGAAGTGAAACACTTTTTACAACTAAATAATAGCTCATATAAACTACGTAATTTTCATTTGTATATTAATTAAAAGCCTCTGAATTTTCGAAGGAATTAAAGCCATTTAGACCTGCGTAGACGGTGCAGTGAAAAAGGTGTTATATACTTCATAGTAGAACCGAAAACTAACTGAGAACGCATAACCCCCGCTTAGACAGGGATGAACGTTTGGGGGAAATGCAGGAGATATTAATTTAAAGTTCCACCGCAGAATGTGCGGTGGAAATGTGGTTTTTTCACCGCAAAATCACAAGCAATTCATCACAGTGTTTTAATATTCAAATTATACCCTATCGGGTACAAATGTTCATAATGACAGGAGTTTTATACCCTATCGGGTACTCCCAATAAAACCAACAACCCCAACTTTGTTACAAAAAATGACCAAAACTACCCTAACTATGTGACATAATTTGGCCAAAACAACCCTAACACTGTGACAAAAAAGTGATTTAATAACACTAACTATGTTACATGTACCAAAGTCACATCATTAAAGAGCTAGAATATTGGCTTCAAAAACCAGGCCGTAAACCCCTGGTTATAAGAGGAGCCAGACAGGTAGGAAAAACCACCGTAGTGAATCAGTTTGCCAAACAATTTGGACAATACATTTACCTTAATCTTGAAACTCCTGCCGACAAACAACCCTTCCTGAGATATACCAATCTAGAAGAACTTTTGCAGGGTATATTCTTCCTCAAAAATCAATTACTCTCAAAAAAGGCCAATACCCTTATTTTTATTGATGAAATTCAGGAGGTGCCTGAAGCACTCAATATTCTACGGTATTTTCATGAGCAAGAACCAGATATTAAAGTCATTGCTGCCGGCAGTATGCTGGAGACCGTCTTTGACAAGAAGATACACTTTCCGGTGGGGCGGGTTGAGTTTAAAGTACTCAGGCCTGTTTCTTTTCCAGAATTTTTAGAGGCCATGGGAGAAAAAGCAGCCCTAGAACAATTGCTAACCTTGCCTTGCCGTGATTTTGCACACGAAAAATTGCTAAAGTTATACCACCTCTATGCCATTATAGGCGGCATGCCTGAGGTAGTAAATACCTATATCAAAACCAAAGACCTTTTGTCACTGAACCCCATATTTGATTCGCTTATTGCCTCATATATGGATGACGTAGAGAAATATGCAAAAAACGATGCACAGGTTTTACATCTGCGCCACATCATTCGCGCATCATTCGCTGAGGCCGGCAAGCGAATTCATTTTGCAGGGTTTGGAAACTCGGCATACCGTTCCAGGGAAATGGGTGAATGCTTCAGAATTTTGGAAAAAGTGCTGTTGCTAAAACTGCTATACCCCAACACTTCGGCTACACTGCCGTTTCAGCCTGATTTAAAAAAATCACCACGCCTACAGATACTGGATACCGGGATGCTCAATCACTTTGCAGGAATTCAAAAAGACATACTGGGAACCCATGATCTGAGTAGCATATACAAGGGCACTGTGATTGAACATCTAACGGGCCAAGAATTGCTGGCCAACCAATACAATGTCCTGAGCGAACTGTTTTTTTGGGTTAAAGAGAAAAAGACATCTACAGCAGAGGTGGATTTTGTGATACCCTATGAGGGAAAAGTTATACCCATTGAGGTAAAATCGGGAAATACCGGAACACTTAAATCCATGCATCAGTTTATGGAGGTAGCACCACATAACATGGCAATCCGTTTTTATGCGGGACCGGTTAGCATAAGCGAAGTAACTACGCCGGAAAACAAGCATTTCTATCTATTAAACCTTCCCTATTATTTAGTATCTCAAATCAAATCATATTTGGCATGGTTTGAAGACGAAATTAAAAATAGACAATAGCCGGCTTAGCCAGGTTGGCAATAATCATCAAAACATTTATTCCAAAAAATAAAGTCACTGTGCTATTTGTTTTTGAAGATAAACAATTCAAAAGTCATTAATTGCATGATTTATCATTCATTTATTGGAGGGGATAATCCCTAAATTTATAATTCCGCTTCTGCTGGACCCCATAAAAATTAGTACTTTATACTCATTTTTTTGTCAACAAAAACGATTTGTTTTGTCGTTTATAGTCGATGATAAAGATGCCGTTTCGGTCGGTGGCTTGTTGATGCGGCGGGGGAATTATTATGTCGTACCTAGGGCGCTCCTACGGAGCTGGGCAATGAATGTATGCAAAGGCCGCAAACAAAATGAATGTTTATTATAGAAAATAAATAATTTGAAATAAATCAAATCACAAAGTAACCTGTTGATTTCCCCCGGCCCTCTTTGGTGATTATCCCTTTTGCTACCATATCGCTTAGTGACTTTTTAACTGTTGGCAATGCCATATCTAATTTTTTTGATATCTCACCCGAGCCACATCCCGCATGGTTTTGAATGAAGAACAAAATGCGCTTCTCACGCTGCGAGATTGGCTTTTCTGTTCTGCCTTCTTCCAATTTCACCAACAACTGCTCCTGTATATTGATCAAACAACTGATAAAAAATGTGAGCCATTCCGTTACATTTTCACCCGGCCTGTTTCGCTGGGTATGCATGAGCACTTGATAATATTCCGCTTTTCTGCTTTCAATCTCATATTCAAAGCTGACATACTGAATCCAAGTATAACCATTTTTCAATAGCAATAAGCTGCCCAGCAATCTGCTCAATCTTCCATTGCCGTCCTGAAAAGGATGAATGCTCAGGAACTCATAGACAAATAATGCAGCCTTTACCAATGGCATGGTTTCCATGTCTGAATTATACCAATTGAATAGCTGCATCATTGCATCTTGAGTCGCTAATCCGGGTTCCGTTGTTCTAAAAACGATTTGTTTGGTCCCATCTGCCAAATTAGCCTCTACTGCATTACTCATCTGCTTGTAATTGCCCCTGTGCCAGGCATCCTTTTCCCCATACTGCATCAGTATCTTATGCAGATTTTTTATTTGGCTTTCCGAAATATCAATGTCCTCATAATTTCCGGCAATCGTATCCAAAGCTTCAAAATACCCCATTACCTCTTGCTCATCTCTTTCTTCTAATGTTGAAACAGACAATTTTTCAATGAATACAGCCACTTCATCATCGGTCATTTTAGATCCTTCTATGCGGGTTGACGCACCTACACTTCTTACCGTAGCAATGGACTTTAATTGTTTTAATGAGGCTCCTTCCCGCTTCTCAATGGAATACCATGTAGCATCAAAACGATCTATTTTACGCAACTCCGTTAGGAGTTTCATGTCCAGATCAAGCTCAAGTGTGTGTATTTTTACGCCCATATTATATCCGTATTTATACGCAAATATACGTATTTGTATCTGATTTCAACATAGAGAATATCCGTATTTATACGTAAATATCCGAAAATGGATATGAATGCTGTGATGATAATGCTGGCTATGGCTTGTTATTTTGGCGGGGGAATTACCATGCCGCACCTGCGGCGCTCCGTTTACCCTCGGATCCATTTTCTATGAAAATGGCGCTCCTACGGAGCTGGGGTAAATTTCTCTCTCAAAGCGATAAAGGACTGTCATTTAGAACATATATTGAGTCTATTCTTTATAATTGTAGTTGTTCCCGAAATTGAAAACCCTCATATAATGCTCAGAATCACTATTTATCTATTTGTTGCCTTTGTGGTATTGATGGTCAATGGTTGTTCAACAACAACATACACACCATTGCAGATGAACAATACACTGCCTACACTTACACAAACAAAATATATAACGCGGGAGCAAGCCGAGGCAGCTATAAAAGAAAATAAGGGCACATATCTGGAAAGAGGAAGAAGCTATGCCGCACCAATGGGCTTGAACCCAACAGCAGATTGGAAAAATGGAGCAAAAGGCATTGAG
>CAZVJY010000016.1:0-38848 GCA_964626685.1 uncultured Flavobacteriaceae bacterium
CACCACCACCTGATACCCTACCACAGCCTGCAAAAAGTCCCTGCCTTGGGATTGCTGCAACTGTAGCATGGCCTGCAACGATTGTTTTTTCCACTGCCGGTTCAGCTGAAACCGGGCACTGCTCATCACGTTTCTTTGGTTTTGCACAAGCGATACAATACGCGACCAAGAAAAGGATGTTCTCAGCTTTTTATCTATCAGTGGCACACTGCAGGATACCACAGGCCCCAGGTTTCGCACCCGCATCTCCCCTACTATGTTTTGTCCGGCATTCAGTTGCATCGCCATTGTGGCTTCGTTTTGGGTGTGTTGGGCCACCAAACCCGTACCTGCGTTGTAAAAATCGCTGTTGCTGCCCGGGGCACCTGCATTGCGCTGCCAAAGCCCGTTGCCCGTGAAACTGCCCTGCCATTTCCCCCATTTCGGCATGGGCAGGACCAGCATTACATTCCCCGATTCGGAAATTTCTCTGAAATTGAGCGTGTCCCAGGCCAGCATGGGGCTGTTGGGTTGCAAAAAATCCGTAAAAGGGCGTGTATTCGTAAAACTCGTAAAACTGGAATAGGAACCCGACAGCATGCCGCTTTTGCCCAGCTTGTATTGCGCCTGCAGGCTGTAAACCTGCCTGCGCATGGAGGCACTCTTGCGTTTATCGAGGTTGTCGCGCTGCAAACCCGCCTGCCCGCTCAGGCTCAACTTCCCTTTGAGTGTCTGCACATTGCCACCCAGGCTAATGTTTTCCATGTCGTTATTGAAATAATAGGCGCCAAGTGTGCGGTAATCTGGGTCTGTGTGCTCATAGGCAAGGTTCCACTGATGCGCTTTGCCCTGCCAGGCCAGGCTGGCTTTGTAATGCAGCCTGGAGGTCCATTTATCGGGTAGCCGCAAATCCGGATTGACAAGGCTTTGGTTCCATGTGGCCTGCAACATAAGTTTTTTGAATACAACCTGATCACAAAGCAAGCCGTAAACCCTGTTCCCCATTGGCTTTTGCTCAGCAAAGGGCCCGGTTTGCACACTGCCTGTATCGTCGGATGCCTGAAAATACGTGGCCTGCACATGGGTGTTTTTATGACGGTGTGCGGCCCTGAACCCATAACCTGTGCGCCTGAACGCAGGAATTACATTGCCTGAAATCGAATCCAGCGGGGCTGAAACGGCTTTCTGAAAACGACCATATAAGGCACTGAAGGTCCAGTTGCCCGGCGTGAGATCGGTGGCGGCACCCTGAAACACATGCCCACCCACGGTTTGGGGCGACCAGTTGACTGCAATTGTGCCCAGGTGCAGATGAACCCATTTGTATTGCGGGTGCAGCGCAGTTTGATTGAATGTAGGCTGCGAAAACCGACTGCCCATATTGGAAAACAACATCTGAAACGGCGCATCGATAACACCAAACAGTTTAAGGTTCAGATTTCCGCTGAGTATGTAGTTGTATGGCTGATTGTTGCCCGCATCATCCAACCGACGATTTAGCATTTGCTGCAATTGAACCGTTCCATTCGCCTCAACGGGTTTGCTTTTCAGCACCTTCTCCACATCCTGCGAAAACAGCCTCACGGTAGCGCAAAAAAAGAACATCAATGACAGTAAAAACCTGTTCATCATGCGCCTAATTGATGATGAGTATTTTGCGAATCCGGGTTTCGTTTCCGGCTATTACCCTGAGGTAATAAACACCCTCAGTTTCAATATCAAAGGGATGTTCGGAAAGATATTGTATACGTTTGTATTCCTTTCTGCGCAGCTCAAAGCCGGAAACGGGATCCAGCAGCATCAGGACAATATCAGAAGGTTCTCTGAGTGTTATTTCCGCCACATATTTCATTCCGTCAGACGGATTGGGCTTGAGGGTAAACTGCTTTATCACCGGTCCCTGATAGCCCAGCTGAGGCAGGAATGCCGCGGTATCGTACGCCCCAACAATATGTAATACTTTGGTGCGGCGGAAAGTGCAGCCCGAATCAAATTGGGAGGTGAGTGTAACGCGGTACAACCCTGTGTCGTTTACATAAAACCTTAGGTTTTCATTTTGTGCGAGCTCCCATGCAGCCTTTTCTGCAATCCAGCTGCTGCTGAGGGGTTTGGGACGGCTGTGGTCTATTGCCCAGGCAGTATCAGATAACTTTACCTGTGCAGGCATTAAAAAATCATGGGTGACTGCAAGGTTGCGATGCAGTATGTGGAGGGTATCACGGGCTACGCAGCCGGAATCATTGGTCCATTGCAAAAGCCACTGCCCATTTTCATAGGCCGTAAACGTATCACTGAGCAGTTTTACACCGTTGGGCTTGGTTGCCTCAAATGTGCCTGCATTGGAATCCTGCGCATCGATGAACAATTTCTGTCCCAGACAGAGCGTCGTATCTACTCCGAATTTTTTACCAAAAAAAAGAGATCCGGGAATCGTAATTTTCCCGGTTGCATCACATCCTCCTCTGCCTGAAACCGAGTAATCATAATCGCCGCGTGACAGACCCTGTATGGTATCACCAAGCTTGTACGAACCCATGCCTTTTACACTTATCAAAACTGTGTCATTCCATAATGCACTTTTCCCAGTGATGGTAAACTTTCCATCGCTGTTTCCGGGACATGATTCTCCGCATACCATGCGGGGATTAATTTCAATGCCATACGACCCGCTTACCAGCACCGTGTCCCAGCGAAAACCGCAGTCAAAATCATTCCACGGTGTAAAATCCAATCCTATAGCATACATTCCATTCACCAGATAAAAGATCTTGCCTGCGTTTTGTGCTGCCATTGGATGGTACTGTCCTATGGTTTCACCTATCGCTATACCCGTAAAATTCTTCCGGTTGCCAAAAAACCATATCCCATTGGGTGCAGGATTATCCAGATTTTTAAGCCATATATTGATACCTGAAGCATGCTGGTGTGCGCTATCGTTTATAAGAGAAATATCAATACGCTTCTGGGGCTCGCTGCAGTTTCTGCCGAATACGGCAATTGAATCCGTCCTGGGATTCAGGTAATATGATACGGGGCCAAAAACCCCGGTAGATTTGTTTCGTTCGCCTGTCGCTGTGAATGAATCCGACACAAGCTTATAATACCTAAGCTGATTGAAAAGTGGCGATTGCCCCGACAGCAAGTGGGCAAAAGGGTTGCAGATCAAGCCTGTATCTATTTTTGTCCATGGCCCTTGCGGCGTTGTGCTTTCATACCACTGCAGCAATCCTCCTGCCGGCCTGAAAGCCATATGGCAAGGCGCAGCAAGCCTGATTTTTTTTGCCTCTGTTTCACAGTAAACATCATTCTGCTGCAATCCTGTTTTTTCAGGCAGGTCAGGCGAAGCATCATCGTACACGCTGAGTTTCAGCGAAGCACAAATGAGGCCCAGCTCGTTGTAATAAAAAGATTCACACGGCTCATTTTTCATGAGTTTTGGGAATATCAAACGACTGCAATGCTGCAAAGCACTGCCCCTTACAAATGTATTCTGCTGTGGAATCCGTTTGGAATGATCCACAATCTGAAATGACAGCGAGTCGGGCGTTTGCGTAAAAGACCTGCGGAATACCTTTTGTACAGGCCCCATCAAAATCAGGGAATCATACACATTGGATTTACCGTTAAAATGATAAATGATTTTAATTTTTACAAAATCGGCATTCCCGGCTCCCCAGGTATAATCACCGCTAAACTCGAGCAGAAAATGTTGTTTTCCGCAAAGCGCCTGTAACATCAACAGGCACGGTATCAATACGTATTTTTTCATTGGCTCTTCATTCCATTTTTCGTGTAGGCAATAACCTGAATTTCATCCCCTTCGGATTTTAAAAACCCATACAGACAATATTGCCTTTCATCCGCACGGGCTGTCCCCATTGTTTTTTTTCTGCCGTTGGTTTTTAGCATAATCCTGAAATGCGAAATGCCTTCAACCTCAGGATATTCCCAAAAAATGCAACAATGGCGTTTCTGGCTGTCGTTCAGACATATCGGTCCGGGCACTTTAGGAATTTCCGATTTTACCGGGAACCTCAGCGACAGCCTGGCTGAAGACTCAGAATAATTGCCATTGCGGTCGGTGGCTGTGAGGTAATAGGTGTAATTCTCTTCGGCTATGCCGACACTATCAGTGTATGTTGCGGAATCCATTGTTACCTGCATAGCCGGATTTCCTTGCCTGTAAAGAGTGTAATTGACGGCATCTCGGTGTTGTGCCCAGCGAAAACGAAATCCTTTTTGTGTTAGCTCATAACTTAAAAACGCCGGCGGTGGTGGCGGAATAATATCATATACAGCACATGCTACAAGGGTTTGCGGAGATTCATTATAACGTCTGTCAAGCGCTGTAACAGCGTAGAATACCGTATCCTGCAATGTTTTCAGATCCAGCGTATCTTGAAAAAAAGTATCGGTGAAATAGAAGTGAGAATGGTCTGTAAACTCTACGTCGCGGTAATTGGCCCGGTATAGTCGGTAATAGGCCGCACCCGGAATTGAACGCCAGTGAATCTGAACGATTCCGGCAGAATCGCAAACAGCAAATAGTTTTTCAGGTGCCGGTGGCGGCATGGAATCCGGAGGTTGCAAAAAGGCAATTGGCCCCAAATGCGCATCGTTGTTTATATCGGTAATTGAAGGTTTCAGGTAAACCGAGGACCAACCGGACGGCCAGCGCGCGCGAAGCAACTCTCCTGACTTCCATATCGGCAAAGAGATAAAAACCTCATCCAGTGAACTGCTGTAGCTAAACGATGCCTGTTTCACAAAGTGGCGCAGGCTATCAGGCATGGTCCAGCTGAATTCGAGCAGTGTATCCTCGACAAGCCGAAGATTTTCAATGCCGGGACAAACCAATTCCGGTAAAACATAAATACCAAGCGTATCCGACCAAGGGCCAGCAAGACCAAACGCATCAATACCTGCTACCCTGTAAAACCATTGGCTGCGGACATGGCCCTGCGTATCGCTTACCAGCAGATCAGGGGATTTGGTACCATTGATAAATGGCTGCGCAGACAATGGATTAAAGACCATACCCGTATCCAGCGCCTTTTCTATGATATATCCCCAGTACGCTGATGATTGGGATATTTGCAGCAGCGTATTTCTCTTTTCGTTTTTTAGAACAACCCGGGGAACTGCCTGCTGCTGATACCCCCCACAAAAAGCTATTCCTATTATTTGTGTATCATTCCAGGGATGCAACTCATACAGATACGTTTCATTCATTTTGGCATCCATATCAACCCAGCCAAAGCCACAATTGAGAGCCAGCCTAAAATCCTTCATCAGCAGCAAATTCCCTTGTAGCCAAGCCAAATCGGCCATTTCTTTATTGTGCAAGCTTTTGCGGATATCATCCGAATGATCAGGATTGAAATACAACAGCTCTTTGAGGATTCGCAAGCTGTCATTGACAGCCAATGCTGTATCCCAAAGTATCGGTTCTGTATTTAATAGGTATCGCTCTTCGGTTTCAAGGATCTCCCCATCCCTGCTCAACGTAATTCTCTGAAGGGTAAAACCAAGGGTGCTCTGTTTTTTCAGTAAATCCGGATTTTGTGTGGACCACCGAACCCATACCGCGTCAGCAAACCTGCGGGTCTGCAGAGAAAAACTATGGGTTTGCGCCATTCCTCTCAGTTGCAGAAAACAAATAAAAAGAAGACATAAAACACCTCTCACAAAACACCTCCTTTCCCCACTTTAAAGGGCACAGTGGGATTATCCGCAATTTTATATTCTCCCGAAAGCGGAATTACAGAACCTTTTGGGATGGGTGGAATTACAATGGCATTCAAAGCCAGCAAAAACCGGTTTCTCGCAGCGGCTTGCTGTGTAATGATGGCTCCAATTCGTGTTGCGGAGACCGGCTGAACACGCCCCCCATTAACCACAGCAGGGGCCTGTACCGGTTTTACCACCGAGTTCAGTGATTGACCATTTTGGGCAGCAGGCATGCCTAAAATAAGCAATTCCAGTGTCGCCCTGTCCATGCCTGCGCTAAGCGACGTAAGGCTCCGCTTTAGTGCCGTCAGGTCGTTTTCAATCAACCGAAGTCCGTCATAGGTCAACTTTATCGCTGTTTTGTCAAAAACATATTTACCTGAAGCGAAATGAGATGTTTTGAGTTCTACCTTCTCAATTCCCGGCTGTTCGATGCTTTGCAGTGTGCCGGAAATAAGCCCTCCGCTGGTATCCCTGCCCCAGTTTACCTGTGAGCGCACAGCGGGAGGCATTTTATAGTAATACCCATATAAAAACGGATAGACAGAGCGGCTGAACCAGACATTGCGTTTCAGCTCAATCGAGAGCGCGACATATTGACGGATTTCCGGAGTTTCCAGGTATTCACCTGCTGCCTGTTGCAACTCAATACCAATGTTGGTGCCAGATACCACGGCATCATGAACACTGCACAAAATCCATTTTTGAGCCGGCTGAGCATAGACAGACGTTCGGAATAAGTAACTCAGCAATACCACATTGTCGATTTGGTCTGCTTTCTGCGAGCTCCCGTTCGGTAAGGAAACATTGAACCGCCCGCCTCCTTTTGCGATGCTATTCCGTCCGGCTTGCCCTTCCTGCATTCCGGAAGCCAGATTTATCAAGGGCAAAGTACTGTTCTGCCTTATCAATGAAAAACGATATACTTTATCATTGCTGAGATTGGCTGGGATTTCAAAGCGTGCGGTATTTCCGCGTATTTCAGCCAACACCTCGCGGCATTCCCCGTTTTGCGCGGAAAAACGCACTACAAAGCGCGTTCCCGCTACGCTAAGCGCTTGCCATTGAGGTACTTTTAATGCCACAAAACCCTTGCGGCTGTATTCACGATGTATATTCAGTTGGCCCGGGTTCGGATATGAAGCCGCAATATTGCTGAGCGGAATTTCTCTGGGAAGCCCGCCGGTCACAAACCGCATGAACTTTTGTTCCACAACCTCACTTCCCGATTGTTGTATACGTTGCCATACCGACTTTGACGGAATCCAGGCTTCCAGGTAAACTGTTACTAGCAGGGTGTAGGATGAAAAGGGCTGTAAGGGTTCTATTGATTGAAATACGGCCTGCTCCCCTCCCTGTGAAACGAGCCACTGCCCGGCTACTTTGGCATTTTCACGCATGAGCAGGAAATCAGGAACAAAACGAAGACGGCGCTGGTCCACATCCCGGAATTCAGCCAAAACAGGAAGGGCAAAATTCACGGCAGGCCTGGTCAGTACAGACACATCCCTTCCCTGCACCGGATCGGCAATGGCAATGATGGGAATGGAATTATACTTTGTTTCAGTCAAATCGCACTTATTCCCCAGTTGCAGGCGTATGTTACCATTGTATTTTATCAACAACGTATTGATATTGACACCTGCCATCCCCTCAGCATAAATAGGGTTTGGTCCCTGACCCGATAGCACCGCGCCCACGCTTAGGTTCGCAATCTGAATCTTATGGTCTTTGATACTTACACCCAGATTCAATGCTGCGCCTACGTAGTATTTACCCTGTGCAAACCAGCCGTTTACCCCGGGTGTTTCCCCCGTTTGTTTGCAGTATACACTATTGTGATATTGTTGCAACAGAATATCAAAACCGGCAATTGCGGAACCAGCAGCATAAATAGCCACTTTCCTATCGGAATAGTTTCCCCCGATATCGCATTTTAATGTTGCACCCAGAGCAAAACCCACACCCTTCGAAATCAGTTCTGTATTTCGTTCAAAAAGTACATTCCCGCCCACAGATTTTTGGATGATTTCAGGTAAAGGGGGAGCCGGAAGAACGTAAGAACCTGCCATAAAGTAGGCCGAAGCGTCTGCATTGAGTAATTTGGGTACTATTGCCCGAACTGCAAGCGGGTGTAGGCTGTTTCCAATCCATACGTACCAGTTTGTTGGTGAAAAATAGAGGATAACCTGACCTGCGAAACCATGGTTTCCCCGCCCTGACACCCCCATGGACCGGGATTGAAGATTTACATACATTCCAAAATCTGCCTTGTATGTTTCTTTGTCAAAATCAAGGACCATTTCCAGTGCCGCTGCTACCTGACCTGTGGGTTTATACTGCGAAACCCATTGCTTGGGATTGGTTATTCCACACAATGCACGGCTTTGTTGTGAAAATTTCTGTTGATTCGCCGGAACAGGCTTGATGAAAAAGTCTGCCGTACCCAGCATACTAACACTCTTCAATCCGCCTCCTTTACAAAACTGCATCTCAAGAACGGCGTGGCTTTCAAAAGCTCCCTTGGCAGTGCTGTTTAAAAAAACTCCCGCACGCAAGCCCATTCCTGCATTTGAATCCGGCACATAAACACGGCCGTTGGCGCTCTGACCATAATTTTCAGACGGTGCTTTTTCATCGGGTTTTAAAACCCGCATGCGGTTCCACGCTCCACCCAGAAACCCATTCAGGGAAATAGCCGGAGCAAGTGGGATACCATTTCCGGAAACACGGAGAGAAGCATCAAAGTACCAATAACGGTTCTGATTTACATTTCCAAATATGGCCGAACATGCTCCCTGTACTTCTTGACTTGCCATTTTCACGCCAAATTCAATAGCACCGCTAAAGCCATCACCGTAAACCCGATCGGAACGCATAACTGAAATGCGTCCTTTAAAATAGATATTGGAAATTTCAGCCCTTACATTAATTTCTTCCAAGCGAACCTTTACAAATACCCAACGGTCTGATTTGCGCTCACTTTTAAATTCCGTAACGATGGAAAACCGGGTATTACCACCAATTTTTTCTGAAAGATTTACTCCCAGCCTAAAATTGATTAGAATTTGTCCTTTTTCGGAGGCCGCAGCTACCGAGTTAATCATTACCGGAAACTTGCTGATTTGTTGTGTTTTATTCTCCGACCGGCCAATACCTAAATAGGCTATGTCCAGTTTGGGTACTTTGTTGGAAACCGACAATCCCTGAAATGCAATACCGATAAATGAAACAGACGGCATTTTTTCGGTACTGTTACCGTTTAATGAAATATTGAGCATTCCATGCAGTAAAGCCTTGGCAGTAATATCTCCCTTAAAACTACCTAAATAAACCTGACTGCCCGGATCCAGACGTACTTTGCCTGCCTTTAGTGCCGGAAATGAAAGGGTGTCGCGTGTAAAAACCCTTAAGCTATATTCCTCTTCAAACCCAAGCAGAGCATGGTATTGAAGGTACTGCGTATCGGGCAAAACGGGAAGACCAAGCGGCCCAAGCAGTTCTGCCCTGGAAAGGCAGTTTCTGTAAAATGAAATACCTGCCTTATCGATGCCAAAGCGCCAGCCCGCAATGTTGCCTTTTTCAGGAGATAAGATGCGTTCGCCTGCTATGCTTCCGGAGAAACCGTTTTCATCCAGAATAAGGTTACGGAAAGACAGCGTTGCAGACAAACTGTCTGATGAAAACTTTTTGGGGAATAGCAATTTACCCTCGGCAAGGTAAAAACCTTCCCAGGTTGCATCAAAACCGGGAACACGGTAATTATCCGGCAACTGCATGCCTTCGGCATTCATATCTCCGCTTAAATCCAGGGTGGCTTTGGCAACATTAAACACATACCCATCAAAACCCTTTATCTGAAAAGGATTCAGACTTATACCTAACAGCAGTTCATCCCAGGATTTCACCTGTAGTTTTATTACTGTTGTAAGCGCACTGTCGTGCAAGGGTTTCTGCTGAACATCCACCGGTACCAGCACGTTGTTGTTGATTCGGGCTTCGGCGGCAATACCGAATTGTTTTAGCCCACCGCAATCAAATTCGGCCCAGGTTTGATTGTAACCACCCATAAACTGCACAGTAGCCGCCCTCCCCAATCGCAGCAGCACATTGCTCATCAGCTGCATTCGCACTGGTCCGGCAAGTCCTTGTTTGTAATAAAAATGTATGTTATCAGTTTTGAAAGCCACCAGCTGATTGCTTCTGCCGTCGCGGAAAGCCATACCTGCACTGAATTCCGCCCTGTCGGGCAGAATATCAATATTGTAAATCAGGATGGCAAACCGAAGGTCTTTATTCTGTGGCAGTAACAGCACTTCACCGCCCGGACGGGCATAAAATGCAGCTCCAAGTTCATCTGCCACCGCACCCCGCTCTGCCGCACTGCGTATGCGCATTTCCAGTGTATCGGCCGGAGAAAGTGCCGCAAAAAGAGGAGAGTATGCGCTGAAAAGCAACAGCAAAAAGGAGCTATACCAACCGCGTGAATGCATCGAACCGAAACCACAAATAAAATAGCTATAATTCGTAAATAAAATGAGTATAAAGTACTAATTTTTACGATTAACACATAAAAAAAGCCCCGTCAACCGGGGCTTTCTTTTTGTTAGCTATTTTAGCGACAGCCGCTCAGCAAATCGCGGTATTTGGGGAAAGGCCACTCGTTGTCGTCTATCATGCTTTCCAGCGCATCGCTGTATTCGCGGATGTCGTCAAACAAAGGCTTCACCTTTTCGCAATAGGCAATGGCGCGCTTATGGGCATCTTCAATTTTATTGGCCTTGGCACGCTCGTCTGTCATGGCTTTGTTGGCATAATGCAGTTTGTTTACCAGGATGCTGATTTCGGAGATAATCTCATTCTGTGCCTTCAATGTTTCCTTTTTCTGCCCAATCTGCAGCAGGGTTTGCACGTTGTCGGCCAGACGCTTCTGGTAATTGATAGCGGCGGGCACAATGTGGTTTTGCACCATTTCATTGATGAGGCGGCCCTCAATCTGCAGGCGCAGTATGTAGTTTTCGAAACGAATCTCAGTGCGGGCTTCCAGCTCTTTGTGGCTAAAAATGCCGTTCTTCACAAACAAATCGGTGCTGGCTTTGCTAATGTAGGCTTCCAGCGCTCTTGGCGTGGTTTTAATATTGTTCAGCCCGCGGCTTTTGGCTTCTTTTACCCACGCTTCGCTATAGCCGTTCCCGCCAAACAGCACTTTCTTGCTGTCTTTCAGGTAACCCTGCAACACCGTGGTGATGGCAGATTCCGTTTTGGTTCCCTTTTTCGCTTTGAGGGCTGCATCCACATCCTTTTTAAACTTGATGAGCTGATCGGCCACAATGGTGTTCAGCACGGTCATGGCGCTGGCGCAATTATCACTGCTGCCCACGGCCCTGAACTCAAATTTATTGCCGGTGAAAGCAAATGGTGATGTGCGGTTTCTGTCGGTGTTGTCCAGCAGAATTTCGGGGATATTCGCAATTTTTATGCTGGCATTGCCTTTGCCGGCTTTGGCTGTGGTTTTGGTACCTTCAAAGGTTTCCAGTACGTGCTCGAGGGTATCTCCCACAAACACCGATACGATGGCCGGGGGTGCTTCGTTGGCACCGAGGCGATGATCATTGGCTGCTGTTGCAATACTGGCACGGAGTAAATCGGCGTGATCGTATACAGCCTTGATGGTATTGATGAAGAAGGTTAAAAACTGCAGGTTGTTCTGGGGATCGGCTCCGGGCGACAACACATTCACCCCGGTATTGGTAATTATGCTCCAGTTGTTGTGCTTGCCGCTTCCGTTAATGCCTTTGAACGGCTTCTCGTGGAACAACACTTTTAAACCGTGCTTGTCGGCTACGCTTTCCATTACATCCATCAGCAGGCTGTTGTGGTCAACGGCAAGGTTTGCCTCTTCAAACTGAGGAGCACACTCAAACTGAGCTGGCGCAACCTCATTATGGCGGGTGCGAAGGGGAATACCCAGCTTGTGACTGGCTTCTTCAAAGTCGGCCATAAATGCCAGCACGCGGTTGGGAATGCTGCCAAAATAATGGTCTTCCAACTGCTGTCCTTTGGCGGGAGAACTCCCAACAAGGGTGCGGCCTGCTAGTACCAAATCGGGGCGCTGGTGATAGTGGTTTTCATCCACCAGAAAATATTCCTGTTCCACACCCAGGCTGATGGTACAATCCGACACCTTGGGATCAAAATACTGACAAACATCGGTAGCAGCCTTGCGAATGAGTGCGATGGCTTTCAACAATGGTGCTTTATAATCCAGGGCTTCGCCGGTGTAGGAAACAAAAATGGTGGGAATGCACAGGGTTTTGGCGCCTGCCTTTTCCATGATAAACGCTGGGGAAGAAGGGTCCCAGGCCGTGTAGCCGCGTGCTTCGAATGTGTTGCGAATACCGCCGCTTGGGAAGCTGGAGGCATCGGGCTCCTGCTGAACCAGGGCTTTGCCACTGAATTTCTCCACGCCTTTGTCGGTCGCCACAGGTTCGAAAAAGCTATCGTGCTTTTCCGCGGTGGTTCCGCGCAACGGCTGAAACCAATGTGTATAGTGCGTACAACCTTTTGAAAGCGCCCAATCTTTCATTCCGGACGCCACTTCGCTGGCCAGCTCGGCTGAGATGGGGTGTCCTTCGCGCTGCGCATCAGCAATGGCTTTAACGGCAGTTTTGCTAAGATACTTTTTCTGGGCTTCGGGACCGAAAACATTTTCGCCGAAGTAATGAGAGATGAGGTGTTTGTTAGCCACGGTTGTTGTTGAATTGTAATGTTATAATTAACAGAATTGTTGCCGCAAAGTTCGCCACATGGACTTACTGTGCGAAACGGCAGTCATTCATAATTTTCCATAATTAATACACCACGGTGTGAGTGAGACACTATGGGCTTTACACACCTTGTTGACAGATTATTCACAACTTGTGACATGACGAAAAAAAATTGGCAGCATCCCGCGTAAATTCGCCCTCACATTATTCAAATGGGGCATTCTCGCATCGACAAGTTATCAGCGGCCGGCCTGCTGGTAACGCTAGGGATTATTTACGGTGATATCGGAACATCGCCACTGTATGTGATGAGCGCTATTGTGGGCGATAAACCCATAGACGAGCTGACTGTCCTGGGTGGAATCAGTTGTGTTTTCTGGACATTAACTTTACAAACAACCATAAAGTACGTAATATTAACATTGAGGGCAGACAACAAAGGAGAAGGTGGTATCTTTTCCCTGTTTAGCTTGCTGCGAAGAAGATTTCCTTATTTGATAATTGGAACAATGATTGGTGGCGCCATGTTACTGGCTGATGGAATTATCACACCACCTATTTCCGTATCTTCCGCGATAGAAGGGCTTAGAATTATATATCCGGACATCAAAACAGTTCCCATTGTAATTGCGATTATCACAATCATTTTCATTGTTCAGCGGGCAGGCACCAGCACTGTCGGAAAAGCCTTTGGACCTATAATGCTTCTGTGGTTTGGAATGCTTTCTGTTTTAGGTGTTGCTAAAATTATTGAAAATCCGGAAGTACTCAAAGCAATTAACCCCATATACGTTGTTAAATTCATTAGCAGCAGCAAAGAAGCCTTCGTGCTACTTGGAGCTGTTTTTTTATGCACTACCGGTGCAGAAGCGCTGTACAGCGATTTAGGACACTGCGGAAAGAAAAACATACGGATCACCTGGATTTTCGTTAAAATCAGCCTGTTGCTCAACTATTTTGGACAAGGCGCTCACTTGCTCGGTTTACAAGGTCAGGTTATTGGCACTAAAAGTCCTTTTTATGCCATCATGCCTGACTGGTTTTTGCTTATTGGCATTGGTATCGCCACCATGGCTGCGATTATTGCAAGTCAGGCACTGATTAGTGGTTCATTCACACTGGTTTCTGAGGCAATTCGTCTGCATTTCTTTCCAAAATTCACCGTAAAATATCCCAGTGATATCAAAGGTCAGATATACATACCCTTTATCAATACCGCATTATTGGTAGGGTGTGTGGCTGTTGTTCTTTACTTCAAAGAAAGTAAAGCTATGGAAGCTGCCTACGGCCTGGCTATTACCGTCACTATGCTAATGACATCTTTGCTGCTCTTCTATTATTTAAAGATGAAACGCTGGCCTCTGGTCATTATCTGGATGATTATGATGGTATTTTTCACGGTTGAAAGTGCATTCCTTTTGGCCAATCTGGCAAAATTCACGCATGGCGGTTATGTTACCGTTATTATCGGCATCGTCATCATGGCATTTATGTACATTTTCTGGAAAGGCGGACAGATAAAAAGTCGTCTCACAGACAATGTTTCACTATCAAATTTCAGAGATAAACTAAGGTCATTGAGCCAGGACACCACCCTGCCCAAATATGCAACGCATCTCATATATTTGAGTAAAGCCAAAAATGACGATGAGGTTGAGACACTTTTATTGCAGAGTATTCTTCAGAAAAGGCCTAAACGAGCAGATTTCTACTGGTTTGTGAATGTGGATGTAACGGATGAACCTTACACCATGGAATACAAAGTAACAACCATTGAAAAGAACGACATTTACAAAGTTCGTTTCAAACTTGGGTTCAGAGTTCAGCAAAAAATCAGCTACTACCTTCGACTGGTAATCCAGGAAATGCTGAATAACCATGAAATCGACCTGGATCCCTATTACCATGCATTTTCAGACAAAAGGTATCTTGGAGATTTCCGCTTTGTGCTAATTGACGAGGAAGTCACGCAAGAAAATGAACTTCCTATACTGGACAACATGGTTTTGAATGCCTATGGAAAGATGAAATTTCTTGCTGGAAGGCCGGAAAAGTGGTTTGGCCTGGATGAAAGCATGGTTACCAAAGAACTGGTTCCGGTGATTATCAAGCGCTCCAAAGACGTTAAACTAACGAGAATACGATGAAGAAACTTATTTTCTGCATTGTTGCCGTTATTGGCGGGCTCAGTGCAAGCATTGCCCAGAAAAGACCTTTCACCCTGGAAGATATCTTTCTGAAAGGCACATTCAGAACAGCGGGTATTTCCGGATTTAATGCAATGAACGACGGACTGCATTACACGGAACTCGTTCCCGAATCCAACGGCTGGCCCAAACCGGGCAACCCTCCCCCTCGCTGGCGAATCATCAAACGTAAACTGTGGACCGGAGACAGCGCCGGCATTGTGCTCAGAAGTTCAGAAACCGCCGTGGATATGATGCCAGACGGGTACATCTTTTCCAAAGATGAAAAGTACCTGATCCTTACCGCAGCTACGGAATCCATCTACCGCCACAGCTCCAAATCACTCCTTTACCTCGTGGATCTGACCACCGGAAATTCCCTTAAAATCAGCGACCAGAAGGCCATGTATCCGCAGCTGAGTCCGGATAACCGCTATCTGGCGTACGTTCGAGACAATGACTTATTCGTCTTTGACCTTAAAATGCAGGTGGAAAAAGCCGTTACCTCCGATGGGTTGAAAAACAGCATCATCAATGGTGCGGTTGACTGGGTTTATGAGGAAGAATTCAGCATGAGCCGTGGTTTTGAGTGGTCGCCGGATGGCAAACACATCGCTTATTTCCGCTTTGATGAAAGTGGCGTGAAAGAATTCAGCATGGATATGTTTACCGGACTTTATCCCGATCAGGAACGCTGGAAATACCCAAAGGCAGGCGAGGACAACTCGGTGGTGGAAGTGTATATGTACGAACCTGCAACCGACAAAAAGGTAAAAGCCGATATCGCCCCCGGCGATCAATACCTGCCCAGAATCCAATGGACACAAACGCCCGGACAGCTGAGCATTCAATGGCTGAACCGCACCCAAAACGAGTGGAAACTGCTGTTTGCCAGCGCAAAAACCGGTGCCGTTACCACGGTTCTGCACGAAAAAAGCAAAACCTACGTTGACATACACGATAACCTGCATTTTCTGAAAAACAGTCCCGGATTCATTACCACATCAGAAAAAAACGGATACAATCACATTTACCGCTATACGCCCACCAAAGTATTGAACCAATTCAAAGAAACACCCGTTACAACAGGCAAATTTGATGTACTTGGGATTACCTATGTAAATGAAACCTCAGGCCTGATTTACTTCAGCAGCAGCGAAGTTTCTCCCACCGAAGACCATTGCTACAGCATTGATTTTAATGGTAAGAAAAAAACCGGCATCACTCCGGAATTGGGCAACCACAGTGTTACCTTTCTCAATGGGGGGAAATTCTATATTGATGCCCACAGCCGCTTTGGAGAGCCAGCCAGGTTTATCCTAAAAGAACTGGGAAAAGGCAATGCCAAAAGCAACAGCCGGACTCTGGAAGAAAACGCGGCTGCGAAAAAAACGCTTGATGATTATGCCTTCGGAAAAAGCGAATTCGGAATGGCTACTACCGACAGCGGTGTGAGCCTGCATTACTGGATGATGAAACCGCATGATTTCGATCCGAACAAAAAGTATCCGGTGCTAATGTTTGTGTACGGTGGCCCCGGGGCAAACACCGTAAGAAACAACTGGGGCGGAAGAAATTATCTTTACCATCAGTATTTGACGCAAAAAGGATACATCGTGGTAAGTTTTGACGGACGAGGCACGGGACACCGAGGCGAAGCCTTTAAAAAATGCACTTACCTGAACCTGGGCAAACTGGAACACATCGACCAGACCGCTGCTGCGCGCTGGCTGGGAAAACTCCCTTACGTTGATAACAGTCGCATTGGCATATGGGGCTGGAGTTTCGGCGGATATATGAGCAGCCTTTGCATTACCAAAAGTGCCGATGTTTTCAAAACAGCCGTGGCGGTGGCTCCCGTTACCAGCTGGCGCTATTACGACAATATTTACACAGAGCGTTTTTTAAGAAAACCCGCTGACAACCCCGCCGGTTATGACGAAAACTCCCCCATTCAATTTGTGAAAAACATTAAGGGAAATTACCTGCTGGTGCACGGTACCGGCGATGATAATGTACACTGGCAAAACAGCGCCGAAATGATTAATGCGATGATCAAAGCCGGCGTGCGATATGATGCAGAAGTATATCCAAACAGGAACCACGGCATCGGCGACCGAAACGCACAATACCATTTGTACCGCAGAATGGCGGAGTATCTGCAGGAAAAACTGTAAAGGCACTTCCGGGTGTTTTTATTTCTGATTTATAAAAGATTACTGTTTTTTCAGCGTTATGATTTTTAATACACAATTGTATATTAATTTTTTTACGCATGAAATACAGATTTATCCTTTTTTTTATGCATTTGGCAAGGCTGCTTTGCATGCATGAGCCCTATTTTTATTTAACACTGCTGTTTCCTTGTTTTATGATGTTTTTCATTCTGCCACCCTCCATTTTTTCTGCACTTGTACTGATTGCGGCCCATTATATTTGCTGGAATTATATTATGATTCCTATATTTGAAAAAGTGGCAAACATGAAGGAAGATCGTATTGAAATTGAAAATGAAATTCGGTCATTTAAAATAAAAAATAAAGCAAAAAAGAAGTGATATGAAAAAAATAATTTTAATGGTCATTCTTGGCTGGATGGCTCAAAAAGCATTGGCACAAAAAGTTTACAAAACTTCGTACAAGAGCGAAGCCGATAAAATTATTTATGTAACTGAATACAAGAGCGAAGCGGATATGATTGTGTATGAAACGAAATACAAAAGCGAAGCCAAGCCATACAGCGGTATTTGGTTTTGGACCCAATACAAAAGTGAGGCCGACTGGAAGGTTTATTTTACCAAGTATAAAAGCGAAGCCAGCCTGAAGGTTTATTTCACCAAATACAAGAGTGAGGCAGGGATGAAGTAACCATTTTCTAAAAAAGTCTTTTACAACACATCAATGATCAAAAAATTAAAATCCTCCCTTGCGGCAACCATGATTCTCATTTCCGGAATATTGCATGCGCAATCGGTTCCTCTGGAAGAAATTAGTATTTACCCGGACTCAGAAAAACACCTGTTTAGCTGCGACACCAATGTTGTCTTTTACTATTGCGGTAATCCTAAGTGGATAATCTGGAGTGACCCATCAGGTTGCGAAACACTGGGAGGTACAGGATACTATAATGGCAAATTATATACCGGATTGGCTGAATACCGCGTAGGGGATTTAACCAAGGCAAAGGTGCTTTTCGAAAATGGATTGCCAACCAACATTCAAATAAATTACAACGACGGGAAACTGCAGTTTGAGGGCAATTACAAGGATGGCATCAGGCATGGCAAATATGCGTATTACACCGAAGAAGGACAGGTATATGAACTTTTCAATTATGTCAATGGCCTTAAAACAGGGCACGGCGAACACCGATGGGAACTGATTGATTTCGGTGACAGTGAATCTTATTTTCTTGACACCTGCTGGTATATTAACAACAAGAAACACGGTAAAAGTGTCAGTTTGCGTTATAACGGGGAGCATTACGGTGCGCGCAATGGCAGTATTTACGAAACAAGCCATTATAAAAATGGATTAAAACATGGTGAAAGCGCTGTTTGGTACATCAACGGGCAAAAGAAAGAACAATGGGAATTCCAGGAGGGAAAAGTTACCGGAACCTATACATGCTGGGAACCCAACGGAAAAATCTTTCATCAAACTTCCTTCATCAATGGAAGCGGAACCGTAAAACAGCGCTATCAGGAAGGCAAATGGACAAAAACCACCAAGTTTAAAGATGGTTTTCCGCTAGAAATTGAACCCTCAGAAGAACTAGAAATCATAGAGGAAGTTAACGGGGAATAAAAACAAGATTTAGACAGGGTTGTTATACTTTTATGATTCTCAAACCTGGAGATAAAGCCCCCGCATTCAGTGCACCTGACCAAAACGGACAGCCTGTCACCCTGAAAGATTTTACCGGCAAAAAGCTGGTTTTGTATTTCTATCCTAAAGACGACACCCCAGGATGCACCGCTGAAGCCTGCAGCCTGCGCGACAATTACGATGCGCTGCTCAAACAGGGTTTTGCCATTCTGGGCGTGAGCCCCGACAATGAGAAGAAGCACCAGAAGTTTATAGCCAAGTACGAGCTGCCATTCAGCCTGCTCGCCGACACCGACAACAAAGTAGCCACCGATTATGGTGTGTGGGTGGAGAAAAGCATGTACGGCCGCAAGTATATGGGCATTGCCCGTACCACCTTCGTGATTGATGAAAATGGCATCATCAGCGAGATTATTGAAAAGGTGGAAACCGCAAAACATGCGGCACAAATCCTGAAATAAGCGAATCGTTTGCCGATAAGGCCCTCACTTCCCTACTTTTGCAGTCAGGGTGCAAAATGCTTTTCATAGCGTAGGTATTGTTGGCAGCGGGAGCTGGGCGACCGCGCTTGTAAAAATCATTTCCGAGAAAAACGATGTGGCTGTAAACTGGTGGATTCGCAATAGCGAAACCCTTTCCTACATTCAGGAATTTCACCACAATCCCCGTTATTTATCATCGGTAGAGATCGACCTGCAAACAGTATCGCTTCACAATGATTTGCAGGCCATGATAAACCACTGCGATGTTGTCATTCTGGCCGTTCCCTCGGCTTTTCTGCACGAAGCCTTGAAAGATGTATCGCTGCCCAAAGACAAAATCTATATTTCAGCCGTAAAAGGCGTGGATCCCACCACCCGCATGGTGATTGCCCGATACCTGGAAAACAGACACGGCATTTCACCCCAAAACATTGGACTGATAACAGGGCCCTGCCACGCGGAAGAGGTTGCCCTTGAAAAGCTCAGTTACCTGACACTTTCTGCCACAGACAATACACTTGCTGAACACATAGAAGCCCTGATTCGCTGCCGCTATATCAATACCTGCACCAACAACGATTTGTATGGAGCAGAATATGCCGCAGTGCTGAAAAATATTTATGCCATTGGCGCCGGTATCGCCCATGGTTTGGGCTATGGCGATAACTTCCATGCTGTTTACACAGGCGCAGCACTGCGCGAAATGGAATTGTTTCTGGAAGCCCTTCATGAAACCCACCGTGATGTAAAAGATGCTGCCTACCTCGGAGATTTACTGGTGACCTGTTACAGCCAATTTAGCCGTAACCGCACCTTTGGAAACATGCTAGGCAAAGGATACAGTGTAAAAAGCGCACAGCTGGAAATGAATATGATTGCCGAAGGCTACTACGCCACCGGTAGTATTTACCCTATCTGCAAAGAACACAGTATTCAGGCACCAATTATTGAAGCTGTATATCAGGTTTTATATGACAATGCCAATCCCGGCAAGGTTTTTGGCATACTAAGCAGACAACTTTCCTGAATTTATTATTAATTTAATGTTACCGGATTGTTTGCGTAAACCTACGCAATCTTAAACTCAAGGTAATATTTGGATAACCATGCAGCAATTGTTTTGAAGGTGAAAGAAAGAACCTGATAAACATGAATCGTATTGTTGCATTATCCTTGCTGGCACTGATTTTCACCCAAATCTCAGCACAAACGGGAGTCCTTACCGGAAAGGTACAATCAGAAAGCGGAAGACCGGTTGCCGACGCGAAAGTTTTCGCTATCGGCAGTATAGACACAGCTCGCACAGACATGGACGGACTGTTTCTGCTAAAACTAAAACCCGGCAAGCATGTATACCATGTTGAAAACCGCAGTTTCGCTGATTTTACTGACAGCGCTATCATCACATTGAACGAAGAAACCTTTGTTTATCCTATTCTCGGCAATATTCGCGACATGGGGGTAACCAACATCAGCGTGGCGCGCAAGCAAAAGGAGAGCACCATAGCCGGCGCCATCCGCTCTAAACAGCTTTCGGTTCAGATGGTGGAAGCCATCTCAGCAGAAGACTTCAAACGCACCACTATCCGCACATCGGCCGATGCCATGAAGCGGATTCCCGGCGCCACCATCATGGAAGGCAAATTTGCCAACATACGAGGCATGTTTGACCGCTACAATGCAGGCTACCTGAATGGCGCACCGCTGCCCAGTACTGAAAGCGACCGCAAGGCCTTTTCCTTTGACATCATCCCTGCTTCCCTGCTGGACAATATCGTGGTTATCAAAAGCGGCACACCCGATGTAACGGGCGATTTTGGTGGTGGTATTATCCGCATCAACACCAAAAGTATCCCTGATAAGCTTACCCAGAGTTTCAACCTGGGCTTTCAGTACAACTCCATAACCACACTCAGACCTATCGAAATGTTTAGCAGTTCGGTTTCCGAATATTTTGGCATACCCGGTTCAGACCGCAAACTACCTGCCTTATCAGAAAATCTGAACCAAAGCAAATCTGCAGAATTACTGGCAGGAGAATCTCAAAAATTCAACAACAACTGGGATCTTACCACTGTCAAACCCATGCTCACGCCCCGTTTCAACTACACCATTGGTGTGCCATTCAAACTTAAAAACAACAAGGAAATTGGCTTGCTGATGAGTTTGAATTATTCAGTTACCCAAAAATACAGCGATGGCGTAGTTAACCGCCAGGATTTGAGCGACAACCAGCTCATCAATAGCTATAACGATGCCCTGTTTACCACCAACGTTCAGAACGGCGGTATCATGAACCTCAGTTTCAAACTCAACAACCGCCACCGCATTGACTGGAAAAACCTGTACACGCTGAATTATGATGCATCCAGTACATTGCGCAAAGGCAATAACGACATTAATGTATCTCCAGTGGTTCCCATTGAGGGATTTTCTAACCAAATCAACTATAATCGGCTTGCCAGTACACAGCTAAACGGGACCCACGTTTTTGGTGCCAAACAAAGTACCCTTACCTGGCTTGTAAACTATGGCAATACCCACCGCGAAATCCCCGATTTCAGAATTGCGCAGTATGCCACCATCGAGGATACCCGCTACTTGGTATTGAATGACTTTTTCAATGCAGGATCAGGTCGTTTCTTCTCCAATTTAGACGAAAATACCTTCTCTGCCAGTGCAGACATGCAGCACAGCTTCAATACCGGTAAACTGAACCATAATATCAAAT
This sequence comes from uncultured Flavobacteriaceae bacterium, assembly GCA_964626685.1. GTDB lineage: Bacteria > Bacteroidota > Bacteroidia > NS11-12g > UBA955 > RGEC01. The sequence goes on from CAZVJY010000016.1 coordinate 21,703, forward strand.
ATGGCATTTTCAGACAAACGCGCTCCAGGGTGTTCAAAAGCCGTGAATTTGTATACGGGCCTGTTGGAAAGGCAATCATTAGCAACCGTAAACCCGCCGAAGATTTGGGTGCAGAAAACATCAATACTGACGGAATCTATTTGGTAGAAAAAACCTCCTCCGATGCTGATGAATACAACGGAAACAGCACACTCAATGCCGCATTCGTGATGCTGGAGCACCATTATCCCCTTTTCAAAGCCAACGGTCGCAACCAAATGCTGAAAGTTATTTATGGGGTTCGTGGAGAACAGTTCAATCAGTATTTAACCAACGCTTACTTTGATCTATTGGGCAAAAAGCTTGCCGACGGAGGCATCACAACAGACCTTCTGCCATCACTGAATATCATTGCACCTTTAACAGGCAAAACTGGTTTGCGCATGGCCTACTACAAAACGGTAAATCGTCCGGAAATGCGCGAAATGGCTCCTTTTAGTTTTTATAATTTCAACCTTAACTCGGAAATCATTGGCAATACCCAATTGAAAAGGGCTCAGCTGCACAATTTTGATGTGCGCTATGAAATCTTCCCCGGCAAAGAAGACATGTTCAGCATCGGTGTATTCAGCAAACGAATCATCAACCCCATTGAATTTTCTCTTGAAACCAGCCAACCCGGCATACGTACTTTTGGATACCAGAACGAAAAAAGCGCCAACATTCGTGGTGTAGAAATAGAAATGCGCAAAAGCCTGAAGTTTCTGGGACATTACCTGGCTCCCGGTCTGTTCAATTACCTTTCAGCCTACGGCAATTTCTCCTTCATTCAAAGCCAGGTCCAGTTTAAGCAAGGTATGGGAACCCCGAACCGCTCATTGCAGGGACAAAGCCCATACGTGGCGAATCTCTCCTTGTTTTATGAAAACAAAAAAGGCATTCAGGCCAGTGTAAACTTCAATAAAATCGGATCCCGCATTGCCTACATTGGCGTTGCAAAAGAGGTGCAGCCTTTTGGAAGCGATATTTATGAGTTTGGCCGCAGCATCCTGGATTTTCAGATTGGAAAAAATATGAAAAAGGCGGGCAACCTGAAACTAACATTCGGGGATGTATTAAGACAAGCCACCGTTTTCTATCAGGACATTAATGAGAATAAAAAATACGATGAATCCGGCGACAACACGTTGTTTAAATTCACCAACGGAATGACCGTAACCCTGGGATACTCGTATACATTCTGAGTAAATCAGGTCTTTCTTTCAGCAATCCCGCCCGCAAGCGGGATTGTTTTTTTATTTTGCCCGCGGAACCCAGGCAATCTCTTTACCACCGGCCAGTTTATCTAGGTAGCGAGCCAAGGTGAAAAGATAATCACTTAAACGATTTAGGTATGTAACAATCATATCATCAATTTCTTCATTATCGGCGAGGTATACCACCAAACGTTCTGCCCTGCGGCATATACAGCGTGCCACGTGTGCATGGGAACCGGGTGTGGTGGCTCCGGGCAGAATAAAGTTTCGCAGTTCGGGCAAAACCGCCGTCATGCGGTCTATTTCATTTTCCAGAAAAACCACATCCTCTTCATACAATTCGGGAAGGATCATTTTACTGCCTGGCGCTGAAGCCAAATAAGACCCTAAGGTAAATAATCGATCCTGAATGGCCGCAATGGCGACAAGCACTCCGGAATCCTCGCTGCTGCTGCGAATGAGACCAAGATAACTGTTCAGTTCGTCTACGGTTCCATAGCTCTCCACACGGATGTGGTGTTTTGAAACCCTGTCGCCTCCCAGCAGTGCTGTTTTCCCGTCGTCGCCCTTGCGTGTATAAATTTTGAATGTCATGTGTGATTCCTGCCCGAAAGTTACAACCAAGGGGGTGCTTTTGTTTTCGGTTTATTCCATTTCAGCCGGAAATGTGCAAAAAAATCCGTATATTAAGTATTTGTTTTGGTCGGTTTAAAATCTTAACTGATCATTAACATTGGCTTGAAAATACGCTAATTCACTGAAGTGTATTTTGCATCATAATAAAGTCTCAAAAATGAAAAAAATTACTCAATTTTTAATGCTGACAGGCCTTAGCGCGATGTCAGCCAAAGCTCAGTTTATCGAGCAGGTAAATTACATCGGTGCACTGGAAGCAGACGCCACAAAAGACTGGACTACCGGTTGGGCAAACTTCAATCCACAGCAAACAACCTACGCAGCCATTACCGATGACACCACACTCAATGCCATTGCCACCGGCAACGGAGGCATTAAAAACATTAATGGCACCCGCACACTGAATGCTGCAAGAGTTTACGGCCTCAAAGGAATCATTGTGGTACGCAGCGGCGGAAAACTCATCATTCCTGCGGGAACCGTCATTCGTGCTGAAGCGGATGTTAATGCAACTCCAAAAAACTATGCCAGTATTGTTGTTGAACGTGGCGGTATGATTGAAATTAACGGAACAGCCACCAGCCCCGTAGTAATTACCAGTAGTAAAGCTGCAGGTAGCCGTGCGCGCGGTGACTGGGGCGGAATCGTGATTTCCGGCAGAGCCAGAAACAACCAGGGCTTGGATGTGCAGGTAGAAGGTTTCAACAACGTAACCGCCGACCCAAACCTGGCCAAATTTGGCGGTACAGATGACAATGACAACAGCGGCTCAATTACCTACCTCCGCATGGAATTTGGCGGTCTGGCATTTGAACCCAATAAGGAAATCAATGGTCTTACATTAGGTTCTGTGGGCAAAGCCACTACCTTGCACCATATTCAGGTTAGCTTCATCAACGACGACGGATTTGAATGGTTTGGCGGCAATGTCAATGCCAAGCATTTGATTTCTTACCGCATTACCGACGATGATTTCGATACCGATTTCGGATGGGGCGGCGCCGTACAATTTGGCATTGCCGTAAGAGACACCACCCAGTATGACCTTACCTATAACGCTCCCAGCGGCTCCAGCACCAGCGAAACATTTGAGAGCGACAACGACGCTGCCGGTTCTGGCAAAACGCCCTACACACGTGGTGTGTTTAGCAACATGACTGTGGTAGGTCCTGTGCCTATTGGTTCTACCTACAGTGCACTGGGAACCGTTACCAAGGCTGCTTTCCGCCGCGGTGCCCGTATCCGTCGTAACAGCCGTCTGAGCATCATCAACTCGGTATTCATGGGCTACCGCAACTTCCTCATGTATGATGGTGACAGCACCTTCAGGGCATCAGGTGCACGTGACAGCGTGTGGAACGACAACATGCTATTCCGCAACAACCTGATTGTAAACAGCACAGCTGCCGCTGCTGCCGGTTCAAGCAACACAGGTCTGGTAGAAGTTGCCACAGCAAATGCTCCTTTCTTAAATCGCTTTGATGGTTGGGTTCGCAATGCCGCTGCCCAGAATAAAATCAATCCGGTAGCATACACAGCCAAAACCGTTTTGGAAGATCCTCAGAACCCTACAGCGCCCAACTTCCGTCCTGTTGCCGGTTCTCCCGCACTGAGTGGTTCTAATTTTACCTACAGCCGCCTTGCTGAGTTTGGTGTGTTCAATGGTGTGAATACGATTGAAACAGTAAGTGGTGTAAGCTTGTACCCTAACCCCGCACAAGACAACATCAACCTGGAATTTGCTTCAGTTCAAAACTTCGAAGCTTCCGCCAAAATTGTTGACCTGACCGGAAAAACCGTGATGAGCCTCGGCAACCTGCGCGTAAACAGCGGTTTGAATACCCTGTCAGCCAACATCAGCAACCTAAACAAAGGCATCTACCTGATGGTGGTTGAGGGAAGCAAAGGCCGAGTAAGCCAGCGATTTATTGTAAAGTAGTTTTTCATAGGTTAAGTTTAGTTCGGAAAGTCCCGCCACAAAAGGCGGGATTTTCTTTTTTACACCCTATAACTTTGCATTGTCCGATGACTACTTCAGAAATTATTACGCTGTATCATTCACATGCCAACCCAACCTTGGCCGAGGCCATGTCTCGATACATGAAATACCATTTCCCATTTTTGGGTATTCAAAAGCCCCTGCGCAGCAAGATGGAAAAGGATTTCGTTCAGGCAAACAAAAACCTAAAGTTTGATGTATTGAATGCGATAATCAAAGAACTATGGGAACAACCGGAGCGAGAGTTTCAGTACACGGCGATGGAACTGATGCTAAAATCCAAAATCTGGAAACACCGGCAAGCGCTGGATTTGTTAAAGTATTGTCTTACCAGCAAAAGCTGGTGGGATACAGTGGATATACTGGCAAGCCGCATGGTGGGGCCTTATTTCCTGGTTTTCCCGGCCGAAAGGGACGAAAACATAGAGCAATGGCTGCATTGCAAGAACATGTGGCTAAACCGCACCACGCTTATTTTTCAGCTGAATCATAAATTAAAAACCGATGAGGGTTTGCTTTTTGCCTGCATAGAAAAACAGATGGATTCCAAAGAGTTTTTTATCCGCAAGGCTATTGGCTGGGCATTGCGGCAATATGCCCGAACCCATCCCGAAGCGGTGATCCGTTTTGTGGAATCGTATAACCTAAGCCCGCTGAGCAGGCGGGAGGCCCTGAAACACTTTCCAAAGCCATAAAAAAAGGCCCGTCATTGACGGACCCTTTCTTAAAATACTATCGCTGTAATCAGGAAGTTTTACTTGGTTGCTTTCAGGGAGATGGTGATTTCCATTTCCTTGTTCACGATACCGTCTTTCACCTTCTTCTGGGCGGCTTCAGCCAGGTTGAGGTTTTTGCTGTCGTAGTTAATGCCCCATTCCAGACGGTTGATGGTGGCTTTGCCAGTAGCGGTTACGGTGTTACCTTCTACTTTGATGGTAGCAGGGAAAGTGATTTTGCGGGTGCTATCGCGCAGGGTCAGGTTTCCGCTCACTTCGTGGGTATTACCCTCAGAAGCTTTTTCTTCCACGCTCACAATTTCAAACTTACCGGTTGGGAATTTGGCTACATTGAAGAAATCTTCAGCCATAAGGTGGCCAACGAGTTTATTTTGGTAGCCGGTGTCGGTAAGATCGGTGTTTTTGATGCTGTTCATATCAATAACGAATGAACCTGCTACCACTTTTCCGCCTTCTACGCTCAGGCTACCTTCTTTGATACCGATGGTACCTTTGTGCTCACTTGTAGCAATAATTTTCCAACCACGCCATTCCAGATTGCTGCTGGCAGCGTCTACCGTGTAAGTTCCGGCATTTTCACCGGCTTGAGCCGCTGAATCAGCATTTTCAGACTGTTGTGAGTTTCCTCCGCAGGAAGCCAGCATACTCAATGCGGCGATTCCGGCTACGTAAAACAAGGTTTTTTTCATGTTTTTTTATTTTATTGAATTGGTTTTATAGTGCAAATATATTTGTTCAAACAAACTTTTACAAGTTTTTTATCAAAATTTTCTTTTTCCTGTATTCACCACGGCTTTCAGATCAAACAGGATATGATACAGGCCATAATAAGTTCGGTTAATATAAAGAGAATGCCTTGAACCCCTGGCCTTTTTGCTGTTGCGCACTTCGGGCATATCTATGAGTTTATCGGCAAACTGATAAATGCCTGAGAAATACGTTTCATTGCCAAAATCGAAGGTTTCGCAGGTGAAAGGCAGGGTAAGCATGTTGATCATCTCTTTAAACAGCGGCGTAAAGAAAGCAATATCAGCAGCGGTATCATCGGCGTGAAGCAATTCCAGCTCCTCAAAAATAGCCTGTGTTTTTACGTGGTCTTTGTAAATATTTCTGTCTACCAGCTTAAAATAGGGCGAGTAAAAACGGTCCGGAATTTCCTTTACGCAGCCGAAGTCAAAGATATTCACTGTGCCGTCTTCCAGAAACAGAAAATTGCCGGGATGCGGATCGGCGTGTACGGTTTTGAGTTCGTGAATCTGGAAATCATAAAAATCCCAAAGGGCTTGTCCTATCCGGTTTCTGACTTCCTGCGAAGGATTGGTCGCCAGAAATTCCTTCAGGTGTAAACCATCCAGCCAGTCCATGGTGATGATTTTTTCGGAGGACCACTTGGGATAGTACTGAGGGAATCTTAGGTTCTCTATGTGTCCGCAGGCAGCACTAAGTTCCATACTGCGCTTCAGTTCAAGGGTATAATTGGTCTCTTCCAGCAGCTTGCCTTCTATTTCATCAAAATAATTGTCGATGTCATTTTTGCTCATATTCAGCAGGCGAACCGCGAAGGGTTTCACCATGCGCAAATCCGAGCCGATAGAATTGGCCACTCCGGGATACTGTATCTTAACGGCGAGCCACTGATCATTTACGCGGGCCTTGTGCACCTGCCCTATGCTTGCGGCAGCCACCGCTTTTGGGGTGAACTCATCAAAAAAAGCGGAAGGGGGCTGTCCGAAGGCTTTTCTAAAAATCTGAGACACCAGCGGCGATGACAGCGGCGGAGCTGAATACTGCGAGAGCTGAAATTTTTCCTGATACTCCCGGGGAAGGATTCCACGGTCCATACTCATCATTTGCGCCACCTTCAGGGCACTGCCTTTCAGAGTGCTCAGGGTTTCGTAAATGTCACCGGCATTGTCTTTGTGCAGTTCTTCTCTGCTCACATCCGCATTTACCAGTCTTTTGGCATAATGCTTTAGGTAATTGCCCCCCACTTTCACCCCGGCACCTGCAATGTGCGCCGCACGCTCAATGCGCGTTTTGGGCATTCTCTCCTGCGTTTTCAACGATTATGAAAATGATTTCTTTGCCCTTTGGAACATAAACTTGCCAAAATCCAGCACCTCATCAAACAGGTTTTCACCCATTAGTTTGAATCCAATATTCACGGTCTTTTCAATGGCCGCGTCGGTATCTTCAAAATCTTTAGATGTGTCTTTCAGCCAAAAGTTCAGTAAGAACAGGGTTTGTACCCACAAGCCGTGTTTGAACTGGTCTGATACAAATTTTCTATCGGCAATTTGCCCTGCGCCAATACCTGCGGAAACAATACCCGAGGCGTAATCCAGAAAGGCATGACGAAAATCCTGCAAGCCTGAATCCATGGGATTAATCCCTTTCATGGATTTTTCTGCAAGAAACAGCACATAGCTGCGGTGCTGCATCAGTTCCTGGGTCCACAGAAAATAGAACGCACTGAGTTTTTCAGCAGCACTGAATTCTCCATACTGCGCATCCGCTTCCAGCTTATGGCGGGTCGCTTCAAACACATGCACCCAGAAATAGCGGTCGAGTGCTTCAAAATTGCTGAAATGCTCAAAAAAATCGGCATCCGACTTTTTCAGTTTTTTCATGAAAAGGTAAACCGATTCCGGCTTTTTACCATTCTCCAGCTGATACTGAAGATACTTTTCCAGCAATGATGATTTATCCATACGTTTACTTCGCATAGATAACCCGTCGGCAGGGGTTTTTGTTTGGATTACGAGCGAAAATTTACGCGTAGCGGTTGCCCACCCACACAAAGCGGCGGTTCACATATTCCGGGGTGGTGAAACCTGCGTTTCCGCTGGGGTTTCCGCCCGACACGTGAAAATCGCTGAAAGCAGCATGCTGATTCACAAAAGCGGCTCCGGTAAAGTTGAAACTCACTGGTGTGAAGGCAGCATTCATGGCTTCAGCAACCTCGGCTTTAAAGCTTTCCTGTGTAGTATAGCAAAGACAGGTAATGGCACCCAGTTCCGCTGCAGATGCGGAAGCCAGCTTCAGGCTTTCTGTGCTGTTGGTGGTTTTAATCACAAAAACAGCCGGCCCAAAGCACTCATGTTTCCAAACTCCGGCGTTGACGGCTTCTGTAACCATCACCACGGGACTTTTCATGCGGGCATCGGGAAACTCGGGATGCGGCACAGGAATGCTGTCGAGCGCCACGGTTGTGTGCTTTTTGGCTTCATCCACACGGCTTACGGTGAGGTCGTTCTGAATGGCACCCAGCGTATACGGCCCCATTTTAGGATTTTCCACGAGTCCTTTAACGGCATTGCTGATACCGGCTACAACCTCATCAAAGCTGAGATGGCCTTCGGCTGTGGTGATTCCACCCCCGGGAACAAAAATGTTTTGCGGAGCAGTACACATTTGTCCGCTGTACAAACAGGCACTAAAGGCAATATTGCCAAACACAGCCTGCGCGTCGGTCACAGAATCGAGGATAATGCTATTCACACCCGCTTTTTCGGTGAAGGTAATCTTTCCGGGCATGGCTTCAATCACATCGCCAAACGCAGAGCCACCGGTGTAGTCAATCAGTTTCACATCGGAGTGTTCGGCCAGTTTTTTTGTAATGGGGTTTGACAAAGTATCCGGAGCCATTTGCACCACATTGGCCGGCAGGCCGGCTGCCGTAAGCGCCTTTTGAATTTCTTCAATCACAATGGCGATAGGCAGAATGCTTTTGGGGTGCGGTTTTACTATCACGGGATTTCCTGCAATCAAAGAGGCATACAGACCGGGAACGGTGTTCCATGTTGGAAACGTGCTGCAGCCAATTACCAGCGAAATTCCACGGGGAATAGGATTAAAATCTTTCTTAATCTGCAGATCAAACTTGCCCATGGGCTTCACCCAGTCAACGGAGCGGGTAAAGCGGGTGAGTTCATGGTAAGCAAGACTCAGCACTTCCATGGCACGGTCGTTTGCGTGTGGACCGCTGGCCTGAAAACTCATCACAAAGCTCTGTCCGGTGGTATGCATGGTGGCATAGGCAATTTCAAAAAAACGCTCAGACACGTTGTTAAGCGATTGCACTAAAATTTCCGCACGTTTTTCCACTGAGGTATGCTTCCATGAAGACCAGGCATTGCGTGCATAGGCAACCAAATCTTCGGCCTCATAATACGGATATTGCACACCCAATCCCACCATCATGTATGGAGAAACTTCCTCACCTACCCTGCTGCTGTGAGGGTTTTCGGCCAGTCCGCTGTAGTCAGTATTCAGGTGTTTCTGAAAGGCTTCCAGTCCTTTGGCATTGGCGTCTTCGGCATATGCTTTGGGATTTTCAGGATAAGCGGCATAAAACTGTCTGTTTTTTTGTGCCTCAATGGCTTGCAGTATTTGGTTTTGGGCTTGTGTGCTCATAATTTAATTTTTGGTTTAGGCCTGTCCGGTTTGCCCGCCGAAATTCAGCGGAATAGTAGGATTAGATTCGTTTTCATCCAGTTCAATCTCTCCAAAGGTGTGCTCAAACTTTGCGATGTTGTCTCCCAGGGCAAACAACAGTCGTTTGGCATGTTGTGGTGCAAGAATGATGCGGGATTTCACTTTGCCCTTGGGCACACCTGGCATCAGGCGGACAAAATCCACGATAAACTCGGTATTACTATGGGTAATAATGGCAAAATTGCTGTAAGTACCGTCGGCAATTTCATCAGATATTTCTATATCAAACGGAGGATTGGAATTTTCCATAATTGAATGATTTGAATAATTGTAACAGCAAAGATACTGAAGGCAGGGACAAGCATAAAAAAAAATGGTAAGTTTGTGTTAAACCTTAAACGTCCAAGAATCATCTAAATGCCGATGAAAAAAGCAATACTTGTACACTTTCTAATTTTCACAACCCGGTTATTATTTGCCCAAACGCCTAACTGGAGCGAGCACATCGCACCCATCCTATACAGCAACTGCACCAACTGCCATATTGAAGGCGGTATAGCACCTTTTTCGCTGGTGGGTTATGAAAAATCTGTTGCCTATGCAGGCGGAATAAAAAGTGCAACCGCAAATCGCACAATGCCTCCATGGCCGGCCGATTTACAATATCAGCGCTATGCACATGAGCGTATATTGAGCAATGAAGAAATCGGAGCCATTGCAGCCTGGGTTGATGGTGGCACCCCAAAAGGCGATACATCCAAAGCGCCTGCAAAACCTGTTTTAAAAACAGGCGGAAGCATCATAAATCCAACCCGAAACCTTAAAATGCCTGACTACATGGTAAAAACAACCTCGGATGAATACCGTTGTTTTGTGATGCCCACAGGCTTTACACAGGATCAATTCCTTACAGCCATAGAGGTAATTCCCGGCAACCTGCGTGTGGTTCACCACGCTCTCATTTTTCACGATACAGGCTCCAAACCCTTGCAACTGGATGCAGCGGATCCAAAACCGGGTTACCTAAGTTTTGGCGGCACCGGCAGCAGCACTTCCGACCTGATTGGAATCTGGGTTCCGGGTTCAGAACCCTATTTCTTCCCCGGCGGTTTCGGTATAAAGCTGCTGAAAAAAGGCAACATCGTTTTACAGATCCACTATCCGGGCGGCGTAAACAATGTGGTTGACAGCACCAGGGTAATTCTCAAAACCACCACCGCAACCCAAAGACAGGTAGCTATTCAGCCTGCGCTGAACCACAATGCACCCAACCTTCAAAACGGACCCCTCTATATACCGGCCAACCAGGTTAAATCCTTCAACAACAAATATGATTTACCCCTGGATGTGTCCGTATTTACCGTTGGACCACACATGCATCTGATTGGCAGTTCCATCAAGGCTTTCGGCGTTGCTCCCAACAAAGACACCATTCGCTTTGTAGACATTCCCAAATGGGATTTTCACTGGCAGCGCTCCTATACCTTCCGCAAGGTGGTTAAACTCCCTTCGGGAACCAGCTTGCGTGGCCAGGCTACCTACAACAACACATCTTCAAATCCGCTTAACCCCAATAGCCCTCCGCAGGCCGTCTCTATGGGTGAAGGCACCGGTGATGAGATGTTTCTTGTGTATTTTTGGTTTACCCTGTACCAACCGGGCGATGAAAATATCATCATTGATAATGCTGTACTCAAAAATGTGAGCAAAACATCGGTATTAAAGACAGAGACACCACTCATTTATCCGAATCCGGCATCGGATTTTGCCTGGGTTGCGGATGTCCGCTTTGCCGAAGGCCCCTACCAGTGGAATATCACAGACATGACCGGGAAAACAATACAGCATGGCAATGAAATCCTACAAAACGGGAAACGCTGTAAAATCGATGTATCTGAACTGAAGCCGGGGGCTTACCAAATTTCAATTCAGCAAGGCAACACGCACTACAAAGGCCGCCTGCTGAAACAGTAATTATTTTACGCAGGTAACGGAAATCTCCACCAGCGCATCCTTGGGAAGCCTCGACACCTCTACCGTTTCGCGGGCCGGATAAACTTCATTGCTGAAATAACTTCCGTAAACGGCATTCACTTTGGGAAAGTCATCCATGCTTTTCAGAAAGATGGTTGTTTTCACGATATGTCCGAATTCCAGCCCGGATGCCATTAACAGGGCTTTAATATTTTCCATTACCTGTTTGGCTTGGGCTTCCACCCCGCCTTCTGCCATTTGGCCGGTTTCGGGATGAAGTGCAATCTGTCCGGAAAAGTACCAGGTATTGCCGGCACGCACGCCCTGACTATAAGGCCCGATGGGCGCAGGGGCATTTTTTGTAAAAATCGTTTCTCGCATGATGGTTTGCTTATTTTTGTGGCTGCATGAAAATAGGAATACTGGCATCAGCAGACAGGCAAAATGCCTGGCCGACAAATAGCGAAGCCCATTCGCAGATTTCATGGGTGCAAAATAGCCAAGATGCTGCGCATTTCGATGTTTTTATTGATTTGAATTTTGATGCATATCCGGAACGCATCCGTGATTATGCAGGCAATACCAAAACCATTTTCCTGCTGAGCGCCGTGAATCACACCCCAGAAGCCGCCTTGTTTGAGGCCGGCATTCCATTTCGTGGTGAAAACATCTTCGGCATCAATGCCATTCCCGGCTTTCTGGAAAGAAGCACCCTGGAGATATCGGATCCATTCGGTAAAAAAGACAGTGTTTCCGAAGTTCTGACCAAACTCCCGTTCACGTCACTGGAATGGGTAAAAAGCCGTGTAGGTATGGTCACTCCACGCATTGTTTTCATGATTATCAACGAAGCCTATTATACCATGCAGGAAGGCACTGCGGCCGCCCCCGATATTGATACTGCCATGAAACTGGGAACAGCCTATCCGCACGGTCCGTTTGAATGGAAAAACAAATGTGGCATTGCCAACGTTTACCGAACCTTGGAAGCCATGTACGAAGACACCAAAGAAGAGCGCTACAAAATTTGTCCGGCTTTGAAATCCGAGTACTTCACCGGCGGCGTTCGTTAAAACTGACCAGCCCTGAGCATTACCAGCGTACAAGCTTCCAGATAGGGAATTTTCGCCGCATCCAGTTTTTCCATCAGCTCCGGATTTTCTGTTCCGGGATTAAAAATCACCCTTCCGGGTTTTAATGAAATGATTGTATCATACCACGCTGTCTGATGCAATGGATTAAGATACAAAGTGATGGTATCCACCGTTTGTGCATCTCCGGGAACAGCGCGCAAAATGGGCAATCCTTGAACCTCATCCCCCGATTTTCCTGCCAACACAGGCGTATGCCCATATTCCAGCAACATTAGCGTAGCCATGTGGCTGTAGCGCATGGGATTTTCAGAGGCACCCAGTATCAGAACGGTTTCAGGCATGCTGCAAAGTTAAGGCTGCTGCTTCGGCACAGCGCACACCATCCAGCGCCGCGCTGATAATACCACCCGCGTAGCCTGCCCCTTCCCCGCATGGATATAGGTTTTCCACCTGCGGATGCTGTAAATTTTCTTTATCTCTGGGAATACGCACCGGACTGCTGGTACGGCTTTCCACGCCCACCAAAATGCCATCCCGGGTGCGAAAACCCCTCATTTTGTTGCCCAACACCTGCAAGGCCCCGCGAATGCGCAATCCCACATCTTCGCTCAACACCTCATCCATTTTTCGGGATGTAATGCCGGGTATGTAGGAACACTCGGGTAAATCGGAAGATAATTTCCCATTAACAAAATCTTCAATCCGCTGGGCGGGTGCCGTAAGGTTTCCGGCCGTCTCAAATGCCTTTTGCTCCCACAAAGCCTGATAATGCATGGCCTTCAAAGGCCCGTGCTGCTCAAATGCTGCAAAATCCTTTTCATCCACCGATACCACAAAACCGCTGTTGGCAAACTTTCCGTTTCGCTTGCTGGGGCTCCATCCGTTCACCACCACCTCGCCCGGGGCTGTCGATGCCGGTGCAATAATGCCACCCGGACACATACAAAATGAAAAAACACCTCTCCCGTTTACTTGCTCCACCAAACTGTAAGAGGCAGGTGGCAAAAGGTTTTCAGTGGCATTGCACTTATATTGTATGGTATCAATCAGTTCCTGCGGATGCTCAAGCCGAACGCCGAGGGCAAATGGCTTGGCTTCTATAAAAACTTCTTTTTTATGTAGCAAGGTAAAAATGTCACGGGCGCTGTGACCGGTAGCTAAAATCAAGGCCTGAACAGGCCATTTTTTACCGTTTTGGGTATGAATTTCTCTGATTTTCCCGTTTTCAAGGGTAAAATCCACCATTTTTTGGCCAAAATGCACTTCCCCTCCACAAGCAATGATATGCTCACGAATATGCTCAATGATGCCGGGCAACTTATTTGTTCCGATATGGGGATGCGCCTCCCAGGTAATAGCTGAGGTAGCACCATGATGAACCAGTTCCTGCAAAATTTTGGCCACATCTCCGCGTTTGGTGCTTCGGGTGTAGAGCTTTCCGTCGCTGTAGGTACCTGCCCCGCCTTCTCCAAAACAGTAATTGCTATCCTCATCTACGATGTGCTCTTTGTTCAGCTGCGCCAGGTCGCGCCTGCGCTCCTTCACCGGTTTGCCACGCTCCAGTACCACGGGCTTGAAACCACGCTCTATCAATGACAATGCCGCAAACAAACCGGCGGGACCGCTGCCAATGATGTGCACGGGAACCGTGTTGTGCACATCTCTGGCCAGAAAACCCTGCGCCACAGGCGGTAATTCTCCCGCTCCGTAAACATCGGCGGTGATAATAAAAAAAGGCTTTCTGCCCCGCGCATCCAGGCTGCGCTTGCGCCACACCACTGTGGCTCCTGCCATTCCCGCAGCTTCGCAAAAACGCTGATTTACCAGCACGGCATCGGCATTTTCAGAAGGGGTAAAAGTTAACTGGATGCTTTTGGGCATAATTACAAATGCAAAAGTAAGCCAAACAAAACACGGATAGCGGTGCTTGGCATTTCTGTTTTACCTTTGTAACCATGAGCGAAACGGTAGTCAGCGGCATACGTCCCACAGGCAAGCTACACCTGGGCAATTACTTTGGTGCGGTTCAAAACTTTTTAAAATTCCAGGAAGCCCATCCCTGTTATTTTTTCATTGCCGATTACCACAGCCTCACCACACACCCTACACCCGAAGACCTGGGCGGCAGTGTGTACCGCGTTTTCGCCGAATACCTGGCTCTGGGACTCGATCCCGAAAAATGCACCCTGTACCTGCAAAGCGATGTTCCCGAAGTGGCTGAATTGTACCTGTTCCTCAACATGAACGCCTACCTCGGCGAACTGGAAAGGGTTAGCAGCTTTAAAGAAAAAGTACGCAGCCAGCCCAACAACATCAACGCAGGCCTGCTAACCTACCCCGTGCTGATGGCCGCCGATATCCTCATTCACCACGGAACCCGCGTGCCTGTGGGAAAAGACCAGGAACAGCATCTGGAAATGGCCCGCACCTTTGGCAACCGTTTTAACCGCATGTACAACACCGAATACTTCAAAGAGCCCTTCGCGATTGGTTCGGATGAGGGCTTGGTGAAAGTACCCGGACTGACCGGCGGCGGCAAAATGAGCAAAAGTGCCGGCGAAGCCGACAACATTTACCTGGATGACGAACCCGAAGTGCTGCGAAAAAAAATCATGCGGGCGGTGAGTGACAGCGGTCCTGCAGAGCCCGGCAGCGCCAAATCTCAGCCTGTGCAAAACCTGTTTGACCTGATGTCGCTGGTATGCAAACCTGATGTAATTGCCCACTTTGATGAAACCCATAAAAATGGCACCATCCGCTACGGCGATTTGAAAAAACAGCTGGCCGAAGATATGGAAACCTTTGTAGCGCCGCTGCGAAACCGCATTCAGGACATGCTAAACAATAAAGAACTGGTGACCAAAGCTGCCAAACACGGTGCCGAAAAAGCCCGCGAAAGTGCCGCCAAAACCATCACCGAAGTCCGCAGCATGATGGGCTTCAGGGGGTTTTGACCGGTTTATTTGGAAGCATCAATTATTTTTCGTATATTCATGTTTCGAGGCATCTGCCAAAAATTCTGCCCATTGTTCTGCATTATGCTTTAATTTGCAATTGAAAACATGGACATTTCCATTGTAATACCCCTGCTAAACGAGGCGGAAAGCCTGCCGGAGCTATACGCTTGGATTAAGCGTGTCACCAACGAACACAAGCTTTCCTATGAAATTATTTTCATCGATGACGGCAGCAACGACGACTCGTGGAAAGTAATTTCAGGCCTGAGCAACCAGGACCCCGCCGTGAAAGGTATTCGCTTCCGCAGAAACTATGGCAAAAGCGCGGCCCTGAACGAAGGTTTCAGCATTGCCGAAGGCGACGTTGTGATAACCATGGATGCCGATCTGCAGGATTCCCCTGACGAAATTCCCGGGCTGGTGACAATGATTCGCGAAGAGAACTACGATTTGGTGAGCGGCTGGAAAAAGAAACGCTACGACAATGCCCTCACCAAAAACCTGCCCTCCAAATTATTCAACTACACCAACCGCAAACTCAGTGGCATCAAGCTGAACGACATGAACTGCGGCCTTAAAGCTTACCGCAATGAGGTGGTGAAAAACATAGAAGTGTATGGCGACATGCACCGCTACATTCCCGTGATTGCCAAAAATGCCGGTTTCAAACGCATTGGTGAAAAAGTGGTGGAGCACCAGGCCCGCAAATACGGTAAAAGCAAGTTTGGGCTGGAACGATTTGTAAACGGATTTCTGGATTTACTCACCATCCTGTTTATGGGTAAATTCGGCAAAAAACCCATGCACTTTTTCGGTGTGCTGGGCATATTGTCGTTTTTGATTGGTTTTGGTATTGCTGCATGGCTGCTGATTGACAAAGCCATCCACGTGTGGCAGGGCACACCCGCCCCCAAAGTGGCCGATTCTGCGTTTTTCTACATAGGGCTGGTGGTGATGATTATTGGCACGCAGCTATTTCTGGCGGGATTTCTGGGCGAACTTATCAGCCGCTCACACCCCGACCGCAACCGGTATCAGGTTTCTGAAACGACCTTCAGCACCCGATGAAAGGCAAACACATCGTGATTGTGGGCCCGGCCCATCCCCTGCGCGGTGGACTGGCTACTTTTAATGAAAGACTTGCGCGCGAACTGTCCAAAGAAAATACCGTTACCCTGCTGTCTTTTTCACTGCAGTACCCCGGATTTTTGTTTCCCGGCCAAACCCAGTTTACCGATGAGCCCGCTCCCGAAGGCCTGCACATTGATACGGCACTAAACTCCGTCAATCCATTCAACTGGATATCGGTGGGACGCAAATACAAAAAACTGCGCCCAGACCTGATTATCTTTCGCTACTGGATGCCGTTTTTCGGTCCCTGCTTTGGCACGTTTGCAAGGATTGTGAAGCAGAACAAACACACCAAGGTGGTTTGCATTGCCGACAACATCATACCCCACGAACGCCGCTTTTTCGACAAGCCTTTCAATGCCTATTTTTTGCCCGTACTGGACGGCGCCGTTACCATGAGCCGCAAGGTATTACAGGATCTGGAGGATTTGCGCTTCAACAAACCCAAGCTATATAATCCGCATCCGCTTTATGACAATTTTGGCGATGCGTTACCCCGCGAACAGGCCTTGCAGGAGCTGGGATTGCCCACCGATGGGCGATATCTCCTGTTTTTTGGCTTTATCAGGCGCTACAAAGGCCTGGATTTGCTGCTCAGTGCCATGGCCGATGAGAAAGTAAAACAAACGGGCGCCAAACTCATTGTAGCGGGCGAATTTTACGAAGATGCAGCGCCCTATCACGCACAAATAGAGCAACTGGGGCTGGCGGACAGCGTAATACTGAAAACCGAGTTTATTCCAAACAGCAAGGTTCCCTTGTATTTCAGCGCCGCCGATCTGGTGGTGCAGCCCTACCGCAGTGCAACACAAAGCGGAGTGAGCCAGGTAGCGTATCATTTCAACAAACCTATGGTAATTACCGATGTGGGCGGACTTGCCGAAGGCGTTCCAGACGGCAAAGTTGGCTTTGTGGTAGCCCCTAAACCTGCCGACATCGCCGATGG
>CAZVJY010000017.1:0-36638 GCA_964626685.1 uncultured Flavobacteriaceae bacterium
GTCAGGCCTTCACTGGCGAGTATCGCATCTGAAAATTGTTCCTGTGCTTCAGTCAGCAAATCGTCCGTTTGGTGGTAGCGGCTGCTGAAATGTCCAATCATTAATTTTCCTACTCCGGCCTTGGTTGCAATCAATCCGGCTTGCTTTGACGTGGTGTGGTGGGTTTCCGTGGCTCTTTCCAGCAAGTTGTGCAGAAAGGTGGCTTCGTGATAGAGCAGGCTGCAACCCTGAATGTGCGGAACAATGCTTTCATCGTAGATGGTGTCTGAAATGTAGGCATAGCTGCGGTTGGGATTGCCCGGCAGGGTGAGCAGTTTATTAGTAACGATACTGCCATCCTCTTTTTGCCAGTCATCTCCCCATTTCAGTGCTTCATATTGTTCCACGGGAACACCCAATTGTTCGCACACGGGGGCGTTGAGGCGCAGTTCCGGACCTTGTTCACGCAGGATAAAACCTGTGCATGCAATGCGGTGTTTGAGCGGTACGGTGCTGAGGCTCCATTTGCGGTTTGCAAGCACGGTTTCGGCTTTATGGGGATTGGTTTTGATATACTCAATCTCAAATGTTACACGGGATTCTGTGGTGCGGATAACTACATCCAGTAGGTCTTTCAGGGCTTCCGGGCCTACGATGGTCAGTTTTTCAGATCTGCCGAAAAGTGCCATGCTGCTTATCAGGCCTGGCAAACCATATACATGGTCACCATGCAGATGGGTGATGAGTATGTAACGGATGCGCTGCATGCGCAAACCCAGTCGCACCAGCTGATGCTGGGTGCCTTCGCCGCAATCAATAAGGAAATAATCTCCCTCAAGCCGCAGCAGCTGGCTACTTGGAAAGCGGGTTTTGGTTGGAGAGGCAGATGACGTGCCCAAAACGGTTACCTCAAAAGAGCGATGCATGCGTAATCAAAACTACAACAAATTTGCGTGTTGCCCCCAAAAAAAACTATCTGAATTTTTGCAGGCTACTCAACTTCTTAGGATTACACCAATTGCGTTGATGGCTTCTTCTAGGCTAATTCGATTTATGCAGGGATTGTCAGCGTGAATACAGTGAACCTGATCACAGGGATTACACGGCAGTATTTTATGGATTACCAAGGATTTTGGATGTTGCGGGTAAAAGACATCCTTGACCCCCGGACCAAAAAAAGAAAGAGATCGAATACCCATGGCATCAGCAATTTGCAGGGGCCCGCTTTCGTTGCCTATAAAGGCATGGGCTTTCGATATCAGCGCAGCCAGTTCGGTTAATGACATTTTTTCTGCAGCAACCACAGCCGGCGTTTTCATTAGCTTGGTAATGGCTTCTATCTGCGGCAGTTCATCCGGTGTGCCCACAAAAATGCTTTGGAGTTGAAAAGTCTGGTAAGTGTAATCCGCAAGCGCTGCAAAATGGGCTGCAGGCCATCTTCTGAGTGCTTTTCTGGCTCCGGTGTGGTACACAATGAATTTATCGGCTCCGAACTCTTGGAGAAGTGCGGTAATCGAGGCATCGTCCGCTTCGCTCACAGTAATGTATGGTTTATGCATGGGCATTTCACCCAGCACTGGTGCAACAATGCGGTAGTTGGTGGTTATTTCATGAGGTTGATTGCCGCGCTGCAGAAAACGCACCCAACCGCGATCCAGGCGGTAACCTGGCAGGTAGCGAAAGGTTCTGAGCAGTGATTTCCAGGTTCCCCTAAGTTCTATATGCAGGTCATAGCGGCCTTTCCAGTTTTCTATTTTGGATGAAATACAGTCCAGATTGGTGTCGTATTTGACCAGCGGAACATTCTGAGGTTTGGTGATTAATTCAATGTAGGCGTTAGGGAATCTCGCCCGTAACATTGAAAAAACATGGGTTGAAGAAACCAGATCACCCAGTTCATCCCATTTGATAATGAGGATTTTTTGTGGATTTACGCTTGTAGGGCGTTTGCCTGCATTCACCATGCGGGAAAGCAGCAGGTTGAAGAAGTAAAGCCATTTCTCGCTGGTTGCCGTCAAGGTTTTACAGGTGTTAAGGGATAGATAATGGGTCTTGAAGGCGAAGCATCTGATTCAATGGGGGCGAATTGCAAGTTGAGGAGGTATAATCCTTCTTCCAGATTTTCGGGAACTATGATCAATTCTGTGATGGATGCATGCATTCGCGGATTTGCGGGATATTGCCACCATACATGGTGCGATGCGAGTGCGCCACCATCTTCTTCTCGGTCAATACTGGGAAGGTCGGTAAGGATATGTTCATATCCGGCATCAACCAGCAGCTGGATGGCAGCAGGTTCAAAATAGCAGGGATTGGTACCGCTCCAGTTTTTGCCGTGTATACCAGCAATATTGTTGGTCCGGATGATGATGGCCGGGGTTCTGTGTAAGGTGTGTTTTTCAAGCTCTGCTGCAGTTATTATCCAGTCATCGCCTTGTTTTTCTGGCGAAACGCTTATGAGGTATGCTGCCAGCATTCCGGGTGTTATCAGTTTGTTGACGCTGTTTCTTTCTCGGGTGATGTGGCCAATACACTCGGTATGGGTTCCGTTTCCATGCGCGCAAAACTGAATGACTTCGCAATTGGCACCGCTGCCGGCGGCAACGCTGCCCACAAAATCGCCCACTCGAATGGGCTCAATGGCTGCCGGCGGAATATGAAATGCGAGGGCATTGTCCCCATTGGGTCCGAAACCCTGGCTGAGGTCGGTGCCGTTGTTTAGGCTGGCCGAAAAACTTACACCGTCAATGCTGCAATGCAGAAGCATAGGGCAAAGTTACGTAAGGATTTGGGTTATTCGATCCTGCCAGGTTCGCGGGAGATTTGACAACTTTCCCAAAGTTGTCAAATCTGAGCGGTGGGCAAAGAGGGGCTGCAGTGACAGGTCGCGACCTCACACTACATGCGCGTGGCTTGTTTCAAGAGCAGCATGTATGTGGTATGTGAAATCTCATACGCACCAAATTGTTTGATATGGGGATTCAGGTACTGCGTATCAAGCAACATAAAATCTTTTTCCCGCAAAAATTCCACCAGGTAAACCAGCGCCAGTTTACTCGCATCGGTGTGGGTGTGGAACATGCTCTCGCCGAAGAAGGCTTTTCCGATAGAAACCCCATACAATCCGCCAACCAGCTCGTCATTCAGTCGGGTTTCGAAACTGTGGGCAAAACCGGCTTTGTACAAACCAAGGTATGCCTCAATAATTTCTTCCGAAATCCAGGTGTCATCTGCGCGGAGTGTGGCACAATTCCGTATGACTTTTTCGAAATCGCGGTTGATGGTGAAATTGAATTTCCCGCTTCGATACAGTTTATTGAGATTTTTGGATGTCTTGAACCGCTCATCCAGCGGGATAATTCCCCTTTTTTTAGGGGTATGCCAGTATATTTCATTGTTGTCATCCGGGTGTGCCATGGGGAATGCTCCCGACATGTAGGCGGCCAATAAAATCTCCGGCGACAAAAACATGTGGCAAATTTCGCAAGAATACGGGAGTTCTGTACTTTTTTTGCAGACAATGAGCAAAGGGAAACTGCAAAAGTTTGCAGAATTTGATGCGTTTGAGAATACGCTGGATTTTAATGCGGATACCAAAGGCAGGTGGCAAGAGATATTTGGGAATCAAAATCCCATTTTTCTGGAACTCGCCTGTGGTAAAGGAGATTATACAATTGGCCTTGCCAAGCGCAACCCTCACATTAATTATATCGGTGTCGACATCAAGGGTAATCGCCTGTGGCGTGGCGCCAAAACCGCTGTTGAAGACGGATTGAACAATGTGCGGTTTTTGCGCATTCAAATTGATTTTATTGAAAAACATTTCGAAAAAAATGAGGTTTCCGGCATCTGGATAACGTTTCCTGATCCGCAGCCCGCTAAGGCAAGAAAGCGTTTAACGTCTTCAAGGTTTCTTTCCCACTATCGTAATGTATGCAAAGCCGATGCGCAGATTAACCTCAAAACAGATAGCGATCTTTTTTATGAAAGCACGCTGGAAACCGTTGCCGAAGAAGGATTGACATTGTTGGAAAATATTGAGAATGTCTATACACAGCCCTGTGCCCCTGAACTGAAGGAAATACAGACTTTCTATGAGAAAATGTGGCTGGCCGAAGGTCGAACCATCAAATTTTTGAGATTTATCTTGAATCGCTTGTAAGTCGGAGTAGGGTATAAAACAATACGCTTTAGCTGTATTTACAGATAACAAGACTTATTTTTGCAATTGTAAACGTGCATATGACTGCAGATAACAAAAAACGAATTACCATCGCTTATGGTGACGGCATTGGGCCGGAGATTATGGACGCTACCCTGCGTATTTTACAGGCGGCTGAGGCAAGGCTGGAGTACGATGTGATTGAGGTAGGTGAGAAACAGTACCTTTCAGGCAATACCAGCGGAATCAGCGATGAGGCTTGGTCGATACTGAAAGCCAACAAGGTTTTGTTGAAATCGCCTATTACCACACCCCAGGGCGGTGGATATAAAAGCTTAAATGTGACCATGCGTAAAATGCTGGGCATGTTCAGCAATGTGCGTCCTTCGCGCAGTTATGCACCCTATGTGAGTACCCACTTTCCGAATATTGACATGGTAATTGTTCGTGAGAATGAGGAGGATTTGTATGCCGGTATTGAATATCAACAGACACCTGAAGTGGTGCATACCATCAAGCTTATCACGCGCAGTGGGTCTGAGAAAATTATCCGTTATGCCTTCGAATATGCCAGGGCAAACGGACGTAAAAAGGTAACCTGCATGACCAAAGACAATATCATGAAGCATACCGATGGTATGTTTCATCAGTTGTTCAATGAGGTCGCTGCCGAATATCCAGAAATTGCTGCTGACCATTATATCATCGACATCGGTGCGGCACGCATTGCAGATGATCCGGAGCGGTTTGATGTGATTGTTACGCTGAATTTGTACGGCGACATTATCAGCGACATAGCTGCTGAAGTTTCCGGCAGCGTGGGGCTTTGCGGCAGTGCCAACATTGGCGATGATTTTGCCATGTTTGAAGCTATCCATGGTTCTGCACCGGATATTGCAGGAAAGAACATGGCCAATCCCAGCGGTTTGATTAATGCAGCTTGTTTGATGCTTCAGCATGTAGGACAAGCAGATGTGGCCGCCAAAATAGAAAATGCTTTGCTGAAGACGCTGGAAGATGGCATGCATACCGGTGAGATTTACAAAGAAGGCCTGAGTGTTCAAAAAGCGGGTACCCGTGAGTTTGCCGATGCCATCATAGCCCGGCTGGGACAAAAGCCTCAGCACTTTAAAGCGATTGAAAATGATCAGAGCAAGACGCTGAATATTAAGGTTAGGCCAATGGCCGCCACAGAGATGACTCAGGTGGGTGTGGATGTGTATGTGCATGCGGATATGACAAATGGTCCTGCCGAACTGGTAGAAAAGCTAAAAGCTGCTTGCGAAGGCATTCTGAAATTAAAGATTGTAACCAACCGCGGTCTTGTGGTTTACCCCAAGGCATTGTCGGAAAGTATGCTCACGGATCAGAGCCGTTGCAGGTTTGTACAGGATTTGGATTATAGCCCCATCAGCCAGCAGCAGGTGGTGGATTTGCTTGTCGCATTAAATAAAGCTGGTCTGGTCATCAACAAAACCGAAGGTTTGTATTTTATGAATGGCAAGCGCGCGTTTAGCCTCGCGCAGGGCGAATAAGAAACGTTGGTTCCTGTATGCGCAGGTCGGGCATCACAATGTTGTCCGCCCTGTTGCGTTTAATATGATATCGGTAATGCGAACAAAAAATGTTCTGAGTTGTGTATGGATAGCGGTATGGCTGTTTGCAGCATCTCCGCTTACCGCGCAAAAGGGTGTTTTTGGTAGTTTGGAGTATGGGGGGGTCAGGCGTGTCAATGGTTTGGAAGGTTCTGTGAACTCTTATTACAGTACAAGTCTGATAAACCTAAGTCTGGGTTACCAGCAAGAGTTGAAAGGCAGGCTTCTGCAGGGGGCGGCCATTGCCCTGGCTTACCAGCATTTCAATGTATTTCTGAAATCCCGAAATCTTCCTTACTACGATAACAGTTATTTTCAGCAAAATGTAACCTTGGGCAATGATGGCGTAGAACTCATGCTAAGCGGACAGCGCAAATTGAATGAGTTCGCCGGATTAAACCTTGGATTTTGCGGTTTGCTGCATTTCCCCGGATTCGCCAGGGTTGAATCGACCAATCTGAATAACCCATATTATCAGGATACATCCCTCTATAGATTCAGCAGCTATCAGGTACAGAGTGCCATTAATTATAGTACCTCAGGTGCGAAGGTCAGTCCGGGCATTTATCTGGGTTTTGACATCCGGATGGGAGACAGGCTTAATCTGAAATTAGGCTACAAGGCGTACCTAAGCACCTTTAATGAAGTAAGTGAAGTGGTGCAGATGACAGGCAACCTGAGAAATGGCAGCAAGGAAACACTGGGTTATTTTCAGGCTTATGATCTACCCATGCGGTATTTTCAGATTGGCCTGAAATACCAGCTGCACAGACAGCCCAGGGGCTGATTCCGGCAGATTAATGAGCCAGTCTGTCGATGCAGGCTTCAGTTGTATGCAGAGCTTCCTGTATCAGGGAAACTTCGGGAATTTCTGAAAATCGGGTTTGCGTTTTTCCAGAAATGCATGTTTGCCCTCCTGCGCTTCCTCGGTGAGGTAATACAGCAGAGTAGCATCGCCCGCCAGTTCCATTAAACCTGCCTGCCCGTCCAGTTCGGCGTTGAATGCGCGTTTGAGCATGCGTATGGCCATAGGGCTGCGCTCCAGAATGGTGTTGCACCAGTCTATGGTTTCGTCTTCCAGTTGTACCAGCGGTACCACTTTGTTCACCAGGCCCATCTTTTCGCATTCTTCTGCGGTGTACTGACGGCATAAAAACCATATTTCGCGGGCCTTTTTTTGTCCCACGTGGCGGGCCAGGTAGCTGCTGCCGAAGCCACCGTCGAAGCTTCCTACTTTGGGGCCAGTCTGGCCAAATTTGGCATGATCGGCGGCAATGGTGAGGTCGCACACCACATGCAATACGTGGCCGCCACCAATGGCATACCCGTTTACCATGGCGATCACGGGCTTTGGCAGCGAACGGATTTTTTTGTGCAGATCCAGTACATTGAGGCGGGGAATTCCGTCTTCGCCCACATAGCCACCTATACCTTTCACATTCTGGTCGCCGCCACTGCAAAAGGCTTTGTCGCCCACACCGGTAAGGATGACCACGCCGATATCCTGCCGCTCGCGACAGATATCAAACGCATCGAGCATGTCCATCACGGTTTGGGGCCTGAAGGCGTTGTAAACCTGAGGGCGGTTGATGCTTACTTTGGCAATGCCATTGTATTGTTCAAACAAAATGTCGGAATATTCCTTGATCGGGGTCCAGGTGCGGGTGTTTGTCATTTCACTGCAAAGTTACCGCCAAATTGGAAATTCTACTGAAAAACCAGTCCGAATTGCAGACCAGAATAACGGGGCCCCTGGTTATCTTTAAATACGAGACTTGTGTTATACCGGAAATAAATCCCCATATTGTTAAAGCTTGCCTGCACAAATGGAGAAATCAGGAAATCGTTCATGTTGAAATCGTCAAAATCCTTAGTGGTTTTGTTGTTGTCTAGTTTTATTTTGGTATGGGTTCTCACCCGGTATCCGGCCACTATTCCGGCCCGCACACTGAAACCTTCGTCGGCATCTTTTGCTTTAGATTGATAGCCAAAGGATAGTGGTATGCCAATGTAATTTACCACCAATTTACTTTTTGCGGAGTTGTTGTTCGAATCCAGTACTGTTGTAAACGCTGTTTGTTCCGCCTGCAATCTCATATTGCTATTGGAAAAACGGTAATTGAAAATATCATACTGTATACCGGACCATATGCGCCAGTTTCCTGAAAAAGTTTTGATCCCCCACTGGTTGTTAAAACCTACATGCATGGAATTACTGGTTTTTAATTCGGGAAAGTCACTTGTTATTGAAGCTATATTGTGATTTTTGACTGTAGCAAATCCTAGCATGAATCCACCTTCGCTGATCACTGTTGGTGATTTTTTATGCTTCTTTTTGCGTGCATCCAACAGGGTGTCATTGTCAATGATGATAAGGCTTCGGTTTGGCCATATACTGATGATGGAGTTGACAGAGTCTTCTTTAATGTTTAAGTCAAATGAATCATTGATGAATTCTTCATTAATTTCCATGCTCAAACTGTCTAGGCTAAAGCGCTTAATGATTTTTGTTTCGGTAATTACTCCGGCACTGTCTTTTTTTGTTTTTACAATCTTCTCAACAATGATATCGCCTTTTTTTTGGGTGTTTTGTCCATAAAATGGGTTGACAGAAAAGCTGCTCGAAATAATCAGCAATGTGGTAAGTGCCGGTGTGTTAATTTTCATGGTAAGTGGCATAAATTACAGGTGTATTTATTTGAATATTAATATTGGGTATACGGTGTTTTGATGTTTGCGTTTTGATTTTTACTTCCGGTAGTTGCAGGTTAGCCAGCATGGTTCTGCCTGTTCTGAAAAGCTGATAATAAAGACTTCTTTTTTTTCGGTTGGTGGCTGGTGCAGTCTGTTGCGGATAAAAGACAATTCTGTATGCAATTTCTTCGGTGCTCACTTCATTAGATGCGATTTCACGGGGTGCGGTGGCCGTAAGCAACAGAATGTTGCTGCCGGGTTTTTTAGTAGTAGGAATGAGCGCAGTGTCCGCAGCTGAAATAGGGGAGCTTATGCGCTTACTTTCTGATACAATACTTGTTATTGGTGCATTGGAAGCAACTTCCGGAATGGTTATTTCTTCCTTCGCTGCCGGTGGTTTTATAGGGCTGGTTTTTTCGGATATTTTGCCTGTATTGATTGTGCCGGTCTGTGAGCGAAAATAGTAAATCCCGATACCAGATATGATAAGGAGCACGGCAGCGGCCGCAACCGGCTTTAAAAACAGGTAAAAGCGCCTGTTGCTGTCTGGAATGTTGTATAAAGCTGTTTTATCAGGATAATGAACAGCATTTTCTTCACGCAGGTAGGTCTTTTTTAATAGTTCATATTCTTTTTTCAGATTTGCATCGGAGTCAATGCGTTCTATTGCAGCAGCTTTTTCTTTTTCTGTCAGATTGTCTTCCAGCAAATCAAAGATCAGCATACTTTGCTCTTCGTTTAACGGTTTCATATAATTCCCTCCATGCTGCCAAGGTGGTTTTTTAATGTTTGCCTGGCTCTGAAAATATACACTTTCACCTGCGATTCGTTCAATCCGGTGATGCTGCCTATTTCTTCATACGAATATCCCTCATAATCGCGGAGTAACACAACAGTACGCTGAATATCAGGCAGTGTTTCAAGTGCCTTGTTCATGATTTCTTTGAGACCCTTGTATTCGGCTGATGGTGCTGCCTGCTGCATGGCTGATTCATCGGTAATGGGCATCATTTTTTTATTTCTCCTCCAGTAGTCGGCCATGAGATGATAGGCCACGGTAAACAGGTAGTTTTTTGCTTTTCCCGGATCCACTTTGTTGCGGTGTAACCAAAGTTTTTCATAACTGCCTTGAACAATTTCTTTGGCTTCATCGTGGTCTTTCAGGTTTTTCAGGGCGAATCGGTACAGTCCGTCACTGAATGCTGTAACGCATTGATGAAACTGTTCCTCATTCATTCCTATTGTCATAATGACGGTTTTGGCAGACCTATAGTTACAGTATCTTTGAAAAAATTATGCCGAAGTGGTTTGAAAGCTGGTTTGATACGGAATTTTATCATCTTCTGTACAACAACAGGGATGAGGCTGAAGCCGAGCGATTTATTCAGAATCTCCGTTCATTTCTGAAGCTGCCAAAGGATGCCTTTGTCGCCGATATTGCCTGTGGGAAAGGTCGTCACAGCCGCGTGCTTGCATCGCTGGGTTTTAAAGTTTTTGGACTGGATATCAGCCCGGCAAGCATTGACTATGCCATTTTACATGCGGGACCGCACGAGCGATACGCTGTACATGACATGCGTAAGCCTTTCCCTGAAATGCAACTTGATGCGGCTTTCAATCTCTTTACCAGCTTTGGCTATTTTGATTCGGAAGCGGAAGACCATTCGGCATTGCAAAATGTATTTCGTTCGCTTAAATCGGGCGGCTTTTTTGTACAGGATTACTTGAATCCTGCACATACGTTGTCAAATCTGAAGGCAGAAGAGACCGTTTTTCGGGGTGATGTAAAATTTGAAATTCATCGATATGAGCAAAATGGGTGTGTGAAAAAGGATATTCGGGTAACAGAGGATCTGGAAACCTATGCATTTCAAGAAAGTGTTAAACTCTATTCTGCCACAGATTTTAAGCGGTTGCATACAAATGCGGGATTCGGGGTGTTGCATGTTTTCGGCGATTATTCCTTGAATCCATTTGATAAAAATTCATCACCGCGTATTATTCTTGTATCAGAAAAGCCATAAGCACAATGCTTCAATTCGACTCAGCGCTCTTTAAACTCATCAACCAAACCCTGTCTGCAGGCTGGCTGGATGGATTTATGGTTTTTTGCAGTTCAAAGTACGGGTGGCTTCCACTGTATGCGTTGCTCATTTTTCTGTTTTTCTTCAAACAGCCTTGGAAGCTGGGCCTTAGCAGGGTATTGCTCATGGTGGCTGCATTTGGGATTTCGGATAGTTTTACTTCAAAGGTGATGAAGCCCTATTTCAAGCGGCAGCGGCCCTACATGGCAGAGTCTAATCATGCACGGCTGCCGGAAACACCCAATGATAAACGCGCCCGGTTTATTGAGGATAACCGAATCAATTATGGGTTTGTGAGCAGCCATGCCTCCAATTTTTTTGCCATTATGCTGCTTGCTGCACTGCTATTGGATTACAATGGATGTAAAAAACTGATGTTGCTGTTTATTGCGTTTCTGGTTGCCTATTCCAGGGTGTATCTGGGCAAGCATTATCCGCTGGATGTAATTTGTGGCGGGCTCATAGGTTCCGGTATTGCACTGGGTTTATTTGCCCTTTATCGAAGGTGGCTATTTCCCCGTTTGTCGAAATAAACAACTCTGCCGCACAGCCTTTATCTTCGCGGCATGGCTTACGAATTTATTTTGGTAGAACCGCAGGTGGCGCCGTTTGTCGCTCTCATTCGGTTAAACCGCCCCAAGGAATACAATGCCCTAAACCTGCAACTGATGGGCGAAGTGCGCGATGCACTGAAGGAACTGGATGCCGATGAGCAGGTGCGTGCGATTGTGATTACCGGCAATGACAAGGCATTTGCCGCCGGTGCTGATATCAAGCAAATGGCCGGCAAGTCAGCCATTGATATGTTGCACATTGATCAGTTCAGCACCTGGGATGCAATACGTCGCACCAAAAAACCCATCATTGCCGCTGTGAGCGGTTTTGCATTGGGTGGTGGCTGCGAGCTGGTTATGCACTGTGATATGGTGGTGGCGTCTGAAACTGCACAGTTCGGACAGCCTGAAATCAATATCGGGGTAATGCCCGGTGCAGGCGGAACCCAGCGTCTCACGCGCGCTGTGGGTAAGGTAAGGGCCATGGAAATGGTGCTTACCGGCAAATTCATCACTGCAGAAGAAGCCCAGGAAGCCGGACTCATTAACAAAGTGGTGCCGGTAGCCCTGTATTTAGATGAAGCCATTAAAATGGCTTCGGCCGTGGCTGAAAAATCTCCCATCGCCGTTCAGCTGGCTAAGGAGAGTGTACTCAAAGCCTTTGATACCCACTTGCAGGAAGGTCTGTATTTTGAAAGAAAGAACTTCTATATGCTTTTTGCTACCGAAGACCAGAAAGAGGGTATGAATGCTTTCGTAGAGAAGCGCAAACCTGATTTCAAGGGTAGATAAGAAAAGTACAGGTATAAAAAAACCCGGCTGATGCCGGGTTTTTTGTTTGGGTTATTGTTAAAATTATTTAACGTCGCACTTGGCTGCGTTAACCACTTCGTAGGCGTTGCCATTCTTTTTCCAAAGGATAGCAGCTATCATGGTGTTTGCAGGGGTAAAGACGTCCCAGCGCTTAATAGCATTGTAGCGGGTGGCAAGAGCAGGGAGTTCCCAAGTGAAAGACTTGGAACCACTGATTTCCTGTCCTGCGGTAGGGTTGCTAAGTACAGGTGAAGGAGAGAATGCATCCAACGGGCTGGCTGCAGTTCCAAAGGCAGTATAACGTACGATGTTTTTGTGATCAGCAACACCGCCTGGAGCGCCGCTTTGGGTTGCAGTTACTGACTTTTCGCAAAGGATCAGAGACAGGTGGTAGTCGCCTGAACCGGCAGAGAAAGCCTTGGCTTTGTAATCGATTTTGATGGTGTTTCCGCTGGCAGAAGCTTTTACAGCTACACCTGCGGTAGGAGCAGTGGCCTTGAAAGTGTTGGCAGCACTGGTTATAGAAGCAGTTGTAACTTCGCTGTTGCCCAGGAAGGTGTTGTTAGCGAAGAAGTGAGGAATAAAACCGTTAGGCTTGGTCTGCGCATACAGGTAGATTGCGAAAGGAGCGATCATGGCAGTATCTTTTTTTGCACCACCGGGAGAATAGATAGGGGTCAAAAGAGATGAACCCGAAGTGTGAAGGTCAATTGCTACGATGTCAGGGTTGGTAAGAACACCTTTGAAGGCAGGGCCGCCGTAAACACCGCATGGACCACACCAGGTGGCTGTGTTGTATACAACCAGTGTGTTTTGCTTGTTTTCAACGTTGAAGGCTTCGCCTGTAGGATCTTCAGTTTTCTTCTTTTTGCAGGCAACAGTCATGGTCAGGGCCACTGCAGTTGCTACGAACAATAATTTTTTCATTGGTATTGGTAGTTATAGTCTGTTTAGGTTACGAATTAAAGCATTGTTAGGGACAAATTCAATAATCTGTTTATATTTTTCTTTGAACAGACATAATTATGACAATCATTGTATGTTTCTCTTCCCTAATACATTTTTCTCATATTTTGCTTATGGTCATTCAATCATGTATGTTTGTGGAGCCCTATGTCTTTCAGAATAATTCGTACGTCGACCATCCCCCAGCGTTATTTGAATGATTTGTATGGAAACCGAATTGGTTCACTGGATGCATCGGGTTTCGAGGAGTTGCGCTCGCTGATATTTGGCTTTTTTATCCATGAGTTTGACCAATATTCCCATTACATAAATAATGGTAATCGGTATCAAATGACGGAGCTGATTGTCAATGATGCCGTATTGCAGCGCAAATGGGCAGGTGAACACGGTTTAAGTAAATCTGCATCTCTGCAACAAATTCTGGAAGCGCAGATTGCCTTTTACAAGCCAGATATTTTTTTCGATAACAGCAATTTCTTTATGCAGCACGACGCCAATGCCATAAAGAAAAAGTATGGTGTAAAAGCGGTAATCGCATGGGATGCATACACCGGTAGCCGTTTTGAAAAACAGAGCAAGGGCGTGGATTTGGTACTAACCTGTGTGGAGTTCATTCGCAGCAAGTATGAAAGCCTGGGTTATAAATCTGTATTACTTCCTTTTGCTTTTGACCGAAGGGTGTTTGATGCCCTGCATAATCAGGAGGATATCCAAAACCGATTGTGCTTTATAGGTACCATCTCCGATAATGTGCACAAAGAAAGAAAGGCATTGCTGCTTGATTGTATTCGCGCTGACATTCCTTTCTCTTTGTATATTAGCAATATCGGGAAAGGGAAATTTTGCCTAAGCAGAGCACAGTTGCGTGCTTTGAAAGATGGGCGGTTCGACGATTTCTTTGATTATTTCAGATTGCAGGCCCGCAATCTGGGAGGTGTATATGGTATCGATATGTTTAGAACCCTCGGAAATCACGCTATACAGCTAAATATGCATGGAGACAACTCGCTGCATGCAGGTAATATGCGCCTTTACGAGGCTACCGGCATGGGCTCGCTGTTGCTGACAGACTGGAAAAGCAATATCGCAGACATTTTTGAACCTGAAAAAGAGATTGTAACCTTCAAAACCCCAGCAGAGGCCATAGACAAAGCCAGGTATTTTTTGGCCCACCCTAAAGAAGCGGCTGAAATTGCCCGAAACGGGCAGTTGAAAACCTTTTCTAAATACGATGTAGAAGGCAGAATAAGCCGGTTTGAAGCCTTGTGCGATGAATTGATGAATGGCAGTTAATTCCAGAATTACAAGCATATTTCGCCAAAAAACGCCATCACACACTTTCAATAATATCTTTGCAGCATGCTTGCCAAAGTATACAGGTGGATTTTACCGGCGGGTTTCAGGAAAATCATTTACCAGATTTTTTTGGGCAGTGTACTGTCATTTGTGCGCAATTTCAGGATGAATCTCCGTTGTAAGCTTACCTATGTATTTCAATATTTTCTGCCAAAAACCGATTTGAATAAGGCACTGGCATTTATGGGGCGTCATGGCTTAACATCTTATCCTTCAGCTTACATGCTGGAGTACAAGAACATGGAAGTTGAGATTCAATTTGATGCCGGGAAGCAACTTCATTATTGCCTTCACAACGGTAGAAAGCTATATTTTACAGCAGAATTCACCAGAGACAGAATTATTAAACTCTACAGGAGCCTTGTTACTGAGCAGGATGCGAGAAGTGCTCACCGCTATATCGAAGATTACGATGCACTAAGGGGGTATGTGTTGCTGGATGTGGGTTCTGCCGAAGGTATTTTTACCCTGGATAACATAGACAAAATAGAGCATGCCTATCTTTTTGAAGCAGAACCATACTGGATAGATGCACTTAAGGCGACATTCGAGCCATGGAAAGAAAAGGTTACAATTGTAGAAAAGTACGTGGGCGACAAAACTGAAGGGAGTTTTACAACCCTTGATGACTTTTTGCAAGATAAGAATTTCAATCGCGTATTTCTGAAAATGGATATTGAGGGTGCCGAGCTTGAAGCCCTGCAGGGTGCAAGTGCTACGATGAAAAAAACACCTGAAATGCGACTGGCGGTTTGTACCTACCATAGGCCCGGCGATCCGGAACGTTTCGAGGGGTTGTTGAAGGAAAGCGGTTTTCAAACATCATTCTCCGACGGTTATCTGTTTTGGGGTAAACGGCTTAGCAAGGCTGTAATCCGCGGTGCAAAAGGAATATGAACAGATTGCTGAAGAAAATACCGGTCATTAAGGAAGGTGTTTTATTCCTCGAGAAGCGAAAATTCAAAAAAGAATGGCGCCGCCGCAATGCGCACAACCTTACTGCAGTAGGTGACAGGTTTTTCCCGATGGACAATGTAACTGTGGGTAAAATGAGCTACGGTGCGCTGAATATCCAAAGCCTTTTTGAACAGGTTGGCGAAAAACTGGTGATTGGGAACTATGTGTCCATTGCACCGGGTGTGCAGTTTCTGCTGGGTGTAAATCATCAGACAGAAACACTATCAACTTTTCCTCTTTACAGCCGCTTGGTTCAGCCATCTACCCTGGATGCCGTGGCAAAAGGGCCACTGGTGATTGAAGATGAAGTATGGATTGGAACCAATGCGATTATCCTTTCCGGCCTTACCATAGGTAAAGGAGCTATTATTGCCGCGGGAGCCGTTGTTACAAAAGATGTGCCGCCCTACGCAATTGTTGGCGGTAATCCGGCAAAACTCATTCGCTACAAATTTTCAGAAGAAATATTGGAAGTCATTACTCCCATCTATTTGCGTGATTTGGATAATGAGACATTGAAAACACATATGGGTTTGTTGTACACTCCAATCCGGTCTAAAGCAGATGCGGAAAAGCTGGTCCGGAACTTAACCTCCTCAAAATAATTACATGCCTCGATTAATTGCTTTTTATCTTCCTCAGTTTCATCCCATTCCCGAAAACAATAAGTGGTGGGGCGAAGGCTTTACCGAATGGACCAATGTAGGTAAGGCAAAGCCTCTTTTTAAAGGACACTATCAGCCCCGTGTTCCTGCAGACCTGGGATACTATGATTTGCGCCTGTCTGAATCTCGGGAGGCACAGGCAGAAATGGCCGTGAAATATGGAGTGGAGGGTTTTTGCTACTGGCATTATTATTTTGGCGATGGCCGTCGGCTGCTGGAGCGGCCGTTTGATGAGGTATTGAAAAGTGGCAAGCCGGATTTTCCATTTTGCCTTGCCTGGGCCAACCACAGCTGGAAAGATAAACAATTCAGCAAGGAAGGAAGCGATAAAATGCTGATTGAGCAGAAGTATGGTGGGGTTGAAGATTACACCAGGCATTTCAATTTGCTTTTACCCGCATTTTTAGATCACAGATATATCAGGGTGCACAACAAGCCATTGTTTTTGATTCACTCACCGCACAAGGTTCCGGATTTGCCATTATTTATGGATTTATGGCAAAAACTGGCCCGCGAAAATGGGATCGAGGGAATTCATTTTGTATGCAATATTTATAATTTGAATGAAGTAGAATCCATGCGCAGCAATGGTTTTGATGGAATAAGTCTTGTCCGTTTGTTTGATGTTTTTAAAAAAGAATATTCCCTGTTGCAGCGCATGTATACCAAGTTTATGCGTGTGGTAATGAAGCGTGGACAGGTACTGGACTATGAACGGTCTTCCCGGTATTTTCACGGTGAGGAGGATAAAATCAACTACATGTATCCCAGTGTCTATCCAAACTGGGATCATTCTCCACGCTCGGGAAGACATGGTCATATTTTGCATAATTCCAATCCGAAAGCGTTCAAAAAGCACGTTTTCAATGTGCTGCAAACCGTTAAACACAAACCCGAAGAGGAACAAATCGTCTTTATTAGATCATGGAATGAATGGGCTGAAGGAAATTACATGGAGCCGGATCTAAGGTTTGGCAAAGGATATCTTGAAGCATTAAAGTCTGCCCTGGAAGAATCGGCGGGCCGTTCTTAAAATCCGGGCAGCTTCTTAATTCGGTTGCCTGTGAATTTTGCCAGGTATTTGTTTACAAGCGAATTTACTTCCTGCGATATGTGGAATGCATAAAGGAGATAACCGTAGGTTCCGCCAAGAATTGCTGTTTTTAACATGCTGTCACCTACTGGATTTTCGAGCCATCTGCCGGTAAAGGAAAGCCCCATCATTATAGCAAAAATGAGTACAAGTAACCCTTTGCTACTGGTGAAAGGGTGCAGTTTCATTTTGAAATAGATAATGGAGACACCGAATGTCTGGGTGCACAAAAAGGTTATGAGTGTGCCTGCAGCCGCACCATTAATTCCATATACCGGGATAAGAAAATAATTGGCAACAATGGCAGTAGTGAGGGCAATGGCAAAGTTTATAAGTGTCCAGGCGTAATAGGGAGAATTGGCGATGATGGGGCCGGCTGATGCCCCCAGTGCATCAATGAGACGGGTTATGCCAATTAAAAAAACAACCCATTTCCCCTGTGCGTAGTAATCTCCCCGGGGCATAATGGCATACATGTTATCTACGTTTATCCAAATCAGGTAAAACAAAACAGTGGCCGCCATAAACTGATTTAGGGTGCTTCGCTGATACAGTTTTTCTACTTCATGATGCTCGTTTGCCCTCATGTGGCGAGAGAATACCGGTGTGGCAATCTGCAGCAGCGTGCGTTTTGGTATGTCAATGAGCATGGCCAGATAAAAGCCGATGCTGTAAATCGCCGTATCATCCAGCATTTTCATCGAGGATACCATAAAGAAGTCTATTTTGCTTACAACCAGACCGGTTAATCCGCCTAAAAATAAAAATGCCGTGTAGCGAATCATGTCATTTTTTAGACCCGGATTTTCGCGCAGAAATTGCCAGTCCGGCCTCAGGTCAATCAGGGTTAACTTACGGATAAAAACCATGTTGAATAGAAAAACCAGTCCGTACGCCCCTGACATGAGCCAAAGTGACTGAGAAAACGTGAGCCAGCCTTTGTAAAAACAATATCCCGAGATAATGACAAACGAACGGAGCATAACTTCCCTCAGGAAATTGGGAATGGCCGTGCGTCCATGGTTTGCAGCGCAGGTTTCCATAACCGTCTGGTACAATGAAAAAAGCACCATAAACACCAGCATTGGGTAAAGTGGCTCCAGCAGGGAGGCATCTTTCTTGAATAGGGCCAGCAGCGGCTCTCTGAAAAAAAGCAGCCCCGTTAACACCAGTAGATAACCTGCTGTGGGGATGCAGAATGCCCAGAAAAAGAAACCATGATGTTTTTTATCAGCTGTCTGGAAGTGCGGAAAATAGCGATTGATGCTATAATTGGTGCCCATCAGCGCAAAACTGGACAGGACCGCTGCACTTTCAATAAGCAGGCGAACTGCACCCAGTTCTTTTGGAGAGTAGAAAAGGGGTTGAAGGAGGAACAGGCTCAGAAACGCCAGGCCAATCCCGATGTAATTACTGAGACTGGACTTGATGCTTTGGCGTATGATAACACCCATGCCGCAAATTTAGGGAAAGCAGTTGCCGCCGGGTGATGGTTGTCATAAATTACGATGAAATCTTCATGGTATTCGATTTGTTTTGTTCAATCGGTTTTTAAAATGTTATTTTGCCCACTCACATGCTTAATCTCATTATCTTTGGTCCTCCGGGTGCAGGCAAAGGCACCCAAAGTGAAAAAATCATAGCACAATATCAGCTTGAACACATTTCTACCGGCGACTTGCTGCGCGCTGAACGAAATGCCGGAACAGAGCTAGGCAATAAAGCCAACGAATATATCAGCAGGGGAGAGTTGGTGCCGGATGCAGTGGTAATCGGTATGGTGCGTAATTTCATGTTGGCCAAATCAGCGGCACGCGGTTTTATTTTCGATGGTTTTCCCCGCACGATTCCTCAGGCCGAGGCACTTGATTCCATGTTGCTGGAATTCAATACCTCCATTGCCACTGTTCTAGGTCTTGAAGTAGCCGAAGATGAACTGGTGAAGAGGCTTGTGCTGCGCGGTCAAACCTCAGGTAGGGTTGACGATCAGGATGAGAATACCATACGCAACAGATTTAGGGAATACCAAAACAAAACACTTCCCCTACAGGATTTTTACACCCATCAGGGTAAATATCAGGCAGTGCAGGGTATAGGTGAAATTGAAGAGATTTTCACTAACTTGTGTGCTTGTATTGATGGAGTAAATTCATGATAAAAAACAATCTTCATTATTTGCTGCTGGCTGTTGCCGGGATTGCTGCCGCATGGCTCATCGGAAACGGTTTCAAGCGTAAGCCATCAGGAGAATATATTTCGGTTACGGGTATGGCAGAAGTAAATTTTACCAGTGATGACATTCGGTGGTCCGGGGATTTTTCACGTTCCAGCGGCGAAATGAAGGAAGCATATCAATCGCTGAAAGCAGATAAGGATAAAGTTTACGCATACTTTAAATCCAAAGGGGTCCACGATTCTGAGATGGTATTTGGAACTGTAAACATTGAAAAACAATACGATGATTTGCGTGAAGACGGTGTATACCGCACCGTTTTCAGGGGTTACAAGGCATCACAATCCGTAAAAATCCGTTCACGCCGCATTGATGCCATAGAAGCTATAGTAAAGGAAAGCATGGAACTTGTTGAAAACGGGATTGAGTTTAATGCCGGCTCGCCCGAATTTTATTACACCCGTTTATCGGATCTGAAACTTGAACTCATCCGCGAAGCAGCTGCAGATGCCAGCGCACGAGCAGAAAAAATTGCCGATGCAAGCGATTGCAGCCTGGGTTCTATTAAATCATCCGACCTGGGCGTTTTTCAGATAACCGGCGAAAGTGATAATGAGGAATACAGCTGGGGTGGAGTTTTCAACACATCCAGCAAGCGAAAAACCGCACGTGTTACTGTTTCCTCCCGCTTTGCTACACACTGATGCAGGCTCGAAATCTGCTGCTGCTTGATTTGGATAATACCCTTTGGGATTTTGACGGCAATGCCGAAGAAGCACTTGCCGTGCTCTTTCACCGACACCAGCTTCATGTAAAAACCGATCATTCCGTTCATCACTTTATAGAAACGTATAAAGCTATAAATAAATCTTACTGGAAGCGATACGAAGCCGGCGAAATTCATAAGGACCTTTTGAGAACGGGTAGATTTATCGATACGTTCCGCGCTCTGGGAATTCCTGACAGCGAGCATCCTGAAAATGTATGGGATGAGTATCTGGACATTTGCCCTGTTATGACGCGCATGATGCCCGGTGCCATGCCTTTTGTACAGGAAATGAAAGAGCATTTTGAGCTGGTTCTTGTTACCAATGGATTCGAGAAGACACAGCGCATCAAAATCCAGGCCTGTGGTCTTGCCGATTTTGTGGATCTGATGATCAGCAGCGAGGGTGTGGGGATTGCAAAGCCTGACAAGGGGATTTTTGACGCGGCTCTACAGCAGGCTGAGTCACAGTGGGGGCATTTTAAACATGTTTTCTATGCCGGAGATACCTGGGATACGGATGTGCTGGGAGGTATTCGAGCAGGTATTCCTACCGCCTGGTATAACCACGCCTCCGCTGAAATGCCGAAAGATATGCTGGCTTCAGATCCGTTGTTTATAGGTGCTTATGATTCCCTGACATCGCTGGGTTCTGCTTTGATTGAGCGCCTTTGACAATTAACTTACATAAATTCCGATTGCGCTGTTTATCTTTGTACAAGCATGAATACGTTTATTAAAAATAGCATCCTGCTCGCATTTGCGGGTCTTTATGCAGGTTTTGTAATGGCCCAAAGTATCGAAGTACAGGGAAATAAAACACAGGATTTTTATCCCGAATCAAGTGGATTTACCGATTGTTCCATATACATGAAAAACATCGGCACAGGTTCCCTGAAGATTGCCTATGAGAAAGTTTCTGCAGATTATCCTGCCGGCTGGGACGTGTCTTTTTGTGATAACCGCAACTGTTTTTTCTCATTTAGGGATAAAGATACCTTTACGGCGATGGCACCGGGTGAAAAAGCCAGCATGAAAATAACTGTTTTTCCCAAAGGTACTGCAGATACGGCTGTTATTAAATATGCCGTTTGGGATGTAAATAACCCCTCTGTGAAAGATACGCTTACGTTTAACATTATGGTTCGATGGTCTGCCGGAAGTTATTTGTCGAACATGCCGCAGCAGGCTATTTTTCCTGTTCCGGCCAATCGTTATCTGCAGGTTAATACCTTGGCTGTTTCGGTTGTTGAAATACGCAGTCTTTCCGGTCAATTTATCAGCCGCACTTACCCTGCATCGGAATGGACCCAGCTGGATATTGCAGATCTCACGGCAGGCAGCTATGTGGTTTTGCTTAAAGGAAACAATGGCAGCCGCAGTTACACTTTTCTTAAAGACTAATCGGTAATTTTACCAACGGGCATGTTGCTTTTCGCATTTCAAACACTGACCTCCGGTTGGTTTTTGATTCTGTGTTTACTGGCAGCAGCAGGCCTCACATTTCTGCTCTACAATAGAACGACGGTTTTTCCCAAGCCCTGGAATTCTGTTTTACCTGCACTTCGCTTTTTGGGTTTGTTTTTTTTATTGGTGCTGCTGTTGTCGCCATTTATTTCCCTCACCCTGCAACAGGAGGAGAAACCTACCTTGCTTGTGTATCTGGATAAAAGTAACTCAGCATCCCGTGAATCTTCCGCGGTTTATAACGGGCAGCTGAAAAGCATTTTAGTTAAACTGGATGACCGTTTTAGTGTGCGGACCTATCATTTCGCTGATAAGGTCTACCGGGCTGGGGATACGATAAAAAATCCCAATGTTACGGATCTGGGTCAAATACCAGAACATGTGAATGATTTCAAAGATGCCCGTGCGGTGGCTGCTGTGCTGGTTTGGTCAGACGGCATACAAAACAGGGGAGTAAGTCCGCTAGTTTTGCCCTTACGTGGAAAACCTGCGATACACTGTATTGGCCTGGGCGATACCACGCCCATCGCTGATATCCGTATATCTGCCGTGCAGGTAAATGAATCTGTTTTTCTTGGAAGTGCATTTAATGTGGAAGTGCAATTGCAGTGTAATTCAACAGACGCTGCCCCATTTAAAGCCATGCTGTATGAAGGCTCAACCATTTTGCAATCTCAAAACGGGCTTTTCGACAAGGGAAACTCCTTCCGCAGAATATCCTTTTCCCTTCAGGCAAAAAGTGCCGGTTTAAAACAATTCAGGATTGAGATTTCTTTCTTGCCGGGTGAGAGAAATCTGTCAAACAATGTGGCAACGGCTGTTACAGAAGTAGTGGATGCAAGAAAAAGAATTGTTCTGGCAGCAGCAGCTTCTCATCCCGATATTGGGGCTATTAAACGGATACTGGATGAAAATGCCCGCTATCAGGTAAGTGTGGCAGATCCGGGATTGATGCCGTCACCGGAATCAGCAGATATCTTCATATTGCATGGATTCCCTCTAAACGACAATCAGGCTGCCTGGATGCTGCGCCTTGCGGCCTCAGGAAAGCCCTTTTTTCATATCAGCTCGGTGCAAACCCAGCGCGCCGGACTGAGAGGATTTCCCGGTGGAATTGCTCCGGCCGGAAACACGCAAACAGAGGATGTGCTACCGCAGGTTGTGCCTGATTTTGCAGAGATTTCATTTGAGCCGGAGGTATTACGCAGGCTGGCTTTATTTCCGCCACTGAAGGTAGCTTACGGAAAATGGCAAAGCGATGCCGGTCAGAAAGTGTTTCTGAAACAACGGATAGGAAGTGTGCAAACAGATTATCCCTTGTTCTATTTCAGGGATTTTAACAACCATCGCAGTGTATGGCTCTGTGGCGAGGGTTTCTGGCGCTGGCGTTTGAAAGAAATGGCTGCCAACGGAAATGCAGTTGCATCGGAAGCCTTGCTGTTCCAAACGCTTCAGTATCTATCGGTATCGGAGAGCCCAAAATCCTTATTGCTTAAATCTTCCAAAAATGAGTATGAACAGGATGAATCCATCATGCTGCAGGCTACATGGCTTGATGCTGCCGGTAACAGGGAGAATAAATCTGCCTGCGAACTTACCCTTGAGGGAGAAGACGGTTTTAAACGTGTGATACCTATGGCGCGGTATAATGACATATACAGGCTTGAAACAGCAGATTTGCCGCCTGGTCAGTATAAAGCCCGTGCAAAGTTGGATAAAAGCCCGCCTGTGTATTCATCGACGGTGTTTTACATAAATCCTGTGGTAGCTGAAACATCTGTTACGCAGGCAAATCATTCCCTTCTCAGGCAATGGTCTGCTCGGTACGGGGGTGTGTTTCTTTCGCAAAACAGGATAAATGAACTTGAAAATATCCTTGATAAAAAGGATTCAGCCAGGCCGGTTATATTCAGCGAGACCAAAATCACTGAGCTGATTCATGCCAAATGGTTTTTTCTGATCATTGTACTCTGTTTTTCACTGGAGTGGATTTTGCGCAAATATCTTGGCAGTTATTGACGAACTTTGCAGTAAATGGCAAGGGTTGTAGTTGGTCTGAGCGGCGGTGTTGACAGCAGCGTGGCAGCATGGCTGCTAAAAGAGCAGGGCCATGATGTTATCGGTCTGTTTATGCGAAACTGGAATGATGCTTCGCCCACGCTGGAGGCTGAATGTCCTTGGATTGATGATAGCCGCGACGCGATGCTGGTTGCTGAGCAGCTGGGCATCCCATTTCAAATACTGGATCTGAGCTCTGATTATAAGGCCCGAATCGTTGATTACATGTTTGCGGAGTATGCCGCAGGCCGCACCCCCAACCCCGATGTCCTGTGCAATCGTGAAATAAAGTTTGATTTATTCCTGCAAAACGCCCTGAAACTGGGTGCTGATTTTGTAGCAACGGGGCACTATGCTCGCAAAGACAGCATAATCAAAGACGGAATGGAATATTACCGTCTATTGCAAGGCAAAGACCCCAATAAAGATCAGAGTTACTTTTTATGCCAGTTAAGTCAGATTCAGCTGGCAAAAGCGCTCTTCCCAATCGGACATTTGCAAAAGCATGAAGTGCGTGAAATTGCCGAAAAGGCCGGATTGCATGTCCACAGTAAAAAAGACAGTCAGGGACTGTGTTTTATTGGTAAGGTTTCACTTCCCGATTTTCTGCAGCAGCAGTTAAAGCCAAAGGAAGGAGATGTTGTTTTGATTGACAGGGATGCTCCCGAAGTATTGCAACATATGGCAAGACTTGGGTTGGAATATGCACCCGAAAAGTGGGCCGAAAAGCCGGTATTTACCAGGGATTCGGGAAAGGTGATCGGAAAGCACAAAGGAGCGCATTATTACACAATAGGCCAGCGACGTGGTCTGCATATTGGAGGTACCGGACTACCACTTTTTGTGTTGCAGACCAATGTGGAGGACAACATTATATTTGTAGGATTAGGGGAGGATCATCCTGCACTGCTTAGTAAGGCACTGGAGGCGGATGATCAGGGTATTCACTGGGTAAATCCATCAGCCCAGAGCCTGTTGATGTCAGGTGAAAAACTATCAGGAAGGATACGCTATAGGCAGGCTCTTTTCGATTGTGAAATAAAAATGACAGAAAACAGACAATTCTGCATCTTCCACACAGTGCAGCGTTCTGTGACCTCAGGTCAGTTTTTAGCGGTTTATTTTGAAGAAGAATTAATATGCAGTGCAACGATTAAGTGAAAATTAATGTCTATTCATAAATTTGAACTAAATTTATGAAAAGCCAGGAGCCGTTGATGCTGAGACACAGACTGCCAATTAAAACCATTTTATTGTTTGCTTTTATGTTGATATTTAGTGGGTTGCGCTCACAAATATCCTCAACGGGGAGACTGTTTTACATGAGCTTTATGGAGATGGAGGCCCGCACAGGTGGTTTTCCTGATTCATTATTGCTATACATAACATCAGAAAAAAATACCACTGTTGTTCTGGATAATCCTAGGCTGGGTGGTTCTGCGCAAACCATTAATATCACTGCGGGCGTGGTAAACAGAAGGGCTGTAGATCCAACGTTCTATTACCCGGTGGGATCTGAGTTTCCTTCATCAGATTTGAACAGCCGCCGTGGTTTGAGAATTACTGCCAAAGACCCGGTGAATGTGTATTGTATGAATCTGGAGCAGAACCGGTCCGACGGCACATTTGTAATGCCTTATGAGGCAATACCACGAGCGCCCGAGTTTTATGTCGCAGCGCATACCCCCACCCAACGGGCAGGCGGTTCTCCTACGGGTCCATTCATGCCGAGCCAGGCTGTAATTATTGCCATGGACAACGCCACGGTGGAAATCACTCCTTCCGTAAGAACCAAGCTGGGCAAGCCTGCCGGTGTGCCATTTACGGTTTCAATGATACGTGGACAGGTATATCAGCTTCAAAGCAATGATGCAGATGGCAGCACTTCAAACGGACAAAGCTTAACCGGAGATCTTACGGGTACAAGAATTCGTGTTATTAACGGTTGTGGCAAGATTAATGTGTTCTGTGGAATGAAATCGGTAAGAATTCCGAATCAGTCATGCGGACCGGCAGTAGACCACCTTTATACCCAGCTTTTCCCAACCTCGGTTCTTGGCAGAAGGCATGTGGTTATGCCCTTCAGAGATCAAAACAACGGATACATAGTTAAAGTGATTGCAACCAAGCCTAATACCCGAATTTCGCTTGATGGCACATACATTGGTTCTGTTAGAAATACCGGTCAGTATTACTATTTGGATCAAACCACGCGTGCAGCCAGATGCATTACTTCTGACAGCCCGGTCTATGTTGTGCAGTATATGAAAAATGGCGGAAGCTGCGCAGGTACTACAGGAAACCTTGGCGATCCCGCCATTTTAATTATGCCGGATCAATCCCAGAAGTTGTTGAAAACCGTGATAGGAACTGCAACTACTGCAAACATGAATCGTCATTATGTGAATGTGCTTGTCTCTTCC
This sequence comes from uncultured Flavobacteriaceae bacterium, assembly GCA_964626685.1. Classification (GTDB taxonomy): domain Bacteria; phylum Bacteroidota; class Bacteroidia; order NS11-12g; family UBA955; genus RGEC01. The sequence continues at coordinate 25,806 of CAZVJY010000017.1, forward strand.
AATGCCAAGGGTCTGGTTAGGCTGAACGGTGCGCTGCTAAGCTCCTCTGTTTTTGTGGATGTTCCCTGTGCAGGACAATCCTATGCACAGCTAACTTTGGCAAACCCCTCATCCAATTTGGTAGAATGCGATTCCGGGTTGATTGCGGTGGCTTACGGTGTTGGCCAGTATGAGAGTTACAGTTATTGTTCCGGGGCTTTATTCGAAAACCTGGATTATGATTTTACCATTACCCGCAGCAGCAAGTGCCCGAAATCTCCGGTAAATCTGTCTGCAAGATTGCCAAGAAATGTTAGGCCTAGCCGAATAATATGGGATTTTGGAGATAACACGCCTACTGACACAGGAAGAAATATCACCCACGCCTTTCTGAGAACAGGTACATTTTACGTAACGATGAAGGTAGTTGTTGCTGTGCCCTGCGGAGCCAACGATACATTCACACGATCCAAAATTATTGATATTTTACCTGGCCCTACCCTGAATTTTCCCGACACAATCATCAAATGCGGCAATGGCAATATCAATCAACTTTTTGATGCCGGCTCAAGCGTAAAATTCTTATACAGGTGGCAGGATAGCTCTAACAAGCGGTTTTTTACTGCTACCAACCCAGGCAAGATATGGGTAAGGGTGCGCGATACATCTACCAATTGTGTATCATTTGACTCAACCCAGATTGTCAGGGCACCTCAAATAGATGCCAGAATAAAATTGGATACAGCATTAAATTGTTTCAATGTGAACAGGTATGTAATATCAGACAATACCAATTATTTCGGCGACAGCCGTAAATCGGTTTTGTGGAAACTGGCTAATCCATACGTTGCCGGTGATACAACCCGATTAAACAACCTGATATTTAGAAAAACATTTGACACAACCGGTAGCTTTTATCTTGAATACATCGTTTATACGAATAAAGGATGTTCAGATACGGTTAAAACCACCCTTAGAGTAAATGGTATGCCAAAAGCAAAACTCTGGTCAAGGAAGTCGTTTTATTGCCAGAATGAACTTGCTAACCTGAGAGATTCAAGTTCAGGAGAGGGCGGTATTGGAAAAACCTTCTGGAATTTTGGTAACGGGAAGCGGGATACAGTCACGAGTCGTTTGGGAAATACTACGTATACCATATTTGATACGTTTGGGTTAAATATGATAACAGAAACCATTCACGGATGCCGAGATACCCTGGACTCAGCATTCGTAGTGCATCCTAAGCCTATTTCAAGTATAACCAAAACAACCAATAATCAGTGCTTCAAGCAAAACAGCTTCACATTTACGGATAACAGCAGCCCACTGCCTTACGGCACCTACAACCGCTACTGGCGCTATAACCGCACGTCCAAAGTAGGTGGGGTCTCTTTAAATCCGGTTAATTTTGTTGACACTGGTTTTTGGACAGTTACCCGCATTGACACTTCCAATTTTGGTTGTATGGATTCGGTAAAAACAACTGTTTATGTGGCACCCGAACCGAAGGCAAGGATAACAGTAACAGACAGCAATAAATGTTTCAACCAACACTTCTTTAATTTGGATGACCGTTCAGTGATTGGTTCAGGAACATTGGCTTCCCGCACATGGAGCTTCTCTGACGGAACCAGCAGTGCATCCAAAACCTTGAATAAGAAAAAGTTTACAGCCTGGGGTGTTTATACAGCCAAACTGGTGGTAACTTCTGGGTTAGGTTGTAAGGACAGTGTGAACAGGCTGCTGGATGTGAGTCCGTCACCTATTTCAGCCTTCAGCGTGAATAAAAATATCCAGTGTCTCATTGGCAATAGTTTCTCATTCAGTCCAAACAATATTCTGAATGTTCCCGGTATAACGGTATCACACAAATGGAATTTTGGCGATAACTCAACTTCAAATTCAGCAAGTCCTGTAATGTCTTATGCAGATACAGGAACATACAAGGTGGTTTACATCATGTCTACGAGTCTTGCCTGCAGCGATACATCTACCCAGAATATGCGCGTAGAACCAACTCCCAAACCTACATTTATCAATGTTCCTGATAGTACTTGCCTGGGTAAGATTAAGTTTGATTTTACCAATACCACCAATTTTAATGGTCCTCTAACCTACAACTGGTCTTTGGGTGATGGAGCCAAAGCAACCACGAGGGATGTTGTACAAAAAGATTATACGACTGCCGGAAGCTATACTGTGAAATTAATTACAACGTCATTGGCAGGTTGTAAAGATTCAATCACGCGCACTGTTAAAATATTCCCAATTCCACAGGCTAGCTTCACCATTAATGATGATTTGCAGTGTCTTAATGGCAATAACTTTATTATCACGGATAATTCAAATATCAATGGTGCTACCGGTGTTAGCTACAGTTGGACCATGACTCCGGGAGGAACATTTACCGGAAAGAATTATCCAAATCAGATTTTTACCGATACTGGTGATTACAGCCTTAAACTGGATGTATTGTCTGATCGCGGCTGCGGAACCAGTATTACCAAAACCATGTATGTGGCGGAAACCCCCTATGTGGATGTTAGTTTTGATCCGGATGCCTGTCAGGGTGAAAGTGTAAACTTTACTTCAAGCACGCTGATAAATAAAGGGACCATAGCAAGCTATAGCTGGAATTTCGGCGATGGATCAAATGCATCGACAGCCAATCCTGTAAAGACTTACAATACTGCAGGAAGTTTTAATGTTACACTCACTGTGACATCCGGCTACGGCTGCACAGCCACTTCCGCTGCAGAGCAGATGACCGTATTTGCCAAACCGGTTGCCAACTTTACTTCTGAATATCTGCTATCCCGTGGTATGGAGACCGACTGGAAGTTTGTATTTACCGGAAGTAATGCTGCTGCCTACGATTGGCGTTTTGAGGACGGACAGAACAGCAATTCCGCAGGTCCGTTGTTCCTGACATTTAATGATACGGGTAACTTCCGTGTGAAGCTAGTGGTAACCAGTCCGGACTTCTGTATAGATAGTATTTCAAGAAATATTTTCCTTAAACCGGAACTGCTTATGTGGCTGCCTACCTCATTTACGCCCAATAACGATGGCTTAAATGAAACCTTCGGCCCCAATACCATCTTCGGCCTGAGCAAATACAATATGAAGATTTATGACCGCTGGGGCGGATTAATCTTTACTACGAACGATCCTGCAAAATCCTGGAACGGTACCGATGCCAAGGGTGATCCACTGCCTGAAGGGGTGTATGCTTATACAATCAACTTCCGCTACATCGACGGTAAGTTGTTTGTGTATAAGGGATCCGTGACCATATTAAGGTAATCGATAAATTGGCACAAATAAAAAAGCCCCGGAAACGGGGCTTTTCTTTTGTATATCGTTGAGATGGTTTGATTAACCCAGATACGACTTAAGAATTTTGCTCTTGCTGCTTTTGCGCAGGCGACGCAGGGCTTTTTCCTTGATTTGGCGAACACGTTCACGCGTCAGGCCTACCTTTTCGGAAATGTCTTCCAAAGTATGGGCAGGATTGCCATCCAGTCCGAAATAATACTTCAATACATCACGTTCCTTGTCGCTCAGAGTGCTTATAACGCGGTTGATTTCATTTTGCAGTGACTCGTTGATGAGCGGCATGTCAGGGTTGGGCTCGTCGTTTTGATCAAGAACGCCCAACAGGGTGTTGTCTTCGCCTTCAGCGAGGGGAGCATCAATGCTCAGGTGGCGGCCGCTGCTGCGTAGGGCATTCTCAACCTCTGTGAGGGGGATTTGCAGGTGTTCTGCGATTTCCTCGGGGGTTGGTTCACGTTCCAGTTCCTGCTCCAAACGGGCTGAAGCTTGCGTAATACGACCTAGGCTGCCCACTTTGTTCAAGGGAAGGCGGACGATACGGCTTTGATCTGCAAGAGCCTGTAATATGCTTTGACGAATCCACCAAACTGCATAGGAGATGAATTTAAATCCGCGGGTTTCATCAAAACGGCGGGCCGCCTTGATAAGGCCCATGTTTCCTTCATTGATGAGGTCTCCGAGGGTGAGGCCCTGATTCTGGTATTGTTTGCTTACAGAAACCACAAATCGAAGGTTGGCGTTTACCAGTTTTTCCAAAGCGGCCTGATCACCTTCGCGGATTCGGCGGGCTAACTCCACCTCTTCCTGCGCATCAATCATCGGTACTTTGGAAATTTCGTTGAGGTATTTGTCGAGGGATTTATTTTCCCGGTTGGTAAACTGCTTCGAAATTTTTAGTTGTCTCATGTATGCTTTGGCTTCTGAATATATTTTGCCTTGCAAATATACAATCGAAAAGCCGATTTGGCTTTGAGAAAAGTGAAATAATTTTAAATCAGAGCCGAAGTCAGGTTGAAAACAACCCACGCGCTCAGCCATGCCAAAGCCAAAAATGCTGTGAACTGAATGATTGGCCATTTCCATCCTCCGGTTTCACGTTTCATCACAGCAATTGTGCTCATACATTGCATGGCGTAGGCATAAAATATCATCAGGCTTAGTGCGTAGGGCAGGCCGTATAGTGGTTTGCCCGTTTCCGGGTTGGTACTTTGCTTCATTACATCCCTGATTGTTTCGGGGTTGTCTTCTCTTCCGCGAAATAAGGTTGCCATGGTTCCAACGAAGACTTCACGGGCTGCAAATGAGGATATGATGGCGATACCGGTTTTCCAGTCGTAGCCCAAAGGTTGAATGGCGGGTTCTATGAATTTGCCCAAGTGCCCTGCATAGCTTGCTTCCAATCTTGCTTCGGCTAAATCAATACTTCTTTGTTCGTCTGAGTATGAAGAAGCTGGATTTTTTTGGGAGTTTCTGTAAACCGCTGTCTCGGCCATTTCCATGGCATTGCCGGGGCCATAACTGCTGAGCCACCAAAGTATCATGGAAATAACTACAATTACTTTGCCGGCAGATGTGATGAAGCTCATGCACTTTTGCGACATCTGAACCAAAACAGTTTGCATTCTGGGAACCTGATATGTAGGCATTTCCAGGATGAACTCGGAAGTTTCGGTATCTTGGTTTCTTTTTTTGAAAAACAGTGAAATTCCCACAGCGGCAATGATTCCGGCAAAATAGGCCAGGGTCATGATAACGCTGCGCAGATTGAAAGGCCCTATACCTGCAGATTCAGGAATGGCGAGTGAGATGAGAAGCGTGTATACCGGAAGGCGTGCACTGCAACTCATGAGCGGAATAACAAACATGGTTGCCAGCCTTTCGCCTTTATGCTTAATGCTACGGGTGGCCATAATGCTGGGAATAGCACAGGCAAAGCCGCTGATGAGGGGAATTACGGATCGCCCGTTCAGGCCGATACGACGCATGGTGCGGTCGGTAATAAAACTTGCGCGGGTCATGTAGCCACTGTCTTCCAGCAAGCCAATGAAGAGGAAAAGAATGGCAATCTGCGGCACAAACACGACCACGCCGGCAATACCTGGTATCAGGCCTTGGCTGATTAAAGAAGCAAGAGCACCCGGAGGCATTTTGTTTGCGGTCCATTCTCCAATCAGGGCAAACCCTTGCTCTATCCAGTTCATGGGATATTCTGCCAGGGTGAATACGCCCTGAAAAATGGTGAGCATGATGAAACCAAAAATCAGATAACCCAAGACGCGGTGTGTAAGCCAGTAATCGAGTTTCGCGCGCCATGATTTGCCTGAAGCCTGTTTGCTGTGCACACATACTGCCACGATTTTTTCAATGTGCGCATAACGGGAGAGTGTTTCAGCGGAGATTCCTTCTTTTTTGGCACCGGTTACAAAGTCATTCAGCCGCTCACCGGTGTTGTCCATAATTTGTAAAGTCGAAATCCTTGCATTTGTTACGGCCGAACGAATTTCTCCTATGCCCTCGGCTTTGCGCGGATTGATTTTTACAACCGGAACGCCCAGCGTACTTTCAAGATTTTCGGTACTTACAGTTAAATTCTTCCTATGTGCGGTATCGTTCATGGTGAGCAATACTGACATGGGGATTTTCAGTTCGGCTACCTGCGAAAACAATAACAGATTTCGGCGTAAATTCGAGGCATCCAGTATAAAGAGAATTTTATCGGGGAGTTCGCTTTTTTCCAGTCCCAGCAGGGATTTTACAACCACTTTTTCATCGTCGGATTCAGAATAAAGGCTGTAAATGCCGGGTAAATCCAGCAACGTATAACTTTCATTGCCTGCTAGCCATTTTCCCTGTTTTTGTTCAACCGTGGTGCCGGGCAAATTGCTGATTTTTTGCCTCAGGCCGGTTAGCAAGTTGAACAGCGTGGATTTTCCGCAGTTTGGGTTCCCTATCAGTGCAATGCGGTTAGCCATGGGAAGGATTTTTTAACGGTTCAACAACGAGAAGTTTGGCTTCCGATTTTCGAAGTCCAAGCAGGTAGCCTTCCACATTAAATGCCATGGGGTCGCCTGATGGTGCGGTAAACTCAAGTTTTATGAGTGTACCTGGCACACAGCCCATTGCAGATAAACGTTCTTCCTGCGGTGATGGCACGATCGCAGTGATTTTGGCAGACATGCCGGGACTGAGTTCATCTGCCGTAACCATTGTCACGCAAAAATACGGGTTAAATTTGGGTTAAGTCCTTATTTCGATGCTGTTTTGACCAAATTTTCAGCAATGGGAAACCAATCGGGATTTTCCTCGGCTAAAGAGTCTTTCATTTGTGTCTTTATAATGTTAGCGGCAATCTTTAACAGCGTGCGGTTTTCGGGTTTTAACAGTTCTGTTTCGATAAAACGCATTTTTATCAAATCAGTTTCTCCGATATCGCGTGATTCAGATTGAATTTGGTTATTAAACCAAAACGAGAAAACAAGGGAGAATGCATTTAGGCCGGCTTTTTGGTTTTTGTGCAGTTCCATCATGGCCTTCATGGATTCCAGGCCCGTATCCTGCAAAATCCAGTTTTTCAACCACTCTGTGGCAATGGTTTTGGACGCATGTTTTACGGCTTTGCGGGCGGTGTCTGCATAGCGGGGTTCCCATTCGATGTAATTAAGTACATGGTTAGCCACAGCGGCGCTGGGATCGGATGTGAGGCGTGGTAAAATAATAGCACCCAGTTGCGGATACTGGGAACGAATGGCCCATAGGGCTTTTACCCTGATGTCTGAGTCGAAGTTGCCTAAAGCAATCTGCTGCAGTTGTTTTTTGATGGCATTGCTGTCCTTGAATTTGCGGTACGTGCAGTGATCCAGGGCTGCACTCAGCAGAGGGCTCCAGTTTGATTGCAGCGAGGCAAGGATGATGCTATCTGCCGTTGCTTCCAGATCGGAATCGGATTCGGGGAAAAGTTCGGCAGCGCGGTTGAGCACAACCAGTTGTAATGCAGGATTTTTAAGTGTTTGTATGACTTTTTGTAAAGACAAAAGTGGGTATGGAGCCTGACCGTCGTCGGGATAATTTATTTTGCAAAGCAGCTGATTATCGGGGTCTAAGATCCAGAACTTTGGTTCTTCAATTACAGGAACTGTGAAGGATTGGTAGCGTTGGCTAATTTCTAAAGGGAACACCGTTTCTGTTTTTTGTGTTTGTAACAGTATTTTGGTTTTCAAACCATAGGTGTTTCTGTGATATTGAACCTGGTCGATGTCAAAACGAACGGTTCCGGCGGAAGAATCCCAGGTGGCTGTAACATTGAGTTCCGGATTGTTGCCGGTAAAGTACCATTGGTTGAAAAACGGATGCAGATCGCGTCCGGTAACGGCTTCCATGGCCAGTCTCAGGTGGTCGACTTCGGCGGCGCGAAATTGGTTGTCGGTGAGGTATTTTTTTATGCCTTCCCTGAAGGCAGCATCCCCGATTTCGTGTCTGAGCATGTGCAGGATCAGGGCGCCTTTCTGGTAGCTGACCACATCAAAAACATCGTCTGCGCGGTGAAAATCATAGCGCACCAGTTTCTTGTCTGCACCCCTCATCATGCCATTCAGGCGGGTATATAACCTGAATTCTTCCAGCAGTTCATCGGCATTGGCTTTGCCGTATTTGTGCTCGCGCCAAAGGTATTCACCGTAGGTCGCAAAACTTTCATTGAGGGTGATATTGCTCCAGCTTTCAGCAGTTACCAAATCTCCGAACCAGTGGTGAAACAATTCATGACTTACGTAGTCTTCATAGGTTTCATCGCGGAATTCTTCTTCTGTAGTTTGCAGGTTTTCCATGTGGACGGTAGCGCTTGTGTTCTCCATGGCACCGCTCACAAAATCGCGCACCACCACCTGGCTGTATTTGTCCCAGGGATAGTCTACCCCGGTGTAATTGCTGAAAAACTCCATCATTTCGGGTGTGTTTCCGAATATTTTTTTAGCACGGGATGCATAGGGTTTTTCAACCAGGTAAGAAACGGGTTTGTCGCGCCATTTGTCCTGGATTTCTGCCCAGTCCCCAACAGCCATCATGGCGAGATACGGGGCGTGTGGCAGTTTTTGCTCCCAGCAATCGGTGCGTGTGCCGTTGTTGTTTTTTACGGAAGATATTTTCAGGCCGTTGCTCAGACTTACCATGCTGTCGGGGATGGTCATGCAAATGCGCTGGGTCATTTTCTGGTTGGGCGCATCAATGGTGGGAAACCAGCGGCTGCTACTTTCTGTTTCGCCCTGTGTCCATATCTGGCGGGGTTTCAGGGGGTCTGATCCGTCGGGGTTGATGAAATACAGTCCTCGGTCACCGGTGATGGCGGTCCCCCCTTCAGATATAGTTCCGTAAGGTTTTGCGGTATATTTTATTTTGAGGTTGGCAATTGGGTTGCTTTTGCTGAAAGTTATTCCCGGTTTGATAACCAATTGGAGGCTGTCTGCGTAGGAAAATGCAGCTGTTTTCCATACCTCATTCTGTTTTATCTGAACGGAATGAATATCCATGTTTTTGGCATCGAGCAGAATACTGTCGGTTTCGTAGAAGTGCAGTTTTAGGATGATTTCTGCTTCTCCCAGAAGCTGTTTTTTGTTGAAATCAAAGCTTACATACAGGTTGGTATGTTGCAGATCCCAGTCGCTGTAGCGGGCGGAGCGATAATCGGAGAGCAGAATTTCGTTTTCACCGGTCCAGGTGGCTACTTCCGTTGCTGTTGCGCTGTCAACGGCGTCTACACTATCAAAAACCGCCCAGTCATAATTATTCTTCCGAAAAAGGCTGCAAGCCGATAATGTAGCAATGGTAAAAAGTATCAGTATCGATTTTTTCATTTTATTGTTTTTGTTTGAAGATTTCCCATGCTTTTTCGGCTTGTTTTTGCAGCATAATCATTCCATTAACAGCGCTTGCTCCCTGCTTTGTTGCTTTTTGCATGAACAATGTAATCTCCGGATTGTAGACAAGGTCAATTGCCGTGTGTTCGGACGTTAAACATTCATAGGGAATGGGCGGATAAGCATTGTCATGAGGATGCATTCCCAATGGGGTGGTATTGATGATGAGGTTGTGCGTTTTTATCGTTGATTCACCTATTTCACCATAGCTTATCTGGCCCGATTGCGGGTTGCGGCTGGCAATGGAATAAGGGATATTGTGCTTTTTTAAAACATAGCAGACGGCTTTTGAGGCACCGCCGGAGCCCAGTACCAGGGCTTTTTCAGATATTTTTGCACTGGCTGATAAAAGCAGTGACTCAAATCCAAAGACATCGGTATTGTAACCTGTTAGGGAATAGGTGCTGCCATTTCTGCGAATACAGACCGTGTTTACGGCCCCGATTTCCTTTGCTTCCGGTGAGATTTCAATCAGGTAAGGAATGATGGCTGTTTTGTAGGGAATCGTCACATTAAAGCCTCGTAAATCCGGTTGTTTTTCAAACAATTCGGGTAATTCGCTAATACTTTGCAGCGGGAAAAGCCTGTATTCCCAGTCGGTGTTGCCTTCTTTTTGGAAAATCTGAGCAAATAAATCGGGAGACCTGCTATGGCCGAGGGGGGTGCCGATGAGGCCCAGCAAGTGCATGTTACTTTTTTGAAAATTTTGACTTCAGAAATTGAAAAATCATGGGGCAAATGGAAATAAAAATGATTCCCAGTACCACTTTTTCAAAGTTCTTCATCACCCATTCATTACTGCCCAAAAGGTAACCGGCAATGCTGATACTGCAAACCCAAAGCACAGCGCCTGAAATGCAATAGCCAATGAATTTACGGTAGCCCATGGTTCCCAGTCCGGCAGCAAATGGGGCAAAGGTTCTCACGATTGGAACAAAACGCGCCATAATTAGGGTTTTGCCGCCATGCTTTTCATAGAAAGCATGGGTTTGATCCAGGTATTCGCGTTTCAATAGTTTCCATTTAAGGTCAAAAATGCGCACCCCAATGCGGCTTCCGATATAGTAATTGGTGTTGTCTCCCAGCAGGGCAGCTGAAATCAAAAGGGGGATGAGTATGAAGATGCTGAATTCATTGGCAGGGTTGGCTGCGAGCGCACCGGCGGCAAACAGAAGTGAATCTCCCGGCAGCAGGGGCATTACCACAAGGCCGGTTTCTACAAAAACAATGAGAAACAAAATTGCGTATAGCCAGTTGCCGTATTCCCTGATCCATACATTCAGGTATTCATTGAGGTGAGTGATAAAATGCAGTCCGTCAGAGAAAATGTTCAAAATAGTCATTGAAACTGCAATTTTACTTCAAAATAGCGGTTTATTATACAGGAGCTGTATTTTTGAATAATGAAATTCAGACTTTTGACAGGGTTGTTTCTTTTGTTGGTCGCATTTTCTGCCTGTAAAGCCATACAACAAAAGCAACCTAAAAAGGCCAGGGCCAAATCAGGCTGTAATTGTGGGTTTTGAATAAAATTGGTATTTAATTTGTGTTTTGTGTAAATTTGAGGGGTGGGGAAAGTAAAATATCCGGAACTCGAAAGGGGAATGTT
>CAZVJY010000018.1:0-32872 GCA_964626685.1 uncultured Flavobacteriaceae bacterium
CATCTATCTTGAAGCAAATGCGGTCTCCTTCGCAGACTTTGACACTTGTGGGACCAACAAGTTTGGGAGCATTATTGTATCCGCAATCGGCTTTTACAACAATTTGCATATCCCTTCGCGTTCGACCTACCCACACCCATATCCCGGTGCTATCCTTTCTCCATTCAACTACCTCAAGCACCAAAACTGAAACCTCATCACATTTGGTGGGAGTGAATATAATATCACCGGAATTGGTATCAAGAAAAAAGCCTCTTGGCGGGTTTGTATTGGGATTGGGGGTACACGTAACACTTCCTATTGGAATACAATATGGCGTTACAGGAAACCGAAAAGAAAATGGAATATTATAGGGAACCGATGTGCTGGGGACATTGGCCAATGCCGGCACCATTCTGTAGGAAAGCGAATCATAATCAACGCTATCCAAAGCACCGTTATTGAAATAATACGCCTGATTGCAACAGGTAAATGCAACCGGAACGGTGGTGAAAACGGGTGTGGTATTACATTTATTTCTGGACTTGTTCAGATTGCAAATATTGATGGTAGCTGTGGTCCAGAAATTTGCCCACGTGGCACCTGTTGTAATAGCAGCATTTCTGCAACACTGGTTGTAAGCAAATGTCAGTTCACAATAGGTTGAACCCAAACCAACTGAAGTAAAAGGGGCTTTGGTTATATCAATTATGGTTTCGTAAGTATGCTCTTCCACCCCTTCTCCGGTATAGCTCGTATTCTGTGGATTGCAAGGCTGAGATGCAGTTGAACACCGGGGAGTAATATCCCTTATGGAAATCCTATTGAGACTTAAATTGTAGGTAGCGGACCCTCTGCCGCCATTGTTGCCTGCATACCATGACAAAAGACTCCAGCTCGGCGGAGCAGATGCGCCACGGCAATCACGGTAAAATTTTATAATTATTTTATATCGACCGTTTCCAAGACACTGGTATCCCATATCTGCACCCATAACGTGGTCGGCTTTTAGCTTCGATGTAGGCAGGGCGGCAAATACCCCAATTAATACGATAATCAAACGGCAAACAGAACGCCTCATTAAACAAAAATATATCTTTTTGTTTTAAAAAAATAAAAACTTAGAATTTATTTTAAATAAATTTTTTAACTATTTACCAGTCTGCCATTTATACAATATCAGATCAGCGAAAAATACTGTTTCAAATGTAACGCAAATTCCTTTTTTGTTGTGATATCTGCCATAACTGCGGGCAAAGAGGGCGTTATGAGCAGCTTTATATTACCTGATGTAAAAATATGATATTTGGATGCGAAATTTTCTTGAAACGGCCAGGTGTCGGTAAAAATTACCGTTTTCCTGTATTGCTGCACTTTTGCATTAAAATCCGTTTCATTGTACGAAAACAAATTTAGAATCTCCGCCGATTCCATGGACGGCACTTTGCCTTCCAGTTCAGTAACCATTAACATTTTCCCAAGCAGTGTTTCAATATCGTTAAAACCGGCTGCACGGGTTTTATCAATATCCATGAAAAAAGCAATGGACACTGAAGTATGAAGCATCACGGCCTCTTCTTCTTTGGAATGAACAACTTCAACGACAGTATCCTTTATTCTGTCTTCTCCGTCAATCAACAACCTGTCATTGAAGAGCATTTGCAGTTCGAGGGGATTTTCCACATGCATGCCCGATTTTTCGGTTTGATGGTTCATTTGAATTACTTTTGCCTTTGAAATGCCCCACAATATTACAATCCATAATACCGAAAAGAGCAGAATTTCTGAAGTAGATTTCAACAATATCGGTTTTGGAAAAATATTCTCAGATCACATGTTTCTGGCCGACTGGGATGGCAAAGAATGGATCAACCCCAGGATAGAGCCATATGCCAATCTGTCATTGAGTCCGGCAACCAGTGCCATTCACTACGGACAGGCCATTTTTGAAGGCATGAAAGCCTTCAAAACAGCTGATGACATATACCTATTCAGGCCCCGGGACAACTGGCGCAGACTCAATATTTCAGCAGAAAGAATGGTGATGCCAGAAGTTCCCGAAACGCTTTTTATGGAAGGCCTGAGCACCCTTCTTGGCATAGATAAAGCCTGGGTTCCTGATTCGGCGGGCAGTGCCCTTTACATTAGGCCATTCATGTTTGCTACCGATGATTTCATTGGCGTAAAACCTTCCGAAAAATACTGTTTTTGCATATTCACCTGTCCGGTTGGCCCCTACTACTCTAAACCCCTGCGCATTAAAGTAGAAGAAAGATACAGCAGGGCAGCACCCGGTGGCGTGGGCTTTACCAAATGTGCCGGCAATTATGGGGCAGCTATGTACCCCACTAAACTAGCCCAATCTGAGGGTTACGACCAGGTATTGTGGACCGACCCTGTTTCCCATACCCTGGTTGAAGAGACAGGTACTACCAACTTTTTTGCTGTTACAAGCACGGGGGTCATCACACCTAACCTGAATGAAACCATGCTGGCAGGTATTACACGCGACAGTGTTATACAGGTTTTGAAAAACAATAACATTCATACCGAAGAAAGACCATTAACGGTCAACGAACTCAAAACACTGCATGCAGAAGGCAATTTAAGCGAATTGTTCATAAGTGGAACGGCTGCTACACTCATCAATATTGAGGGTTTTGCCCATCAGGGGCAATACTTTGACGTAATGAAAACCGGCAATACTATTGTTTCAGATATGCTTCGCTCCCAAATTGACAGCATCCGACACGGCAAAAGCGCTGATCCTTTCGGTTGGGTTGAAAAACTCTGATCAATTAAGGTTTGAACACCACACCCAGGCCAAAACCAAATCCAATACGGCTAAAAGATTTCCATTGAGATCCGAGTATTGACTGATACTGCACCATTGGTTCAGCAGAGATAGCTGTTTTAGGTGCAACCTGATAATACAATCCTGCTCCAAGACGTGCATCAAAGGTTACCGCATGCCTTTTCATTGCATCCAGTGATTGCAATGCATCGCTGCTGAAAAGGGTTCCACTGCTAAGGGTAACCACACCTGGTATTGCCGTGGCAGATATACGAACAAGACTTCTGCCGAAACCGAGCTGATACCTCAGCGCGAGCGGTAATAAAACCTTATTTGTTCTGTAGGATATGTTTTCAGCTTTGGTAACCCTAACCGCATTGAGGCTGGTATCAATCTTCCATTCTGAAACCAGGGCTTTACCAATACCGACACTCTCCATATAACCTAACCCTCCACCCAGGGTGATTCCTCTACCCAAATCAAACAACATAACGGCATGGTACTGCGAAAACCTGTGATTACCCGCTACTGTAAGATCCTGGCTTTCTCTAAAATACTTGTAACCATTGCCTGCAGTAGTCACGTTTAACTCAAAAATCGGATTAAAAAGAGATTTATGCGGAGGGTAGTAGGGCACAAAATCCGGCAATATGATGCCTTCGGTGGGATCAATCTCAAAAACCAATTCTTCAGCTATACCCTTTGCGGCGATCCATCTTACCCAATCTTGCAACTGACTGGATGCCTGATGCTCATCGATATTATCCTTAAAAACTGGGACAACTGCCTCATTTTTCTTACCCCCGCCAACACCGGCATAATCCGCATTTTGCTTTCTGGCGTATGCATTTGAAGACGATACGTTCAGATTGCTCAGATCGGGTATGATCGATTTCTCGGTTTGATTTTTACCAACCAAACGAACCGGACTATTACCACCATATGAAAGCTCATTGGATACCAACCGGGTTTCAGCCATGTCTGCCTGATTCTTTGGATTTGACAATCCATCGGTCTTTGCCGGTTCATTTTTGTTATAGCCCGCATTATTGGCAGACGTACCAGACAGTCCTCCTATATCAGAAGAATCAGCGTCATGTGAAATAAAAACCGCAGCGGCCGTTAAAGAAACCAACAACAACAATACGCTGCTGAGTGAAAACCAGAAGAAAGCCCTGCGTTTGCTTTTGCGCTTTTGCATCACACCCTGAAAACTGGCTTTCCCTTCCAACGGTGTTTCATGGTCGTAAAGGGTATTTTTGAATAACTGATCAGGTTGCATCATGCGTTAACTACTCCTTTCTTTTCAATCATATCCTGAAGTGCTTTTCTGGCTTTGGCGAGCTGGCTTCGGCTTGTGCCTTCGTCAATATTTAATAATTCTGAAATTTCCTTGTGAGAATACCCTTCTACTGCAAAAAGATTAAAAACCATTCTGTACCCTACCGGTAGCTTTTCCAACATCTTCATAAGTGCTTTGGCATCCATCGCATCAAAGGCCTGATCGGCATAGCCGATATGAAGGGCTTCATTGTCTATGGATTCGGTAAATTTCCGTGAGCGAATCTTGTTAATACTGGTATTTACCACTATCCTGCGCATCCAGGTTTCAAGGCTGCTTTGGGCTCTGAATGAAGACATATTATCGAATATTTTAACAAAAGCTTCCATCAGCACATCCTCAGCATCCTCGCGGTTTTGACAATAACGTATGCTCACCGTAAGCAATTTGGAAGCATACAGATTCCACAGCTGTTCCTGGCATTTCCGGTCCTCCCGTATACATCCATCGACCAACTGCTGCTCTGTCATAGGTTAGATAATTGACGGTAAGCATTTCCTTCCTTTTTTAAGACAATAGAAGAATGTAAAATGCTGCCCGGGATTCAAATTTATTTTAAATATGTTAAAATTTAGTGAACCTTCAACGAATATAGCATCTATGTAGGATTAAATTTGCGTACTTGGTTCAACATTGAAAAAACATCTTCCCATAATTGCGGCCATTGGATTTTGTTTTGCAGCTGCATTCGGGCAAAACACTTTTTTTGTTCCGAATACGAAACAGAAGGCATGGGCAGACAGCGTCCTTAAAACCCTTTCTTTGCGGAAGCAGATTGGGCAAATGATGATGGTTGCTGTTTGGAGCAACAAGGGCGCGGAACACATAGACGAAACCGAAAATCTGATATACAATTACGGTATAGGCGGATTGTGTTTTTTTCAAGGACATCCATTAAAACAAGCATACCAAACCAATTATTATCAGCAGATTTCATCCATTCCCATGCTGGTATCCATGGATGCAGAATGGGGACTGGCCATGCGCCTGAAAGTACTGCCCAAATTCCCTTATCAGATGACACTTGGAGCGGCATCAGATGAAGATCTGATTTACAAAACGGGAAAAGCAATGGGGCTGCAATGCAGACGAATGGGGGTTCATATTAATTTCTCTCCGGTTGCCGATATCAATACCAATCCATCCAATCCAATCATAGGGTTCAGAAGTTTTGGAGAATCTCCTGAAAAAGTGAGCCGATATGCAACACTACTGAGCAAAGGATTGCAGGATGAAGGCGTTATTGCCTGCGCAAAGCATTTTCCGGGGCATGGTAACAGTGAAACCGACAGCCACAAGGAACTTCCAACCATACAGGCAAGTAATGGCCGGCTGGACAGTATTGAACTTGTGCCATTTAAAACCCTAATAAAGGCGGGTGTTGGCAGTGTTATGACCGGGCATCTTGCCGTTCCGGCACTGGATACAGCATCCAATACACCTGCCAGCCTTTCCAAGCCGATTGTGACCGATTTGCTCAAAGGCAAAATGCATTTTCAAGGGTTGGTTATTACCGATGCCCTGAATATGAAAGGTGTTTCATCCTTGTACGGCCCGGGGTATGCAGAAGCAAAAGCAGCCCTGGCGGGAAATGACATTCTACTTTTTCCGGAAAATGTTCCGCTGGCTATTGATCTCATTGAAAATCTGGTACGCAAAGGACAAATAGACAGTGTGGAATTGAGCCGGAGGATACTGAAAATTTTAGAATTCAAAGCCATGGCGGGCCTGCAGAATTACAAACCGGTTCTGACCGAAAACCTGATGGGGGAGCTGAACAAGACCTGGGGGGCATCTGAAAAGGCAATAACCGTTTGTAAAGATGATTATGGCTACCTGCCGATAACGCCCGGAACCAAAACCAAAACCGCATGGGTTGGCATTGGGAAAGCGCGAAATTACCCATTCGGAGAGGCCTTACAGGCATTCCATGACATCAACCCTTACATGCTGCACAGAGATAGTTCCGATGGCTACTTCAGCCGTATGCTTGATTCCATACTATGCCACAACGAGCAGGTAATCATCAGCATTCATGATCAGCCGCTGTGGGGCAAAAACAGAAATACCATTCCGGAACCGGCACTTAAATTTAGTCTTGGCGCACTTGCAGCAAAACCGGGTGTACTGGTCGTATTCGGCAATCCCTACACACTGAAGGATTTGCAAAAGCTACCCTGCAGTGTCATAGCTTATGAAGATGGCACTGCGTATCAGGAAACCGCTGCCAACATTCTGTTTGGTGCCAATGCTTCACAGGGACAGTTGCCGGTAAGTATCCCTCCGGATCTGAAAGCAGGGACAGGAATCAGCACCCTCCCCCACAGTGTGGCTTACACTACTGAAAGTCCACTGAATTATGGATTTAAAATCGACTTCAGCCGGGCACTTGATAGCCTGCTCCACCATTACAGCCACAACAGCCTTGCTACACCTGGGGGGCAGGTTCTGGTGATGAAAAACGGCAAAAGTATTTACAATCGTGCCTATGGTAGTTTTGAATACAATGGAACCCAACCTGTCAGGCAATCTGACATTTATGACCTGGCTTCCATCACCAAGGTAGCCGCTACTACCCTGTGCATGATGAAATTGTATGAGTCCAAACAAATAAGGCTGGATGCGCACTTGCACAATTACCTGCCTGAACTCAACAAAACAAATAAAGCCAAACTTACCATCAGGCAGCTATTGACACACAGTGCCGGTCTGCAGCCATTTATCCCATTCTATAAGGAAGCCGTTGCTGTTCCCGGATTATTCAGCAGCAAAAAAGACAGTCTGCACGAAGTACAGATTACCGACACCCTTTGGATGCGCCAAAGCTATACAGACACATTGTGGCAAAAGATTATTTCTTCCGAACTAAAAACAAAAGGAGAATTTCTGTACAGTGATCTTGGATTTATCCTGCTCGGCAAAATTGTGGAAAGGGTATCAGGCATGACCGTTTCACAATTTGCAAAAAACCATTTTTATGAACCCATGCGCCTGCAGCGAACGCTATTCAATCCGCATGAACGATTTTACAATAAAGAAATTGCTCCTTCAACCGAAGACAATTATTTCCGAAAACAGCGCATTCAGGGTTTCGTGCATGACCCAACGGCTGCTATGCTGGGAGGTATTGCCGGGCATGCCGGACTTTTCTCGAATGCAACTGAACTTGGCAAAATCATGCAAATGCTGAATGCAGGTGGTCAGCTGAACGGCAAACGATATTTTAAACCTGCTACAATTGCTTTATTTGCAGCGGCGCAAAAAGGGACTCACAGAGGACTGGGATTTGACAAACCAAACGGGCAGACAGGCAATAAATCAAACATTTCAGATAAAGTTCCCGGCACATTGTTCGGGCATAGCGGCTTTACCGGCAACTGGGCATGGGCAGATCCTGGCAACCAGCTGGTTTTTGTTTTCCTGAGCAACCGAACCTATCCCGATGAAAGCAACAAAAAACTGATTCAGGAAAATGTTCGGACCAAGGCGATTGAGATTGTGTATTCAGCCCTTAAACCTTAAGAAAATCCTCGGGCTTCAATCCGCCAAGATTGCCACTGCTCATTAATAAAATCACATTCTTACGGGTATTGTTTATAGCGGTAACTACCTCCTTTTGCAACACTTCCGGCTGGTTATATTCCGTGCAGTTTTCTATTTGTGCAGAAATGTAACCATACTCCGGAACCGGCATTCGTTTCAGTTCAAATACATGAGGATCGTAAAGAACAAAAGCATTGTCGGCAGGTGAAAGCGTTCCACGATACCCCGGTAAAAAATCGGGTTGCAGGCTGCTATATGTGTGCAATTCAAAAACCGCTATGAAATTATCATGGGGAAATTGTTCACGTACAGCCTGCACCGTTGCCTTTACCTTACTGGGGGCATGGGCAAAATCGCGGTAAATAATGGCATTTTCAGACTCATATACTTTTTCAAGACGTTTGGCTGTGCCGGAAAACGACTGCATGGCAGTCCAGAAGCGATGGGCGCCAATACCCAGTTCGGCTGCCAAAAGTGCGACTCCGGCAGCATTTTGCAGGTTGTGGCGTCCAAAAATATTGAGCTGATAATCCATTCCATCAATATGCACAATACAACCTTCAGCATTGGAGGTAAAGGCAGGTTCCCGGTAGGGTTGATTTGAAAACGCACTGTTTAGGGCCAGCTTTTCAAGATCCTGGTCTCCTGCGAACCAAAACCAGCGTGCTCCGGGCTGAAGCGTATTCAGGAAGATATCAAACTGCGATATATAATTCTCGAAAGTAGGGAAAACATTGACATGGTCCCAGGCAACACCGGTAAGCATGGCCAGATGTGGCTTATAAACATGAAATTTGGGAACCGGATGCAGTGCCGATGTGAGGTATTCATCTCCTTCAATCACCATCAGTGGCGCATCGCTGAGTTTTACCATGCGTTCAAATCCGGGAAGTTGGGAACCTACCAGGTAGTCAAATTCAAGCCCGCAGGTTTTCAACACATGCATCAGCATGGCTGTGGAAGTGGTTTTTCCGTGGCTACCACCAATAACAACTCTCTTTTTGTTTTCGGCATGGCGGAATACAAATTCCGGAAAAGAATAAATCGGCAAACCCAGCTGCTGTGCCTTTAAAAGTTCAGGATTATCGGAACGCGCATGCATACCGAGAATGATGCCATCAAGATTTTCATGCACTTTCTCGGGAAACCAGCCAAAGGTGTCGGGCAGCAAACCGGCAGCCTGCAACCTGCTTTTCGCCGGATCAAAAATTTCATCATCACTGCCGGTAATGCAATGACCATGAGCCTGAAGTTCCAATGCCATATTGTGCATAACAGCACCTCCAATGGCAATTACATGATAAGACCGGATTTTTTCATCCATAACAACATCAAAACTACACGCTTGGGATTATTGTGCGGGAACGCGAGTTATTCACAATAGTTGATGATTGCATTATTTGATTTATTTTTGATTGATATGACTAGGCTATCAAACCTGCTGACTGAATATGGTAAGAGCCATACAAATCTGCTCAATAAGCGAATTCATTTCATCTGTGTTCCCGCTATTTTCTGGTCGGTTTGCGCACTGTTACACTGCGTAAAATGGAACACAATTGCACCACCATTTCTCAATGGCCTGGACTTTCCGGTATTGCTTGCTGTATTGTTTTATTACTTTAGGCTATCGCCTGTTCTTTCACTCGGCTTTGTTATATGGGGCGGTGTTTGTATTACCGTGTGCGGCATTGTTGAGACGCGAACTACATCACTCTTTACTGTAGCTCTGGTTACCTTTAGCATTGCATGGGCAGGTCAGTTTTATGGCCACCATAAAGAGGGCAAAAAACCTTCATTCCTGAAAGACCTGCAGTTTCTGCTGATCGGGCCTGCCTGGATTATGCATTTTATATACAACAAGCTAGGTTTAAGCATTGAATCTGATGGTTTGAAAAGCAACACAAATCCGTGATAAATTGCTTACTTTTGCACATCTTTAAAAGCATCTATGAAAGTTCTGGTTTGCATGAGCGTGGTGCCGGACACCACCACCAAAATCACCTTCACAAATAACGATACATCCTTCAACACCCAAGGAGTACAGTTCATTATGAATCCTTACGATGAGCTGGCACTGACCCAAGCGCTGGATTTAGCAGAGCCCGCAGGAGGAACTGTTACCATTCTCCATGTAGGCCTTGCTGATGCTGAACCTGCAATTCGTAAAGCACTGAGTATGGGGGCTACGGATGCCGTGCGCA
Source organism: uncultured Flavobacteriaceae bacterium (assembly GCA_964626685.1). Taxonomy (GTDB): domain Bacteria; phylum Bacteroidota; class Bacteroidia; order NS11-12g; family UBA955; genus RGEC01. The sequence continues at coordinate 9,863 of CAZVJY010000018.1, forward strand.
TCAATGCCCATCCAACCGATTCACAGTTTGTGGCCGAGCAGATTGCCGCTTTTGCCAAAGACAAAGGGTATGATTTTATCCTTACCGGCAGAGAAAGCATTGATTACAATGGGGGTGCCGTTTGCGGTTTGCTTGGAGCCATGCTGAATATTCCCAGCATCAATGTTATTACACAGCTGAATGTTTCAGGTGGCACAGCAACCATAGAGCGTGATATTGACGGCGGAAGAGAAACTGTGAGCAGCAGCTTGCCTTTCGTGGCCAGCGCTCAAAAAGACCTTTGCGAGCCCCGCATTCCCAACATGCGCGGAATTATGGCCGCCAGGACCAAGCCATTACAGGTGATAGAGCCCGTATCTGTTTCCAAGCATGTGTCCTATGAGAAATTTGAACTGCCGCAACCCAAACAGGGCGTGAGAATGATCAGTGCAGACAACCCTGAAGAATTGTTACATTTGTTAAGAAACGAAGCTAAAGTAATCTAAAACCACTCTGATATGTCAGTTATCGTATTCGCAGAAACCCGCGACCAACAATACAAGAAATCCACACTTGAAGCTGTTTCATTTGGAAAAGAAGTAGCTCAGAAAACCGGCGGCAAAGTTATTGCTGTAAGTATGGGCAGCGCTTCAGACCCTGCCATGCTGGGTAATTATGGTGCAGATGAGGTCATAACCCTTCACGGTGCTGAATTTTCCACTTTCAGCCCGGAAGTTTATGCAGCGGGCTTTGCAGAGGTATGCAAGGCACATGGCGGAAAAAGCATTATCATTTCCAACACCTACAGTGGGAAAAGCCTGGCAAGCCGTGTTGCTGTATTACTTGGGGCCTCGCTGGCTACCAATGTGGTAGATTACCCTGATACTGCATCCGGATTTCGTGTTAAACGAGGTGTATTCAGTGGCAAGGCCTTCGCCTTTATGGAAATGAATTCCGAAGTAAAGGTTATCGCCATTACCCCAAACTCGGTTGAGATTAAAACCTATGGCAACAGCGCTGCCGTTTCGGCTCAACAGCCTGCCAACTTGCCTCCTTCTGCTACACGCATTGAAAGCACGCAAACAGTGAGTGGAAAAGTTCCTCTCACGGAAGCAGAAGTAGTTGTATCTGCCGGCCGCGGTATGAAAGGCCCCGAAAACTGGCACATGGTGGAAGAACTGGCGACCGCACTGGGTGCAGCAACAGCCTGTTCTAAACCAGTAAGCGATATGCACTGGCGTCCTCACAGTGAGCATGTTGGACAGACAGGTATTACCATTAAGCCCAACTTGTACATTGCCATAGGTATCAGCGGTGCCATTCAGCATCTTGCAGGTGTAAGCAGCAGTAAGGTTATTGTTGTGATAAACAAGGATGCAGAAGCCCCTTTCTTCAAGGCTGCTGACTACGGTATCGTTGGAGATGCATTTGATGTTTTGCCTAAGCTGATACAGGCAGCAAAAGCTACCGCAGCAAGCTAATCCATGAGCGCAAAAACCGCCCTGCATATTGTTTCTATTCTACCAGCACATTCACATGGAGCCTATACCCTGGTACTCGGGGAAGAAGGTGGAAATAGAAGACTACCGGTGTTGATTGGCGCTTTTGAAGCCCAGGCCATAGCCATGGAGATTGAAGGCATTAAACCCAGCCGCCCTCTCACCCATGACTTATTTGTTCAGGCCATGCAATCACTGGAAGTTGAAGTCGAGGAGGTAATGATTACCGACTTACAGGAAGGTATCTTTTTTTCCAAAATACGCTGTAAAAAAGGATTAGACTTCTTCGAACTTGACAGCCGAACCAGCGATGCCATTGCATTGGCAGTGAAATTTCGCTGCCCAATTTTTGTAAAACCAGGCATCATGGATGAAGCTGCCTATGAAGGTGACAAAATGGAAACAGAAACCCTTGACAGCCCAGGCCGAATGGCGCACGAAGAGCTGATTCCGGGTTCAAAATCCCACGCAGGCCTGGAAGAACATGACCTCGAAGAACTAGAAGCCATGCTGGAAGATGCCATCCGCGATGAAGACTATACCCGGGCGGCAAAAATCAGGGATGAAATTAAAAAAAGGAATAAATAATCCCCTCATTTACGCCTCAGTTTTGCTCAGTTACTTCTGTGCAGGGTTTGGTAATTTCAACCCATTTCCCGTTAAAAAACTCAATGGCGTTTGGCAATATAAAGCTATTTACAAAAACAAAACCCGCGTTTTAACCCCGGAAGAAGGAGACACTATGCTTCTTGACATAAAGAACTCGCGGTTTCACTACAAGATTAAATCGCTTAATAAAGATATTGGTGGAATTTTCAGGATGAAAACGGTTCCAATTGACAGTTCTCCCTATAAAAAAGCCCTGGAGTTCCAATACCCAAACAACAATAAACGCATCTTTAACATCATGTTGCTGACCGATAGTTTAGTGATTCGCGAAGGCAACACCACTTTTCACTACCTAAGAAAAAAACAATGAATATGTACCTGTATCAGGGATTGTGGGTATCTGGAGAAAACCCCCAACTTACATTAAACTCACGTTCTTACCGTTATGGTGACGGATTTTTTGAGAGTATGCGCTATGAACAGGGATGTATTCAACATGCAGATCTTCATGAATCCAGGATTCGCAAATCTGCTATGTTGCTAAAAATGGATCTTCCGCGGGATTTTAACCTACAAATCCTGGAAACCGATATTAAAGAAATGCTGGATTCTAAAAATGTGGCTTCTGCTTCTGTGCGTTGCACGTTTTTCAGGGAAGGTGAAGGGCGCTACACGCCTGTGAATCAAAGTACGCAAATCATTACTGAGGTTAGTGATACGAAGTTTCGTGGCTATCCGCTTAATGAAAAGGGACTGAGCCTGGGCTTATACAGCGAGCTGAGCAAAAATGCCAATTATACCAGTACCATCAAGACCAACAGTGCACTTACCTATGTAATGGCCGGAATACATGCTGAAGAAAACAACTGGGATGAGTGCGTAATCATGAATGACAGCGGAAGAATAGCGGAAACGGTATCGAGCAATATTTTTACGGTAAACGGGGAATTCATCAACACCCCGCCCCTAAGCGAATACTGCGTAGATGGTGTGATGCGCAAAGTGGTAATGCAGCTTGCCGGAGCCTATGGATATTCGGTTCAGGAAAACCCAATTACCCTTATTTCGCTGAGTGCGGCTGATGAAATATTTATCAGCAATGCCATCAAAGGAATTCAGTGGGTGGAAACTTTTGGCGGCAAAACATATAAAAATGCAACGGCGAGAAAACTTTCTGATATGCTTAACAAGCCTTTTGAGAACCGGTAATCAGGATTTACCGAGTACAAGCCAGATGGCGATAAGCATTAGGCAGAATGCCAGGGCATAACGCCAGTGAAGTGCTTCACCTTTAAACACAAACATTACCACCAGCGTAAAGATGAGCATGGAAATAACCTCCTGCAACAATCTTAACTGGAACATGTCCAGTGAACCACCGGTTTCACGGCTGCCCAGCCGGTTGGCAGGAATCATTAACAGATATTCAAAAAATGCAATTCCCCAGCTGAATACAATTATCCCGGCAAGCCCCCATCTGTCCCAGCCCGAAATAGATTTCCATTTCAGATGACCGTACCATGCGAAAGTCATAAAGACATTGGAAATGCTCAGCAGTATGATGGTGTAAATCGTTCTCACCTTATTTTATTAAGATAAAATGAAATACCCATTTTTAGGGCCACATAAGATAAGGGCTCATTATAGGCGGTGGTTTCCATGGGCAAATCAGGATTAAAGCCAGACAGGGACGGGTCATTGATGTTCCCTTTTTCGCTGATTTGTTTATTCGTTAAATACATCATTTCTCTTTGAGAAACCAATATTGCCGGATCCTTTGAAATCAATTTACGACTTTTTCTTTGTGCAGAAATCCACCCGGCACTTACACCCACAAAAAAGGTTGAACGTCCGTTTGTCCACACAGAGAAATTCTGATGAATACGAATGCCTGGGCCCCACCGGTAAGCAATCTCACGGCGCTCTTCCAGTAAAACCGACGTTGTTATGGTTTGCTGTAATTCCACCCCATTCATATAAACAGGCAATAGCAATGTAAAACCGGTGGAGCTGTTTACGTTTTTTATTCTAAATTCCAGTGACACCCCAAAATCGGCAGTAATTGTGTTGTGATTTATTGCGGAAAATGTAGGATAATTGGGATATTGGGTAGATAAAATGGTTCCCGACCGACTTTTTAGGTTTGACATGCCGGCAGAAAAAGCCACATTCAGACTGTCAGGACGAAAGGTATAACCTGTAGAAATGGTATAACCACCTAGCGTATAGGGAATTGCAATTGCCTCTGCAACATTAGTTTGTACAATTTCTAGTGGTGATAAGGCGGACCTATTTACACCAAATCGGTACTCGGCTGCTCCATACCACTGCGAAAAAAGTTTATTCGGGAAAAAGCCAACCGTGGCTGTTAATGCCAGGCATAAACAATATTTCCCGATTGCATGCATTTATTCTTCTGAAAGGAAAGAATAGCGATAGTCCTTGGGCGGAACAAACGTTTCCTTGATAGTGCGCTGATTCACCCAGCGAAGCAGGTTTACCTTGCTGCCGGCCTTATCGTTGGTACCGCTGCCTCTGGCACCACCAAAAGGCTGCTGCCCTACCACGGCACCTGTAGGCTTATCGTTGATATAAAAATTACCTGCTGCATTCCGCAAAGCATGGGTTGCTTTGGCTATTTCATGTCTGTCCTGACCAATTACCGCTCCTGTCAATGCATATTCACCGGTTTGGTCTACAGTTTTAAAGATGGTAGGCCATTCGCTGTCGGCATATACCCAGATGGTGAGCACCGGACCAAATATTTCTTCACACATGGTGGTATAATTTGGGCGGGGCGCCATCAGGATGGTAGGTTGGATGAAGAATCCTTTGGATTTATCGTAAGATCCGCCACACAGTATTTCTACCCCGTCTTTTTTAGCCTGATCAATGTAGCCGCTTATTTTATCAAATGCTTTTTCATCAATTACCGCATTTACAAAATTGCTAAAATCCTCGGTAGGACCCACTTTCAGCGTAGCCATTTCCTTAAGCAGCTTCTCCTTTACAGCAGGCCATATACTTTGCGGGATATAAACCCTTGAAGCTGCTGAACATTTCTGTCCCTGAAACTCAAATGCACCGCGCACGATGGCCGCAACCAACACGTCCACGTCGGCACTGCTGTGGGCCAGAATAAAATCCTTACCGCCGGTTTCGCCCACGATACGTGGATAGCTCTTGTATTTTGCGATATTTTGACCAACGGTATTCCAAATCTGGCGGAATACGCCCGTGCTGCCGGTAAAGTGAATACCTGCAAACTCAGGATGATTAAAGATTACATCACCGGCATCAGGACCTGAAACATAAACAAGGTTGATAACACCATCGGGCAATCCGGCTTCCTTAAATACTTTCATCAGCACATTGGCACTGTAAATTTGGGTATCGGCTGGTTTCCATACAACCACATTGCCCATCATGGCTGCACTGGTTGGCAAATTGCCTGCAATGGCAGTGAAATTAAATGGTGTGAGTGCAAAAACAAAACCTTCCAGCGGTCGGTATTCCAGGCGGTTCCATATTCCTTTGCTGTTGGCTGTTGGCTGTTCGCCGTATATTTCTGCCATGTAATGAACATTGAAACGCAGAAAATCAATCATCTCACAGGCAGCATCAATTTCTGCCTGATAGGCATTCTTGCTCTGAGCCAGCATGGTAGCAGCATTGATTTCGTAGCGGTAAGGGCCCGCCAGCAATTCTGCAGCTTTGAGAAATATAGCGGCACGTTGTTCCCATGGCATTGTCTCCCAGGATTCTTTTGCCGCCAAAGCTGACTCTATGGCTTGTTCCACATGCTGTTTTTGCCCGCGGTGAAAAAACCCGATTTTATGGGCTCTGTCATGGGGCGGATAAATATCAAACGTATTTCCGGTGCGCACTTCGGCACCATTGATGTACATGGGTATGTCCTCCACACGGCTTCTTGCACTTTGCAATGCATTTTTGAGCAAGGTACGCTCTTTGGTACCGGGTGCATATTCATTTACAGGCTCATTGGCCGGAAAGGGAATTTTGAAAAATCCGTTCATAATATTAGGGGCAAATTTAGGATAAAAAAACGGGCATATCTTCAAATAATCTGCAACTGTGCGCGTTAGGTGGCGGATTAAATTTCGGATATGCAGCGTACTTTTGAAGTATGAAATTCACACCTGTCGCCTTATTGCTTTTGTGCTTTTATCATGACGGTAAAGCCAATATCTGCAAACCGGTTAAACCCAAAAACATTGTCTTAATGGTGGGGGACGGAACCGGGCTCGTGCATTTGTATGCCGCGTATGCAGCCAGGGGCGGACAACTGAATATTTATGAATACGCCAAGGCAATTGGATTAAGCATCACGTCTTCGTTTGATAATTTTATTACTGACAGTGCTGCCGGCGCTACTGCTTTTTCTACCGGGAAAAAGACCAGAAATGGCATGATTGGCATGGGTCCGGATAGTACGGCCCTGAAAACCATTGCAGAGTCGGCATATGAAAAAGGCCTGAGTACCGGTGCTGTGGTTACATGTGAATTGCCGCATGCAACACCGGCTTCGTTTTATGCACACAGGCCCTCCCGAAAATTGTATTCTGAAATTGTAAAAGACATCACCAACAATCCTGCTGCAACGGTGCTGGTGGGCGGCGGACTTCCCTACTTCGATACCAACTTGCTGAAAAAAGCAGGATACAGTGTTTCCATTGGCCCTGAATCCATGCGAAAAAATACAGGAGAAAGGCAGATTTGCTTTACTGACACTTTCAAGGAACCCCTGCCTGCACCGCAGCGTGGCCCTGTGTTATCTATTGGCTCCATGCATGCGATTTCAAGGTTGTCGAAAAACAAAAAAGGCTTTTTTCTCATGATTGAAGGTAGCCAGATAGACTGGGGCGCACACAATAATGACAGCGCGCACACCATCGCAGAAGCAATAGACTTTGACCTGGCGGCTGGAGAAGTATTGCAATGGGCTAAAAAAGACAAAAAAACCCTGGTCATTATCACAGCAGACCATGAATGTGGTGGACTCACACTGCATGGCTACGACGAGGCAAACAAACGGCCGGTTATGCACTTCAGTTCGGCCCATCATACTGCGGAGCCGGTTCCGGTATATGCCTATGGGCCTGGCGCAGAATTGTTCAGCGGGGTTTACCAGAACACCGATATTTACAACAAAATGATGCTGTTACTGGGCTTGCGGTAAGCTAAACGGGCTTATTTTCGCCAAATGAAATTCTGCATTCTTATTCCTGCGCGGTATGGCAGCACACGGTTTCCTGGAAAACCGCTTGCCGATATAGGCGGAATTAGTATGATAAGACGTGTATGGAATGCGGCCAGTTCCTGTATTGACCACAGCGGTATTGCTGTTGCCACAGATGATGAACGCATTCAAGATCATGTCAATACATTCGGAGCTGCTATCATGACAGGAATCCACCATCCGAGTGGCACAGACCGCTGTATGGAAGCCTACGAAAAATCGGGAATGAATGCAGACATTATTGTCAATATTCAGGGCGATGAACCTTTTATCAGGGCTGAGCAAATCATGGCCCTTGTTTCCATGTTTGAACATCCCGATGTGCATATTGCCACATTAAAGAAGATAATAACAGATGATGCAGATGCCAACAACCCAAATGTGGTAAAGGTGGTTACCGACATCCACAATAAAGCATTGTACTTCAGCCGCAGCTGCATACCGTTTTCCAGAGAAAACGACACAAAACCAATCTACTACCGGCATATAGGCATGTATGCCTACAGAACCTCGGTGTTAAAGAAAATTACACAGCTTCAGCCTTCAAGATTGGAACTTACAGAGAAACTGGAACAGTTGCGATGGCTAGAAAACGGCTATCACATTGCGGTTGCTGAAACGCATTGGCAGAGTCCGGCTGTCGATAAACCAGAAGATCTTGCAAAGGCAAAAGACTTCTTGTTAAACCTGCCTTAAACTGTATCGGTTTATGTTCTGATTTTCTGCATAAGTGTGCCTTTTTTCCTTATATTTGCACCACAAAAGGTCGGATGGCCGAGAGGCTAGGCACGGGTCTGCAAAACCCTCTACACCGGTTCGAATCCGGTTCCGACCTCAACCAAGAAATACTCCAACAGGAGTATTTTTTTTATTGTTTAATTTTGGTGGTCATTGGCAAAAAAAACACCCCCGGTTTGAGGGTGTTTCTTGCTTAAATCGCTAGGTTGTTTTTGTTATGCTCCAATCATGGCTTTGTAATCAGCAGCAGACATCAGACCGTTGATCTGAGATGTATCGCTGAGTTTCACCTTCACCATCCAGCCGCTGCCGTAAGCATCGCTGTTTACGCTTTCAGGTGCGCTGTCCAGTCCGGAGTTAACCTCCAGAATTTCGCCGCTTACAGGCATATACAGGTCGCTGACTGTTTTTACCGCTTCCACGGTACCAAACACATCGTTCTGGTTCAGACTTTCGCCCTGGGTTGAAATGTCTACAAAAACGATATCGCCCAGTTCGGACTGTGCAAAATCGGTAATGCCAACGGTGGCTACATCGCCTTCCACACTGATCCACTCGTGATCTTTGGTGTACTTAAGATTTTCTGGAAAGTTCATATTCAGGTTGTTTCTTTTTTGGTTGTTTTTTTATCCCATATCAAGTGCAGCAAATTGCTGAGGGTTTCTTTGAGTTGGGTTCTGGGAACGATAAAATCAAGAAAGCCGTGTTCGAGCAAAAACTCAGAACTCTGGAATCCTTTGGGCAAGTCTCGGCCAATGGTCTCCCTAATCACGCGCGGACCGGCAAAACCAATCAAAGCCTCGGGTTCAGCGATGTTAAAATCACCAAGCATGGCAAATGACGCGGTAACACCGCCTGTGGTAGGATTGGTCATCAAAGAGATGTAAGGAACACCTGCCTTGTGCAGCAGCGCCAGTTTGGCACTGGTTTTGGCCATCTGCATCAAACTGAAGGCGGCTTCCATCATGCGCGCTCCCCCACTTTTGGAAATCATCAGGAACGGTATTTTGTGTTCGAGCGCATAATCGATGCCCCTGGCTATCTTCTCTCCCACTACACTGCCCATGCTTCCACCAATGAAGGCAAAATCCATACAGGAAATCACAATTTTCTGGTCGTTGATTTTTCCTGTAGCTGTGCGAACGGCATCGTTGAGTCCTGTTTTTTTGCGTGCAACCTTAATACGGTCTTTGTATGGTGCCGTATCGGTAAACTCCAAGGGATCTCCGCTGGTAAGGTCTTTGGCTATTTCGGTAAACTTGCCTTTGTCAAAAAGCATCTCGAAATACTCGTGTGAGCCGATACGGTCATGGTAATTGCACTGTGGACAAACATAGTGATTGTTCATCCAGTCTTTGCTGGGCACAATTGCCTTGCAACGACCACACTTTTCCCATAGTCCGTCGGGTGTGGATTTTTTATCTTTTGTTTTGGTGAGGATACCCGATAACCTGCGCTGATACCATTTGGTACCTTCGGTGGCAAAATCGTCCTCTTCGTACTCCATCATTCGGAAGCAAGTTTACGCTAAAAAATTAAGCAATGGTAATGCTGTTATCAAGATATACATCCTGAATGGCATTGAGCAGGGCAACGCCTTCACCTATTGGCTTCTGGAAAGCTTTGCGTCCGCTGATGAGACCTGCACCACCTGCGCGTTTATTGATGATGGCTGTGCTTACGGCTTCTGCCATATCGCCTGCCCCCTTGCTTTCACCGCCACTGTTAATCAGACCGGCACGGCCCATGTAACAGTTGGCCACCTGATAGCGGCACAAATCGATAGGGTGGTCTGTGGTAAGATCGCTGTATACTTTGCCGTGGGTTTTCCCGAAGTTAATGGCAGTGTAACCACCGTTGTTGGTTGGCAGTTTTTGTTTGATGATATCAGCCTGAATGGTCACACCCAGGTGATTGGCCTGGCCTGTAAGATCTGCAGCGGTATGGTAATCCACGCCATCCTTCTTAAAGCCGTTGTTTCGCAGATAGCACCAGAGAATGGTACTCATTCCCAGTTCATGTGCCATTTCAAAAGCGGTGGAAACTTCCTGAATCTGGCGTGCACTTTCCTCACTGCCAAAATAGATGGTCGCACCAACGGCTGTAGCGCCCAGGTTCCATGCCTCCTGAATACTTCCGTACATAATTTGGTCAAACTTATTCGGGTAGCTCAAAATCTCATTGTGGTTAATTTTCACAATGAATGGAATTTTGTGCGCGTACTTGCGGGAATTGGCCGCCAGTACACCAAATGTAGACGCAACAGCATTGCAACCGCCTTCAATGGCCAGTTTGATGATATTTTCCGGATCGAAATAAATGGGATTGGGGGCAAATGAAGCGCCTGCACTGTGCTCAATACCCTGATCCACGGGCAAAATGCTCATGTAGCCGGTTCCGGCCAGGCGGCCTGTGTTGTAAATCTGCTGTATGCTGCGTAACACCTGCGGACTGCGGTTGGTCTGTGCGAATACGCGGTCAATAAAATCCGGACCCGGCAAATGCAGGTTTTCTTTGGATATGGTTTTGCAGGTGTGGTTCAGCAGGCTGTCGGCATCGTTGCCAAGCAGAGAGATAATGTTTGAATTGGCCATGTGTAGTGCTTTTTGCGGTATTTTTGTACAATATCACGGCAAAAATACATAAAATGACAGAAGTATCCCCAATTTTAAGCGCAAAGGATTTGGAACAGGCCTTTGAAATACGCCGGCAGGTTTTTGTAATTGAGCAAAAGGTGAATCCAGAGGAAGAATATGATGAATTTGAAAACGCCTGCACCCATCTGCTGGCCAGGCACAACGGGGTAGCCTGCGGTACTGCCAGAATTCGTAAAACAGAAAATGGAATCAAACTGGAACGGTTTGCCGTGCTGTCGGCTTACCGGGGAAAAGGTGTGGGAGCCGCACTGGTTGAAGGATGTTTACAGCGACTTGAAAAAGGTACCTTTGCATACATGCATGCCCAGGAACACGCATTAAACTTATATGCTAAATTTGGATTTGAGCCTGTCGGAGAAAGATTTTGGGAGTGCGAAATACCGCATTTTAAAATGCAAAAAACCGTTTAATCGGTTTCGCCGATTTGCTGACGCCACATGGCATAGTACAACCCTTTTGAGGCCAGCAGTTCATCGTGTGTTCCCTGCTCGGTGATTAAACCCTTTTCCAAAACGTAAATACAGTCTGCATGCATAATGGTGCTGAGTCTGTGTGCTATCATCACATTGATTCTGTCTTTCTGATTGCTGATTTCACGAATGGTTTGCGTGATTTCCTTTTCGGTTAAACTGTCTAGGGCACTGGTTGCTTCATCAAACACCATTACATCCGGATTTCTCAGCAAAGCCCGGGCGATGGAAATTCTCTGTTTCTCCCCTCCGGAAACCTTTATTCCGCCCTCCCCGATGGTGGTATCCAATCCGCTTTCACAGCGGCTAAGCAATCCTTGGGCAGCGGATTTTACCAGTGCCTGCTGCATGTCTTCATCCGAAGCCTCCGGACTCACGAACAGCAAATTCTCCCTCAAAGTTCCGCTGAATAGCTGACTTTCCTGACTCACCACACCCAATTTTTTTCGCAACTCGGACAACAAAATCTGACCGGCGGGAATATCGTTGTAAAACAATTGACCTGTTTCAGGCTTGTAAAGTCCTACCAGCAGTTTCACCAGCGTGCTCTTTCCGCTGCCACTGGGACCTACAACCGCAATGGTTTCGCCTTTTCTCAAAGTAATATTTATGTGCTGAAGTGCCAGTCGATTGGATGAGCGATGACGAAAGGACACATCACTAAAAGCTATTTTTTCAACTTTGCCAAGGGATTTTGGCTCAACAGGCTCTGGCTCCCTTGGGGTATCCAGCAATTCCCTGTAGCGTGCAAGGCTCACCTGTGCCTCGCGCCAGACCTGAATAAAGGTTCCGAGCTCCTGCAGGGGATTGAAAATAAAAAAAGTGTAGAACAAAAACTGAATATACATGCCAGGGGTTATTCTGCCCGTAAAAACCATCCAGCTTAGGAACAGCAGCAGCAGATTACGCATGAGGTTTACGGTTGTACCCTGAACAAAACCCAGTGTTCTGATTTTCTTTACCTTAATCAGCTCCAACCCCAATATTTTAAGGGTATTTACCCGAATGCGGCGTATTTCCTGACCTATAAGACCAAGGCTCTTTACAAGCTCAATATTGCGCAAACTTTCCGTGGTAGTTCCTGCGAGTGCACCGGTTTCTGCCACAATATTTTTCTGGACTGATTTGATTTTTTTACTGAGAAAAGAACTGGATATCCCAACCACAAGCATTGCAGTAAGAAATGCAGGTGCAATAAGCCAGTGAACCATAAAACTCGCAACAAAAACCACACAAACCCCAACTAAACTTGCATAAAGCAAACCTACGGCCATGGTCATCAGCTTTTCAGTATCGGTTCTCACCTTCTGCAGCACATTCAATGTTTCACCACTGCGGCGGTCTTCAAACACCTCAAATGGAAGCTCCATGGTATGTTTTATCCCGTCCATAAACAGATTAGCACCCACCTGCTGCATGGCAACATTGATGAAATAATCCTGCAGGTTTTTAGCTATGCGGCTGACCATAGCAAATGAAATACCCAGAAGCAACCAGCCAATCACACCAGAAGTAAAATCTGATCCCGAATAGGCTGTGTATTTAAGCAAATACTGATCAATGATGTTTCTGCCGACCCATGGGTCAAGCATAGAAAAAACCTGAGAAACCGAAGCCAGCAGCAGTGCCAGCAAAACGGTTCCGGATTGGGGGCGAATATAGGAAAATAGAAGCTTCAAGTTTGTTTCAACAAATTTACAGCTTTTGTTTTGTAATCAAAACACAGTCAACCACTGAAACAAAAAAATCAAACTTTTTAGGAACCGGTTCGACCCTGCAATCTCGTCATGTTCAGGTTATGGCGGTAAAAATCCATCAACCCTGAGATAAGGTTTCGAATTTGGTATTCCCTGTCAATCATACTGCGGGCATTTGCAGACATGGTTTCTCTAAGCTCAGGTTCTTGCTGCATGCGGATCATGGCAGCGGCAAAATCCCGGGGAGAATTGGCAAGCAGCAGCTCCTTTTCATTGGCTGCGTTTATTCCCTGCACACCAATATTGGTGCTAATTACAGGCACACCTGCATTAAATGCCTCCAGTATTTTAACACGAATACCGCCTGCTGCAAACACAGGCACCAGCATTACACCATGCATTTGCATAAACTGCATGGCATTTTCAATTTCTCCGTGCACGGTAATTCCGGACCCGCCGAAACGTGCATCGTGTTTTTGCATGCCTTTACCGGCCAAATGCAGCATTGCGTCGGGCAATTCGGATTTCACGGCAGGCCATACCTCATTTACCAGCCATTTAACGGCTTCAACATTCGGAATCCATTCCATGCTGCCAAGATGGAAGAAAGTATTTGGCTGAAATTCATGCTTGCCGACCGGTGGTTCATTGAGCCCTACTGGCAACAAATACATGGGTTTCCCGGGCGCTAGGGTGGCAAACAAATCCCTGTCGGCAGGCGAGATGGGCACAATTGCATGAACATGTCTTAGCACCTTGGTTTCATACGTTTTTAACTGAGCGGCGAGAAAACTGAAATACCAACGTTTGAGCGGATTTCGTTCTTTTCCTGCCAGCCGTTCCCAAATCTGGAACTCCGCATTGTGCTGACGCAATACAACCGGGATACCGGCCTGAACCACAATATCCAGAAAAGGGCTTGCATAGAGCCCTTCCAGCTGCACCAGATCAAACTTTTCCGTGCTCAGCAAAGCAGCCAGCTGTTGTTTTGATACTTCATTCTCAAAACGCGAAATATTGTAATTTTCACCCCTCACAAGTGCCATCAGCGCTCCCGTAAATGTTGGATTTGCATCCAACGGAACATCCACCACCCTGCAAAACGAAAAAAACCGATCAATTTGCAGACGGTCAATGAAATGTTTCCGGGTATTGAAACTAAAATAAACCACTTCGGCACCCTGATCAGACAAGCCTTTTAGTAATTGATAGGTTGCTATGGCACCGCCGTCGTGCAATGGCCAGGGAATGCGGCTGCCGACCACCAATATTTTCATGACTTGTTTCTTTTGAACAATGCCAGCAAACGGAGTTCTTTTTTCGAGGCTGAATCCGGCTCCCCGTTTTCGTTTTTTACCGTCACCCAAAACAGCCGGTTAAAGAACTTCTGATAGGCTTCAAGGCTGAGTATGGCGCTGTCTGAAGCTGCTTTGACGGTAATATAAATCCCAACCGGAAACAAGATGGCACTACTCATCCACATTCCGGCCCAGATAGGCAATACGCCTTCCTTCCCTATTTTCTCTCCTACCAGGTTTATCGCGTAAAAAAGCACAAAAAGCAAAACACTTATTACCAGGGGCATGCCTATGCCTCCTTTTCTGATAATGGCTCCCAGCGGCGCCGATATCAGGAATAGCATAATCAGCAAAACAGACAGTGTAAACTTTTTATGCCACTCTACTTCGTAAGGGGCAAGCTGTTCCTCTTCGTATTTCAATCCGGTAACCAACCCATCAAGTGTACCTTTAAAGCCCCTGGCATTGTTAATGGCGCCTGCAATGATATTGACCTGTTCAGTTGAAGGATTAGATTCATGTCTTGGCATCAGTATACGCAACCTCGACGGTTTATTCTTGCTTAATTCAGGCTTGGGCTTGTTACCCAAAACACCCGGCAAATGAAGGTATCTAGCCAAAAAGCCGGCATTCTCGGCCTTTTGCTTTTGTATTCTTTGCTCTGCCGTATCCAGTTCTCTGTTCAGCTCACGAATGTTCATAAGCCTGTAATCTCCCTTGTATGCGTCGCGCTCTGTAAACTTCAAATCCAGGCTGCTGAGGTCGATAATCATCTTTTGCTTTTCGAAATGCATCTGGTTGAAAGGTGCAGTACGCGAATAGTCGGGGTTCTTGGTCATTTCATCGTAGCGCACTCCGTTGAAAAGCGTAAAAAAAAGGGTGCGCTTATCGGGCGAGAGTACCATGCTTCCCTTTTCGGCTCTGATCACATTCAGACGCTTGCTTTCATCGCCTTTGTATTCGTAAATGAGCACATCCTCCACGCTCTCATTGTCGGCGAGTTTTTTACCGATGCGCATAGAAAATCCTTCGATTTGCTGATAGAAAACCCCCTCCTGTATATTAAATGCCGGTTTCTTCTGTCTTAAATCCCACAACAATGCCTTGGCCTCCAGGTTGGCTTTCGGAATAACGATGTTCATAAAAAAGAAATTCAGCATGGCCAGGCCCAGCATCAGCAAAAAAACAGGACGCAAAATTCTGAAGAGCGAAATTCCATTGGCCTTGAGCGCTACCAGCTCAAAACTTTCGCTCAGATTGCCGAAGGTCATTAATCCTGCCACCATCACGGTAAGTGGCAACGCCATAGGAACCAGATCGGCAAGCGAATAAAAAATCAGTTTCATGAGAATGAGTGGCTCAATCCCTTTTCCCACCAGCTCATCAATGTATTTCCACAGAAACTGCATCAGAAACAGGAACATGCTAAGCACGAATGTTGCCAGAAAAGGGCCGATGTATGATCTCAGCACCAGCAGGTCTACGCGCTTTATCAGGTTTCCTTTAGCCATCAATCAGATTTCCGAAAAATATCGGAGATACGGCTTCAAAGTTACATATTTCGAACCGAGAATGAGGCTGGTTCAATAAAACACAAAGCCGGAGGGAATGATACCGGCTGTAAACGACCTGATTTCATTTCCTGATGTACCAAGCAAATACACCTTGCCTTTGGACACATAATCGGCTGCATCGCAGATTAACAAAATGTTCCTGCGCGGGTGGCGCGCAATGTGGTAAAAATTGGCACCCTGCTTTCTATAAATGAAATTTTTCGGCAGTTGCGCATCCTCAGTGCCCATGCAAAAAACACCATTCGCCAGAAAGTAAAGGCTATCGCCGCCGGCATTCATACATAGCGATGATGCATAACCAGAGAGTGGCATGGTAAAGGCTTTAAGCCTGTCGCCATTATCAGACCATTGCTGCAGACGGCTGTAAACACTGTCATTGAAAGATGCCAGTGCCCAAATACGATTGTTTTTATCCCGGCTAATCCAGCGTAGGCCTTTTCCCACATAGCTGCTATCAGTTAAATTAAAATCAGCCGCATGGTATTTCCTCAGCCAGCCATCATAGCAGGCCACCCACACATGATTACCCATGGCCACCATCTGTTCGGTCCACACGCCCGTATATATCTGTTTGATTAGCTGTTTACCGGTTATATCGCGAACCTGTATTTTACCAGAGTACAAATCTGAAATCCAGACATTATTGCCTGCTCTTATCGCATATCTCGGAGATCCAAGGCCTGTTATGCTGTATTTTTCTTTCAATGTTTGGCTGTCCAGCACCACAATTTTTCCTGAATTGTTAACCACCAGCCACACATCCCCATTTATGATGCCACCGCTTTGCAAAACATCGCCCAGCGGTTTCCCGTTTACTTTCTGGTACACATTTGACTGTAGTATTCCCGAATCAAGGTTGTACACATCCACACTGGCATTGGCCCACATAAAATTCCCCTCATTCAAAACCAGCAAGGTACCAGAACCGACATTCACTTCCTCAGGCAATGTTTTTTCTTTCCGGCAAGCGGAAAGAAAAAACAATAAAACCAAAAAGCCTGATAAAATTCTCATTACTTAATTACCTGTATGGTTTCGGTGAATGCTCCTGCACGGGTTAGAACCTGCAGCAAATACGTACCCTGCGGCAATTTTCCAACCGGAACCTGAGCCTTTTTACCGGCCAGAATTGCCTTGGCCTGAATCCTGCCTGCGTAATCCAGTACAGCAGCGGAAATCATTTCAGATTCTGTTTCTACATTCAGGATATCATTTGCCGGTACAGGATAAACCCTGCTCGATTTTTGGTTTCTCTTCACATTATTGAGTCCAAAGAACTCCACACCATCAAGAACAAAAAAAGCAGGGGTATTCATGCCAAACTGCCCGTTATCCGAACTCGCCAGTTCAAATGAAATACTGTCGGTATAGGCCTCTTTAAGCGACACAAACTTCCACTGATTCAGGATAAAATCCTTATTGGAATCGGAGAAACGAAAATCGGCAAGCACTACACGCTGGCTGTCTACCGGCTTGCTTTTTTTGTAACAGTGAATGATAAGAATAAACGAATCCTGGTCATTACCGCTTGTTCCACCAAATTTTTTGGCAAACATATCGCCAAACTTCATGCTGTTGAAGGCATAGGTTGAATTACTCACGTAAAAGCCTTTCAGCGGAAAATCGCCTGCATTTCTTCTCTGAAGAAAAAAGAAACTTCCGCTTTGCCCCACCATAAAAGCCTTTGCGTTTGCATTCTCAACGCCCGAACCCGGAGCTGCACCATAAAGATGTTTTACATAATCCGGTGCTTCTACGGTATTGTATTTGGTTTTTGACAACGCCCAGCCACTCGCCCAGTACTTGAAAGCACTATCCCACTTTACAGGAAAGGTCATTTCACCGGTGTTAAAATAGTGGAACTTGCTCCCGTTGCTCCCATTGAGCACATTCACCGTATCCGGCAAAGCATTTTCAAAACCTTCGGAAACCTGAGCATTGACTGACATCGCAATACCAAACAGCATTGCAAAAGAGATTTTTCTTACGTTATTCATATTTATTGATTTTATTGATTTTATTGATTTGCACATTGATTTTTAACCACAGGCTTCGCAATGGCATAGGTCTTCCTGGCATTACCTCGTAGTTTCTATTGAACACATTGTCTGCACCTGCTGCAAGTACTATTGCATGCTGCCTGTATGTCAGATTTCGGCCGGATTGCACGGAAAACAACCCATAGGCAGGCATTGAACTTAGATTATCCGTGCTGATGTAGCGCATGCTTTGCCATTGTTCTGAGGCATACACAAACCATTGCTTTATGCTCAGTCTTAGGGATGTTGCACCGGATACTCGCGGCACAAACAAGGCATGAAAGCGGCTGTTGTTGTTAAGCATACTGGTCTTGCACCATTCCATTCCGGCTTGCCATAGCCAGCGGAACTTTCGTGTCTCGCCGGATAGACGGGCCGAAAGCTGAAAACCTTGATAATCTCCACGCTGCATATTTCGTACATACCAAACATTGTTTTCTGGCAGCCACACAATGGGATTGTTGAGATAACGGGCCCATAAAGTTGCAGAAAAATCACCCTGAATCTTTTTGTGGTGCCATTTGGCGGAAAGCCCCGCTTCTGCGTTGCCCCCGCTTTCCGGCTTTACATCTTGGTTTCCGCCCATACTCCAGTACAAATCATTCAGTGTTGGGCGCCTGAAGCTGCTGCTGATAGCTGTTTTTGCGGTTATTACCCTATTCACGGCAAACTCTGCCGACAATGCATTCACGGCAATCCGTTCATGCCATTCCCAGCGACTGCTGGCGGCAAAACGGCAATTTCTGCTCTGCCTGTACAGTGCAAAAAACTGCGCCGGAAACACCTGTTCGATATCGCGGGCGTATTGCCTGGTATTGCCGGCTACACGCCATAAATCGGCTCCGGCAATGGCATTCCATTTACCTATGTGAAAGTGCAATTCCTGCTGAACTTGCATGCTTTGCGAACGGCTGCTGTCCGGTGCCGTATTACCGGGCATCTGAAATACGATTCGGTCTTCAACGAGCCCGAAACGCTGCACCCATTTTAATTTATCGGTCTGGTAATTGGCATGCAAAGCCAACCTTTGGTTTTCGTCTTTCTGATTTCCCAGAGAAGAAGTACCGCCGGCCGAAGTGCCCAAACCGCGTTCACCCTGCTGCCATTCCGCGTGGGCACTTAAATCCCATCTCCCAGCATTAAACCCACCTGAAAGGCGGCTTCTCCATTGGCTTCTGGAGGCAAACTGCATATTTCCATATACTTCATCTCCAATTTTGTAAGGGAAGTCATTGTTGATGGTAAGCCATTGATTATCCCAAACAAGAAAAGACTTCCGTTTGCGGATGGCAAAATCGCCTTGCGCCTGCAATCTGCCAAAGCTGCCTGCCAGAAAAGACGTGGAAACCGACTCCCCTATTTTCCCGGGGAGTGTGTGCTGTATTGCAAGGGTGCCGCCAACACTGCCGCTGCCGTATAGAGATCCGCTGCTACCCTCCGTGAGGGAAATCCGTGTGGAGGCATCATTTTGCAACAAGCTTAAATCCGTCATGCCCAACATGGGATTGTTAAGCACAATACCATTCCATAGAATTTGCAACTGTGAAGGATCTGCGCCGCGACGGCTTAGGGTGCCAATTCCTGAGGGTCCGTATTGCCGTATACTGAGTCCGGCAGATGCCAGATCCTGATTGATTAAATTGCCTGTACCGGACTCAATGTGCAGTACATTTTTACCTACGGAAGCAACCTGATGTCGTTTACCATAAACGACGGCTGTATCTGAAACCGGAAAAGTATCCGGTGCTGACAGCAGAAGCGATATGGAGCATAAAATGCCGTTCATGGTTGCGCTGCTCCGCCTGGAATGATAAATGCAATAGACCGGGTGACCCCAATTCAGTGCGCTTTTCTTCCCGAAAGCGAGCTTTTTGTTTTGCGCCTGGCAGGTCTTCTGACTTCCCCAGTTTATTTCGGCGCCTTCCCATTGGTATCTTCAACAGTGGCTAAGAATGCCGAAGCCCTTTCGGGCCGGGGTTACAGCTGCGGGTACAGTCCCGGTTTTTCACCGGAGTTCCCTTTTCATCTCTGTTGAACATGCGCACAACAGAGAACCAGATGCGCCACAAAAATACCGATATTGTGTAAATAATTTCTGCAAAAAATTCATAATTATTCATCTTTTATCCACCGATTATGACCGTTACACGATAATCCGGCTTAAAGCATGGCGATGTGGATCTTATATCAGTATTTTTGCTGAATGCGATTTGCCTTAATTGGTTTATTAGGGATGATTTTACCCCAGGCTTCAAACGCCCAATCCGGCACCTGGACCCTAGAACAATGCATTGAGCAGGCGCTAAAAAGCAATATAGACGTACAGCTTGCCGGTGTTTCCGCCAAACAGGCCGCACAAAACTGGAAAAACAGTATGGCTGCTGCCACACCCGATGCCAACATTAACGCGGGACAGTTTTTTCAGTCAGGAAGAAGCATTGACCGCTTTACCAACCAGTTTGTGCAATCCACCGTCAGCAGCAATAATTTTCAGCTGCAAAGCAGTGTGCTGCTTTATGCAGGCGGACAAATCCGCAATGGAATACAGCAAAGTAAATACCTTTGGCTTGCCGGTGAAAGCGACCTAAAAAGCATGGAACAGAACACGGCACTGAATGTGGCCAACCTGTTTCTGCAGATTATACAGTCCAAAGAACTGAAATCCAGTGCTGAAGAAACGCTGAAAAACACAGAATCTCAGTTGCAAAGAACCCGCAAACTGTTTGAAGCGGGTGTGGTCAATGAAGGTCAGGTACTCAACCTTGAGGCGCAGAAAGCGAATGACCAAACTGCACTTACCAACGCTGCAAACCAGGAAATTCTGGCACTCACCAACCTGAAAATGTTGCTGAGATTACCCGCGGAAAGCACATTCGACATCATCCGTCCTTCCATAAGTTCATACAAGCCGGAGGCCTATCCGGCGGGCCAGCAGGAGCTTTTCGACAGTGCCATGAAAAGAAGACCGGATGTGCAGGCTGCCATTTTCAGGCACAAAGCTGCCGCATATGCCCGTAAATCAGCCAGGGGCGGCATGTTGCCCGTGCTATCTGTGGGCGGAAACCTCAGCACGGTTTATTCAAGCAATGCTAAATCCGTTTCGGCCATGACCATTTCCGGCTTTGAACCCATTGGCCGTGTTCAGGGAACCAACGACATTGTTGAAGCACCAAACATACAGTACACCTTGCAGACCATTGATTTCAACAGACAGGTCAAAGACAACTTTGGCCAGTCACTGGGTTTCAACCTCTCAGTACCTGTATATGGAAAATTGCAGGCAAGAAATACCGCACAGCGCGCATCACTGGACGAAACAAGAGCGAAACTCAATTCTGAGCGAGCCGTTCAAAACCTTTACAGCGAAGTGGTTTCAGCCTACAACAACTTTACCTCGGCCATGGAACGCTATCAGGCTGCCATCAGGGCCATGGAGGCTCAAAAAAGAAATATGGAGTTTGTGAAGAAGCGCTTTGATGCAGGTCAGTCCAATGTATTTGAACTACAGCTGGCGCAGACCAATGAAACAACAGCACAAAACAACCTAACCTCGGTTCGGTATGAATATATGTTCAGAAAAATGGTACTGGATTTTTACCTGGGCAAACCTTTAACACTGTAAAATGAAAAAGAAAAAAATTGTTTGGATTTCCATCGGATCCGCTGTGTTGCTGTTGCTGCTGATAGCCATTTTCCGAGGCGGCAAGGCTGAAATACGTGTTAGCACAGACAAAGCCGTTACCAGAACCATCACTGAAATTGTGAGTGTGAGCGGTAAAATACAGCCTGAAAGTGAAGTAAAAATCAGTGCAGATGTGAGCGGAGAGATTATCGAAATGGCGGTAATGGAAGGCGATAGCGTAAGACAGGGGCAACTGTTGCTGCGCATCAATCCGGAATTGTACGAAACCACCATCAGCCAGCTGAGTGCCAATCTGGACAATGCCCGTGCAGGCATGGCAGGCAGTGAAGCACAGAAAGCCCGGGCTGCGGCTTCACTGATACAGGCTGAAGCCAATTACAAAAGACAAAAACAGCTTCACGAGCAAAAGGTCATCAGCGAACAGGAATGGGATCAGGCGCGCGTGCAGTATGAAGTTGCCAAAGCCGATGCCATTTCTGCCGAGAAAAATGCCCTCGCAGCCAAATATACAACCGCCAGCGCTGCCGCCAGGCTGGAAGAAGGCAGACGCAACCTGGGAAGAACATCCATTTACGCTCCTGCAAGCGGCATTGTTACCCAGATGAACAGCGAAAAAGGCGAACGCGTGGTGGGTACTGCCCAAATGGCCGGAACCGAAATCATGCGCATCAGCAATTTGAATGTAATGGAAGTGGAAGTGAATGTGAATGAAAACGACATTGTGCGAATCAAAAACGGCGACAATGCCGATATAAAGGTTGATGCCTATCCTGACAGGGTTTTCAAAGGCATTGTGACACAGATTGCCAACAGTGCCAAATTCAATAGCACGCAGTTATTAACCGATCAGGTAACCAATTTTGTGGTAAAAGTGCGTATCCTTCCCGAAAGTTACGCAGACCTGGGCATGGGCAGAAACCAGCCTTTCAGACCAGGCATGACAGCAACAGTAGACATCAAGACCGTTTCAAAAAACAACGCCCTGTGCGTGCCCATCTCTGCCGTTACTACCCGCAACCCTGCCAAAAAATCGGATGTGGGAGCCAAAAACGGGAAAACGCAGACCGAAGAACCCAAAAAAGAAGACAAAGGCACATGGGTATTGCTTTACAACAACGGCTTACTGAAATCGGTGAAGGTAAAAACCGGCCTACAGGATCTTGACTATTTTGAAATTACCGACGGACTGAAACCCGGTGATGAAGTAGTTTCAGCACCAGGCATTGCCATTGCCAAAACGTTATATGACGGCGATAAAGTGGTAAAAACCGATAAAGACAAGGTTTACGAGAAGAAGTAACTAAAACCGCTCTGCCACAAGCAACTGTGTTCTTTGTTCGCGGTTGCTGACAGCATGGTGAACCACCCGAAAATAGCGCGACAAATAGCCCTCAAATTCTTCAAAAGTCCACTCACGGTAATGCGATTCGTTATTGGGCGGTCAAAGCTACCTTTAAATGGTAAAACAATTGCCTAATTAGGGTTATTAACTTTCCTGGTAACCTTTGCTGGTATTTGCCACCAAAACATTACTTGATGCAACGAAC
>CAZVJY010000019.1:0-32382 GCA_964626685.1 uncultured Flavobacteriaceae bacterium
GGGATCGAACCAACGACCTACTGATTACAAGTCAGTTGCTCTACCAGCTGAGCTAAGGTGGCATGTTTAAGAACGAGGCTCCGCATACACGGGCCGTAAAAAGGACTGCAAAAATAGTCCTTTTTTTTGAATTCTCAAAACCTTACCCGCACTTTTTTTATTGTGTTGTTTTTCCCAACGCCATGTCAACTTTTTTCGTCCCGGCCCGGCACTTTCAATTTCATCCCTAACTTTGCAGTTTACATGAAACGAATAGGAATTCTTATTTCAGCCATCACGGCCCTCATCATTGTTTTTCTCCTCTTCAAAAAAAACATCAATCAAACACATTCTTTTGATCCCAATGCATTCCGGCTAAACAACCCCAATAACATTGACAAGATTCTGCTTGCACCAAACAATCCCAAACTCAGTTACATTATATTATATAAGGAGAAGGATAAGTGGTTCGTCAAAAACGAGAAACTCACCGAACCCGCCGATACACACAGCATTCGAGAGTTATTGTATTGGGTTTTGAAAAAAGCTCAGGTAAAATCACCGGTTTCCGATGCAGAAAAAGAACCGGTAACCCGCGAAATTGCACTCAATGGAGTTAAAGCGGTATTTTATGATGGAAGTGCTGAGGTAACAACATTTTATGCGGGCAACCCTACCCCAAACCAGGAGGCCACCTACATGTACCATCCGGAAATGGAAAGACCCTGCATCGTTGAAATTGCCGGATTTAAGGGATACCTGACACCTTATTTCACACTTGACTTCGATGCCTGGCGCTCTCCGGTTATTCTGGACATGCCGGCAGAGCAAATTCAAAAGGTTGAAATTTCATGGCCTGAAGACCCACAGAAAAGTTTCAGCATCAGCAGGGAAAATAATACCGCTGTATTGAGGGACGGAAAAGGGAATATTGTTCCGGCTGCCAACAGCACCAGGCTGCTCTCTTTTATGGAACGGTTCCAAAATATTTCCCGTGAATACGGAGAAATTGCCGGTATCAACCGAAAACCTACCCTTCGCGACAGTATTGTTAAATCAGGATCCTTTTTCGCGATTGCGATAACCGATGTGAACGGGAAAAAGCAAGGTATACGGATGTATCGCATGAAAACAGGTCCTGAAACCTACGCTCCAGACCGCCGTGATGGCAGTGTACCCAACTTTGAAACCGACACATACTGGGTTCAGGTTGAAGGTAAAAAAGAACTTTGGGTAATTCAGGGGGCTATCATGAACAGCCGCATGAAAACCCTTACCGACATCGCTCCCATCAAATAATCAGTCATCTCCCCTTTTGAAAATTTCCATCGCTGTCATAGGAGCCATTATTGGCCTGATTTCAGGAGGTCCGCTTGGAGCTGTAATCGGCTTTCTGATTGGCATGTACATTGAATATGCCGGAAGTGAAAGTTCCGCGCAAACAACACGCCAAACATACAGAGAGCCTCCTCCCACTGATTTTACCCGACACATGCTAGTGCTGATTGCGGCTGTCATGAATGCGGATGGTTCTGCCATGAGAAGTGAACTTGATCTGGTGAAACGCATGCTGGTAAGAACCTATGGCGAACAGCGCGCTGCCCACCTACTGCTGATTTTACGGGAAATGCTGAAAGAAAAGCAGGACGTAACCTTTGTTTGCAGACAGATTCGAAACGAAATGGCATATAGCCAGCGCCTTGAACTGCTACATGTGCTCTTTCGTATTTCCAGGGCTGATTCAGAAGTGAATCCATCTGAACTGCAATTGCTTCAGCATATTGCCACGCAAATGGGCATTACCACCCCCGATTTTCTCTCATTGCGTGCCATGTTTGTAACCTCACCCGACTCCGACTACAAAATCCTGGATGTAAAATCGGATGCCAGTGAGGAAGAAGTAAAAAAAGCCTATCGCAAAATGGCCATGCGTTTTCACCCAGACAGGTTGTTGGGCTTGAACGAAAATGAGAAAAAAGCTGCACAAGAAAAGTTTCTTTCAGTACAAAAGGCCTACGAAAACATCAAAAGAAAGCGGGGCTGGACATGAAAGTTCACGTTTCATTGTTTTTTGTCTCTCTACTTTACGCAATTTTGTTTTCCTGGGCCGGCGAAATCATGCCAACCTATATCAGCGCTGAAGG
Source organism: uncultured Flavobacteriaceae bacterium (assembly GCA_964626685.1). Classification (GTDB taxonomy): domain Bacteria; phylum Bacteroidota; class Bacteroidia; order NS11-12g; family UBA955; genus RGEC01. The sequence goes on from CAZVJY010000019.1 coordinate 2,124, forward strand.
TTTCGTATGGTTGCGTATTCTCACAGCTTTCAGCCTTTTTAGCATTTGCTCCCTGTTTATCACCGACAAAGCCATAGACTGGAAAAACGATTGGCAGCGATTTGCCGTTTGTGCTTTTTTTGGTACTGCTGCAAACATGTTTATGTTTTTCAAGGGCCTGAGCATGACCAAACCCATCAACGGCGCCGTTTTAATGTTGGTTACCCCCTTGTTTGTCGCCATCATTGAACACTGGATTCAAAAAAAGAGGCCTTCACTCAGCATGACTGCCGGCATCAGTATAGGTGCGCTGGGTGCTTTTCTGCTCATGTGGGGCAAGGGAGCCCGGTTCAGCAGCCAGACCCTGGAAGGCGACATCTGGGTTTCTGTAAACGCGCTGTTTTATGCTGTTTACCTGGTTCTGGCTAAAAAACTGGCGAACAAGTACCACACCATCACGGTAAACAAGGTCATGTTTGGAATGGGCCTGCTGTATATTGCCCCTCTGGGCGCGATTCCGCTGCTGAATACTTCATTTTCGGCCATACCAAATGACATATGGCTAAAAATAGGATATATTCTTTTTTTCACCAGTTTTCTGGTATATCTGCTAAATATGTATGGTATTAAACATGCCTCAGGCTCACTGGTTGGGATTTACATTTACTTGCAACCACTGCTTGCTACCCTAATTGCAATATTGCTGGGGAGGGATGAACTGACTGCGGAAAAAGCCATGTATGCATTCATGATTATCATGGGTGTTTGGATGGTGAGTGGAAAACACAACCTTAAAATGAGTCTGCGGGCAAAGAAGGATTCACTTTAAAACACCTTTTATTATATTTGCAGTTCAATTAACCATAAAATATGCGCACCGCGGAAGCCAATACAATCCTTGAAAAAATTCAAAAACAGGTAGAAAAGAACGGGATTCAGCCCGATAAACTCATTCCCCTTCTTCAGCAAGCCAGAGAATATGCGCTTAAGGAAGAAGACCCTTTGCTTACCCGTGCACTTCGTCTTTGCTGGCAGCACATGGAAGCCAACGAAGGTTTTGATCTTAATTACCTGGAGGATGGTGAAAGCAGTGAAGAAAACTTTACTTACCTGATTTCGCTGGCAATTAAATCTGAGAACACTTACAACCGGGATGAAATCCGGGAAATGACCAATATGCTTCAGGCTATGGCCTAATGAGGATATTGCGCAGGTATATCGCCTTTCTTTTCATTTTTTGCACGCTTCTCGTGCAAACCCCGAAGTCATGGCTACACGACTGCCACGACAGTGAATTCAGCACATTCAGCCATGCCGGTTCTTCCTTGGATGAAGATTGTGATATTTGTGACCAGCATGCCTTGCTGAGTGATGACAATACCGAACCGGGAATACACTTTTTCAGAAGTTTCAGTTACTTTTCCTTTCCCGACTGCAACACGACTGTTCCCTTTGTCATTATTTGCCTTATTCAAAACAAGGCCCCACCTGTAACGCCCTGTTAATCTGCAAACAGGGCGCTGATACTTCGCCTTTGACAAGTATCAATACAGGAAAAACATGAAACATATCACGCTGGGATGTATAATCCTGCTTGCTTTTGGGCCTTTGATGGCGCAAAAAAACTGCAATGCAGTGGTTCGGGGACAAATTCTGAATGTTCACGACAGCCTGCCCGTGTCCTTTGCCGAAGTCTTTATAGAGGAAGGGCACATACACGCGCAGAGCAGTGCTGAAGGGGTTTTCGCACTGACAGGGTTGTGTGCAGGTCCGCTATTAATTGAGGTAGATAAGTATGGATTTCAGCACCTGCATAAGGAATTATTCCTTTACCGCGATACACAGATTATCATCTATCTGAAACCTGTAAATGTATGGACAGACACCGTTACCATCCACGCAAAAAAAGAAAAATCAGCGGCAATGACGCTGAACGGTCAGGATATCATTGAGCAAAACGACCGTGATCTGAGTCAAATCAGTGCTTCATTACCTGGAATTCAACTGTTGCAGGGCGGACGAAATCAAAGTAAACCTGTGGCGCATGGTATGTTTGGACTGCGGTTTCCCATCATTAGCCAGCAGTTCAGGCTGGAAGGCCAGTCGTGGGGCAATGACCATAACCCGGAGGCCGACGCACGTGGATTTGATGAGTTGGAATGGGTTAAAGACGCATCCTTGCTCAAATTCTGTCACGATGGCATAGGCGGAGCGCTGCGGCTGCAGCGGCATCCCACGGCCCATGAAGGAGAACAAAACCTCGATCAGGTTGTATCCTACAACAGCAATGGGCATCAGGCAGGTTATGGAGCCCGTTTCATTCAGAAAGCCGACAGTGCTTCGCCGGTTGTGTATGCAAATGCAGCTCTCAGAAAATCAGGAAATTACCGCACCCCTGACGTGTGGCTTGAAAACACGGCTTTATCTGAAATCTCGCTCTCCGGAGGCTATTTAAAAACAAAAAAGGGTAGAGAGAACCGACTGGATGGCGAGTTTTACCGGTTTGAAAGCGGCATATTCCGCGGAACCCGCACCGGCAATGTGGAAGATCTGCTTAGGGCAATCAATCTCAGCATTCCTAATACGGACAATAGATTTTCCTACCGCATTGAACAGCCAAGGCAGGTAGCCATGCACGCTACTTTGCAGGGTTCAAGCGTTACGGCAACTCCGCGTGGCAAAAAAGAATGGCACTTTGCCCTCCAATACGATCAGCGCCGGGAGTTTGATTTTCACCGCAACAGCGCCAACCGTTTTCCTCAGCTGGACCTGATCCTGTTTTCGCCGTCAGTCATCTTCAGACAGCTACATAAAAAGAATGCAACAACCCACTGGGAATGGGGCAATCAATCTACCGGTTACCTGCACCGATATGGTGGATTTTACTTTCTGCCGGATTTTCAGGGATGGAGTAACGGCACCTACGGGCTATTGCACAAACATGGAGAAAAGGTTGCCCATACTTTCAGCCTGAGACTGGATGAAAAACAAATTTCTGCCCGGGAGCGTGTTAATGGCGCATGGCAACAACAATCACGCTTTTTCATCAACTACAGTGCGGCATACACAGGATTGGTGCAAACCGACAAACACCTGCTGCAATGGCATCTGTCTCGCATGTGGCGTGCACCCTGGGTAAATGAACTCTACTCATCGGGAGTTCATCATGGAGCTGCTTCGTTTGAACAGGGAAACCGCAACCTAAAAACAGAGAAAAGCTACAGAGCAGAACTGGAATGGGAATACAGCTATAAAAGGCAGATAACGGTTTATATGTCTCCCTTCTTCAATTATATGCCGGGATTTATCAATCTGACACCTATGACAGAGCCCGTATTGACGGTGCGAGGTGCATTCCCCGGTTTTGAATACCTGCAGGGCAATGCCATTTTCACCGGTGGCGATGCCCAAATAAAAATAGCACTTGCAAAAAATCTGGAAATCCGGACCGGAATGCAATACGTTCACGCCAGATACACCCAAACCGAGCGGTATCCTGCATTTGTGCCCCCCTTCAGGAGCCTCAACACCATTAGCTGGAGACGCCGTAGAACACTGTTACACATCCAGCATGAATTTACAGCCCAACAGCATTTTTATACAACCGGCAGCGATTTTCTCCCACCGCCACCGGCCTATCATTTATGGCACATTAAACTAAAATCGTTGCAAGAAAAACAAAATGGCTGGCAATGGAATCTGGAAGTGAATAACCTTCTGAACCAAAACTACCGCAGCTACATGGATCGTTTCCGTTACTTTATGGATATGCCCGGACGCAATGTTCGCGTAGTGGTCATCAAACCACTTCATCACCATCACAGAAAACACCTTTAACCAACACATAAATTAATCATGAAAAAAACAAATTTCATCATCGCAATGGCTGCTTCAGCAGCTGCTCTTCTGAACCTCTCATCCTGCCACAAGCACGATGAAGGCGAACTCATCACTAAGGTGAAGCTGACACTTACGCCTGCCACGGGCGGAACTGCCAAAACTTTTGTTTGGAGTGACCCTGACGGAATTGGCGGAAATTCACCAAAACAAGCCGACACGATTGCATGCGACAGCGGTATTAACTACATCGGTGATCTTCAGTTTTTTAACGGAGATAAGGACATTACCCCTGAAATCAAAAATGAAGGGGATGAACACTTCGTTTGCTACACCGGTCCGGCCTCCGATGTGCTTGAAATCCTTTACAAAGACAGTGATGGCAAGCACCCAATAGGTCTTTCTACCGAGTGGAAGACTAAACGAAAATCTACAGGTCTAATTCGGATTGCACTCAAACACCAGACCAAAAAGAAGGATGGAACATGTAATCCCGGTGAGACAGATGTGGATGTGACATTCCCGCTAATTCTTAAGTAGGCCATTATTTATTGCAGGCATATTGAAGTAATGATGGCTCGAATGCTATAATTTTGCAGTGTATGTCATCAGAATCAGCAAATCTAAAAAGCACCGCACTTTCAGATCTTCACATTTCACTGGGAGCAAAAATGGTGCCTTTTGCGGGCTTCAATATGCCTGTTTTATATACCAACCTAATTCAGGAACACCATACCGTTAGAAACGACGTAGGTGTATTTGATGTGAGCCACATGGGCGAATTCTATGTGGAAGGCCCTAAAGCCTACGATCTGGTTGAGTACGTTACCAGCAATGATGTTTCTGCTCTTACTGACGGTCGCGTGCAATATTCCTGCATGCCCAACGAAACCGGAGGCATTGTGGATGATTTGCTGGTTTACCGCGTGCATGCCGAGAAATACCTGCTGGTAGTTAATGCGGGCAATATTGACAAGGATTTTGCATGGATTTCAAAACACAACGAGAAATTCGGTGCCAAACTGAGCAACCACAGTGATGCATACAGCCTACTTGCGGTGCAGGGCCCCAAAGCCACGGCAACGTTGCAGAAACTCACTTCTGTAAACCTGTCAGACATCCCTTACTACCATTTCACAATAGGAGCAATGGCCGGACTGAACGATGTTATCATCAGCAACACCGGCTACACCGGTGCGGGTGGTTTTGAGATTTATGTAAAAAACGCTGATGCCAGAACCATGTGGGATGCCATTTTTGCGGCGGGAGCTGATTCAGGCATCAAACCCATAGGTCTAGGCGCAAGGGATACGCTTCGCCTGGAGAAAGGATTCTGCCTGTACGGCAATGATATCAACGACACCACCTCTCCCATTGAGGCCGGACTGGGATGGATTACCAAATTCAACCATCCTTTTGTGAACAGCGACTATCATTTGCAGATAAAAGAAAATAAACCTGCCAAAAAACTGGTAGGCTTCAAACTCATTGACAAAGGCATTCCCCGCCAGCATTATCCTGTTTGTGACGAAAACGGGAATCACATCGGAGAAGTTACCAGCGGAACCCAATCACCTACGCTCAATGAAGCCATCGGACTCGCCTATGTACCTTCTGCCCTATCGGCTGCCGGAAGCACTATCTACATTGAGGTACGCGGCAAACTGCTGAAAGGCGAGGTTTGCAAGCTGCCTTTTGTATAATTGTTTAATTTGTAAGCAATCTTACGGAAACCACATTCCTGAAAGGAATGACCTTACCGGTGATTTCGATTGCCTTCTTTTCTTTGTCTACGCTAAGAATCGGAGAAACAGTCACTTTCAGGGTGCATTGGTTGTCTAAATAACGGATTTCACAGGGTGATTTTTGATTACACCATTGTTGCCAAAGTTGGAAAACATCTGGATTTTGCATCATTCAAACCGCAGTGCATCAATGGGATTGAGGCGGGCAGCACGGGTGGCAGGGTAGATACCGGCTGACAGGCCCACAATCATGCAAATCATGACAGACATAAGCATCCATTTCCAGGGAATGATAAAACCGGTTCCCAGTCCAAAGCCCACAAGATTGCCCAGCAGGATACCCAACACAATCCCTCCAAGTCCGCCAAGCTGGCAAATCACTACGGCTTCTGTTAAAAATTGATTACGAATTACATTGGATGAAGCGCCAAGGGCTTTTCTGACACCAATTTCACGGGTTCTTTCCGTAACGGAAACCAGCATAATATTCATCAGGCTCACTGCCGCGCCTATCAAGGTAATGATGGCAATGATGGTCCCCACCATCGTTACCATTTTCAGGTTGCTGATGGCATCATTGGCAAGGGCATCGCTTTTTGTCAGGGAAAAATCATCCGGTTTGGCACTGCCCAATCCCCGCATGCGGCGCATGAGAAGGTATGCTTCATCCATAGCAGGATCCAGTTGATTAATTTGATTTACAGAAACATTGATAAAATAGTTTTCCTGTCCATTGTTGAAATCCATGCGCGAACGGCTAACCGGAATAAACACCACCCTGTCGCCACCCGACATACCCAGGCTGGAGCCCTTTTCTGCAAGAATACCGGCAACGCGGTAGGATTTTCCATTTACCTTAACCACTTCACCAAGACCTGATTTCCCCAGCAGGGTTGTGGCTATTTCTTTACCAACAATCGCCAGCGGCAAAGCCAGATCCACATCATTGGATGTAAAATTGCGCCCTTGTTCCAGTTCATAGCTGGCTGTTTTGAGGTAGTTTTCATCCACACCGATAACCCTGGCATTGGGGTTGGTTTCTTTGTTTTTATAGCGCACTTTGGCTGCCATTTCAGCATTTCTGGAGATAGAAACTTCCGCAGGAAAATCAAATGCTTTTTTAAAACCACTGGCCTGGGTCCAGGATATGGGTTCAGAAACAGAACTACCTGGGCCCCCGTGTCGCTGAAAACCCTGGTTATTCCGAATGTTAAAACTCTGGGAACCCATGCGCGAGAATGTTTTGGTTATAGCACTGTTCATCGCATCTATAGATGTAAGTATGCCTACAAGTGCAGCAATACCTATGGCAATAATCAAACAGGTGATAACGGTCCGAAGCAGGTTTGATTTGACAGCTTCAAGGCCCTGCCGGATATTTTCCGTTATGCGCATCCGAGAATTTTAGGCATTATCAGGCACTGAAGCTCTGTCCGCAGCCGCAGGTTTCCTTGGCGTTGGGATTGTTGAATGTAAATCCACGGTTGTTCAGTCCGTTTTCCCAGTCAATCACCATTCCGAGCACATACATTACATGGGCTTTGTTCATCACTACGGATATTCCTTCCACTTCATACTCCCGGTCTCCATCCTCTTTTTTATCAAAAGCAAGCAGGTAGCTCAAACCTGAACACCCTCCCCCTTTCACACCAATCCTCAGATAGGATTCACCTTCTGCGGCAAGTTCGCTTTTTAAACGATGCAATTCTAAAATGGCGGTTTCCGTAAATTGAACCGGCGGTGCTTCTACATGAACTTTGGTTGTATCCATAAAGGCTATTATGCAAAGTTAACACATTTTTGAAGGAATCGTTTGCTGGCATTCATCGATAAAATCGCGATCAATATCTTTATCTTTGCGGTATTCAAGCCATGAATTCCGTTCAAGTATTTGTTGAAATCATAAAATTTGTTCTGCCGGCCATTATGGTCTTCTTCACGGCCTATTTCGTGTTGAAAAATCAGGGAGAATCTCAAATATCCAGACTGCAACTGGAAGTGCTGAAACAAAATCAAAATGTGCTTACACCCATTAAGCTTCAGGCTTATGAAAGGATGACTCTTTTCCTGGAGCGAATCAGTCCAATTCAGCTGCTTCAAACCCACAATCAGCCTGACATGAGCGGCAAAGCACTGAGACACATACTAATTACAACCATACAAAACGAGTATAATTACAATCTTTCTCAGCAGATATACATGAGTCCACAAGCCTGGAATCTGATAAAAGTAGTAAAAGAGCAGGTTATTAAACTCATACAGGAAGCCTCGGCAGGCATGCCTGAGCAGGCTACCGCCAATGACCTTAGCGGCATGATTGTGGAGTATTTAAAAAACCATGGAGAACAGCCCACCGACAAAGCCATTCAGTTTATCAAGGCCGAAGTTGAACTGATGTTCGGGAAATAAGAACCAATGAAAAAGACAGATTCCGGTATTTCTATAGACGAGGTATACACACAGCCCTCGGGCATGCATGAACTGCCCGGTGAATTCCCCTACACACGAGGCATCCGAAAAGACATGTACAGAGGCAGGCTCTGGACCATGCGACAGTATGCGGGTTTCAGCACGGCCGAAGAAAGCAACAAACGATACCATTATTTGTTATCGCAGGGAACCACAGGACTTTCCGTGGCCTTTGACCTTCCCACACAAATAGGCTATGACAGCGATCACCCCATGAGTGAAGGAGAAGTGGGGAAAGTGGGTGTTGCCATTGATTCGCTCGCCGACATGGAAACCCTGTTCAAGGGCATAACACTGCAAGACATCACCAGCAGCATGACCATCAATGCTACTGCTTCTACCCTACTAGCCATGTATGTGGCGCTAGCGAAGAAACAAGGAGCCGATCTGAGCAAGATTTCAGGAACCATTCAAAATGACATACTAAAGGAATACGCTGCACGCGGCACCTATATATATCCTGTCAGACCCAGCATGCGCATCATCACCGACATCTTTGCATGGTGCAGCAGCGAATTGCCTAAATGGAACACCATTTCCATTAGCGGATACCATATTCGCGAGGCAGGCAGCACTGCTGTGCAGGAGCTGGCATTTACCCTATCCAACGGCAAAGCATACGTGAAAGCCGCGCTTGAGCAGGGGCTTGATATCAATATTTTCGGAAAGAGACTGTCCTTTTTCTTCAATGCCCACAACAATTTATTTGAAGAAATTGCCAAGTTTCGTGCAGCCAGAAGAATCTGGGCCGATATGATGAGAGAAATGGGCGCAACCGCACCCGAGGCCATGATGCTTCGCTTTCACACCCAAACCGGTGGCTCGACACTGACTGCACAGCAACCGGACGTAAACATCGTGCGTGTTACCGTTCAAACCCTGGCTGCCGTTTTAGGTGGAACCCAAAGCTTACATACCAACGGATTTGACGAGGCCCTGGGATTGCCAACCGAAGATGCAGCCAGAATTGCGTTGCGAACGCAACAGGTTGTGGCCCATGAAAGCGGTATTACAGATACTGTAGACCCGTTGGGCGGGAGCTACTACATCGAGAGCCTTACACAACAGGTAGAAACCGAAGCCCGAAACCTAATTGCTCTGATAGACGATATGGGCGGCTCAGTTACCGCCGTGGAAACAGGATGGATGCAGGAAGAAATTGCCAGAAGCAGCTATATTTATCAGAAAGAAATAGATAACGGTAAGAAAATTATAGTCGGGGTAAATGCATTTCAGGGAGAAAAAAATGAAGCTGCACCACCCATTTTGCGCATCGATGACAGCATCAGACAAATGCAGTCTCAAAAACTGCAGCAGTTGAAAAACGAAAGAAACCAAACTGCCGTAAGTTCAGATTTGAACCTTTTGGGAGAAGCCGCCCGAGAAGGAAAAAACCTAATGCCTTTCATCCTAAACGCTGTTGAAAATTATGCAACCCTCGGCGAGATAGCCGATGTCCTTCGACAAGAATTTGGAGAATACAAACAATAGACGTTGCGCTTTTAGTTTAGTACATTTTTTTTTATTTCACAAGCAAAAAAAGTTAGCACATTGTGAATTTTTGTTCTTTCTTAGCAGAATAATTCCACGTACATACGAGGAACTGACAATCAACCACTTAATCAACCATAATAGCACTCAATGAAGAAATGACTCCGGGAAAATCTACCACTGAAAACAAGAGCCATGAACTTGCCTGGCTGGAATGTCTAAAAATCATCAAAGACAACGTCAACCCACAGAGCTACAAAACGTGGTTTGAGCCCATAAAGGCAATCAAGTTACAAAACAAAGTACTGACCATTCAGGTCCCCAGCCAGTTTTTTTATGAGTGGCTGGAAGAACATTACGTTCAACTGTTGCACAAAACACTAAAGAAAGTGATTGGTCCAACCGCAAAGTTGGAGTACAACATTATCATTGAAACTGCCGGTCACGACCAACTGCCCTACACCATTAACCTCCCAACCGGAAACAGCTCAAAGCCAGCACAAAACGAACTGGGGATGCCTGTGAACCTGGACACGCCGATAAAAAATCCTTTCATCATTCCCGGACTGAAAAAGATGAATATCGACAGCCAGCTGAATCCTCGCTATACTTTTGACAACTTTGTGGAAGGCGAGTGTAACAAACTTGCGAGAAATGCAGGTCTGGCTATTGCCAGCAAACCCGGAGGAACAGCCTTTAACCCACTTATGGTTTTCGGCGGTTGCGGCTTGGGCAAAACCCACCTGGCCCATGCCATCGGTAATTTGATTAAACAGAATCACAAACAAAAAGTGGTAGTGTTTGTGAGTGCTGAAAAATTTATCAACCAGTTTATCGATTCGGCCAAACAAGGCAACAACAACCAGTTCATCAACTTCTATCAGTATCTCGATGTGCTGATTGTGGACGACGTTCAGTTCTTCTCTAAAAAAGAAAGAACCCAGGAAATCTTCTTCCAGATATTCAATCACCTGCACCAGAACGGCAAACAGATTATCCTTACCTGCGACCGTCCGCCAAAAGACCTGAAAAACATGGATGAGCGTCTGCTAAGCCGTTTCAAATGGGGGCTCAGTGCAGATCTTGGCACACCCGATTTCGAAACCCGTGTAGCTATTCTGGAAAACAAAATGTATCAGGACGGCATCAGCCTGCACCGCGACATTGTGGAATACCTAGCGCACAATATTGACAACAACATCCGCGAACTGGAAGGCGCTCTCATCTCCTTGCTGGCACAGTCTTCACTCACCCGCAAACAAATTGACCTTAACCTGGCTAAGCAGGTGGTGAAAAACTTCGTAAAAAACAGCACCCGCGAAATCAGTATCGAATACATCCAAAAACTGGTTTGCGATTTCTACAACATTCCTGTGGAAGCGGTAAAATCCAAAACCCGCAAACGCGAGATTGTGCAGGCACGCCAGATTGCCATGTATTTCACCAAAGACCTGACCAAAGCTTCACTCAAAAACATTGGTATGTTCTTTGGCGGTCGAGACCACAGTACGGTGATTCACGCCTGCCAGACGGTAAACGACCTGATGGAGACCGACAAGAAATTCCGCCACGATGTAGAGGAAATCGAAAAGCGAATCAAAATCAACACATTCTAACCTTTAAATCCCGCTCCGGCGGGATTTTTTATGCCAAATCCCCATTTCATATCATCGGTAAAAAACGCCCTAAAAGGCATTTCGGCAGGTTTTCGCGAACAAAGAAACCTTCGCATTCAAAGTGCTATTGCGCTGCTGGTAATTATTTTGGGGGTATGGCTAAAAATCACCCGAATGGAATGGGCTATCATTTTCACCTGCATAGGACTGGTTATGGGACTTGAGTTGTTGAATTCTGCGATTGAAGTTATACTGGACAAACTTCATCCGGAAAAAGACTCTGCCATTGGCAAAGCCAAAGACATCGCTGCCGGCGCTGTTTTACTTGCCTCTGTCTGTAGCGCAATAGCGGGTTTCTGGATATTCTACGTGAGAATATCAGCTCTTTTTAACTGATACGGAAAGTTCGTCCAATTGCGCCTGATCAAGGACAGAAGGTGCATCAATCATCACATCGCGGCCTGCATTGTTCTTCGGGAATGCAATGTAATCGCGGATGGTTTCGCTGCCGCCAAATAAACTGCACAAACGGTCGAAGCCGAAGGCAATACCTCCATGCGGTGGCGCTCCGTATTCGAAAGCGTCCATAAGAAAACCAAATTGGGCACGTGCCTGTTCGGGTGTGAAACCCAGCAGGGCAAACATACGCTCCTGCAAACTGCGGTCGTGAATACGAATGCTGCCGCCCCCCACTTCCACGCCATTGATAACCAAATCATAGGCATTGGCGCGTACGGCACCAGGATCGGTCTGCATAAGATGGACGTCTTCAGGCAGCGGACTGGTGAAAGGATGGTGCATTGCATGCCAGCGGCCGCTTTCTTCGTCCTGTTCCAGCAAGGGAAAATCAACCACCCACAGCGGTTTGTAGTTGAACGGATCACGCAAACCCAGGCGGGTTCCCATTTCCAAGCGCAGCTCATTGAGCTGCTTCCTTACTTTATTCAAAGCACCTGCCAGCACCAGTATCAAATCTCCGGGCTTGGCATTGCAGGCCTCAGCCCATGCAGCCAGCGCAGGCTGATCAAAGAATTTATCTACCGAAGATTTGAATGTTCCATCCTGTTCAATACGGCAGTATATGAGGCCGGTAGCCCCAATCTGCGGGCGTTTCACAAAATCGGTAAGTTCATCCAATTGCTTGCGGGTATAGCTGGCGGCACCGGGTGCACAAATCGCCAGAACGGCTTCGCTGTTGTCAAAAACCCCAAATCCTTTTCCTTTGGCTGCATTGCCCAAATCCACAAAGCGCATGTCAAAGCGCAGGTCGGGCTTGTCGCAACCATAATACTGCATGGCATCGGCGTAGGTCATTCTCGGAACAGAGGTCAGATCCACTCCTTTTACATTGCTGAACAGGTGGCGGGTAAGGCCTTCAAAAACCTGCAGTATGTCTTCGCGTTCCACGAAACTCATTTCACAGTCTATCTGGGTGAATTCCGGCTGACGGTCTGCACGGAGGTCTTCATCCCGGAAGCACTTTACAATTTGAAAATAACGATCAAAACCGCTCACCATCAACAACTGCTTAAAGGTTTGCGGACTTTGCGGAAGTGCATAAAACTGTCCTGCATTGAGGCGGCTGGGCACTACAAAATCGCGGGCGCCTTCGGGTGTACTTTTGATCAGCACAGGGGTTTCCACCTCAATAAAACCAGAGTCGCTAAGGTATCGGCGTACTTCCTGTGCCATGTTATGGCGCAGCACCATATTGGCACGAACGGCATCACGGCGCAAATCGAGATAGCGATATTGCATACGAAGATCATCGCCACCGTCGGTTTCATTTTCAATCAGGAAAGGCGGGGTTTTTGCCGGATTCAGCACCTTGAGCTCGGTAACAATCACTTCTACATCACCCGTGGGCATCTGGGGGTTTTTGTTTTCTCTTTCGGCAACTTTCCCTTTTGCCTGTATTACAAATTCACGACCTATTTCCGCAGCCTGTTGGAGCACTTTGGCATCATAGCCTTCATTGAAGGCCAGCTGTGTAATTCCATACCGATCGCGAATATCAATAAACGCCATGCCTCCCATGGTTCGGATGCGTGCTGCCCAGCCGGCAAGGGTAACTTCCTTACCTGCATCGGTTATTCTTAATTCTCCACAAGTGTGCGAACGGTACATGCCGCGAAATTACGCGAAAAGCCCTTAATACGCGAAGGATTTATACCCTTGCAAGGCGAAAAATCAGCCTTTAAAGTGCTGCCAGCCCTGTGCCTTGATGTCAAAGCTCGCACCGGATTTGCCAATCAGCCTATATGCTCCTTTGTTTGCGGTAGCATGCCCTATAATGGTAAAATCGGGGTGGCCTTTGATTTTGTCGTAATGCTCCTGTGCCACGGTAAATAACAGTTCGTAGTCTTCACCGCCGTTCAACGCCACCACGGAAGGATTCAAATCGAAATTCAGGGCCTGGGTTACGGCCTGTGGATCGATGGGCAGTTTCTCGTCATACACATCAAAACCACAACCCGAGTGCATGCCCAGGTGGTGGATTTCGCTTGCAAGCCCATCGCTAATGTCAATCATGCTGGAAGGAACGATACCGAGTTCTGCTAGGGTTTGCACCACATCCATGCGTGCATCAGGGCGCAACTGCCTCCCAATGATGTATTCATGGCCGGATAAATCCGGTTGCATATTGGGCTGTTCCATAAACACCTTTTTCTCACGCTCCAGTATCTGCAGCCCCATGTAGGCTGAGCCCAGATCGCCTGATACTACCAGTAAATCGTGCTCCTGGGCACCTGCTCTTTTGCACAGTTTATCTTTGGTTACCTGACCGTAAACGGTAACGGTTAATGAAAGGCCGCGTGGCGAAGCGGTTGTGTCTCCACCTGCCAGATCTACATTGTATTTCTCGCATGCCAACCGGATGCCAGCATACAATTCTTCTACTGCTTCCAGCGAAAAACGATTACTCAAACCCAGTGATACCAATATTTGTGTGGGCGTGCCATTCATGGCGCAGATATCGCTCACGGCAGTGGCTACGGCTTTGTATCCAAGATGCTTTAACGGATGAAAGGACAAATCAAAATGAATGCCTTCAAACATAGCATCCACAGTAAGCAGTCCATAATCATTGCCACCATTATCAAGGACAGCGGCATCATCGCCAATTCCCATTACGGTGGAGGCGTTTTTATTTTCAAAAAACGAAGCCAGATGGTTAATGAGTCCAAACTCACCCAGGTCGTTTATTTCGGTTCTTTCTTTGTTTTCAAACATAATCTTAATAAGCTATACACACATTTTTGGGCTCTGTGAAGAAACGCATGGCTTCCCAGCCGCCTTCTCTGCCCACACCGCTTTGCTTCACACCGCCAAAAGGCGTACGCAAATCGCGAAGCAGCCAGCAGTTCACCCACACAATCCCGGACTGCAGGGCCTCAGCCATGCGGTGGGCACGTTTCAAATCGGTGGTCCACAGGGTAGCGGCCAGTCCGTATTCTGTTCCATTGGCCATTTTCAGCACTTCTTCCTCTGTTTCAAATGGTATCAGGGTAATGACAGGCCCAAAAATTTCTTCTGTATTGGTACGACAGTTTGCATCCAATCCTTCAATAATGGTGGGCGCAATGAACCAGCCATTTTCAAAACCGGTAGGTTTTACGGCATAACCGCCACATAAAATGGTACCCCCTTCCTGTTTTGCCAGATCAATATAGGACAAAACTTTGTCAAAATGGGGCTTGGAAACGATGGCTCCTACCCTTGTTTTCTCCTCAAATGGATCTCCAACCTGCATTTTTGCCACTTCCTGCAACAGCGAGGCTTTAAAGGCATCATACACACGGGTATGTACGAATACCCTGGAGCCACAAAGGCATATTTCACCCTGATTCAGGAAGGAAGAACGCACGCTGGTTTTCACCGCTTCGTTCAAATCGGCATCATCAAAAATGATGTTGGGATTTTTCCCTCCAAGTTCCAGGCTTAGTTTTTTAAACATGGGCGCAGCCACGGAGGCAATATGTTTACCCGTGGCAGTTCCACCCGTAAATGAAACCGCTTTGATTTCCGGATGTTCTACAATGGCCTGACCGCAGGTTGTTCCCAGACCGTGCACCACATTGAGCACACCGGGCGGCAAGCCTGCCTTGCTTGCAATCTCACAAAGCATGTGGGCGGTAAGCGGCGTAAACTCGCTGGGCTTGGCTACCACACAGTTTCCGGCAGCCAGTGCGGGTGCAATTTTCCAGGTAAACAGATATAAAGGCAGGTTCCAGGGGCTGATGCAACCTACGATGCCGACAGGCTGCCTGAGCGTGTAGTTGATGGCGCGTGTATCGGTCTGGTGGCTTTCAGATGCAAACTGCACTGCCGCCGTAGCAAAAAAACGAAAGTTCTGCGAAGCACGCTGCATCTCGGTTTTGGACAACCAGAATGGTTTTCCCTGATCGCGGCTTTCTGCTGCTGCCAGCTCATCCAGATTGGCTTCTATGCCTTCAGCTATGGCATTCAGTATCCGAAAGCGATCTTCGGCAGGCATGGCTTTCCAGGCAGGAAGCGCAGCTCTAGAAGCATCTACAGCCTTTTGCACATCCGCTGCATTGCCATTGGCAATGTTGGAAAAAACTTCTCCTGTAGCCGGATTGTAGCCATCCAGATATGCTCCGCCCGAAGGCTCTGTATAACTGCCGTTGATAAAGTGATTGACGGTTATCATGGTTTGTACTGCTGTCTTTTGAAAGTGGCCATTATATCGGTGGTGCGGGGCGACGACCAGATATAATCTTCAATAATGCTCACATTGTAGCCCTTTCCGGGCAAATAACTCAGCACCTGATCTCGGTCGACCCAAACACTGCGTTTCCGGGTCTTAATTTCCATCATTTCCAGGTTGCGGTTGCGACGCGTAATGCTGATTTCCTGTATTTCCAGGGTGGTATCTTTCGCGCTGAAACGGGTAATACTAAGCCTTTCGTTGCTGTCTGTATTCACATCAAAGGCATTTTGGTAAGCGGCCGAAGACAGGTCCAGTGCCGTAAAAGGCTGCAATTCTGCTGCCCAGTCCAGCGAATCGGCGGAAAATGAAGCGACGTCATCACCCATTCCGATGGTTTTCTCCAAACCAGGCTGATCAGCTGTAAGATTTCTGATCTGACCCTCAAAAAAAGTTTTCAAATCGGGCATGCCGGACTGCAATACAACCTTCTCTGGCTTGTTATTGCAGGCAGCCAGCAGGCAAATGACGGGTATAATCAGGTATCTCAAAACAGCGCCCTCCCTGTCATAGCCGCGGGTTGCGGAAGTTGCATCATTTTTAGAATAGTGGGCGCCACGTCGGCCAGAATACCGTTCTGCAGGTTTGGATTCATCGAACGACTCACCAGCCAGCAGGGCACGGGATTGGTACTGTGCGCGGTGTTTGGGGTTCCGTCTTCATTCACGGCCATATCGGCATTGCCGTGGTCGGCGATAATGAGAAAATGGTAGTTGTGTTTCAAACCTGCTTCCACTAACTGTCTAAGGCAATCATCCACGGTTTCGCAAGCCTTCACAATGGCATCAAAAACACCGGTATGGCCCACCATATCCGGATTGGCGAAGTTCAGGCAAATAAAATCAGGTTGGTTTTGCTCCAGAAAAGACACCGCCTTTTGGGTTAATTCGGGCGCACTCATTTCGGGCTGTAAGTCGTAGGTAGCCACTTTGGGTGAAGCCGCCATGATGCGGTCCTCGCCATCAAAAGGCTCTTCCCTTCCACCGGAAAAGAAAAAGGTCACATGCGGATATTTCTCGGTTTCGGCGGCACGCAACTGGGTTTTTCCCGCACTGCTGAGCACTTCACCCAGCGTATCGTTCAGGTTCTGATTCTCGAAAATCACGCCTGAAATGGTAAAGGTTTCGTCGTATTCGGTAAGCGTGTAGTAATCGAGCTTGAGGGCGTGCATTGCATGCTCCGGAAAATCTTCCTGGGTAAGAGCACGGGTTATCTGACGGCCGCGATCGGTGCGAAAATTAAAACACAAAACAGTATCCCCTTCTTTGATCAATCCTTCATTTCCGGGTAAACAACGCAAAGGCTCCATAAATTCGTCGGTGATGCCGGCTTCATATTTGGCAGCAATACCTTTCTCAGCCGAATCTACATACTCACCTACACCGTTGACCAAAAGATCATAGGCTTTTTTTACCCGCTCCCAGCGCTTGTCGCGGTCCATGGCAAAATATCTTCCTACAATAGCACTCAGTTTCACTCCGGTACCTTCCAGTTGACTCTGAAGCTTTTTAATAAAGTTTTGACCACTTTTCGGATCAGTATCCCTGCCATCCAGAAATGCATGGATAAACACGTTTTTTACGCCTGCGGCGGAGGCCAGTTTGCCCAGTGCTATGACATGATCAATGTGCGAATGCACCCCACCGTCGCTCACCAACCCTATCAGGTGGAGATCTCCTTTGCAGGCAAATACTTTCTTCAGCATCTCATTTTCGGAAATGCTGCCATCGGAAAAAGCCTTGTTGATGCGCACCAGCATTTGCCAAACCACACGGCCGGCACCGATGTTCATATGGCCCACTTCGCTGTTGCCCATTTGTCCTTCGGGCAAACCCACGTGTTCGCCATCGGTTCTGAGCTGTGCATGGGGGAAGGTATCCCACAGCATATCGGTGAAAGGCGTTTTGGCATTCCAGACAGCATCACTGCGGTCATGTCTGCCAATGCCCCAGCCATCGAGTATCACAAGTGCTGCTTTTTCAGGCATGACGCAAAGTTACATCATCCCTGCGGGTAAGGGATAACTTTTCTTTCATAAACGCTTCATTCATTGTAGGTTTGTATCGTCAACAAGGCAAATGCGGTTTAGCACACTTTTTGTATCGGTTTACCACATGCGCAAAACCTGGTTTTTGGCCACGGCCATCATATTAATTGGCATTGCACAGGAAGCAAAAGCACAGGGACACGTGGTGGTAGATGTAGAACCCTCGGTAAAAGAGATGGAAGAAACCCGCACTGCCCGCAGAAAGGCCAATTCCGACAAAGTACGCGGCTACCGCATTCTCATTGGTTTTTTCTCTTCCAGAGCCGAGGCAGAGGCCCTCAAAGAACAAGCCATGGAGCCCTTTGGAGGCAAATACGGGGTAACTGTCATATACGACGAACCCAATTTCAAAGTATATGTGGGCCAATTTACACAATCGGACGATGCTGATGCCGCCTTGGTGGAAATACGACGTAAATTCAGCGGTGCCACGCGCATTTCCGACATTATTCGCAGGCCTGTAAAATAAGTGTGGTTTAATTCGCTGTGTTCAATAAATTTGCGGTTCGCTGAAAAGACATGCCCGGTAAACTCGATAGCAAAACCCTAAAAATTAAAGAGGAAGTGCGCGAAATTTTCACGGCATACCTTGAAAAGAAAAAACAGCGCAAAACACCTGAACGCTACGCCATTCTGGATGAAATCTATACCCAGAAGGAACATTTTGATGTGGATGCGCTGTACTTAAAAATGAAAAACAGAAACTACCATGTGAGCCGGGCTACCGTATACAATACACTCGATCTGCTGGTAGATTCCGGCCTGGTGAAGAAACACCAGTTTGGCGAAAACACCTCTCATTTCGAGCAGGCATATGGTTTCAAGCAACATGACCACCTCATTTGCATTACCTGCAAAAAAGTAGTTGAGTTCTGCGATCCCCGCGTACAACAAATCAATACCACAATGGGTAACCTGCTCAAGTTTGATGTTACCCACCACTCCCTGCATCTGTATGCACAGCCGCAAACCCAAAACGGCGACTGCCTGCACTGCGGCAAAAACCTATCCAACACCGATAATTTAAACCCGAATGGTTGATGTAATTTTAGGCCTTCAATGGGGCGACGAAGGCAAAGGCAAAATCGCCGATTTTTTAACCCCACAATACGATATCGTTGCCCGTTTTCAGGGTGGCCCCAATGCAGGACACAGCCTGGAATTTGAAGGCAAAAAATTTGTACTCAACACCATCCCTTCAGGAATTTTCCGAAAGGGAATTCTGAATATCATCGGCAATGGTGTGGTGGTAGACCCCATTCGCCTTCAGGCTGAAATAGACCGAATCAAAGACGAGTGCCCCGATTATGCAGAGCGCCTGCTGGTTTCCAAAAAAGCACACCTGATTCTGCCCACGCACCGCATTCTGGATGCGGCCTCTGAAACCGCCAAGGGCGATGCCAAAATAGGCAGCACGCTGCGCGGAATTGGCCCTACCTACCGCGACAAAACCGGCCGCAGCGGGCTGCGCATAGGCGATACACTGGAAGCCGATTTCATGGAACGCTACAGGCAAACCGTGGATATGCACCTTACCCAAATCGCATCGCTTGGTTACACGCAATTCAACCTGCAGGAAGAGGAAACGGCCTTCTTTACAGCACTCGAAGCATTAAAAAAGCTACAGCTGGTAAACTCCGAATACCTTATCAACGAAGCCATTCAGCAGGGGAAAAAGATTCTGGCTGAAGGTGCGCAGGGCTCCATGCTGGATGTGGAATTTGGCTCTTATCCTTTTGTAACCTCCAGCACTACACTGGCCGGTGGCGTTTGCAGCGGTCTGGGTGTAGCTCCCAAGCATATCCGCAAGGTATATGGCATTTTCAAGGCTTATTGCACCCGTGTGGGTAGCGGCCCCTTCCCCACAGAACTCAATGATGACATGGGCGAACTGCTGCGCAAAAAAGGACACGAATTTGGCGCTACTACCGGAAGGCCCCGCCGCACCGGCTGGCTAGACATGGTGGCCCTAAAATATACCTGCATGCTGAACGGTGTGGATGAACTCATTATGATGAAATCGGATGTAATGTGCGACATAACCGAAGTGAAAGCAGCCACGTCCTACACCATCCACGGCGAAGAAACCAATCAGGTGCCCGCCAACCTATGCAGCACCGAGGTTTTGCCCAACTACCGCACTTTTGCCGGTTTCGGTCCGCACCTGGACCACAGCGGCGGTTTTGATGCCCTGCCGGACACTTTCAAGAATTACATCGCCTTCATCGAAGAAAACCTGAATACGCCCATACGTGTGATTTCTCTCGGCCCCGAAAGAGACAAGACCATCGTTCGCAACAAATGAAAATCGTTTGCATAGGCCGCAATTATGCCGCCCATGTGCGGGAGCTGAACAATGCCATGCCCGATGAGCCGGTTATTTTCATCAAACCGGATACAGCTGTGCTGCGCAATAACGCCCCGTTTTTCATTCCTGAATTCACCCATGATGTGCACCACGAAATTGAGGTGGTGGCAAAAATCAACAAGAACGGAAAATCCATTCCGGTGCAGTTTGCGGCCGATTACTACGATGAGATTACTGTTGGCATTGACTTTACCGCCCGCGATTTGCAAAGCAAACTCAAAGAGAAAGGGCTGCCCTGGGAAAAAGCCAAAGGCTTTGACCACTCCGCCGTGATTGGCAAATTCATCCCCAAAACCGGACTGGACATAAAAAACCTGGACTTTTACCTCACCAAAAACGGCGAGACGGTGCAAAAAGGCAACACCCAAATGATGATGCATTCGGTGGATGAAGTAATTGCGCATGTTTCGCAGTACTTCATGCTCAAAACCGGCGATTTGATTTTCACGGGCACACCCGAGGGCGTAGGTCCCGTTGCTAAGGGCGATGAATTAAAGGGCTTTTTAGGCGATATGCAGCTGTTTCGCTGCGGAGTTCGTTAATCGATCCGTATCAGGCGGTCAAAGTCTTCCAGGCGCGCATTTACGTCATCCATGCTAATTTCCTGAAGGCGCTCGGTGCCGAATTTTTCTACGCAAAAGCTGGCCATGCAACTGGCATAGAGCAGTGCTTTTTTCATATCCTCGAAGCGGTTGCTGCCGGTGCGGGCCATGTAACCAATGAATCCACCGGCGAAGGTATCTCCGGCCCCGGTGGGATCGAATACATCTTCCAGTGGCAGGGCGGGACAGAAAAAGATTTGCCCTTCTCCAAACAGCAGGGCGCCGTGTTCGCCTTTTTTAATAATCAAGGTCGATGGGCCCATGGCTTGAATCTTTTTGGCGGCTTTTACGAGGCTATGTTCGCCGCTGAGTTGGCGGGCTTCCTCATCGTTGATGGCCAGCACATCCACTTTTTGCAGCACCTGACGAAGATCATCCATGGCAATGTCCATCCAGAAGTTCATGGTATCCATCACCACCAGTTTGGGGCGGCGGGTAAGGCGGCTCAGTGTGGTGAGCTGCACCTGGGGAGAAAGGTTGCCCAGCATCACGTAATCGGGCTGCTGCCAGGTTTCGGGAATGATGGGATCAAAGGTTCCCAGCACGTTTAGCTCGGTAACGAGCGTATCACGGCTGTTCATGTCCATGTGGTATTTGCCATGCCAGAAGAAGGACTTTTCGCCGTGTTTAACCTGCAGGCCATCGGTATTGACGCCGCGGCTTTTGAGTGTATCGATGAAATTGAAGTCGAAATCATCTCCCACCACGGCCACCAGGCCCACTTGGTTATAGAGGAGTGACGTGGACAGGCTGATGAAGGAGGCGGCGCCACCCACGATTTTCCCGGTACTGCCGAAGGGAGTGTCTATGGCGTCGAACGCCACGGAACCGATGATAAGAAGGCTCATGAAATATTTTTTTGCAAAAAAACTACAAAACCGCTTGAAAAAAAACGTTTATCCCATTATTTTTGCACTCCGATTCGAGAAACACTTGTTGGTTCGAGAAAAGGCAAACTCCTTGATAGCTCAGCTGGTTAGAGCGAGCGGCTGTTAACCGCTAGGTCGTTGGTTCGAGCCCAACTCAGGGAGCAGACAAAAGCCTCACAGCAATGTGGGGCTTTTTGATTATATTTGTATTAGCAATAAATCATGTTCATTACCCGGGTTCATACCAGAAAAGACATACTGGATTCCATTGCAGAATCCCATGTGGTATTCAATCGCCTGGGAGTGAAATCCATTGGTTTGTTTGGCTCTTTTCAGCGAAATGAAGTTAAGGATGACAGTGATGTGGATTTGCTGGTAGAATTCCATAGCGGCAAAAAATCATTCGACAATTTTATGGAACTGGCTTTCTACCTGGAAGATTTGTTCGGCAGAAAGGTTGAAATTGTTACACCTCAATCACTCAGCAAACACATTGGGCCCCATATTTTGAAGGAGGCAGAACTTGTCTATCAATCCTGATAACGAGTTGCTTAAACACATTATGGATGAAACCACATTCATCCTGAACCACACGGAAAATATGACCCTAGAGGACTTAAGCCTGGTCGGTCTAGCCCTGCCACATGCCGTGCGCAAAGACCGACCAGTGGAAGAAAATTGCCGGTACCCGAGATAAACTGATTCATGACTATTACGGCATTGATTATGACATCGTTTGGGATATTCTTACTTCAAAAATTCAGGAATTACATGAATTTCTGCAAAGCATAGGGGAATAAAACACACAAGATCATCGGTAAATGGTTTTTTGGGGGTCAATTAGCGGAGTAAACGAAAGTCAGAAAGCACACAAAAATCCCATTCAATATTATTTTGAATATTGTAATTTTGCAAAGCGTGATAAGCAGATTCAAACGACAAATCGGGTTTCGCATTATGTGCTTTGTTTTATCGCTGCAAATACTCAACTGCAGTATTGACGCCCCGGACTACTTACCAAATTATTTACCGGAGGATTTAACCTACAATGAAATGGAAAGTGTTGTGGAATTTATCCTTGAAGACCTTATGCACATTAACAATGCCATCGGTGAATACGACGAAAAAGATTCGGAAGAAGGCTCTGAATCCAGCATAAAAAAAGCTTTTGCCTTCAATTGTACTGTAAAAAAGCCACCTCATCTTACATGTATTCCTTTTTCTCCAATCCAAAGAACTCTATTCATGAACGAGGACTGGAAAAACGAATTCATACCTGATTTGACACCTCCTCCACCGAAAGGCTGATTTGGCCTCGCTCCAGACCAAATTCAGATCCTATTACAAAAGGTATTTTCCAAAATCAAATTACTAAAAATCCATGAAAAACACGATTACTTCGTGCGTTTTTGCAATTGTATTTGCAGGATGCACACAACAGAATAACAACTCAAATACAGAGGTCTTTAATACTGTTAAGCCTATTGTTAAAGACACTTTCACTTTCAACGACTACGCGGCAGAGCTGCAGGCCGTGCAAATTATTGACCTTAGAAGCCAAGCAAAAGGCATTATTGAATCGATATTGGTAGATGAGGGACAAAGTGTAAAAAAAGGGCAAATTCTTTTTACCCTCAATAATCAACAATCTTTTCAAGAGCTACAAAAAGCCAAGGCCTCGTTTAAAACATTATTGTCTGAACTAAAGGCCGCTGAAATTGAATTTGAAAGCTCTCAAAAACTCTATCATAAAAACATTATTGGCAAACCCGAACTAGACATTATTGCGGCCAAGGTGGAGACATACAAATCAAGACTTAAGGAGATTGAGGCAGAGATAGCACAGGCCAATCTCAATGTTTCCTATACTCGAATTACCGCGCCCTTCGCCGGCACGATTAATCGCATACCGAATAAAATCGGCAGCCTGATTGAGGAAGGCAGCCTACTCACAACCCTCTCTGACAATCATGAGGTTTATGCTTATTTCAATGTATCAGAATTAGAATACCTTGAATATGCCACAAACAATGAAAATAAAAGAGAGAAGGAGGTCTCATTGATTTTAGCCAACGGCTCCAGCTACAACCAAACTGGCAAAATTGAAATCACAGAAAGTATTGCAGACAAAGGCACAGGCAATATTGCTTTTCGGGCCAAATTTCCCAATCCAGATGGAATTTTAAAACATGGTCTTTCGGGCAAAATCAGAGTGCGTTCACAATTTAAAAATGCCATGCTCATTCCCCAAAGAGCCACATTTGAAATACAAGGAAATACATATTTATTCATTGCTGATGCCAAAAATAAAATTCAACAGCGGCAGATACGAATTCTAGCTAGAATCCCTGATTTTTTCATCGTAGAACCCAGCTTAAGCAAAGAAGAAAATATCATTTTAGAGGGTCATCAGCGCTTGAAAGTGGATGACAGTGTTAAAATCAAATCCATCCTATTACCCATTCATTAATACTATTTGGTTATGATAGAAACTTTTATTCGAAGACCTATTTTATCAGTTGTTATTTCCCTTCTGCTGTCAATAATGGGCATAATTGGCTTAAAACAGCTACCAATGTCATTGTTCCCATCAATTGCGCCACCGGAAGTAAACGTTACTGTAGAATATACTGGGGCTAATGCAGAAACGGTTACCAAGTCAGCAATCGTTCCATTGGAAAAAGCCATCAATGGTGTACAAGGGATGAAGTACATGAGCAGTGATGCTGGAAATGACGGGGTGGGTGTTGTCCAAATTCTTTTTGAAACAGGAACAGACCCCGACGTTGCCGGAATTAATGTTCAAAACAGGGTAAATTCAGTGATGGGAGAATTGCCTCCTGAGGTCACCAAAAACGGGGTCAAAATTGCCAAAGAAGAAAATGCCATGCTGCTATTTCTGAACATATTCAGTAACGATAGCACATTGGATGAAAAATTCATTTACAACTTCACTGAATTGAATGTAATTCCTGAGCTGCGCCGCATAAACGGAGTTGGCAAAGTTGATATTCTTGGAGCTAAACAATATGCGATGCGCATTTGGCTAAAACCGGATAAAATGGCCGCTTATCGGGTTTCTACCGATGAAATAATCAAAACACTGGAGGAACAAAATATCGAAGCGGCGCCTGGCAAACTCGGAGAAAGTAGCGACAAACGACCACAAGCATTGCAATACACCATCAGATACACAGGAAAATACAACAAGCCTGAACAATATGCGAAGATTCCGATAAGATCAGAGAATGGCAAAATACTTCGAATTGAAGATGTAGCTGAGGTTGAATTCGGAACTACATATTTCGATGTAGAGTCAAAGCTAAATGGCAAACCGGCGGCAGCTATTATGCTAAAGCAACTGCCGGGTTCAAACGCAAAGGATGTAATTCAAAATGTAAAAACAAAATTGGCAGAGCTTAAGGAAAAGCAGTTTTTAAAAGGCATGGACTATAAAATCAATTTTGATGTAAGTCGCTTTCTGGATGCTTCTGTTCATGAAGTATTGAAAACTCTAATTGAAGCCTTCATTCTTGTGTCATTAGTTGTTTTCATTTTTCTTCAAGACTGGAGGTCAACCCTTATACCGGCAATCGCCGTACCTGTATCATTGATAGGCACATTTATATTTATTTATCTTCTCGGATTCTCATTAAACTTAATTACCCTATTTGCTTTGGTTCTTGCTATTGGAATTGTGGTTGACAACGCCATAGTGGTTGTTGAAGCCGTGCATGCCAAGATGGAAGAGTTGGGCATCGCATCCATAGAGGCCACCCAAGCGGCAATGAAAGATATCTCAGGTGCAATCATAGGCATCACATTGGTAATGAGTGCGGTTTTCTTTCCGGTAGCATTTATGAGTGGCCCGGCTGGTATTTTTTAC
Source organism: uncultured Flavobacteriaceae bacterium (assembly GCA_964626685.1). Classification (GTDB taxonomy): domain Bacteria; phylum Bacteroidota; class Bacteroidia; order NS11-12g; family UBA955; genus RGEC01. Next base: position 27,765 of record CAZVJY010000019.1, read on the forward strand.
AAACAGTTTTCACTCACCATGGCCATATCTATCATTCTATCCGGAATTGTGGCACTCACATTAACCCCAGCACTGTGCGTATTGCTATTAAAGAACCAGCATGAAAAAAATAAAGTTAGGACAAATCGCTTTTTCCAAATATTCAATCAAAAGTATGATGGTATAGAGAACCGATATGTTAAAATGGTTGAAATTATTTTAAACAAAAAACTTATTATTTATGGTACTATTTTTCTGTTTTTATTACTTTCAGGCATCATCGGCAAACTTGTACCATCGGGTTTCATTCCAAACGAAGACCAAGGCACTTTTTATGCAAGTATTACAACTCCACCTGGTGCTACCTTGGAAAGAACCAAAAATGTTTTGAATGAGATTCAAAGTAATTGCAAGCAAATAAGCGCAATAGAGAGTATTTCAACATTGGCCGGGACAAATATTCTTTCCGATGGTACTGGCGCAACCTATGGAACTGCCCTAATCAATCTTAAAGACTGGGACAACAGGAAGGAATCCGTTGAAAGCATAATTAAATCACTTCAAGACAAAACACAACATATTAAGGATGCCGAAATTGAATTTTTTCCTCCACCAGCCGTACCGGGCTATGGTAATGCAAGCGGATTTGAACTGCGGCTTTTAGATAAAACCGGCAATGGAGACCTCAAGGAAATGGAAAGAACTGTAAAACAATTTATCCAAACCTTAAAATCAAAGCCTGAAATTTCCAGCGCATTTACCATTTTCGATGCCAACTTTCCTCAATACACCGTTCAAATCGATATCGACAAAGCAGCTCAAAAAGGAATAACAGTAAACGACGCAATGGGGGTTTTGCAAACCCAACTGGGCAGCGAGTATGCCTCTAACTTTATTCGATTTGGACAAATGTATAAGGTAATGGTACAATCACTGCCTGAATACAGGGCTTTTCCTCAGGACTTAATGCGCCTTACTGTTAAAAACAACAACGGTGAAATGGTCCCTCTTTCTGCTTTTATGAAACTTGAAAAAACATATGGCGTAGATCAGCTGACCAGGTATAACATGTATCCATCAGCCGAAATCAATGGAGAAGGGAAACCCGGAATAAGCAGTGGGACTGTTTTAAATGTAGTCAAACAGACAGCCGCAGAGTCTTTGCCCAGAGGGTTTGACATTGATTGGGCTGGAATCTCACTCGATGAAGTCAATTCCGGCAACGAAGCAATTGGTATTTTTTTGCTTTGTCTTCTTTTTGTTTACTTGCTGCTCTGTGCACAATATGAGAGTTTACTTTTACCATTGCCTGTAATATTTTCACTCCCAATAGGGGTTTTTGGTGCTTTCCTGCTGCTTTGGTCCCTTGGCCTTGAAAACAACATTTATGCCCAAATAGCGATGATTATGCTCATCGGATTGCTGGGTAAAAATGCCATTCTCATCATTGAATTTGCCAACATCAAGCACAAACAGGGTGCTACCGTGTTACATGCTGCGATTGAAGGAGCAAAGGTTAGATTAAGACCTATATTAATGACTTCGTTCGCCTTTATTGCAGGCCTCATACCTCTGCTATTTGCTTCAGGAGCCGGTGCAGTCGGGAACCGAACCATTGGAGCTGCAGCTGCAGGAGGAATGCTAATTGGAACACTTATCGGAATTTTAATAATACCCGGTTTATACTTGGTATTTGGGAGACTTTCAGAAACATTTTCAAAGCGTAACAACTCAACTAAAAAACAACAGGTCACATCATGAACAACAATAAATCTATTTATAAATTGCTGTTAGCAACCACGATATTTGTATACGGATGTAAGAGTATTAACAGGAATGAGTTCAATCAAAAAATAACCATACCAAAAGAATTCGGGGAAAATATTAGTTCAAGAGGAACTATTGCTAATATTCAATGGCGACAATTATTTGCGGACTCAATTCTCATTTCGATTATTGATACAGCATTAAAGGCCAATCCTGATATGCTTATTGCTGCGCAGCGAATTGAAATGGCAAGAGCCAGTCAGATGATGGCTAAAGGCGCAACCTTACCTCAGGTTACAGCCAACGCATCAGGTGCCATGAGAAAATTTGGATTGTACACCATGGATGGTGCAGGTAATATAACTACCGAAATCACACCCGGTAAAATTGTACCTATTCATCTTCCAGACTTTTATAAATTCGGACTTGTTTCTTGGGAACTGGATATTTGGGGAAAACTTAAAAATCTCAGACGTTCAGCAATAGCGCAATACTTTGAAAGTATGGATGGCAAAAACTGGGTTCAAACAGGCTTGATTTCGGAACTATCCTCAACATACTATCAACTTATTGCAGCAGATGAAGAACTGAGGGTTATCAACAGAGGAATTGCAAAACAATTAGAAATTATAAATGTAGTCCAAATTCAGAAAGAGGCCGGAAAAACCAACATTAACGCAATCAATCAATTTCAATCACAACTACTTGAATTAGAGTCAATGAAGCTTGAGACAGAGCAGAAAATCGTTGAATTAGAAAATAAGATAAATGTGCTCATTGGCAGATTTCCTCAAAAAATAAATCGCCAAACTCTCGTTCCGTCTGCTACTTTATTAGATACTGTAGAAGCTGGGATCCCTTCTGAATGGCTACTAAATCGACCTGATATAAGGGCGGCTGAAAACCGTTTACTTTCATCCCGATTTGAATGTTTAGCAGCAAAAGCATCATTTTATCCAAACATAAACATTACCGCTGCATTGGGATTACAAGCCTTTAAAACTGGTTTACTTTACCAAATACCTAGCAGTATTGCTTATTCTGCTATTTCCGGAGCAACCTTGCCCATCGTTAACAGAAAAGGCATTAAAGCCAAATTTAAAGAATCGAAAGCAGTGGAGCAGATCGCACTTTACGAATACCAAAACTCAATCATCAAGGGATATACTGAGGTTGTAAATGAACTAGCAAGACTGGACAATCTAAAATCATTGAAAGAGGTAAAACTGAAGCAGACAAAAGTACTGGATGAATCCATACAAACATCGGTTGAACTCTTTTCGCTGAGCCGAATTAATTATCTTGAAGTACTTTTTGCACAACAACAATTTATTCAAAACCAACTTGACGTGAATGACTTATGGATGAGACAAAATATGTCTATCATTCAGCTGTACCGTGCATTGGGCGGTGGTTGGAAATAATCCTGTTTATTAAAGTACCTTTGAAAAATGGAATTATTAATTGTTTTTTTGCTTATTTTAATTAATGGCTTCTTCTCTATGAGTGAAATTTCGATAGTTTCAGCCCGTAAAAGCAGACTTGCAGCATTGGCAAAAAGAGGCGATAAAAGAGCAAAAGCGGCACTTAATACAGCAAACAACCCTAACAGCTTTTTATCAACGGTTCAAATTGGAATCACCCTAATTGGAATTTTAACCGGAATATTCAGCGGAGAAAAGATCACCGATAATCTGACCAGGTTTCTGGAAAATAAAGCAGTATTGTCTGACTATGCCGAACCCATAGCCATTGGCATAGTGGTAACTTCATTAACGTTTTTTTCACTGGTATTAGGAGAATTGGTTCCCAAGAGAATTGGCCTTGCAAATCCAGAACAATTAGCAAAACTGGTCGCAAGACCAATGCACTTTCTTTCAATCATTACAAGCCCCTTTGTTTGGCTTCTCACCATTACCTCTGACCTAATTCTCAAGTTATTGAGGATTAAGAAAACGCATGAAAGCAATGTAACTGAAGAAGAAATAAAGGCCATAATCCAGGAAGGAACGGAAGGCGGAGCCATCCAGGAAATAGAGCAGGATATTGTTAAGCGGGTGTTTACTTTGGGCGACCGTAAGGTTACTTCATTGATGACGCACCGCAAAGACATAATTTATTTAAAATCGACTTATAACGCAAAGAATGTGCGCAACATTGTGAATGCTGAACTGCATTCCGTTTACCCTGTTACCGACTCAGAAAACAGTGTACAAGGAATAGTTTTGCTAAAAGATTTATTCAAACATATTGATTCCGACGAATTCAGTCTTGAATCTTTAGTTCAAAACCCGAAATACATTACGGAAAATATGAGTGCTTATGAGGCGATGATAGAATTTAAATCCAGCAATATCCACCAAGCTCTGGTCATTGATGAATATGGACAAATACAAGGCATTCTAACATTAAACGATTTATTGGAGGCACTGATAGGCGATGTATCTGAATTTTACGGCTCAGAATATTCATTTACACAGAGAGCAGATGGCAGCTGGTTAATTGACGGCCAGTATCCACTGTCGGAAATGTTACACAAACTGGATTTAACAGAAATGGCTCAGGACTATCCTTTTGACACCGTTGGCGGCCTTATTCTTCACTTATTGAAAAATGTACCTAAAACAGGAGATAAATTACCGTGGCTAAATTTTGAAATTGAAATTCTTGATATGGACGGTGTCCGTATTGACAAAATACTATTAAGAAATATTTAAAACGCAGTACAATTAATCAAAAACTCCCAACCCTAAGCCTCTATTCTTGTATAGAATTACATATTCTATCATCTGCATATGGTTGTATTTTGGGTCAATTAGGGGAGCAGAAAAAAAGCCACCAATTGGTGGCTTTTTTGTTTGGGACTTATTCC
>CAZVJY010000020.1:0-31662 GCA_964626685.1 uncultured Flavobacteriaceae bacterium
TCACAGCGGCATACCCCGGTTTTCTTCGTGAAACGTTCCGTCTTCAAAAACCAGATGTCCGTTTACAAAAGTATGTGTCACACGGGTACTAAAGGCGGTACCCGTGAGTGGCGACCAGCCGCACTTATACAGCAGGTTATCTTCGCTAACCGTCCAGCTGCTGTTGGGATCCACCAATGTCAAATCGGCATAATAACCTTCCCGAACAAAGCCGCGTTTTTGAATTCCATACAAAATAGCAGGATTGTGGCACATCTTCTCTACCATCTTTTCCAGCGTAATCTCGCCCCGCTTTTGCAATTCCAGCATCACGTTTAGAGAATGCTGCACCATTGGCGCACCTGACATGGATTTAACATACACCTGGTTCTTTTCCTGCCAGGTATGCGGGGCATGGTCTGTGGTAATGATATCAATCCTGTCATCCATCAGCGCTTTTAGCAGTCCTTTGCGGTCCGCCTCGGATTTGATGGCGGGATTCCACTTGATTTTCACACCAAGGCGCTCATAATCCGCATCGGTAAACCAAAGATGGTGAACCGAAGCTTCAGTAGTTATTTTCTTCTCTGATAGCGGGATATCGTTTTGAAAAAGATGCGTCTCAACCTCAGTGCTTAGATGTAAGATGTGCAATCTTGCGCCCCATTTTTTAGCCAGTGCAATGGCCGACTCCGATGCAGCCAGACAAGCTTCAGCACTTCTAATGACAGGGTGCAGGGACACAGGTATATCATCACCGTAAATACTGTGATAGTGCGCTTCATTGGCCTTAATGATGCTCTCTTTTTCGGAATGTATGGCGATTACCGCTTTGCAATGGGCAAAGAGCTTTTCCATCACCTCCGGATTTTCCACCAGCAAATTTCCGCCCCGGGTGAAATACAGTCCATCATCCGTAACGGCCAGCCACTTCGAGGTATCAGCCGTAATAATTTCATCAATGTTATCGGCATTTACGCCGGGCAAAAAGCCAAAATTGGCCAGGGATTTTGCCTGTGCCAAATCGTATTTCTGCTGTAACAGTTCCGGGGTTAATGTATTGGGAACCGTATTGGGCATATCCACAAAAGAGGTTACCCCTCCTGCAACAGCTGCCTTACTCTCGCTGTATATGTCTGCTTTATGCTCAAGTCCGGGCTCACGAAAATGTACCTGACAATCGATGATGCCTGGCAATAGCCACTTTCCGGTTGCGTCAATTACCTTGTCAGCCGCAGCTGTAATATTGGCACCAACGGCAGCAATAACATCATTTTCAATGAGCACATCGGTTTGAAACACACGGCCTTCGTTGATACAACTGGCATTTTTTATGAGACAGGAAGACATATTTAGGGTTTATTGTATAATCATGTAATAGAGCGGCATGCCGATGGTAATGTTGAATGGAAACGTTACCCCGAGCGCCATGGGAACATAAAGCCCGGGATCGGCCTTGGGCGCGGCAATACGCATGGCCGCGGGCACGGCGATATAGGAAGCACTGGCTGCCAGAACCGCAAAGATAAACCTGTCTCCCGTTTCAACCGTAATAAATTGACTGGCATAAGCAACAAGAGAGCCGTTAATGGCAGGAATGACAATAGCAAACAGGGTTACAAACCAGCCGTACTTTAAAAAAGCGGAGAAGCGTCTCGCCGTTACCATACCCATTTCAAGCAGAAAAATAGACAAAAAGCCCTTGAAGATATCGTTGGTGAATGGCTTTATACCTTCAGCCTGTTTCACATCGGCAATCAGTCCGATGACCAGACTGCCAAATATCATCAAAACACTTCCGTTGGTAAACGAATGCCTGGCAATAGACGCAATGCTGATATTCCGGCCTGCCTGATTTTCCTTATCATAATGTAACATGAGCATTACACCTACGATAATGGCCGGAGATTCCATCAATGCCATCACAGCAACCATATGCCCGCCGGAATGAATTTTTTGCAATTCAAGAAAAGAAATGGCAGCCACGAAGGTAACTGCGCTCACCGAACCATAAGAAGCAGCTATAGCCCCTGCATCGCTGACACTTAATTTCTTTTTCAGCAAATGAAAAGTATAAAAAGGAATGGCCGCTGCCAGGCCAAAACCAAAAAGCAGGGCGTAAACGATCTGCGCATTAAATCCGCTCACTGCCAGTTCCTGTCCGCCTTTAAAACCGATGGCAAACAATAGATACAAGGAAATAAACTTAGAGCTCGACTCCGGTATTTCCAGGTCGCTTTTCAGACGCACTGCGATGATTCCTAAAAGGAAGAACAGCAGCGTGGGATTGGTAAGGTTGTTTATCAGAATTTGAAATTGCATGTGGTATTTGTTTATTGGTTTATTTATTTATTGTTCTGTTTTGCCCTAGAAAAGAATAACATATTTTCTTCATTACTTCATTGTTTACATTGAGTATAAAATCAAAACATCCATAGCACTCGCATTAAGGATTACAGTTGTCACAATACATAGGATCTTCGCACTGCTTGTTTCCAGGAAACTTTTTTTCCTCTCTGAAACCACAGCCGGAGCAGATAAAAAGATGAGCCAGCACACTTCGGGTCGGTATGGCGCAGATCCGGCAGGGCAATCCCCTGATAACATCAACCACGCCAAAGCCGGGCTGCCTGCATTCCGGGCAGGCACTTTTTATCTTCTCAATTAATGTTTGTGTGCACCTGGCAATCATTTTCATACGGGTAGGATTGTGCATGGCACGCATATCGGTTTCAACAAAGGCTGCTCCGTATTTGTCGTGCAGCGTAAAAAAAGCCTGTTTTAGTTTTTCTTCATCCTGCAACCCTTTGAAAATCTGTTCACTTGTGCTCTCTGCCTTACGCAATATTAGACCATGGGCAGGAAAACCGGCATCGGCAGCAAAGGCCCTGAGCTCGGCTTCTGTTTTTATGAATCTTCCTGCGTAATTGGTTTCGGTGCTGAGAATTGAATCATGAATCTCGAAACCATTTTTGCGGTCAATCAACAGAACACACTCGGTTGCTGCCGGAATAAACCCCCATTCCGGATGCGGACCAAATGAACCTTCGCTGGCCACACCCACATCCAGATTAAGCATATCCATGGCCATCAGACACTTTTTTCTGGCTACTGAAAGCATATCCCCTTCCCTTTCAATTTCACCGGTGAATGTGCCAAGCAAATCCGTATTGATGTTTTGTGGAACATGCGCCAAAGCATCAAATTGTTGTTTAAAAAGCGGAGCAATGACCTGTTCTTTTCCATGCATAGTAGCAATGGAAAAGTTCACGCCGCAGAGATATCTATGCCACTTTTCCCGCATCAATCAATAAAACAGCAAGATTAATCCTGATTTCCGAATCCAAAATCTGCGGCAATTGGCTACTGTGTCTCTCTGCATGGCACAAGTTATAAGTCTGCTGCAAATTTCACAAGCACGGCTATAAATCCTTAGGGGTATTTACAATAGACGACTTAGACATTTTATCCCAAACAAATCTAGAATCTTCACACATATACCACAGAAGTCTAAATCACTAAACCCACTGGGCTGTTAGAAACCCCATTAGAAACAGGAAAATCGCATTGCAGGCCGCCGCAATTTGATTGAATTAATCATTTTGTATAGGGTTTTACTTTATTTTCAATTCAAAAGGCCAAGTTTTTTGTTTTCTTTTTGATGTTTTAATTTTCTTTTTATACATTTGATTGTCCATATTGTCATTTATACACTGTCATTTAACCTTAAATACACCTGCTATGTACCTCACGAGACACTCAATTCAAAAAACGCTGCTATTGTTTTATTGTGCCCTCCTGGCTTCCATCAGGATTTTTGGCAACAACCTTGTTTTGAGCGCACCTTCACTGCAGGGGCAAAACACAACCCTTCAATACGTTGAGGTTCAGTTTAATGTAAGCTGGGATAATTCATGGCGCGTAAACACAGGTCCAAATAACTGGGATGCGGCCTGGATATTTGTTAAATATCGACTTCAAGGTCAATCTACCTGGCACCACGCAACCCTGAACTATGTAGATGGAACAGGCAGTGGGGACGGACACTCGGAGCCTTCAGGAAGCAATATCAGCAGCAGCAACGATAATGGAAGTGGCGGTGCCTTTGGCGTTTTTATCCATGCAGCAGGAATCTTAGCCCAAAGCAATGTATCATACAACAATGTAAAACTGCGCTGGAATTATGGCGCTGATGGATTGACAAGCAATGACAAAGTAGAAGTCTGTGTTTTCGGCGTAGAGATGGTTTATGTTCCGGAGGGCAGTTTTTACGCGGGCAGCGGGGGAAACGAAACAGGCGCATTTTTTATGATTCCATCTTACACAGACCCGTATCCGATTGGCAGTGAGGGTATTCTACCCGTTGGCAAAAATCCCGGCGATTTTAATTACACCTCATCCGGTGACCATATTGGACCGGTGCCGGCCGAATTTCCAAAAGGTTACATGGCTTTTTATTGCATGAAGTATGAAATTTCTCAGACACAATATGTTGCTTTTCTGAATAAACTGGATAAAGCTCAGGCAACTGCAAGATTTCCGGGCATTTCTGCATTTAGAAATGAAATAACCGGCACCCCGTGGAACTTTCAATCATCAAATCCACATCTGGGCTGTAACTTTTTAAACTGGCCAGACCTTGCCGCCTACCTTGATTGGGCATGCTTGAGGCCCATGACCGAACTGGAATATGAAAAAGCAGCCCGAGGCAATATTTCTGCCGTCAACAATGAATATGCATGGGGAAACACCTTTATTACCGCTGCAACCGGAATAAACAATGCCGGCAACAACAATGAAACCGCATCCAATGCCACAGCCAATTGCAACTACAATAACACACCGGGAGTGCAGGGACCAATGCGCGTTGGTTGTTTTGGACAGGGTTTCAACACCAGAACTGCAACAGGATCCGGCTATTACGGAATCATGGAACTCAGCGGCAATGTATTCGAAAGAACCATAACTGTAGGCAATCCCGAAGGCAGAAACTATACTGGATTGCATGGCAACGGGACAATCGATGCCTTTGGCAACGCCAATGTATCCAACTGGCCGGACCCAACCGGACTGGGAACGGGATTCAGAGGTGGCAGCTGGGATAAACCCTTAGCCATGCTCCGGGTTTCTGATCGATTTTATGCCATTGACTCAAATGGCGACCGCAACGCAAACTTTGGCGGACGCGGATGCAGAACAGCCCCTAAATGATGGAAGATATGAGAAACAGTATCCTTAAAACAGCATTGTGGCTGACCCTTTTAGGCACCACACTGCCCAAAGCGGCAAAAGCCCAGATATACAATGTAGGCAACAATGATGGTTTTTCCTTCGCCTGCGCCGGCTCAATAGGGTATGAACTTCTTCTTCCTGTTAGGCTGCATCGGTTTGCAGCACATTGTGTACCCGAAGGAATACGCGTTTCCTGTGTTCTTCAAGAGGAAACAGACAATGTGCAGGTTGTTCTTGAGAAATCATCTAACGGTAAAGAATTTCACGCATTGAAATTTGGCCAAAGCAATAATCCATCTCTCATTGAGTATCTGGACAGAGACAAAACAGGTCGAGTTCAATATTACCGTCTGAAAAAACAGCGGGCTGGTGCATCACCGGAATATTCGACAGTTATCTCTTCTACATGTCAGTCGACAAATCCCAATATTTCGCCCAATCCCACACCTGGTCTGTTTACGATACAGTCTGAGGAACCGGGAGGCTCAATAATCATCAAAGACCTGTCCGGTAAATGTGTTTGTACATTCCAGATTGCTCAAGCCAAACAGCAAATTGATGTCCGCCATTTGAAAGATGGCATTTACAGCCTGGAACTACGCACAGGACATTTGATCTCATTGCATCGAATCATCATTGCCAGATAAGATTTCAAACCCACTTAATCAGAGGAAAGTCCTGACGGTGTGCAAGCAAATGATGTTTTGGATAAATACGAAATCCATACTCATATACACCTGGCTTTTGCATACGCACAGAACCCGTCCAAACAGCTTCTCCTTCCGAAGTTTCGGCCCCATCAAGCTCAGCACACTTAAGTACAGAAAATGGATCAGAGGGTTGTTTTCGTTTGGCAATGACCAGCATTTCGACACCGATTTCATTCACTGTAAGACCATTGAGACTAAGGATTATCTTTGGGTACAAACTCTCACCCATTGGCATGGCCTTATTTGCTGTATCATGCCACTTGGCCTGAAGCACAGTCAATCCTGGCCAGGCATTCTCAACTTTTTGTTTCCATGCGGCCAGCCCGCGGATACCTTCAAATTGATTTTGCTGCAATGCTGTTAGGCGCATAAAAATAGGTTCATAGAAAATATGTTGATAATCTGCGAGCATTCTTCCGGCATTAAACCGACTTCGAACACCCAAAATTCCGTTATGCATTTTCTGAAGCCATGGGGAGGGCTCTTTTTTTGACATGAAACCCGTGTAATTTGGTACAACCTGATTTTCAAGCAGCTCATAAAGGCGCTCTGCATCCCACTCATCTTCCCCGTTTTTCTCCGACAGGTGGTGTGAAATAGTCCATCCACAATCCAAATCTTCTGCTTCAGGCCACCAGCCATCGCGGGTGCTCAGATTCAAAACACCATTCATGGCCGCTTTCATACCGCTGGTACCGCTGGCTTCCATACCGTCTCTGGGCAGATTTAGCCAAACATCCGAACCGCGAACCAGAAACCTTGACAGTTCCATGTCGTAATTAATCAGAAAAAACAATTTGCCCCTGAACTCGGGACTCACGGATAAATTCAGCAAATGACGAATTTCTTCCTGTCCTGCATAATCACTGGGATGGGCTTTCCCGGCAAACAAAAACACCACAGGCATGGTTGCTCCCGCCAGAATTTTCTGTAAACGATCGGTATCAAAAAAGAGTAAACCCGGCCTTTTGTAGGCAACAAACCTTCTGGCAAACGAGATAATCAGCGCATCTTCATTGATTTTCTCGAAGAATCCTGCATAGCGTTTGTAATATCGGTTATCATCAGCTCCGGCAGTCTTAAAACGCATATTCAGCTCTGCAATGAGTTCTTTTTTGAGCTGCAGGTGATTTTCCCGGATTGCATCGAAGGAAAAAGAATCTGCGCCGAGCCAGCAAGGCGCAACCCAGGTAGGCACATGAACTCCATTGGTAACATGCCCAATAAACAATTCGTCTTCACCGTATCCTTCCCATAAACGGGAAAACATATGGCGGCTTACCCATTCGTGTTTTTGGCTTACCGCATTCATTTGAATAGAAGTATTGGCAGCCAGTAAACTCATGGAAAAATCCTGATAAGAGGGCGAATGATTCTGCCAGTTCCCCAGCTGCATGAGCTTTTCCCAGCTAATATTGAGCAAGGGAGCAAAATGTCCAAGGTAAGAACGCAGCAATTCTTCACTGAAAATCTCATGACCCGCGGGCACCGGCGTGTGGGTAGTAAACAGCGTGGTAGCCCGCACCCACTCCATCGCCTCAGCAAAGCCCATATTTTCATCATACATGAGCATTCTGATTCGCTCCAGCGAAGCAAAAGCCACATGTCCTTCATTAAAATGAAAAATATCCGGTGAAATTGAAAGCATTTGCAACAATCGCATACCTCCAATACCCAGCAGCATCTCCTGTTTCAGGCGAATTTCTCGATCACCGCCATAAAGCTGGCTTGTAATTTTTCGATCCTCCGCACGGTTTTCTGCGATATCCGTATCCAGCAAAAACAAACGTGTTCGCCCCACATCAGCCCTGCGCACCTGTGCATAAAGCGTTCTGCCGGGCAAGGCGATGCTTACCCGAAGCCAGTTTCCCTGTTTATCGTAAACCGGATGCAGGGGCTGACAGGTAAACTTTTGTGGCTCCATTCCGGTAATCTGTTCTCCATGCAGTGAAACTTCCTGCTTAAAATAACCATACCGGTACAGCAGGCCAACACCAATCAGCGGAAACCCGTCGTCTGAGGCCTGCTTTAGCAAATCTCCAGCCAGGATACCCAGTCCGCCCGAGTATTGCTCCAGCCCGGAATAAATACCAAATTCCGTACAGAAATATGCCACAGTGAAAGTATCCTGCACCGGCCGGTTTATGTATTCCTTAAACAATCCATAAACCTCATCAAGGCGCGCTCGAAAACCACTGTCATGCTCGAGGATTTCCAGCCTGTCGACACTCAGTTGCTCCAGCATGCTAAACGGATTATGGGCGCATTGTTCCCATATTTCCGGATGCATGTATTCGAAAAGTTCAATGGCTTTGGGCTGCCATGTCCACCAAAGGTTATCCATAATTTCTCGGAGAGGCTTAAAAGCAGGTGGCAAGCTGGTTTCGACGAAAATCTTGTGCCATCGTGGCTCGCGGGCCTGCACTTTGCCGGCATCGACAGAAAACTGGTGGACCGTGGCCGCATGGCTGAAACTGGTTTTCCGCAGCTGGGTTTTTTGCAGCGCAATGCCGTAGGCCGCCTTGTATTGCTGCAATAGCTGCTTCCACAGTGTTTTATTGGATAATGCATGCGCTGAAACCCTGGCCATTTTTACCTGTTCTGCCGTAAGATCTGCAAACGACTCAATTACCCCTGCAATATCCATGCTTACTTCCGGCAGGGCCTTTTCCCCCCGGGTAATAACTGCAGCACCATGCTGAATATCATTCATTGGCATATTGGCCATGAGAAAATCCCCGAAACCTGCATTGTCTGTGGTTATGGTTGGCACATAAAACGCGACGCTTTCCTGTGGTGTATATCCCCATGGTTCATAGTAGGATGGGAAAACGGTAAGATCAAAACCCGGCAGCAAATCATAATAGGATAGATTGTATATACCGTCCTGGCCGTTAAGATAGACGGGAGAATAAATCACATGCACTTTACCGTCAGTGCCATTATGCAAACCGGCTTTCTCTATGGCCTCTGCAATGGCATCATGATCGGCGTTCATCAGGTTATGGGTTATCACACAATTGCCGGACAGGCGGGCTTCTTTTTCGTTTAGCACATTCCACACATCTTTGCGATATCCTGTTTGCCCCGCGGGAATGAAAACAAACGCCACGATATCCCTGCCATTGTGCTTTTCTTTCAGCAAAGCGAGTGCATCCATAAATGCATCAATGCCCTTGTTGTGAAATTCATAACGGCCACTTTTTAGCAATAACAGGGTATTGGACCCAAAAGACCTGCCTTTCATAGCCGAAGCTGTATCCAGTAAAATCCTTCTTGCCATCAGCCTCTTCTCCTGAAACAGAAAGTAATCCGGCACAATTGTATTGTCAAACCCATTTGGGGTAACCATATCAGGCCTTTTTGACAGAAATGCAACACATTCTTTTGCCGTTATTTCACTGACGGTGGTGAAACAGTCTGCAAATGCAGCTGCACACTTTTCCAGGGAATGCTTGGCCATGACATTGAATTTGCGGGCTTCCTGAGCAGGATCAAACTTATCGAGTCCTTCGTAAAGCGGAAAACCATTACCTGCAATACAGCGCCCCAGCACTGTTGCATGGGTCGTGAAAACCGTAGCAATCTGGGGAACATGCTCCTCCAGATATAAAATACCCGCGCCCGTCATCCATTCATGAAATTGCGCCACAATCCGATCGCTATAGGTGAGGTAGAAATGGTAAAAACTTTCAATCACCTTGCCTGCCGCATAACCGAACATCGCCGGTTCTGCATAGTCCCAGCTTCCAGTGAGAGAATCCAGCTGATAACGGGTCCACAAGTGGGCAAAAACTTCATTTTTCTGTGAGAAGAAGGAAGTAAAATCAACCAGTATAACTGGCGGATTGCCGGGTATTTTCCATCGGCCGGCACGGATAACTATACCCTGGGTGGCAGCATGGTTTCGCCATGCGGAAAACAACTCTGCATCCTCCTCAAATTCAGGATGAGCGGTAGTTCCCTTCCAGATATCAGGACCAATCATAATTAGCCTGTCATCCCATTCTTTCATAGCGGTGACAGCCTTGCTGCTGATAACGGTATGTATGCCGCCAACCTTATTACATACTTCCCAGCTGACTTCGAATATCACATCTGCTGTCTGTTTTTGTTCTTCCATTTTTCATTGCATTAATCAGTTTGAGCACGGTGCGGAACAGCCTGCCTTTGGTAAGTTAACCGCCTCCGCTGTTTGGGTATGCTGGCGACGTATGCTTTCAATCTCAGCTCAAAATCTGCCAGCACATTCATGTAGTTGACAAAGGCCTCATAAGGGGAATCGTAGGGATTGAAATACTTGTGTACATCGCCATCTGCAAAAAACTTGGTACACATGTAATAGAAATGATCGCTCGTTTGCAGTTTTTGCCAGTCTTGCTGAATCTGCTCATCACGGCAATCTGAAACCAAAGAACGTAGCCGGTATAAACTTTCAAACGCATCATCCTGCAATGGATTGCCAAGCCAGGCGCTCAAATCCCTTGCTTCATCTGCCCAGGAAACCGGCTCGGGCATGCTGATTTCATCTGCGGGTTTCAACTCCGACAATGCTTCTGAGGGCGTAATAAACTCAAAATCTGAATACCTGAAAACCGCGTCGGGCAAAGCCCTTAGAAAATCAAATATGCCGGATTCCGCCCACTGGTGCTCCCCAAATGTTTCGTAATCCATGAACAAATTCACCAGCGGTTCATCCTCGGGAATCGCATTGAGCCAGTACACAAATTTTTCAGCGGTCAGGGGTCCTGCATTCCAGTCGGGCTGGGAAAAACGGAAGGCAATATCATCACTTAAGCGATAGTTTTTCAGTAAAAGCCCCAGTTCAGGTAAATTTTTAGCAGCATACAAATAATTGGGGCTTTTCCAACCCAGAATGCGGTCAGCACCCTCCGCCAGCATGCCGCTAAATCCCATGGCTGCTGTGTAGGCGGCAATTTCATCCGAGTAAACAAGTTCCGTATTCCGCAATACTTTTGGCTCTTGTGAAAACAGCTCTTGCACCAATTTCCCATGCCGTTTAACCTGTTGTTCAAACTCACTGCGGCTTACAAGTGCACTTAGCGAATGCCCGTAGGTTTCAGCCAGTATTTCCACGCCGGGCATTTTTGCCAGTTTTTGAAACTCCGACAGGGATTCAGGATGAAAGTGCAACATCTGATCTAGTACCGTACCGGAGAATGAAAAAGTGCATTTAAACCGGTCTGGGTGTGCACCTGCAATTTCCTGCAGCAGGCGTGTGGCCGGCAAATAGCACTTTCGGCTTACCTTCTCTAAGATACTTTTGTTTTTCTCCTCATCAAAATAGCCTCCGCCACGGCCGATGTCAAAATAGCGAAACGGGCCCAGCCGATATGGCTGATGCACCTGAAAATAAAGACATATATAGCGTTTCGTTGTCATAGCTGCAATTGTGAATAGGTCTTAAGCACCCTCGAAGCAGCTTTATTCCATGTTTGCTGCCGTGCCTGCCGTTGTCCGTTTTTACTCATCCATCTGTTCAGTGCACTGTGTTTTAGCAAGGCAAGTATGGAATCTGCCATGCCTTCGGTATCCCAGAAATCGTTTTTCAATGCACTGTTCAACACCTCTGCCACTCCTGTTTGTTTGGAAATAATAACAGGAACACCTGCCCTGGCTGCTTCCAGCGCTGATATTCCGAACGGCTCTGAAACCGATGGCATTACATACACATCGGCATGGCCAAACAAACGGGCAATATCATCTTCCTGAATAAAACCGGTGAAACTGACCCTCGATGAAATCCTGAGTTGGGCTGCAAGCAAAATCATGCGCAAAAGCTGATCGCCGTGTCCTGCAAGCACAAATCGCACATCCGGATTTTTTCTCAAAACCCTTGCTGCCGCATGTAAAAAATATTCAGGACCTTTCTGAAATGTAACCCTGCCCAGAAATACAACCACCGGAGCATGTTTTTGGGCCGAAGGGCACGCAGGAACAGCAGCCTGCAGTACACCATTGTGCACCACATCCACTTTGTTTTCCGGAATATGGTATTGTTTTATTGCCATTTTTTTTGTATATTCACTAACAGCAATTACGCGATCTGCGGCTTCCATACCCTGCTGCTCTATTCGTTTCACTTCCATATTGGGGTTGCTGCCCGACCTATCGTATTCCGTGGCATGAATGTGTGCCACAAACGGCTTCCCCGATTGGGTAGAGGCCGCCATTCCGGCCGGAAACGTCAGCCAGTCGTGTGCATGAACCACATCAAACTGATGGCTTTGCGCTATCTGTGGAGCCAGGGAAGCATAACGGTATACTTCCTCCATCAGACCGCTTCCATACAAGCCCGCCAGCCCCGCGCCCATAGATGTGTGTGTCCTTTGTTGTAATTCGTTAAATGAGTTTTGAAAACCTGCCGCATAGGTTTCTTCTGTTGCATACGGAAATAACGATGTATTCACTTGTAGCAACTGTATTTTGCCCTTTTGGATAAATCGGCTGTATTCCTGGGGTAATCCTGACTCATTGGCACTGATCATGCGCATGCTCCCTTCCTCTTCCCCCCCAAACAACCTGGGCAAGACAAACAATATCTCGGCACCATGCTCCATCAGGCCTTTGGTGAGCCCATAACAGGCCGTTCCCAGTCCACCGGAAATATGGGGCGGAAATTCCCAGCCAAACATTAGCACCCGCATTTACATGGCAGTTGCGGTTGCACGAAGGGTTTGCTGCACGGATGTCTGCTTTTCGCTTTTAAGATTTTCAAGCAGTTGTCTGATTCTAAGCATTTCTGCCACACTCCAGGCTTGAGATACTGCACCTTTGGGTTCGAAGGGCGGATCTCCGTCATATATTTCTGCCACAGTACCGATGCAATATTCCGTTATTGCAGGCTGGAAATCATCCCATATTTTTTGCAACATAGACAACGCCCGTTTTTCGTGCACGGCACAATATGCATGTGCATAATGCCCCAAAAGCCATGTCCATACCGTTCCTTGGTGATAAGCCAGATCACGCTGACGAAGATTTCCTGCATAAATGCCTTTGTAATTGGAATCACGGGGTTCCAACGTGCGCAAGCCTCTTGGCGTGAGCAATTCACGACCCACCACATCCACCACTGCCTTTTTTGCCGATTTTTTCAGCGGAGAATACGGCAGCGAAACCGCAAAAA
Organism: uncultured Flavobacteriaceae bacterium; assembly: GCA_964626685.1. Taxonomy (GTDB): domain Bacteria; phylum Bacteroidota; class Bacteroidia; order NS11-12g; family UBA955; genus RGEC01. The sequence continues at coordinate 13,072 of CAZVJY010000020.1, forward strand.
TCTGATTGGGACGCAAAGCAGTGTCTGTCATTCCCTGATAAAAACTATCAGCCAGATAGCCGCGTTCCTCATCCCAGAATATATCCTCAAAACTGGCTTCAATGAGCGCCGGCCAACGACTCCAGGATTCAATAAAAGTGGTATCACCAGCACAACGGGCAGCTTCCAGGCAAAAGCAAACTGCATTATACCACAGCGCATTGATATCCACCGCCATACCGGACCGGGGCGTAACCGGGTAACCGTCCACAATGGCATCCATCCAGGTGAGGGCTTTTCCTGTTTCGGAGGCAGTCAACAAACCATTGCTCATGGCGTGAATGCCGTTTAGCGTGCCTTTGGCATGGTAGTTCAGTATTTTTTTCAGTGCATCGCCGTAGGTTTTCCAAACCTTGCCTGCATCCTGAATGTAAATAGCATACTGCTGTAAAGCCCATACACACCACAGTGCTGCATCGGCTGAATTGTAGGATGCACCTGCCTTTTTGCCCACATTGGGCAACAAACCGTATTTGAGATCTTTGAGGGTAGTGTTAATGACCTCGGTAAAAAGTTGTGGTTTGTGGGTAGACAGGGTTAGTCCGGGTAAAGAAATACACGTATCGCGGCCCCAACGACCAAACCAGTGAAAACCCGCCTGTATTTCCTTACCGCCGCGCACGGTTTTAATAAACTGAGCTGCAGCGTGTTCCAGCATGGCATCCGTATTTTTCAACGGTTTCAATCCACGGCTGTCTGCTTTGTACCGGGTCATCATTTTTTCTGATGGCAAGGGTTTTGTACCTGCCGAAAACACTACCGGCTTGCCAGGTTCCAGCGGAACCTTGAAATAGCCCGGACAGTAGAGATCTTCTTCGTAGGCATAGCCTCGTTCCTGCTCATGGGCAAACTGCATGTGGTAATAAAAATGGGCGTGATGAATAAATTCCTGCTTACCGGAGACCTGACAGTACAACTTTTGTTGCATATGGTCTATTTCCGTACATATAACCAGTTTCTGCATCTCGGTCTTGCCCATAAAATCAGGCTCCATGCGGCGCAGATGGTGTATGTCGCGGAAAGCCATAAGCGGCTGAACACCTAAGTATACGTTGGGAATGTTGGTTTCCAGCAGTTCATATTTTACCCAGAGACGGTTCTCTGTTGGCGACAACGAAAGTGTCTTTTTGACCCGCACCTGATCCACGCGAAAGGTCCAGCTAATGGCCTCATCCACATCCAACGATTCAATGTATTGATAACCCACAGGATGAATAGCATCCGGGTATCGGTGTGTGGCCAGGTCGAATTTATCCTCATAGGCAAACAAGGTTTCATCCAATGATGAAAGCAATACCTGCATCTGCTCGTTTTTATCAGGCAGCACCAGCATGCCATGATATTTGCGGCTGTGGCAATTGCTCAGGGTAGAAGACGCGTAGGCGCCGTGGGGTGAAGTGCGCAGCCATTCGCGGTGCAGGTGAAAATCGTTTTTGTGCAGTTGTGATTGTGTAAAATGCATGGGATACCTCCGGGAATGCAAAACTGCGGAAGGCGACCATACTGCAGCGTGAGGTTAATGGCCCTAACCGATGACTTATATCATTGAATGCCAATATTTAAAGGCAAGCCAAAAATACAGTCATGAAAAGACGTATTTAAACACAATGGACCCAATCAACCATAAAGCAGGCTCATCCCCGCAAACCCTCCAGCACATAAAGCGCCTCAAACACATTCTCTACCCCTGTCACATTCACAATCAAAGCTTTGTCGGTTTGCTTCATGCTGAATTTGCAGGGTTGTAAGCATTTGTGTTTTGTATCTTAAATTGTTCAATCTCTATTTTTTCTTAAATTTGCTATCATGAACTACGCGAAGTACATAGAAATTGACCCAAACATCCGTTTTGGAAAACCCTGCGTTAAAGGTACCAGAATTACTGTTTATGATGTCTTGGGATGGATGGCTTCGGGTATGAGCATTCCGGAAATTATAGAAGATTATCCGGAACTGAATGAAGAGCAAATCAGAGCTTGTTTAGGCTATGCAGCCGATAAGGAACACAGATTCCGCTTTGCATCATGAAACTACTTTTTGATCAGAATGTTTCACACCGCATCGTAACACTTTTAGAAAAAGAGTTTAAGGAAGCTCGTCAGGTAAGACATTTAAATCTTGAGAACAGCACTGATAATCAAATATGGCTTTTCGCCAGAGAAAATGATTACTGTATCGTAACATTTGATGCTGACTTTATCGACATCGCAACGCTGAAAGGGACTCCTCCAAAAATCATATGGTTAAGATTAGGTAATACTTCCACCGTAGCGATTGCAAATAAAATTATCAGTAACAAATCACAGATCTATGATCTCCTTTTAAGTGCAGATAGCGCTTTTATCGAAATTTCCTAAGGGGTGGCATACATCAAACTCATCCCCTCAACCCCTCCAGCACATAAAGCGCCTCAAACACATTCTCTACCCCTGTCACATTTACAATCAGGGCTTTATCGGTTTGCTTCATGCTGAATTTACTGGGCTGCGTTGCAATCCTGTTCATCATCTCCACAAATACATCGCTGTGGTAAACTGCTGCATTCGGATCTCCGGGAAAATACAACCGCATCCTGCCATCATTCAATGTGATTTTCTCAAGTCCAATCTGCTTGCCAGCCCATTTTAAGCGCACCGTATCCAGCAGTGCCACCACCGCATTAGGCAACTTGCCAAAACGGTCACGCAATTGCTCTGCAAACGCTTTAAGCTGCATTTCTGTGGCAATGGATGACAGTTCACTATACAGGGCCAACCTTTCTGCCACCTGGGTCACATAATGGCTCGGTATGAGCATTTCAAAATCCGCCTCCACCTGACAATCGCGGCTGCTGATATCTTCTGTGCCTTCTTCATCAAACAAACCGGTAAACTCATCATGTTTAAGTTCGCGCACTGCCTCATCCAGAATTTTATGGTACATCTCAAAACCCATTTCTGAAATAAAGCCGCTTTGTTCGCCGCCAAGCAGATTCCCTGCTCCGCGAATGTCAAGATCGCGCATGGCCACCTGAAAACCACTGCCCAGATCGGTGTATTCCTCAATAGTGCGAAGGCGCTTGCGTGCATCTTCGCTCAGCACACTTAGGGGCGGCGACAGCAAATAACAGAAAGCCTTTACATTGCTGCGCCCTACCCGGCCCCGCATCTGATGCAGATCGCTGAGGCCAAACATGTGCGCATTATTGATGATGATGGTATTCGCATTGGAAATATCCAGTCCGCTTTCAATGATGGAAGTGGCTACCAGCACATCATACTCGCCTTCAATAAATCGCACCATGGCATCTTCCAGTGCCGCACCTTCCATTTGTCCGTGTGCAACGCAAACCCGGGCTCCGGGCGCCACATCCTCAATCATGGCGGCAATATCATGAATATCTTTAACGCGGCTGTGAATAAAAAACACCTGTCCGCCACGCCCCAGCTCATGCTGAACGGCTTCTGAAATAACTTCCCTGTTTAAAGGATGCAGCTCTGTATGCACCGGCTGTCGGTTGGGCGGGGCTGTATTGATAATGCTTAAATCTCTTGCACCCATCAGCGAAAAGTGGAGTGTACGCGGTATCGGCGTTGCAGTTAGCGTAAGTGTATCCACATTCACTTTCAGTTCTTTGAGTTTTTCTTTGGCGGCTACACCGAACTTCTGCTCTTCGTCAATAATCATCAGCCCCAGGTCTTTAAACTCCACGTCCTTGCCCAGCAACCGGTGCGTGCCAATAAGCACATCTACCTTACCTTCTTTCACCTTGGCCAGCGTAGCCGTTTGTTCTTTGGCGCTTTTAAATCGGTTCAGATATTCCACGGTTACCGGGAAACCGGCAAAACGTTTTTTAAAGGTGCGGTAATGCTGCTGCGCCAATATGGTTGTAGGCACCAGCACCGCCACCTGTTTACTGTCGCAAACCGCCTTGAAAGCCGCGCGCATGCTCACTTCGGTCTTTCCAAAACCCACATCGCCGCACACCAGCCGGTCCATGGGCTGTTCGCTTTCCATGTCGCGCTTTACGTCTTCCGTGGCCTTGGCCTGGTCGGGTGTATCTTCATAGAAAAATCCGGCCTCCAGTTCCAGCTGCAAATAATTGTCGGGTGCAAACGCATAACCCTTCTGCGCCTTGCGGCGTGCATACAGGCTAATAAGCTCGCGGGCAATATCTTTTACCTTTTTCTTGGTAGCCTTCTTTTGCTTATCCCACACCGGACTGCCCAGTTTGTGCAGCGATGGTGCCGTACCATCTTTGCCGGTATATTTGGCAATTTTGTGCAGGCTATTTACGGAGACATACAGCAGGTCATTGTCGCGGTACACAAGCCTCACCACTTCCTGCTGCACCCCGTTCATCTCCATTTTTTCCAGGCCGGCAAACCGCCCGATACCATGATCCATGTGGGTTACAAAGTCACCGGGCTTTAGGCTGCGCAATTCACGCAGGGTGAGTGATGTAGATGCACTATAACGCTCGCGGGATTTGGGTCTGTAATATTTGTCAAACAGCTGATGCTCGGTAATGAATGCCATTTTCGCATCGGCGTCTGTAAAACCCTGACTCAGTCCGGCATATACTGGGGTGAATTCAACCTGTGCATTTAAATCCGTAAGAATGGTCTGCAAACGCTCTATCTGTCGGTTGTTTTCACTAAACAACAGGCTTTCTATTCCTGTTTTTTTGTTTTCCTTTAACCAGTCAATTAACAGGGTGAAATTCCGTTTGAAAATGGGCTGTGGTTGTTGCAAAAATTCGATACGTTTTGCCTTTGCAGAAGGATTTCCCAGATAGTGCAGCACTGTAAAGGAATCAAGAATACGCCCCAGCTGACCCGGTGTAAGCAAACGGTCTTTGGGGTTTGGCGGCACGTTTTCTGCGCCGGTATCGGTGGCTGTTGCATGGTCCTGCAATGCCTTCTCCCAGCCCTTTCCCAGATTTTCAATCTGCAGGGGTAATTCCGCACCAAAAATGAGCGTGTCTTTTCCCAGATAATCAAATACTGGAGTTCGGTTTTCTTCAAAACGCGCATCGTGCACATTGGGAACCAGGCTAAAGTGGTCCATTTCCTTCAGGGAGAGCTGTGTATTTACATCAAAACTTCGGATGCTCTCAATCTCATCGCCATCCAGCTCGATGCGAAACGGGTGCTCATGGGCGAATGAAAAAAGGTCAACGATACCTCCGCGTATGCTGAAGGTACCAGGCTCAAATACAAAATCCACACGCTCAAATCCATTCTCCTGAAGAAAATCCATCAGAAAATCCAGATTGAGCTGTTGCCTTCGGGCTACATCAAATGTGTTTTGTGCCAACACATTTTGCTCCACAGCCATTTCGGCAATAGCGGCAGTATAGGTTACCAAAATCCTACGGTTGTTTTTCCGCAATGCAGTAATGGTTTCTATGCGTTCCTGCGCTGAAATGGCATGTTCACTGCCCAGCTTATACGGTTTGAGACAACTGTCGGGCAAAAACAAAATGTTTTCACCGGGGAGCAAATGTTCCAGGTCCGATTGGATGTACCCAGCTTGATCCCTGTCGGGCATGATAATGAGCAAAGACCTGGGACTAACCGAAAAAAGTGAAGCCAAAATAAGTGCCTGCCCGGATCCGCTCACGCCCTCCAGGTAAATATGATCTCCGGCATTTGCCAGAGCGGCTTCCAGTTCCTGCATCGGGCCTGTCAGCCCGAAATGCCGGAGAATATCTCTGGTATTCAATTTACGATTGCAAATTTAGGCAATACCATGGCCTTAAGAGCGCATAGGCTAAAAAACCCTTGCTCAGATTTCCCATTCTTTTTCAAAAAACAACACTAAAAATCATCTAACTAAATAGGTAACTCCGTCGTCAACATATCGTTTCCATCCAAAACGGTTCACCAAACAAGCCTCTCCCTTACTAACATTCGCATTGGGCACATCGGTCAAGGCTATACGAACGGCCGTTATTTCTGACTTATGCATCATGGCGGCCCAGTCTGCAGAAGCAATTTCGGGAAGGGCAGAATCACCCTGCAACAGCAACGTGGTTTTCACCCATGGTTTTTCAACCAAGGAATCCCAAACCGCCTGGGGAATCCTGGAAACATATCCGCTGCACACTTTTGCATGGGGTACACGTATCAGCTTTGCATCAGCGCTTTGATAATCACCTATCATCCGGAAACCGTCGCGCACACCAAAAGGCAGCGTCAATGTAGTTTCACCCTGAAGATAGCGCATATCAGCGGAGGATGGACTAAGGGATTCTTTGCCCAAAAATTGTTTTGTCTGCAAAGCATGCTCAAAGATAAATACCGAAACAAACAGACCCATAACGGGTATTTTAATCCATTCATACTTCCATTGAACACCCTCAATTACGGTGAAAATAAAAACCAGTGAAGCAATAAGAAACATCTCAAACATCCTTCCTGGTGCGCGGAATTGATCCAGAACCGGGAAATAGTGCGTAAAAGAAGTGGGCAGGTAAAGCAGGTTTTTGCCATCCCACTTTATAACAGGAAATGTCATGCAGAAGAATACAACCAGCATGAACAACCATAAGATTGACGGATGGTTACAGACTAAATATTTCCTAAACAGAAAACAACAAATCAGCAGTAATAAGATCAGCGAAAATCCAGCGAAAACAAAATTCTCACTGATTGGGGAATTCCCAAAAACATGATGCGAATAAAACCATTTGCCAAAATGTCCGGGAATAAAAAACGACCTGAAATCTGCGGCCGACCAGATCCCCCCCTTTTTGTCCATACCATTGATGCACAACAACCTTGAAATTACATGTGTAACTATAAAAACAAAAAACACCACCATCCATTTTTTCCAATTCATGGCTGTCAATAGTTTGCTTAAAAACCGAACATATACAAACCAGAGAAACATAAAACTGACCGTATAGATGATGGCATAATAATCAAAAGCAATATTCACCGCCAGAATCAATATGGAAAACAGCAGCATTAATGGCTTTTTCAAAACCGCATTTGCATCAAAACTGCATAGAAAGACATACAAATTCCATGGAACCAGCCCCAATAATATTAGATTAATGTGAATTCCGCTTTTAGCCAGCATATAACCATTAAATACGGCCACCAGCGCAATCATCAAGCGATACAAGCTTGATTTAATCCAGAAAGAAGTAAGCTTGTAAACACCTGCCGAAAAAAAGACAAGATGCAAATACGCCACCAGATTTATTGAAACAACAGCATCATCGATGATCCAGTTAAATACACCCACAATAAGGGTAAGCGCATGACCCCAAAGGCTTATCCCATCAGGCGCCAGAATGGCATTCGTATAGTATAAACCAGTGTGAAAATTCAGTGCATTTTTTACGTGTTCCGCATTCCAGTAAACCGTGAAGATGTCGTCAGGTATTTGTATGAAACCCAACTTCTGAAAATCCGGAAAAATGTAAATTTTGATGAGGATTGCAGGAACAATCCATGATAAAACCAACCAAGCAATCCCGTTTTTTCGGCTTGAACCTAATGATTCGGGAAACATGTTTATCCCTTTCTGGCAATCGCTCTTTCTGCAGCTGCAACTACATCTGCTGTATCAAGATGATACTTGGTGAGCAGTTCCTCGGGTTTACCACTTTCGCCAAAGCTGTCCATAACCGCAACCATTTCCACCGGTGTTGGGATATTACGTGCCAGCAGCTGAGCTATGCTGTCGCCCAGCCCGCCATTGATCTGATGCTCTTCTGCAGTTACCACACAACGGGTTTTACGCACGCTGTTTAGCACGGCTTCCACATCCAGTGGCTTGATGGTATGTATATTGATGATTTCCGCGCTGATACCTTTTTCAGCCAGAGCCTCTCCAGCCTGTATCGCTTTCCAAACCAGGTGCCCGGTGGCAAAAATGCTCACGTCGGTTCCTTCGTTCAACATCAGTGCCTTTCCAATTTCAAAAACCTGATTTTCCGGGGTAAACACGGGCCATTTGGGTCGGCCGAAGCGCAGATATACCGGTCCGTGATACTTGGCAATGGCCAGCGTGGCAGCTTTGGTCTGGTTGTAATCACAGGGATTAATCACCGTCATACCAGGCAGCATTTTCATCAAGCCAATATCTTCCAGAATCTGGTGGGTGGCACCGTCCTCTCCAAGTGTCAGTCCTGCATGACTGGCGCAAATTTTCACATTTTTGTCGCTATAGGCAATGCTCTGCCTGATTTGATCATACACCCTGCCGGTACTGAAATTAGCAAATGTTCCGGTGAACGGAATTTTGCCTCCGGTAGCCAGTCCGGCGGCAAGCCCCATCATATTGGCTTCAGCAATACCCGCCTGAAAAAAGCGGTGCGGAAATTCCTTCTGAAAGGCATCCATCATCAGGGAACCGGTTAAATCGGCACACAGGCCTACTACACGCTCATCGAGCCTTGCGGCCTCTAGAAGTCCGGCACCAAACCCACTGCGGGTGTCTTTTTGGGCTGTTATTTCAAATTTTTTCATGGATTACAAAGTCAATACAGTATTACTGCCTGTGGTTATTTTAAAGTCAACGGTTTTGCTGTAAAGGGTTCTGGTTTCGCTTTTTGCACGATAAACAGCCTTGTACTCTCCGGGCTGCATGGTAATAAACTGCGATGTGCGGGTTCCATCGATATCTGTCACCCACTCCATCTTGTTTTCCCTGATTACAAAAATGGATGCAACCACGTCACGGCCTAGCGTAAGTTGAAGCTGCCCGGGTGCAGGAATTTCAACAGTGTAGGTCTTGTTTTGCATTAATTCCACTCCAGGTATGAACATACGTGGCAGGGTCAGCAATTCCAGATCATATTTTCCGGTCAGATATTTTTTGGTGGTTTGAAAATCCTGTGCAAACAGTGTTTCCATTTTTCCGGTCTGGCGCACAATGGCCTGCAACCTTCCGTATTTGGTAATGCCGCCCACTTTCAGGGCGAGGCTTCCCATAGGTGTTTCAAACGGAATAATATTGTGTCTTCCGGGCTGCAGCTCTACATTTTTTCTGGTTACACTGGGAAGGGTGTGCACCACAATGTCATATTTGCGCATCGGATCCAAATAAAGTGTATCCGGTATGCCCTTACCATTCATGGTATGCACAACATTTTCCAGAACCTGGCCGCTGGTAGCGTCATAAACCGTTAATGGCACATCTGTTTCGCGCGGTTGGTTTTGATTGTCGAGTAAGTTGAACTGCACGGAAGTGTTGTTCAATGTCTGGCTTACTATCACACCAATGATTTTTCTGAATTCATCTTCGGTTTGCGCATTAAAATACCGTCCGGCACATGAGTAGGTTTGCTTAAACTTTTCCCCATCGGTACCCAGACCAATGATAAACGGTTGCAATATTATTCCCTTGCGCTGCAGTTCCTGACTTACGGCGCAGGGATCACCCGGACATTCTTCTATGCCATCGGTGATGAGGATAATTACGTTTCTTGAATTTTTATCAGCAGGAAAATCCTTGGCTGTGGCAAGTAAGCTCTGGGTAATGGAAGTGTAGCCTAAAGGCTTTACCTGCCTGAGTTTTGTGATAAACCCTTTATGGTTGTTCGGCGCAAATGGAACTTCCAGCTTGGTGTCATAGCAATCGCGCATGGTAATGGGTTTCCCGTGACCAAAGACACGCAGCCCCACTTCGCAATTCTCCACAAAACGCAGGCTGTCTACCATCCGGCTGATGAGGGTTACGCTCACAGCCCAGCGGTTGGTTTTACCCATTTCAGCCACCATGGATCCGCTGGCATCCAGCAAGAAGAGAATCCGGGTTTTTTTACCCGGAAATGCATTCTGGATTTGCGATTGAGCTGTCACAGCAGTCAAGGCAGTGAGCAGCAATATCCATGGTTTTAATTTATTCATTAGAAATCTCCCAGTTCTGTTACGGGGAGTTGTTCCATGGCTTTTTCAAACTGCTCTGCATTGGGGGCCTTACCATGCCAGGCATGGGTTCCCATCATAAAATCAACCCCCTGCCCCATTTCCGTTTTCATGACAATTACCACGGGTTTCCCTTTACCCATCTTGGCTTGGGCCTGGGGAATCATATTCATGATTTCATCCATGTTGTTTCCGTCCATGTGCATCACTTCCCATCCAAATGCTGCAAACTTGCTGCCAATTTCATCAAAGCCCATGATATCTAGCGTTGATCCATCGATTTGCTGACCATTGAAATCAACCGCTACAAGCATATTATCCAGTTTGTTGTGCGCAGCATACATTACTGCTTCCCATATCTGACCCTCCTGCAACTCCCCGTCTCCGGTCACCACATAAACAGTTCTGTTATCGCTGTTCAGCTTTTTTGAAAGCGCAATTCCTGCAGCAACACTGAGACCCTGCCCCAAACTGCCGGTGGCAACCCTTATTCCGGGCAATCCCTCATGGGTTGCAGGATGGCCCTGCAATCTAGAGTTGATCAGCCTGAAAGTATTCAATTCCGCAACAGGAAAATACCCGGAGCGAGCCAGCACACTGTAATAAACAGGGGAAACATGGCCGTTGCTGAGTATGAATACATCCTCGTTTTCCGCTTCCATACTAAAGGACGAAGGATTGTGCTTCATAAAATGAAAAAACAAAGCAGTGAAATAATCCGCCAGCCCAAGCGATCCGCCGGGGTGGCCGCTTTGAACGTTGTAAACCTGACGCAGAATATCTCTGCGCACCTGTCTTGCGACTACCTTAAGCTGGCTTGCATCCATGATTTTTTGAGGGGTTCCCACTATGCAAATTTGCTGCTGTTACGACTTTCGCTATGCACAAGTTTTCAAGAGTTAATACACGAGTTAAAACCCCAAGATTCAACCCATTCATGCTTCGTCTTTTCAATTGCTTTTATGGTGTTTTTGCAGTATATTCGCGGGTCCAAATGATGCGTGTTTTTCGATTTCTACCCATAATTTTCCTCCTCGCTGCCTGCAGCGATTACGGGAAAATTTACAAATCGAAAAATGCTACAATGAAATACAAAAAGGCCGTGCAGCTGTACATGAAAAAAGACTTTGCCCGGGCACTGCCTTTGTTTGAGCAGTTAAGGGACATCTACGGAAGAGCAACCGACAGCCTTGAACAGGTTTATTTTTACACCGCCTACAGCCACTATGGTCTGGGTGACTATGAATTTGCCAGTATGTTCTTCAAAGATTTTACGGAAAATTTCACCACCAGCAAGCGCAGCATAGAGTGCGCTTATATGGCTGTTTACTGCGATTATCTTGACATCGGATCTCATGAGCTTGATCAAAGCCAAACGCTCAAGACCATTGGAGGACTCCAAACGTTTATAAACTATTATCCCGACAGTGAGTATGCCCAGCGCTGCAACAATCATATTGATGATCTGAGAAGAAAACTGCAGCAAAAAGAATACGATCATGTGAAGCAATACTTCTTGATGGGTGATTTTCGCGCCGCCGTTAATTCTGCCAAAAACACACTCAAACTTTATCCCGACATGGAAAAAAAGGAGGAGCTTGAGTTTTTAATCGTTAAAGCCCAGTTTAATTACGCAGCAAACAGCGTTGAAAAAAAGCGATTGGAGCGATACAAAGAAGTACTGGATTATTATCAGGATTATGCCTACAGCAATGGCAGCAAAGGAGAACATGCCGCAGAAGCTGCAACCATAAACAAAAAAGCAAAAGAAGCCATCGAAAAACTAAAAACATTATTATGAGCCAACCTATATCACGCAATGCGGAAACCCGCGATCTAAGAAATTTGGAAGCAGAAACCGAAAACGTTTATCTGTCAGCTGTTGTTATCTCCAAGCGTGCCAACCAGATTGCAGAACGCCAAAAAGAAGAACTCCGCAATCGCCTGGAGCCTTTCGTAAATGATACTGACAACCTGGAAGAAATTCAGGAAAACCGCGAACAGATTGAAATTTCGCTGATGTACGAAAGACAGCCCAAGCCTACCCTGCTTGCCACCCAGGAGTTTGCCGAAGGCAAAACTTACTGGCGTATGCCCGATGCCAACACCGGAAAATAAACCGTTAAAAATTATACTGGGGGTAACAGGCGGCATTGCTGCCTACAAAATCCCTATGCTTATTCGGCTGTTCAAAAAGAATGGCTGTGAGGTGCAGGTTATTATGACGCCTTCGGCAGAAAGGTTTGTAACTCCTGAAACGCTATCTGTGCTCTCTGAACGTCAGGTTCTTTGCGATTTTTTTGACCCATCCACCGGCATGTGGAACAACCACGTGGATTTCGGATTGTGGGCTGATGCCTTGTTTATTGCCCCTGCTACTGCAACCACCATTGGTAAAATGGTACAAGGCATTGCTGACAATCTGCTACTTGCCACCTATTTATCGGCACGTTGTCCGGTAATCGTTGCACCCGCAATGGATCTTGACATGTACGCCCATGATTCAGTTACCGAAAATCTTCAGGTATTGGAAACGCGGGGTGTACACATCATTCCTGCAGATGATGGTCCACTGGCAAGTGGATTATCCGGGCCGGGAAGACTTCCTGAACCCGAAGCCCTTTATTCTGAATTCATGAAAATCATGAATCCGGAATTACCCCTTAAAGGTAAGCAGGTATTGGTAAGTGCAGGTCCTACATATGAACCCATAGACCCGGTGAGGTTTATTGGAAACCACTCCAGTGGAAAAATGGGCTATGCTGTGGCTGAAGCTTTTCAAAAGGCAGGAGCTTCTGTTACGCTGGTTTCAGGGCCCGTTGCTTTGCAAGCCCCTAAAAATGTTGAACGAATTAACGTTCAGACGGCTGAAGAAATGAGAGATGCATGCCTAACCCATTCCAAAATCGCAGATATCATAGTAATGGCCGCGGCAGTAGCAGACTACAAGGTGGCAAACCAGGCAGATGAGAAAATCAAGAAATCAGAAAAACTGACACTGAATCTGGTAAAAAATCCGGATATCCTGAAGGAACTGGGTTCATCAAAAACAAACCGACAGACACTGATTGGATTTGCACTTGAAACGAATAATGCGGAATCCTATGCCAAAGAAAAAATCAGCCGTAAAAATCTGGATTTCATTGTGCTAAATTCACTGGCTGACGAAGGTGCAGGATTTGGACATGACACCAATAAAGTTAGTCTGTTTGATAAACACGGAGCCGCAAAATCATTTCCATTGCTTTCAAAAAAGGTGGTGGCAGAACTAATCGTAAAACAAGCCATACATTACCACTTTTCGGGTAATTTTGCAGATATATGAAAAAATCCGGCCTGATATTTTGTTTTTTTCTGACGCTGATTACGCATCTCAGTGCGCAGGAGATAAAGGCCAATGTGCAGGTCATTGCGCCAAGCCTGCAGCTTACCAATAAACAAATCCTGACCACACTTCAGACTTCCATTCAGCAGTTCATCAACTCGCGCAAATGGACGGAAGACGCTTTTGAAGCTCGTGAGAAAATTGAAATGTCGCTTTTTCTGGAAGTGAAGAGAATTACCAATGCTTCAGACTTTGTTGCGACCCTACAGGTGCAAAGCACACGCCCGGTATTCGGGAGTAACTACAAGACAACAGTTTTTACTTTTAACGATGAGGATGTTGCTTTTGCCTACAGGGAGTTCGAGCCACTGGATTTTCAGGAAAACCAAAATGTGAATGACCTTACAAGCCTGCTTGCCTTTTATGTATATATGGCACTCGGATATGATTATGACAGTTTTGGAGAGCTTGGCGGATCGTTGTTTTTTCAGAAGGCCCAAAATATTGGCGGGCTAATGCAAGGAAAACCAGGCTGGAATCAAGGTGACGGAAAAGGCCAGCGAAATCGCTTTAACCTCATTGACGGGGTAAACAACAACCGCTTTCTGGCTGCAAGAAAACTAACGTACCTCTATCACCGCAAAGGCATGGACCGAATGGCAGAAAATACAGATCTCGCGAGAGCAGAGATTACAGCTTCCATCAAAAGCCTGGAGGAATTATTTACATTGAGTCCCAACAACCTGATAACGCGGGTTTTCTTCTCTACCAAATGGCCAGAAATCGTGGAAATATACAAGCAAGCCCCGGTGATTGAGAAGAATAACATCCTGGAATTGCTGCGTAAAATGGATAGCCAAAACAGCAACCGTTACGAAAAAATCAAAGCGTGATTTGCATTACACACAACCTTACTGAAACGGTAAGCGATTATCTGGAGCGTACTAAACCGGACAAGATTTTCTTGCTATGTGATGCCGAAACAAAAAAACATTGTCTGCCCCGCATTTCCCATCTCCCCTTCAATCATTTGTTAGAAGTTCCTTCAGGCGAATCTGCGAAAAACCTGGAAACCTGTGAGCGGTTATGGAGCGAACTGTCGGAAAACGACGCAACAAGAAAGTCTGTACTATTTTGTCTCGGCGGCGGCAGCATTACAGATCTAGGAGGCTTTGTAGCATCTGTATATCAGCGTGGAGTTGCTGTAGTTTATATCCCAACCACACTCTTATGCATGGTGGATGCAGGTATTGGAGGCAAAAACGGCATCAACCTGGGCGGGTTGAAAAATTACCTGGGAACCTTCCGCTTGCCAGATGCCATCTTTATTGATCCCATTTTTTTACTCTCCCTTTCAAAAGAAGAATGGAAAAACGGAAAAGCTGAAGTGATTAAGCACGCATTGCTGTCAGGAAAAGGATGGGATGACATTCAAGAGAAAGGATTCCCTGAAAAAGATGATATCCCCGCCTGGACAAAGATTATAGAAACCAACACGCAGTTCAAACTGCAAATAACAACCGCGGATTTTGCGGAGAATAACATACGTGCTATGCTCAACTTTGGACATACCGCTGCGCATGCTTTGGAAACGCTCTATTTGAAAAAAGGTAAAGTACTCGCACACGGCCGTGCGGTGGCCGCCGGAATGGTTATTGAAACGATGGCTGCAGAAGCCCTGCAAGTTTGTGAAAAAGGATTATCAGTTGCAATTAAAAACATCGTTTCACCCATTTTTGAACAGGTTAACTATACTGACAAAGATATTTCTGAATTGAACCTTACCGCAGCAAAAGACAAGAAATCGGTATCAGGAAAGGTGGTTTGCAGTCTTGTTTCAGCCATTGGTAAACCCTGTGAACCAATCAGCATTCCCGAGCCCATCATGACAAAGGCATGGTTGCAATATATGCATGAGACTCTATAGTAAAACGGATTACGCTAAACACACAGTCGTATTCCTGCCGGGCTCAAAGAGCATCTCTCACCGGGTGTTGATTGCAGCTGCTTCGTGCGGGCAGACACATGAACCGCCGCAAGGCTTATCAGATTCTGACGACACACTACACCTGCTCACTGCATTGCAAAAAAGCCATGACTCACAGTTCTTTTTTGAGGATGGTGCAACTCCCCTGCATTTTTTCATGGCTTTTGCTGCAGCAAAAAGACTGATTTGCTCATTGTCCGGTTCCGACCGTCTTATGCGACGCCCCCATGGTGATTTGACAGACGCACTGAAACAATGTGGCGCAGTAGTGTCAGAAAACAATGGGCAAATATGCATAGAAAAGGGCATGACCGGATTCAGTCAAATACGGGTAAACGGTTCAAAAAGCAGTCAGCATATCTCAGCCATGATGCTTGTGGCACCGCTTTTCCCAGGTCAAAAGGAAATTGTGCTTATAAACAAACCTGCTTCCTTCCCGTATATAAGATTAACGGCAGATATAATGCATATTTTTGGCGTTAATACCGATGTAAGCGAAGAAAGAATTCTGATTGAAGACAGTAGTTACCAGCAGCCTGTATCCTTTCATGTGGAGCCGGACTGGTCTGCAGCAGCTTTTTTTTATTCGCTGGTAGCATGTTGCTCAGGGATTAGTATTCTACTCAAAGGATTACGATTAAACAGCATACAGGGAGATGCTATCCTGTCCAATTTCTACCAGGAACTGGGGGTTTCCTCAACCCAAACTGAGGCTGGTGTTTATATAAGCAATATTGGGCAAGTCAATTCCAATCCGGCTTTCAACCTGATACATTACCCGGACTGTGCCCCTGCACTGATGGCAACCTGTGCTTATCTGCGCATCAATGCCTCATTTACAGGCCTGGAAAACCTTGCGCTAAAGGAAAGTAACCGACTTGAAGCCATGACAGTAAATCTTCAGCAAACAGGGGCTGACATTATCTTTCGTGATGGAGCCCACTTTTTATCGTACCCTGAAAACATGTTTAAGAGTACAGAGCTTAATGTTAAAACACATGGCGATCACCGCATTGCCATGGCGATGGCCGTTTTTGGCCTCAAAAACATTGTGAATATTGACAATCCGGAATGCGTTAGTAAATCTTTTCCTGGTTTTTGGCAACAATGGATCCCTTGGTTCAATATAGACCGTTAAATTTGTAAAGAATGGCCTCTAACTCCATTGGAAGTATCTTCAAGGTAAGCAGCTTCGGCGAAAGCCACGGTAAAGGTGTGGGAGTTTTGCTGGATGGAGTCCCTGCAGGGATTTTAATTGATAATCACTTCATCTCCATAGCCCTGCGCCGCAGAAGGCCGGGGCAAAGCAAAATCACGACCGAGCGGAAGGAACTTGATGAATTTCAGATTCTCTCCGGTGTTTTTGAGAACAAAACACTGGGCAGTCCGATTTGTATTTGGATACCTAATACTGATCAGCAATCTGCCGATTATGAGCATCTTAAATCAGTCTATCGGCCCGGCCATGCCGACTTTACGTATGATACCAAATATGGTTTCAGAGATTATCGCGGCGGTGGCAGAAGCAGCGCCAGAATAACAGCTGGCTGGGTTGCGGCAGGAGCTTTAGCAGAACTTGCATTAAAACAACTCTATCCTAAAATAAATATTGTTGCCTGGACCAAGCAAATACACAACATCACTGCCAATCCGACGATAACTCCCAAAAACAGAGACCAAGTAGAAATCAATATCGTCCGTTGTCCGGATGCACAGGCCGCATCCATGATGGAATCGGCTATATTGATCGCAAAAAATGAGGGAGACTCACTGGGTGGGGTTATCGGTTGTCTTATTGAAAACCTTCCGGCAGGTTTGGGAGAACCGGTATTCGATAAGTTATCGGCACGACTGGCACAAACGATGATGAGCATCAATGCAGTAAAAGGTTTTCACCTTGGAGACAATCATGCTGCGCTGAAAGGTTCAGAAATGAATGACGTGTTTATCTCAAAAGAGGAAGAAATTATCACGGCTACAAACCACTCAGCAGGAATTCAAGGCGGTATTTCCAATGGCATGCCCATTATTTTTGATGTATTTTTTAAACCGACATCAACCATTCGTAAAACGCAACAAACAGTGGACAAAGATGGAAACAATGTTGTGTTATCCGCTGAAGGCAGACACGATCCCTGTGTATTGCCAAGGGCTGTCCCAATTGTGGAAGCCATGGCTGCTATTACCTTGTTGGATTTAGTTTTACTCGACAGGGTATCCCGCATTAACCTCTAATGGTTATGGTTACCTTTGCCACATGAATCGCAAAGAAACCCTCAATCAATTTGACCGATTGCTAAACATCATGGATGAACTCCGTGAAAAATGTCCATGGGACAAAGAACAATCTTGGGAAAGTATAAGACATTTAAGCATTGAAGAAATTTATGAATTGAGTGATGCGATTCTGGATAAAAATGTTCAAGAAGTTAAAAAAGAACTAGGTGATATACTTTTACATATCGTTTTTTACAGCAAGATTGCCGATGAGAACCGTTTTTTTAATACTGGCAATGTTATTGATGAATTGTGCAATAAACTTATAAGACGCCATCCTCATATATACGGTACTGTTCAAGCCAATGATACTGAAACAGTAAAGGCTAACTGGGAACAAATTAAATTACAGGAAAAAGGTTCAGAGAAAAAAAGCGTTCTTCAGGGCTTGCCAAAAAGTATGCCCTCAATGGTAAAAGCTTACAGAATGCAGGAAAAGGTTTCCAGTGTTGGTTTTGACTGGGATACGGCGGAGGAAGCTTTTGTAAAGGTGAAAGAAGAATTGAATGAATTTGAAACAGCAGAAAATTCAGAAGAAAAACATAAGGAGTTTGGTGATTTACTTTTTGCATTAATAAACTATGCACGTAAAAGTGGAATAAATCCTGATGATGCTCTCGAACTAACCAATATTAAATTTAAACGCAGGTTTGAATACATAGAAAGCAAAGCAGCTGAGGCCGGGAAAAAACTAACGGACATGACACTATCAGAAATGGATGTATTTTGGGACGCGGCTAAATCAGAAGAAAGGATTGGCAAGAAATAAGATGTTTGCATCTAGTACCTAAGTATAAAGAATCTTAGCAGTTTTTTGACTATCTAATAAACAAAAAAAACCCGCACAAGGCGGGCTTTAAAAGGTTGGCGACGACATACTTTCCCAGGTGTTACCCCAGTATCATCTGCGCTGCAGGGCTTAACTTCTCTGTTCGGGATGGGAAGAGGTGGACACCTGCGCCATAGTCACCATAAGATCTTAAATGGTCAATGACAAATGTTGGAAATAAGCAATGACGATATTCATTATAAATTGGTAAGCTTACGGGTAATTAGTACTACTCGGCTATGACATTACTGCCTTTACACCTGTAGCC
>CAZVJY010000021.1:0-30606 GCA_964626685.1 uncultured Flavobacteriaceae bacterium
AAATCTGCCCGCAAATAGGGCATTCCTCTATTTTGTGGCCCCGTGCCGGACAATATTTACGTCCAAAAAAGATAATCTGCAGGTGCAGTTTGTTCCAGGTTTCTTTAGGAAACAGCCGTTTCAGGTCTTTTTCAGTCTGTTCCACATTTTTGCCGTTGGTAAGTTTCCATCGCTGTGCAAGGCGGTGAATGTGTGTGTCTACCGGGAAGGCACGATGCCCGAAGGCCTGGCTCATCACCACGCTGGCCGTTTTGTGTCCCACGCCTGGCAAGGCCTCCAGAGCCTCAAACGATTCCGGAACCTGACCCTTATGCTGGTTGATGAGAATATCCGATAAACCCCATATGGCTTTGCTCTTGGCCGGACTTAACCCGCAGGGTTTGATGATTTCCCGGATTTCTTCCACGCTCAGTTTTAGCATGTCATAGGGATTATTAGCCCTGGCAAATAGCGCCGGCGTAATCTGGTTTACGCGCTCGTCAGTGCATTGTGCACTGAGCAAAACCGCAATCAGCAGGGTGTATGCATCGCTGTGGTCCAGCGGAACAGGGGTTTCCGGAAACAACCGCTCCAGGGTATCGGCAATAAAGGCCACGCGTTCTTTTTTGTTCATAGTTAAAACAAAGCGTATTTGAGTTCTTCCGTATAAGGCAAATGCAGCGATGCAAAGAATTGCTGCTCGGTTTCCATATTGAGGGGTTTTCCGGAGAGGGAGGAAACGGCAGTGCCCAGGGACGCTTCAGCACCGTCTATGATAACAGCTTCGCTGATAACTCCCTTCTGAACCGATAAGGCAATCTTTACAGACTTGTTGTATAAAAGCAGTTCTTTCTCCACGCGGTATGCAGGCGAATAACCCGTTATCCACTCATTTGTACTGTATTTGCTGGTTCTGAGTTCCTCTGCTTTTGTGTTTTCCCCGATTGTAACTTGAGATCCTGTGTAGCCAAATTTTACCATAAAACCCGCTGCAAGGGCCGCAATAAAATCCTGCACATGCACAAATGCTGTGTGGGCTTTGATGTTGCCAACTTTACTGCGTACACTTTTCACAGCTTTGCTCTCATAACATCCTTGGCTGTGCAGGGCTTCACCCAGGGTATCCAGTTTGCTGTCGAATAGCAGGGTTCCGTGGTGCAGTACCCTTCTGCTTTGCTGGTGCAGGTGCTCGGCATTGCCGCTGATTTTCAGCCCGTCCAGCAGCAAGTCATTTCGTCCGCTGTAGGTGGTTTTAACGCCCAACGAGGCAAGCACTTCCATCATCGGATCCAGGAATTTGCGGAAGTTGATATTCAGCTCTTCATGCGGTTTTAGGTTTTGAATGAAGGTGAAATTTACGTTGCCCTCATCGTGATAAACAGTTCCGCCACCGCTTAATCGACGAGCCAGATCAATACTGTGGTTTTTACAATATCCGTAATTGGCTTCCCCGCAGAGATTCTGGTGCTTACCGCAAACCACCGCAGAGCGGCTTTGCCATAGCATCAGAATATCTGCATCCGTTCCGTGCAGCAGCACATCTTCCAGTGCCAGGTTAAAATAGACGTCTTTGTTTTCGCTGATAATCAGGCGCATGGGCCTTAGCATTAGGCAGGGTTTTTCCTGCGAAGCTCAAAATTCTTACCCAGGTATACTTTACGCACCATTTCATCGTTGGCCAGTTCTTCGGCAGTTCCCTGTTTTAGCAGTTTGCCTTCAAATAGCAAATAGGCGCGGTCTGTGATGGATAAGGTTTCCTGCACATTATGGTCGGTGATGAGGATGCCGATATTTTTATCTTTCAGCTTTGAAACAATACCCTGAATGTCTTCCACGGCAATGGGATCCACACCGGCAAAGGGTTCATCCAGCAAAATAAATTTAGGATCGGTTGTCAGGGCTCGGGCGATTTCTGTTCGGCGTCTTTCACCGCCCGACAGTACCTTGCCTTTGTTTTTGCGTACCCGGTTCAGGCCAAATTCTTCCAGCAAAGACTCCAGCTTTTCGGTCTGTGCTTCTTTGCTCAGGGTGGTCATTTGCAGAATGGATTTGATGTTGTCTTCCACGCTCAGTTCCCTGAAAACGGAGGCTTCCTGGGGCAAATAACCGATACCCAGCTGCGCGCGTTTGTACATGGGCAATGCCGTAATATCAGCCTCGTTCAGTCGAATAGACCCCTGATCAGGCCGCACGAGGCCTACTACCATGTAGAAAGTGGTGGTTTTACCTGCACCGTTGGGCCCCAGCAGTCCCACTATCTCACCCTGGTTCACTTCCACGGAAACATCGTTCACCACTTTTTTGGAGCCGTATTGTTTCAAAAGGTTGTGACTGCTCAGCCGCATGGTACAAAAATACGACACAGCAACGGCAAACCCGATGAATCGGTGTTAAAAAGCGTAACTTCGCAAGCCGGGTCTATGAAAAAGCGTGTCTGCCATCTCAGTTCTGTGCATGTGGCTAGTGATACACGCATTTTTTACCGTTACTGCAAACACCTTTCCGAAAACTATGCGGTAACCCTGATTGCTGTTCACCCCAAAGAGGAAATTCTGTTAGGCATTCATATTCTTCCATTCAGGCGGTTCAAAAACAAATTGCTGCGCGTGTTTCTTACCTGGTTTTTAATGTTTTTTAAGGCCATTCGCAATCCTGCCGATTTGTACCATCTACACGACCCTGAATTGATTCCCTGCGGCCTGCTGTTGCGATTAATGGGCAAAAAAGTGGTGCTTGACATCCACGAAAATGTAGCAGAAGACATTTTCGACAAACCCTGGATTCCCGCCAAAAAAGTACTCTATACCTGTTTTCATTTTTTTGAGAAATTGGCAGTTAAAAATATGCCTGTGATTTTGGCGGAGCACAGTTATGAAGCACGCTATCAGAAAATGGGTGCCGATTTTACTACCATTCTCAATTATGTGGATTTGCCTTTTTTCAATCTGTTTTCAGAAAATGTGAAACGCACTTCGCACCGCATTTTTTATATGGGTATTCTTCTTGAATCAAGGGGTTTGCAACAAATTGCAGAAGCATTGCACATTCTGAAAAAACAAGGGCATATTATCGAATTTGATGTGGTAGGCGAATTGTACTCGTCACTGGAAAAGCAATTGCATGCCTTGTCTTTTTGGAACGATGTTTCCCAACAGATTCATTTTCACGGAAGGCTAACCTTGGAGAAGGGCTATGAAATCAGCCGGGAGGCGTCCGTGGGCATGTGTATTATTCAGCCTATGAAAAACAGTGTGGGCAGCTACCCCACAAAGATGTTTGAATACATGGCCATCGGTTTGCCGCAGGTAACATCTGATTTTCCGCTATACCGCGATGTTGTAGAAGGCAATAACGCAGGTCTATGTGTGAATCCTGGCAGTGCCGGTGACATAGCAGCCGCTGTTCTTTCCATTTTGCAGGATCCTGTAAAGGCAGAACGCATGCGGCAAAGTGGATTGAAAGCAGCAGAGAAATATCATTGGTCAGGTGAAATGGTTAAAGTGCATAAACTATACAATCGCCTGCTTGCGTAAGTTTACATCCGCATGAAGCAACTTGGCAATATCAGACACTACCTTTGCGTTATAGTTCCGGTGCGAAAAATTCTGCCTTTGATCGTGTTTCTGGTATTGCTGGCATCCTGCCGCAAGGAACAGTTTTTTGAAGGTAAAACCACGCTTTCCCTGGCCACGGACACGGTTTGGTTCGACACCGTTTTTACCCGACAACCGGGCAGTACCTATCCTATCAGCGTTACACAGATAACTTGGATAAAAAACCCGGAAAGCCAAACAGTTAAAGCTTCTTTTCGCCTGGGAGGCGGTACAAAATCGGCCTACCGAATCAATGTGGATGGCATTCCGGGTCCGGTGATTGATGAAGTGGAAATACCGGCCAAAGACAGTGTATTTGTTTTTGTGCAGTGTAGCCTGGAGGCCAACGGACAAACTGGCCCTGCTTTGGTGCTGGATTCCCTTTTGATGCAGGTGAACGGTCGTGAACAAAAGTTGTTTTTGGGCGCTTACGGCTGGGATGCGCATTATTTCCGGGCAGCATCATTGCCCTGCGGCGGATTCTGGGACGATAAAACCAAACCCTATGTGATTGTAGACAATGCCCTGGTGCCCAAAGGATGTACATTCACTATTAAGGAAGGAGTAAAGGTGTATTGTTCTGCCCGAAGTGCTTTTTATGTGTCAGGCAAGCTGTTTGTAGAGGGTACACCCGGTAATCGTGTTTTGTTCACGGGCGACAAACCTGTTTCGGCAGCCCGAACCCTGCCCAATCAATGGGTGGGGTTGTATTTCACGGTGGGCAGTGCAGGCAACAGCATCAAATACGCCGACATCCAGAACGCCGCTATTGGTATTCGTGTAGATTCAATGCCCGTGGGCAGTCCGGATAACCTGGTGCTCGAGAACACTAAAATTCAGTACTGCGGACAAGCTTGTTTGGCGGGCATCACAGCATATGTAAAAGCCACCAATTGCCTTTTTGCCCAAACCGGCAGCTACAGTTTTCTGGGGTTACTTGGCGGTAAGTATGATTTCAGGCATTGTACTTTTGCCTCGTATGTTTCCTATACAACCCGGCAAGACGGACACTTCGCCCTTACCAACACCCTGCGCGATGGTAACGGCAAAATTCTGGACACCAGGCCTCTGGAATGCAATGCATATAATTCAGTCATTTATGGCGATTTACAGGAGGAACTGCTCATTGATAAAGGCGGGAGTGCGGCATTTACCACCGATTTTTCGGGCAACCTGATGAAAAGCAAGGCCAAACCCTTTGGTGGCTCAACCAATATTTATAACCGGAATCCGCTTTTCAAAAACATCAATTCCGCAGACTTTGCCCCCGATACACTTTCGCCGTTGCACAATGCCGGTATTATCCTCACACCGCCCGTTTCGATCGATCTGGATGGAAAACCCCGAATTGGCATACCCGATATCGGTGCTTTTGAGCGTCCGGAATAACCTGCTTTATCCTCGTTTTTGTTTGAAAAAAGCCTGCATTAAAGAGGCACATTCCTCTGTCATTACCCCACCGGAAACCTCGGTTTTTTTACCCAGTAGCTGTTTGTCAATTCTGGTGAAGCCGGTTTTAGGTTCTTCGGCTCCAAAAACAATTTTGTGAAATCGGGCCCACTTGATGGCGCCGGCGCACATGAGGCAGGGTTCTATGGTTACGTACAGGGTACATTCATCCAGGAATTTGCTGTTCAGGTAAGTGGCAGCCGCTGTAATGGCAAGCATTTCGGCATGCGCAGTCACATCGTTTAGTTTTTCCGTTTGGTTGTATCCTTTTCCGATAATGGTATTTTCATACACCACCACTGCTCCGATAGGAATTTCATCCTCCTCAAGTGCCTTTTGGGCCTCGGCCAGGGCTTTTTGCATAAAATACGCATCGGTAAAAACTTCCATGACGCAAAGATGCGGTCAATCTTGATTTTTTTAGCAGATTTTAAAATCTTGTCACTAACATTGTTGTTCTATTTGCATGAACATCGGAATTGTGTGTTATCCCACCTTTGGTGGAAGTGGGGTTTTGGCCACGGAATTGGGTAAAGCGCTCGCCACACGAGGACATCAGGTGCATTTTATCAGTTACAATCAGCCTGCCCGCCTGGATTTTTTTACCGAGAATGTCTTTTACCACGAGGTAAGCATTCTCAAATATCCCTTGTTTGAATACGCCCCTTACGAAACCGCCCTTGCCGGTGTGATTGTGGATGTGGTCAAAACAGCCAATCTGGATGTGTTACACGTGCATTATGCCATTCCGCATGCTTCTGCTGCCTTGCTGGCCAAATCCATTTTATCTGAGGAAGGCCGCAATATTCCAGTAATTACGACCCTGCACGGAACCGATATTACGCTGGTGGGCCGTGAGGCAACTTTCGAACCCGTTGTAAGCTGGAGCATTAACCAATCCGATGCCGTGACAGCGGTTTCGCAGAGCCTGAAAAACGACACGCTTGAGCATTTTAATATCAAACGTGAAATTGATGTGGTGCCCAATTTCATTGATTTTACGCGCTTTAACAAACAACCAAAAGAGCATTTTAAGAAGGCTATTTCTCCCAATGGAGAAAAGATTCTGGTGCACACCTCCAACTTTCGCAAGGTAAAGAGGGTGGAAGATGTGATATCCGTATTTTGTTTGGTAAACCAGCGTATTCCCTCGCGTCTGCTGATGATTGGAGATGGTCCGGAGCGCAGCCACATTGAAAAAATGAGCCGTGATATGCAGTGCCACAACAGCATAACCTTTCTGGGAAAACAGGAAGCGGTAGAGGAGATTTTATCGGTATGTGATCTCTTTATACTGCCTTCCGAAACAGAAAGTTTTGGACTTGCCGCTCTGGAAGCCATGGCATGTGAGGTGCCCGTCATCAGCAGCAATGCGGGGGGGATTCCTGAAGTGAATTTGCACGGTGTAACCGGCTATTTAAGCAACGTAGGTGATGTGGCCGATATGGCTCACAATGCTGTAAAAGTGCTGGAAAACGAGGAGGTTTTAAAAACCTTCAAGCACAATGCTTTACAGCGTGCCAGGGAGTTTGATCTTGATAAAATCATGAACGATTATCTGGAGATATACAGGCGGCATATACACCGCTGATATATCAGCTTTGAGCCGTTTTCCCGGTATTGGCCTTTAAAAACTTCAACGCAATCCCAATCTGGTTTTCCACCGTTTTTGTGCTGATGTCCATGATATCAGCGATTTCCTTGTAACTTAAATCAAACATCCGGCTGAGGAGGAATACCTGCTTGCATTTGGTGGGCAGCTGCTCAATCAACCATGTAATGCGGTTATGCAGCTCTTTTCCTTCAAAAATATGATCAGCAGTATGGGATGTTGAGGCAGGTGTAAATTCATCCGGCATTTCTGAAAAGGGCAGCCGGGCTTTTTTAATGTGGTTCAAACACCGGTTTTTTACTGCTGTAAAAAGGTAGTTTTTCAAAGAGTCATCCAAAATCAGCGAATCACGCTTCTCCCAGATACTCACAAACACATCATTTACTATTTCATCAGCGTCTTCGGCGTTTTTTACAATCGCTGATGCAAAACTGCTCAAACCGGGTCTGAAGCGCATGTAGAGCGCTTGAAACAGATTTTGCTTGTCAGACACCGGTGCAAATATACAAAAGCCTTCTAAACAGACTTTTAATTGCCCATATCACTCAGGAACTGAATGCGCATTAGCTGCAGCTCCTCATGTGTAAATTCTCCATCGAAATGGTTGAAAGCCAGTTCCAGGTTGTCTTCCTGTGCTCCTCTGAAATAATCGAATATTTCTTCCTGCAGATCCTCATCCAGAAACTGATTCAGGAAATATTTCAGGTTTAGCTTGGTTCCGGTATTTACTATCTGTTCAAGTTCTTCCACCAGTTCGCCAAATTCAATACCCAGCTGCTTTGCCATCTCCATCAAATCTACTTTTTTATCAATATTCAGGATGATGCTGACCTTTTTGGCTGATTTTTCTGCATTGCCTTTCAGCACAATGTCCTGGGGGCGCTCAATATTGTTTTCCCTTACAAACGCAGCAATGTAGTTAATGAACGGCTCACCGAACTTAATGGCTTTATTTTTGCCCACCCCGTTGATGTTCGACAGTTCATCCAGGGTAATTGGGTATTTGGTAGCCATATCTTCCAGACTTGGATCCTGAAAAATCACGTAAGGAGGCAGCCCTTTTTCCTTGGCTACTTTCTTGCGTAAATCTTTAAGGTGACCGAAAAGTTCTTCATCGCAAACGCTTTCCATTTTGAAGTTTTCAAAATCGTCTTCGCTCACGCTTTCGAACTCTGTGTCCACTGCCATTTCGTGTTTCACGGGCTTGGCAATAAATGCCATTCCGTGTTCTGAAACACTTAGCAAACCATACTTCTCAATGTTTTTGTTGAGGTAATTGTGCACCAAAGCCAAACGCATTACCGATTTCCAGTAAACCTTATCCTTGTCTTTGCCGCAGGCAAACAAAGGCATCTCATCATGTTTATAATCTTTGATGCTGTCAATACGCTTGCCGATGATGAAGTTTACGATATGGGTCATGGAAAATTCTCCATTCAGTGATTTCAAAGCATTCAGTGCTTTTAACACATCCTGGGTAACTTCATTTTTGGGTTTGGGGTGTGCGCAGTTGTCGCACATGTGATTACAATCCGATTCATTGAAGTTTTCACCAAAATAGTGCAGCAGCAGTTTGCGGCGGCACTGGCTGCTTTCAGCAAAAGCGGCCGTTTCAGCTATCAGCAGCCCCCCAATTTCCTGTTCGGCCACCGGCTTGTCCTTCATGAATTTTTCCAGCTTTTCAATATCGTTGGGATTGTAGAAAAGCAGACAGTCACCGCGCAGGCCGTCGCGTCCGCCGCGTCCTGTTTCCTGGTAATAACCTTCCAGGCTTTTGGGTACATCATAATGGATTACAAAGCGAACATCGGGTTTGTCTATACCCATGCCAAAGGCAATGGTAGCCACGATTACATTGCAGTCTTCCATCAAAAACGCATCCTGGTGTCCGGCGCGGGTTTTGGCATCCAGTCCGGCATGATAGGGAAGGGCTTTGATGCCGTTCATCTGCAGCATTTCTGCAATTTCTTCCACCTTTTTGCGGCTCAGGCAGTAAATAATCCCCGAACTGTTGCCACGGTTTTTGATGAACGATAAAATATCCTTGTGTACCTGATCTTTTCTGCCTTTTGGACGAACTTCATAATACAAATTGGAACGGTTGAAGGAAGATTTGAAAAGCTTCGCCTCCAGCATTCCCAGGTTTTTCTGGATGTCGTGCTGCACCTTTGGGGTAGCAGTAGCTGTCAGCGCCAGAATGGGCACATCATCAATGGCTTTTACCATTTGCTTGATGCGGCGGTATTCAGGCCTGAAATCATGGCCCCATTCGCTGATGCAGTGTGCTTCATCTACAGCAACAAAGGATATTTTAATGCCACGCAGCAGTTCCAGGGTCTCGTCTTTTTTAAGTGTTTCGGGCGCCACATAGAGCAATTTTGTGCTGCCTGAAGTCACATCCTCTACCACCCGGGTAAAATCAGCTTTGCTTAGTGAAGAATTAAGAAAATGTGCCAGCGCGCTGCTGCTGGAAAACCCACGGATGTTATCTACCTGGTTTTTCATCAGTGCAATCAGCGGAGAAATAACGATGGCAGTACCCTCCATCATCAACGCCGGAAGCTGGTAGCATAGTGATTTTCCGGCCCCGGTGGGCATTATTACAAAACAGTCGTTTCCCTGCAGAATATGGTTTATAACCGCTTCCTGATTGCCTTTAAAGCCATCGAAGCCAAAGAATTCCTTAAGAGTGCGTCTTGCGTCGGATCTTATGTCCTCTGCAACGCCCATTGCCGTGCTCATAGATAAAGTAGGTGCTTTCAGTTAGTAAATTTAACGCATAGGCGGCAATATTGTTATCATTATATTATTTTTTTTAACATTCAATACTTTACAATCCCGACTACTAAGTGCAAAATTTAAGTTAGTTTTGCATTTCTAAACTTGTCCGCTTTGACACAGACCAAGGCAAATTTAATAAAAAGTTACGGAACCCAGGCCATCTCCGATGAATTAAATTCTTTGGCCGTATTGCCTCAATACGTAGATGATGCTTTTTGCCGTTTGGTGGAACTTTTACTCGATTCTTCCGGTCGGGCTGTGGTTACTGGTATTGGCAAGAGCGCCATTATCGCCCAGAAAATGGTAGCTACCATGAATAGTACCGGACAGCCTGCCGTATTTATGCACGCAGCTGATGCCATTCATGGTGATCTGGGTATTATTCAGCCCGGTGATGTGGTTATTGCTATTTCCAAAAGCGGAAATACACCCGAGATTAAGGCGCTGGCTCCTTTACTGAAATCTTTTGGCAACCCACTGGTGGCTATGGTGGGAAATGTTCACAGTGAACTGGCTGTGCAGGCGGATATTGTGATAAATACCACTATAGATAAGGAAGCTTGCCCCAACAATCTTGCGCCTACCACCAGTACCACAGCACAGTTGGTGATGGGCGATGCCATTGCTGTAGCCCTGCTGCGCATGCGCAATTTCAGTGGCAGTGATTTCAGTAAATACCACCCAGGCGGAGCACTGGGTAAAAAACTGTACCTGCGCTGCGGTGATATTGCCTCCAGAAACGAACAACCTGCAGTTTCACCGGCTGCCTCGGTGAATGAGGTAATTGTCTGCATCAGCAAGAGCAGGCTGGGAGCTGCCGCGGTACTACATGAAGGCGACCTGCAGGGCATTGTAACAGATGGTGACATCCGCAGAATGCTTGAAAAACACAGCAATCTGCAGGGTTTAACCGCTGTCGATATCATGTCGCACAACCCGAAAACCCTGGATGCCGAAACCTTGGCAGTAGAGGCAGTTGAATGGATGAGACGTCAAAAAATATCCCAAATTATTGTTCTGCGCGACGGAAAATACGCGGGAATGGTACATTTGCACGACCTAAACAGGGAAGGATTGCTATGAGCGAAAACAAACATCACTATGTGCTGATTATGGCCGGCGGCATCGGTAGTCGCTTTTGGCCGGTTAGCCGCAAAAGTCTGCCCAAGCAGTTCATAGATATTCTTGGCACCGGAGATTCCCTTATTTCCCAGACCTATAAGCGTTTCTGTCAGGTAGTTCCCAAAGAGAACATCTTTATTGTTACCAACCACGAATATACTTCGCTCGTAAAAGAACATATTCCCGGTATTGCCGATGACCGCATTCTGAAAGAACCACAGGCCCGCAATACGGCACCCTGCGTAGCTTATGCAAGTAAGGTAATTTCACAGATTGATCCGGATGCCGTTTGTGTGGTAGCACCCAGCGATCACCTTATTACCCAGGAAATTGAGTTCTTCCGCATTATCAACGAAGCGTACGCATTTGCCGGCAGCTATAGCCACTTGCTTACCTTGGGTATTAAACCCACACGTCCCGATACCGGTTATGGATATATTCAATACAATACCATTCCCGGCGATTCAGGTTTTTATGAAGTGAAGACCTTCACCGAGAAGCCCAACGAAGAACTTGCACAGACTTTTATTGAGAGCGGAGAGTTTCTCTGGAATGCCGGTATTTTCGTTTGGAATGTAAAATCTATTTTGCAACGCATTGAACAATACCTGCCGGAAATACATCAGCTGTTTGCTGAAGTTGATTTTTCACAGGCAAATTATTTTGATGCGTTGGAATTGGCTTATGGGCAGTGCCCCAGCATTTCCATTGATTACGGAATCATGGAAAAAGACGACAGTGTCTATGTTTATCCCGCTACGTTTGGATGGAATGACCTGGGTACCTGGAAAAGCCTGTGGGATGTGAGCCGCCATAACGAACACGATACCGCCGCCATTGGCAAAGGCATTCATACTTACGAAACTTCGGATTCGCTGGTGTTTTCCAATACAGACCGCATCGTCATTACCCACGGCCTTGAAAACGTGGTGGTGGTAGACAGCCCGGATGTGGTGCTGGTGATGCACAAAGACAAAGAGCAGGAGCTGAGGCAGATTGTCATTGACATGCGCGATAAATACAAAGGAAACCTCACCTGATTTTTGCTGGGGAAAACTTGTTAGTTGCGATTTTACAAAAGCGTATTTATATTTGCATTGCTGTCGTGCTGATAGCGGCAGCCCAACTGTTACGCGCTTCTATATACCAACATCCTGGCCATGCTTCACAGCGTGGCCTTGATTTTTTAAGGGCAGCCCAACCATGAATCCCCGCCTCAAAGCACTGACTTACCTGCACATTGCTGTTTTTCTTTGGGGATTTACCGCTATTCTGGGGAAACTCATTTCCTATGGTTCCCTCAACCTGGTCTGGCACCGCATGCTCATCACGGCAGCGGTTTATTTCTGTATTCCAGCCGTTTGGAAAGGCGTTGCTGCTTTATCCCGAAAAGAATGGCTGATTTTTTTGGGAATCGGGGTAATTGTGGCCCTGCATTGGCTCACGTTTTATGGCAGTATCAAACTGGGCAACAGCGCCAGTGTAACCCTGGCTTGCCTGGGTTCTGCGAGTTTTTTCTCAGCCGTTCTCGATCCGCTGATAAACCGCAAACCTTTCCTCCCCAGGGAGCTGCTGCTGGGTTTGCTGGTAATTGCCGGAATTCTCATCATCAATAATACATTAAGCAGCGGATCAGCAGGGCAAACAAGCTATACATCTGCCATCATCACGGGTATTGTCAGTGCTGCGCTGGCGGCACTGTTTACCACCTTAAACAAGCGATATATTGCAAGGGCTTCTTCCCTCAGTATTTCTGCCATAGAAATGCTGTCAGGCGCGCTGTTGCTGAGTGTTGTTTTCCCTTTGCTGGCAGATTCAAACGCCACCTGGATTCCGGAATTCAATCCCCAAAACGGGCAGTATGATTTGCTGTGGATTCTTTTGTTGGCCCTGGTTTGCACCAACCTCACCTTTTATCTCGGCACGTATGCCCTTCAGGAACTGTCGGCGTTTACAGCCAACCTATCGGTAAACCTGGAGCCTGTGTACGGTATTTTGCTGGGTGCGGTTATTTTTCATGAGCATGATGCACTGGGTGTGCAGTTTTATTTCGGTGCCGCGCTGATATTGGTTTCGGTTTTTATCCAATCTTTTCTCGAATTTCGCCTCAGAAAGAAAAAAGCGCAATCTGCAGCCCATGAAAACCCTGGATGAATTGATACACGGCCGTCGCAGCCATTTTGTGAAGGAGTTTAACGGACTTCCTGTCCCGGATGATGTTATTGCACGGATGCTGGAAAACGCGCGCTGGGCGCCCAGCCACAAACTCACGCTTCCCTGGCGGTTCAGGGTGTTTGAAGGTGCCGATAAATCTGCCCTTTGCAACGCCATGGAGCAGTATTACCTGCAAAACACACCTGCTGAATCGTTTGATGAGCGCAAACTGTCCAAAATACGCACCTACGCGTTCAAGGTATCTCATATCATTTCCATCGGATTTGAGCCGTCGGGCAAGGTGCCCGAATGGGAAGAACTGGCCGCTACTGCCATGGCGGTACAGAATATGTATTTAACGCTAACGGATCATCCGCATGCCGCAGGCTACTGGACCACCGGAAACGGTGCCGGTTCGGATTTTATGAAACAACAAACCGGTTTGCCCGATAGTGCCGTGCAACTGGGTTTTTTCTTTGTAGGAATGGTGGACGAGAAGCGCCACGAAGCCGAACGGCCGCATCAATAGGCTTTGGCAAATACCACGCGCCTGCTGCTGGGTTTGCCGGTAAGGATGCAACTGCCTGCCTCTTCCTGCGCATCCAATGGAATACAGCGAATGGTAGCCTTGGTCATTTCCTTGATCTTCTCCTCGGTTTCACCGCTGCCGTCCCAGTGTACAAGTGCAAACCCATTGCGGTTTTCAACGATGTCAACGAACTCTTCCCAGCTATCGGCCTTCCATGTCTTGGAGGTGCGCAGCTCCATGGCCCTGTTGAAGAGGTTTTGCTGTATGTCGTCCATCAGTCCGGTTACATGCGCCACCAGGTTGTCCATGCCGATTACTTCCTTGGTTTTGGTATCGCGGCGGGCCACTTCTGCGGCATTGTTCTGCAAATCGCGGGGGCCGATGGCAATGCGCACGGGAACCCCTTTCAGTTCCCATTCGGCAAACTTAAAGCCGGGTTTGTGGGTGTCGCGGTTGTCAAATTTTACGGATAATCCGGCTTTTTCAAGCTCTTTTTTGATGCCCGCTACCTTCTCGCTGATGGTGTTCAGTTCTTCTTCTGTTTTGTACACAGGCACAATCACCACATGGATAGGAGCCAGTTTGGGAGGCAATACCAGGCCTTCATCATCGCTGTGCACCATGATGAGCGCGCCCATCAGGCGGGTTGAAACCCCCCAGCTGGTGGCCCACACGTAATCGAGCTTGCTGTTGCGGTCCTGAAACTTCACGTCAAATGCCTTGGCAAAGTTTTGTCCCAGAAAGTGGCTGGTACCCATTTGCAGGGCTTTTCCGTCCTGCATCATGCCTTCTATGCAATAGGTGTCGTCGGCACCGGCAAAACGCTCATTTTCCGATTTCACGCCTTTGATCACGGGTACGGCCATGTGTTCTTCCGCAAACTCGGCATACACATCCAGCATTTTGCGGGTTTCTTCCAGGGCTTCTTCTTTGGTGGCATGGGCGGTATGGCCTTCCTGCCAGAGGAATTCGGCCGTTCTGAGGAACAGGCGGGTTCTCATTTCCCAGCGCACCACATTGGCCCACTGGTTGATGAGAATGGGCAGGTCGCGGTAGCTCTGAATCCAGTTTTTATAGGTATTCCAGATAATGGCTTCACTGGTAGGGCGCACCACCAGTTCTTCTTCCAGTTTTGAATCTGGATCGGCCATGAGGCGCCCGGGTTTTGAGGGGTCTGCTTTCAGGCGGTAGTGGGTTACCACGGCACATTCCTTGGCAAAGCCTTCGGCATTTTTCTCTTCCTTCTCAAACAGGCTTTTGGGCACAAACAGCGGGAAATAGGCATTTTGGTGTCCGGTATCCTTGAACATTTTATCGAGCTGCTGCTGCATTTTTTCCCAGATGGCAAAGCCGTAGGGCTTAATGACCATGCAGCCTTTAACGGCGCTGTGTTCGGCCAGATCGGCGTTTTTCACCAGGTTGTTATACCATTCACTGTAGTTTTCTTCGCGTTTTACCTTTTCAAATGCCATGTAGATAGGAAATATGGAATACTTTTTGTAACTTTGATAGTACAAAGGTACTATTAAAAGCCAGTACCTAAAAAAGAAGGTTCACCATGAAAACGCAATTTATGAAATTATCTTATGTGTGTTTTGCGGGCGCACTTACACTGGTATCTTGTTCCGGTGTAAAGAATTTGAGCAAAGTCAACAACTTTGATGATGCGTATTTTACCTCCTCTGATTTGAACGGCCGCGGATTTTATGCCGAGGGTACCGCAGCGGTTTCCCCCGCAGGAGAATCCTCTGCCAAGGGCGGAAGTTATGGTCAAACCTATTCAGACCGTTTGCGCCATTTCGGTGGCAGTAGTTTGCAGCCTTCGGTGCGCACAGCAGCCGTTATGCAACCCTGTGCAAATTTCAGGGCCGGTATATCTCCATTTTCACCCTGGGGTTTTGGCGCATCCATGGGTAACCCCTGGATGATGGGCAACCCAATGATGATGGGTAACCCAATGATGATGGGCAATCCGTGGATGATGGGCAATAGCTGGGGGAATCCCTGGATGATGGGAAATCAATCTTGGTCTTCGTTTAACGATCCTTCCTGGATGTACTACAATCAGATGTTCAATCCCGGCATGTACTGGGGAGGCGGCTCATTCGGAGGCTGGAATAACTGGTCGAACAATGGCTGGAACAACTGGTCCAATAACGGCTGGAATAATGGCGGTGGCTGGAACAACAACAGCGCTCCCTCAAACAACAGGCCTTCAGGTGGATTTGTAAACAATCCCAAACCGGCCTCAGGTTCAAGTGGTTTTTCCAATAGTGGTGTAAGACGCAGCAATTATCAAAGTGGCACACCGGCCTCCTCTTCAGGCAGAAGTTCTTCGTGGTCGGGCGGCAGAACATCGCCAGGCAGTTTTAACAGCGGCAGCAGTGGCACCTCCAGAAGTTCAACCTGGACTCCCAGCGGAAATACCCAACAGGGTTCGTTTAACAGCGGTGGCAGCAGTCGTTCATCCAATGCGGTTCAGGGAACTTCAGGACGCAGAAGATAAATTACTTACATTTTAGATGAAGTCTGTCTTAGGTCTTTTGGCCCTATGCGTAGGGGTTGTTCCTTCTCTTTTCGCTCAAAGCGAATTTGATGCACTCCGTTACAGCACCATAGGTTCGGGTGGCACAGCCAGAACCATGGGTATGGCAGGGTCGTTTTCCGCCATCGGTGCCGATGGTTCGGCAGCGATGACCAATCCCGCAGGTATTGCTACTTTCCGGCGCAGTGAATTCAACATCGGTGCTCAGTTTCAGAATACCATTTACAACGCGGATTATCTTGGAGAAAATCTGAGAGAGACAAGACTCAATTTCAATTTACCGTCTATCCATTACATCAAGGCAGATGTTCAGTATGACGCAACCGGCAAACCCCGAAAAAAAGGACTGAGTGCAGTTTGTTATGGTTTTCACATGAATCGGTTGGCCACGTTCGGTGGTACCATGGCTTTTCAGGGAAATAACCGCAGGTCTTCGGTAACCGATTTTTTTGCTGAGGTTGCCAACCGGGATGGAAATCCGGCTCAGCTGATAAGCGGTTCTTTGCCGAGTCTGGCCTATGATGCCTGGGTTATTGATTATGACAGGGGCGGATCAGGACGATATACTTCTGCCTATAAAGACAGCATACGCAATAGCGATCAGACTGGCGAAATAGTAAGCCGTGGCGCGATATATGAGTATCAGGGTACGGTAGGCCTGAATTTTTCGAACAAGGTGATGCTGGGTTTGGGTTTATTGTACTCATCCCTCCGCTACAGCGAGGATTTGAGTATGCTTGAGCAGGACCGCCGTCGTGTTGATATCAATGATATTAGAACGTTGGATCTGGCCTCACTGGATTATCAAAGCAAGTTTACAGATCGCGGGGGTGCCTGGGCCGCCCGTGTGGGTGTGATTGTGAGGCCAACAGAACAGCTTAGACTGGCTGCATCTGTTCACACACCCAGAACGTATACGGTGAACAGTGAATTTGGTTATTCCATCGCCCCCAAAGCAGATCCGGGTGCCATTGGCAGCTGGGAGGCGCAGTTCAATGATCCGTTGAATACCTATAAATACAAAATCACTACCCCATCACGGTTTAACGCCGGTATCGGTTTTGTGATTCAAAAAGCCATGCTTATCAATGTAGATTTTGAGTTTTATAACTACGGATCTGCCCGTCTGCGTGCCGATGATGTGTTTACCTTCAATGCCGAAAACAGCGCCATACGCCGCAATTACCGTAATGTGACGAATGTGCGCATTGGTGCAGAGTGGAACATGCCCAATCCGGACAACAAGGATCAGGC
The DNA here is from genome assembly GCA_964626685.1 of uncultured Flavobacteriaceae bacterium. Lineage (GTDB taxonomy): Bacteria > Bacteroidota > Bacteroidia > NS11-12g > UBA955 > RGEC01. The sequence continues at coordinate 17,019 of CAZVJY010000021.1, forward strand.
GTATCGTTTCAGGGCCGGTTTTGGCGTGCTGCCCTCACCATATAACACCAGTGTAGCCGGTTTGAATCCCGAGCTTAAAAAAGCCAACACGGTGCTTTCCTGCGGCTTTGGATTGCGTGATAAGGACTATTATTTTGATTTTGCCCTTAGTTCGCAGTCGGCAGCGGGTTTTTATACGCCCTATCCCATCACAGATCCCAAGTTTGCTTCTGAGGATAATGAACTGACCTACAAGCGAAATCGGGTTTTTCTGACCTTTACGCTGGGTTTTAACCTGGATAATTAAACTAACCTAGCATACGTGCATATCCGCTCCGGTTTGCTGAATTTGTAAATCTTAATAAACAAACAATAAAAAAGGGAGGCATAAACCTCCCTTTCTCATTATTGCTGTTTAATTTTAGCTGCAACCCAGGCTATTGCCACAGTTCAGGCACTTGTAGCATGTGCCGCTGCGTACGGTAATGTGTCCGCATACGTTGCAGGCAGGTGCATCGCTCTGTACCTCACGCAGGTGATCCTGCATGTTTTTTACACCGCCACCGGTTTCCAGCATGGCTGCATTCTCGGTAGAGGGCAGGGGCTCGGGTGTGAACATGGGAACAAACTCGCTGATTACAGGGGCTTCAGCTGCATCATTTTTGGTATACGCGCTGGGTTTCACCTGTACGAGGTCTTCGCGGCCCAGGTATTCGTATCCGAGCAGACGGAAGATATAATCCACGATGGAGGTTGAGTTTTTGATGTTGGGGTGACCTTCCACCATACCGCTGGGTTCAAAGCGGGTGAAGGCAAACTTGTCAACGAACTCTTCCAAAGGCACACCGTACTGCAGACCCACTGAGATGGCAATGCTGAAGCAGTTCATCAGGGAGCGGAAGCTGGCGCCTTCTTTGTGCATATCAATGAAGATTTCACCGAGGGTTCCGTCATCGTAATCGCCGGTGCGCACGAAGATGGTTTGTCCGCCTACTTTGCCTTTCTGTGTAAAGCCTTTGCGCTTGTTGGGCAGGCGCTTCTTCTCTACGATGTTGGAGAGCTGGCGCTTGAACTTGGTATCGGGGCTTTCGTTCAGGATGCGTTTGGCGGCTTCCAGTACGATTTCCGGGGTCAGTTCTTCTGCGTAGCGAATAACGGTTGTTTCTGCTGCGGGAGCGGCGTCAGATTTGGCTTCTGCCTTGTCTTCGCTTTCGCTGGTTTCAGATTTATTGCTAAGGGGCTGGCTCAGTTTGCAGCCGTCGCGGTAAAGTGCGTTGGCTTTCAGGCCCAGCTGCCAGCTAAGTTCGTAGCAATCTTTAATATCCTGTTCGTTGGCTTCGTTGGGCAGGTTGATGGTTTTGCTGATAGCACCTGAGATGAAAGGCTGTGCAGCGGCCATCATGCGGATGTGTGCAAACGGATGGATGTAGCGCTGACCGATGTTGCCGCACTTATTTGCGCAGTCAAATACATTGTAGTGCTCTTCTTTCAGGAAGGGTGCGCCTTCAATGGTCATGGTACCGGTAACGAAGTCGTTGCAGGCGCGGATTTCATCGCGGGTAAAGCCCAGGGCTTCCAGCATGTTAAAGCGGGGACTGTCATACTGCTCGGCAGTGAAACCAATGCGCTGCAGGGTTTCTTCGCCCAGAGAGTATTTGTTGAATACAAAACCAATTTCGAATGCCATGGGCGCTTCGGCTTCCAGTTTCTGCAGGTCAGCATCGTTGAAGCCTTTGGCTTTCAGTGTTTCATGGTTAATGAAAGGTGCGTTTACGAAAGTCTGATGGCCTTTGGCGTAGTTTACGATGGCATCCACTTCTTCGGGAGCATAGCCCAGGTTTTTGAGGGCAATTGGAACAGTGTGGTTTACAATTTTGAAGTAACCGCCACCGGACAGTTTTTTGTATTTAACGAGTGCAAAATCAGGCTCAATACCGGTAGTGTCGCAATCCATGAGCAGACCGATGGTGCCGGTAGGGGCAATTACAGTGGCCTGTGCGTTGCGGAAGCCATATTTTTCACCCCACTGCAGGGCTTTGTCCCAGGCGCTGCAAGCTGATTTAAGCAGGTAATCAGGGCAGAATTTTTCGTCGATACAAACGGGTTTGATGCCGAGATTTTCGAATGCCAATGGGGTGTTGTAAGCCGCGTAGCGGTGGTTGCGAATAACGCGAAGCATGTGCTTCTTGTTTTTCTCATACATGCGGAATGGGCCTTTTACGGCAGCCATTTCAGCGCTGGTAGCGTAAGAAACACCGGTGAGGATGGCGGTGATGGCGCTGCAAATAGCGGTAGCTTCCTTGCTATCGTAAGGAATGCCTGCGCACATCAGCATGCTGCCGAGGTTAGCGTAGCCCAGACCCAGGGTGCGGTAGTCGTAGCTCAGTTGTGCCACTTCTTTGCTGGGGAACTGCGCCATGAGAACCGAGATTTCCAGTACGGTGGTCCACAGACGTGCTGCATATTCAAAAGAACCCACATTGAACTCACGGGTTTCTTCGCTGAAGAACTTGCGCAGGTTCAGTGATGCCAGGTTGCATGCTGTATTGTCGAGGAACATGTATTCGCTGCAGGGGTTGCTGGCATTGATGCGACCGCCTTCGGGGCAGGTGTGCCATTCGTTGATGGTATCATCGTACTGAACACCGGGATCGGCACATGACCAAGCGGCAGCGCCGATGGCATCCCATACCTGTCCTGAGGGCATGGTTTTCATTACCTTGCCATTGCTACGGGCAGTAAATTCCCAATCTTCTCCGTTTTTCAGTTTTTCGAAGAAGCGGTTGGGTATACGAATAGAGTTGTTGCTGTTTTGTCCGGAAACGGTTGCGTATGCGTCGCCTTCGTAGTCGTTGCTGTAGCCGGCATCGATAAGGGCAGCCACTTTTTTCTCTTCATCCTTTTTCCACTGGATAAATTCCATGGCTTCGGGGTGGTCGAGGTCGAGGCACACCATTTTAGCGGCACGACGGGTAGTACCACCGCTTTTAATAGCACCTGCGGCACGATCACCGATTTTGAGGAAGCTGAGCAGACCGCTGCTGGTTCCGCCACCGGAGAGTTTTTCACCGGCACCGCGGATGCGGCTGAAGTTGGTTCCCACACCGGAACCGTATTTGAAGATACGGGCTTCACGTACCCAAAGGTCCATGATACCGCCTTCGTTCACCAGATCATCATCTACTGACAGGATAAAGCAGGCATGGGGTTGAGGACGCTCGTATGCCGAAGTACTCTTCATGAGTTTTTCGGTTTCGGGATCAACGTAATAGTGACCCTGAGGTTTGCCGGCGATGGCGTAGCTGCTGTATAGGCCGGTGTTGAACCACTGAGGGCTGTTGGGTGCAGATTCCTGGTTGAGCATGGAATAAACCAGCTCTTCATAGAAAACCTGTGCATCGGTGGTAGAAGCGAAGTAGTTGTACTTTTCGCCCCACTGTCTCCAGCAGTTTGCTAGGCGGTGAACCACCTGCTTCACACTGGTTTCGCTGCCGAGGCTGCCATCGGGCTGAGGCACGCCGGCTTTGCGGAAATACTTTTGCGCAAGAATATCGGTAGCTACCTGACTCCACCCCGCCGGAACCTCCACATTTTTCATTTCAAACACCACGCTGCCATCGGGTTTTTTAATAACCGAGCTGCGGTGGTCGTAGGTGAACTGGTCGAAGGGACTTACACCCTCAACGGTGTTTTGCCTCTTGAACTCGAGGCCTTTTGTGTTTACTGTGGTTTCTTGCGTCATATTTTTTTAATTAGAGGGGGTTGTGGTTACCGAGCGATATAAAAAACGGTCGGGAGTTCAAATGTATTTCATGTGTAACAGCATTTCCGAATTGGCTTTTCCACAGGTTTGGCCTAAAGCCAAACAGTGGTTGGACTTAAGCTTGTTGAAAAAGCGTGTAAGCCCATCCCTGTAAGTGTTTTACAGGAATGAAAATCTTTAAACCCTTGCAGCATAAAGAAAAATGATAGCCCAACAAAAAGCTGTTTATAAAAAGAGCCTGAATTTACGAAAAACACCCGTAAAATACAAGTAAAACAATGATAAAATGCAGATTTATGAGGGCTGTAATTCTGTTATGGTTTTTTCTGTGTTTCTTTGCAATGATGGCAAACATTCTATCATGGTTGGCTTCACGGCACAAATCGGGTGTTAAATCGTTGGTGGTGCTGTTTGATCCCGATGATGATTCTGCACTGCGCGCAGCTGTCGCCCAGCATGCGGTTAGGCATGGAGTAAATTTGTTTTTGGTGGGAGGGAGTTTGCTTACTGAGGGCAATACCTACCGTTGTGTGGATGAATTGAAGCAGAAGGGTGCAGAGCGTGTTGTTTTATTTCCCGGAAACGAGATACAGGTGGTTTCAAACGCCGATGCTATTCTTTTTATGTCTTTAATATCCGGCCGTAATCCGGAATACCTGATTGCCAAACAGGTAGCGGCAGCTCCATTTATACACCGCTCCGGGCTGGAGACCATACCCACGGGTTATCTGCTGATTGAAGGCGGAAAAATGACCACAGCCCATTACATCAGCCAGACCATGCCCATTCCGGCAGATAAGCCGGAAATTGCAGCAACAACTGTTCTGGCCGGTGCCATGTTAGGCATGAAAGCGATGTATATGGATGCGGGTAGCGGTGCCACACGCAGGATTTCTGCAGAAATGATCGCAGCCGTGCGTACTATCTTTGATGGCGTGCTATTTGTAGGGGGCGGAATAAGAGACGCAAAAGCCGCAGAAACCGCCTGGAATGCGGGTGCAGATATTGTGGTGGTGGGCAATGCAGCCTTCGAAAACCCTGATACCATACGCGAAATAGCCGAAGTGTTGAATAAAATGAATAGTTCCAAGGTTTCGATGTCTTAAGCAAGCTGCGTATTTTGTATATGTTTTTATATCCGTTTAAAACCATTTGGCTGAAAACAGGCTCCGGAAGAGAAGCAATAGCCGGTAGTATCCTGCAGCAAACCTACCTGAGCGATGCCGGCTACAAAAAATCTGATAATCTGACCAAATTCTTTTACGGGCTTGTAAATGAAAATGAGTTTGTGCTGGAAAATATCGGGAATAAACGCATTCCTGAGTTTTTCGAAGGTGATATAGTAGGTGTCGGTGATGAAACCTATGTAAAGCTCAGCATGGGCGCATTGAAACATGTACGGATTTATATTCTCTACTGGCTGCTCTTGCTTGCAGGCATGTTTTTTCTGTTAAGGGCCTTGTTTGGACTGGATACCGTGGATCTTCAGATTCAACTTATATTCGGAGGTATCATGCTTTTTCTGGCCGGTTATGGCTATTATTTCACCCGTCAGTTTCACCAAAAGGTACAATCAGGTATAGATTTTTTCAGGGGATTGCTTCAGGCGGAAGTAATATCCGTAAATGAAGTTCCGCCTCTTTTCAGGCGCTAACCCAAAACAATGAAGACATACTCTTATTTACTGATTTTTCTGATGACAGTCATTTGCAATGTGCTTGCATCGCAGGATACCCTTTTTCTTAGAAACAAAACGCAGGTTATTTGCACCGTTACCAGAATATACCCTGAAAGGGTAGAATACCTCAGCCTTGGAGATTCCGCAAAAAGACAATTCTATTCATACCGAAAAAGCGATGTGATTATGATTCGGTATGCAGGTGGGAAGTCCGATACGTTTTTAAAACAAGCCGTTGCATTTCTGTCGGATACAAACTCACTCAAGGAAAATCAGTATGAGAAAGGGCTTGATGACGGCTTCGACCGATACCGTCCCACGGAAGAGCGCTGGGCGGGTATAGGAGCCGGGTTGGGCAACTTTTTAATTCCTGCCAGTATTGTTGTTCCGATAGCATATTCTGTTTCAAAAGTATCTTCTCGTAAGATTCAGGACAATCAATTCATTGTTAGCAAAAACGATTCATACCGAAGAGGATACCTTGAAGGCGCTACAAAACGCCGGCGCAGGGCCGTCTGGACCTCCTACGGCATAACCACAGGTGCTGCCATTGCAGGGCTCGCGGGATTTCTGGTACTGATTTTTTAATATCAGCGAGCCAGTTCCAGCAAATCCCTTTCCCATGACTTGCCGGGCGTTTCCACAATTTGTCCAAGCAGTTTGCCATTTTTGTAAACAAACACTGTAGGCACTCTGGATACAACATGTTCTGAAGCAAAGTCCCGGAGCAATGGCTTTTTGTCTTTGGATACTTTATAATATCCAAATTCCGATGCGTCCGCATTTAGACCATCCAGTACCCTGCATAGCCGGGGCAACTCTCTGCGGGTATCACTGCACCAGTTTCCACCGATGACTTTTACGGACAGCGAATCGTTCCAGCGGTTTTTAAGCTCAGCCATATCTGCGCTATCCGGCTTGTAGGTGCTGTATTCTGTTGCTATGTTTTGGATAAATTTATCGGCAATGGCCTTTTGCAGCGAATCATCCGATTGCAAATCGGGTTGCAAGGTGGCTGTCAGTTTTTCCTTATGGGTGTTTTGTGCAGGCATACGGTATTCTTTGGGTTTTGAGCAGTATTTTGCCATTCCCAGCAGGGCAAACAACAGGGTAAGGGATTTCATGTCACAAAATTAGCTTCTTAGAACGCAATGCGGGCCAAAAATTGTAGCTTTGCCATGCAAATTATGGGCATTACGGTATCGTCGCTTAAGGAGCCTATTTCCGCTGAACTGGAGCTGTTTGAAAAACAATTCCGGGGAAGTATGAAAACGTCTGTTCCCCTGCTTGATACCATCATGAACTACATTGTTCGCCGCAAAGGCAAGCAGGTAAGGCCTATGTTTGTGCTTTACAGCGCTTCTTTGTTTTCCGAAATCGGCGAAAGAACCTACAGGGGAGCAGCCTTGGTGGAACTGCTTCACACGGCAACCCTTGTGCATGATGATGTGGTAGATGACAGCTATGAGAGACGGGGTTTTTTTAGCATCAATGCTTTGTGGAAGAACAAAATAGCTGTACTGGTGGGCGATTTTTTGCTTTCAAAAGGGCTTTTGCTTTCCGTGGAGCACAAGGATTATGACTTGCTCGAAATCGTGTCCAATGCCGTTCGCGAAATGAGTGAGGGCGAACTGTTGCAGCTGGAACGCTCGCGTTTTATGGATGTTACAGAAGAAGTGTATTTTGAAATCATCCGTAAAAAAACCGCCAGCCTCATTGCCTCCTGTTGCTCTATTGGTGCGGCTTCTGCCGGACAAGATGCACAAACTGTGGAAGAAATGCGCCACTTCGGCGAATTGATAGGACTTGCCTTTCAGATACGCGATGATTTATTTGATTTCGGCGACAATAAATCCGGAAAGCCTGCCGGCATTGATATTAAGGAGAAAAAACTCACCCTGCCTGTTATTCATGCTTTTTCAAAGGCATCCGGAAGTGAAGTGCGCAGCATCAAGCGGTTAATCCGAAGCAAAACTCCGGATAAACAAAAAATACGCGAAGTGGTGGCTTTTATTGAAAAATATGGCGGCCTCGACTATGCGCGGCAACGCATGCTTGCCCTGCGGGATGAAGCCTTTGAAATTCTGAACCGTGCGGCAAAGCCCACGCCTTACCGCGAACATTTGCGAAATCTGGTTACTTTTGTGATTGAAAGGGAAAGCTAATTATGAAAGCCATTATACAGGGACAGGAAACCGCACTTGAGCAACTGGATGGGACATGGAAACCCAAAAACAACCCGGAAGCAACCCTTACCGCACTGCCCGATGGCCGTTTGCTGCTGCATGTGGGCAGCCGCGTGTTTACCGCCCGCCTGCTGGAAATGAACAGCGCAGAAAAAACCCTAATGCTTTCGCTGAATGGCAAATCTGTTTCGGTAACCCTGAAAGAGCCACTGGATGATCTGTTGCACTCCATGGGCCTGGATAAAATGGCTGCAGCCAAGGTTTCACATGTGAAAGCGCCTATGCCCGGACTGGTACTGAATGTGCTGGTGGAACCCGGACAGGAAGTGAAAAAAGGCGATAAATTGCTGGTGCTGGAAGCCATGAAAATGGAGAATATTATTAAGGCCGCAGGCGATGGCAAGGTGGGTAGAATAGCGGTGGAAAAAGGACAAGCGGTGGATAAAAACCAAACGCTGATTGAGTTTGAGTAAAACCACCACAGGAAATCCATCAACGGGAAAGGTTTCTCCAACCCGTATTTTTTATGTTATCCTCGGAATCTATCTCCTTTTTGGATTTATCAACCTGGATGTAATCCCTATACCCTGGCTTGACGAAGCCGCATGCCTGGAGCCGGCAGTACTTTGGCAAAGAACAGGGCATTATACCAGCAAAGCCTGGCCCACGCCGGGCACAGAACAAATCTTTCTGAGCTATCCGCCCGGCATTATGATGCTGCACAGGCTTACGCTGTCTGTATTTCCGGCTGATGTATTCTGGGTGAGGCTGCCGTTTTTGTTGCTTCACACAGGCGCAATTTGGCTGTTGTTCAGGGTTTTTACACGGAACCTTCAGCTGGATGCCCGCTGGGCAGCGTTGCTGTGCCTGTATTTTTTGTTCGATAAGGCCGTTTTTGAAATCAGCCGTTCGGTGCGCAGCGAGGTCGTTGAAGTGGCTCTGCTGGTGGCATGGATGGCGGTTTATACCCGTGTAAAACCCATTCGCAAAGGCTTACAGGCATTTCTACTCGGTTTGCTGTGCGGTGCCATGCTGCTCACCCACCTGAAGTTGTGGCCGATAGTGGCTGTTTTGTCCTTGTGGTATGCCTGGCAGGAATTTACCAATGCAAGATTGGTGGGTTATGCACTGGGTATAGCCTCGCTGCCATTGTGTTTTCTGGTTTTCATTGATTTTAGGGTTACTGAACTCTACACCCAGTTATTTCAACATAGCATGGAGCACACTGCAGGCGGTGGTTTGCATGTACGGATCTACAATTATTTCATCGGGCGGTTTTATCCCGTATACAAAGAACAACCCTGGCTGCCACTGTTGCATGGCTGGGTAACGTGGCTGGCTTGGAAACAGTTTCGTGCGCAACCCAAACAGGCTTTGCCCGCCGCTGTGTGGCTCTTTGCAGGCTTGGTGTGGCTGTTGTTTCTGGGGCCGTATTACCGCTATTTTTTGCCCATGTATGCGGTGGGGTTGTGGGTCGTGGCGCAATGGATCAGGGAACAAAACATCCGCTTTCCCAATTTGCGTCGCTGGTATATTTGGCCTTTGGTGGCGATGATGCTTTTTCCCTTTGTTTCCCGCCATGTGCTGGGATTCATACAGCGTCCGGAGCGCGACCCCAAAGCAGCGTTGCAGTTCCTTGAATCGCAGGTTCCCAAACAAGGAAAAATTCTGTTATATGGCAATGAAATCGGCCTGTATTATGCAGCAAAGCATCCCAACGTGGATTTCACGCACATCACTTCGCCCGATCATTTTGGGTTTGGTGAATATGACAGCATCTATTTTCTCACAGACGTCCCGCACCCTGAATTACAGATGAAAGCCATTTACCAGCCCAAACTATATGCCCTTGCGGACTGGATGTATGCCCTGGGCCGCGGCGGTACGTTTGCCAATATGCGTTTGTATGTTATCCGAAGCGAGGCAGAGTGGAAGTCAGTGGCTAAGCCGTTTTACGGGTGGGATTGAACCAGCAGCAGAGATGGCCACACGGCACTGTCGCACTTTAGTTCAGTTGCACATCTTCCGGCGCATTTCCCAGATGCCTGAAATCGGGTCCCAGCCTTGAAAGGGCTGTTTTCCAAAGATTTTCAGTTTCTGAAAACACATCTTCCGGCAGGGCAGGGGCCACAATCCAGCTTTTTTGTTCCAGTTCGCCTTGCAGCTGACCCGGGCCCCAGCCGCTGTATCCCACGAAGTATTTCACACGTCCATGCAGCAAATCCTCGTTATTCAAAAACTTCAGCATCTCAAAATCACCGCCCCAGTAAAGACCCGGCATGACAGGTTCAGCACCTTCCAGTTCTTCATGCTGGTGCAGAAACATCATGCTGTCGCGGGATACGGGGCCACCCAGAAAGACAGGTGCTTCGGTTTGCAGGTCATCAAACAAATCCTGAATATGCAAGTCTCCAGGTTGATTTAAAACCAGTCCCACACTGCCTTGCGGGTTGTGCTCGGTAATCAGTACCACACTGCGGTAAAAATGGGGATCGGGTAAGAATGGCTCAGAGATGAGCAGGCAGCCTTTTTTAACGGGAAACATATTTGCACTGCGAAAATAGATGGTTTAATAGGAGACTGTTGCAGTCTGCATGAAGCAACGCAATGCCATTCCTGAATTATAACATCAAACTTTTAACCCATCCACCCGCAAGGACAGGTCACGACCTGACCCTAAAAAAGGTATCTTTGAAAATATGTCCCCCATCACACGCAGTATATGGGTGCTTTCGCTGGTGAGCCTGTTTACCGACATGGCCTCCGACATGCTCTACCCCGTGATGCCCGCCTACCTCCGCAGCATCGGATTCAGCGTGGCCTTTATCGGGTTGCTCGAGGGTATTGCAGAAGCAGCCGCCGGGCTCAGCAAGGGCTACTTTGGCTACTGGAGCGATATGAGCGGAAAACGCCTGCCCTTTGTGCGTCTTGGATATGCCCTCAGCGCGCTTTCCAAGCCCCTGATGGCCGCTATGGCATACCCGGTATGGGTTTTCTGCGTGCGCACCCTGGACAGGCTGGGAAAAGGCATGCGCACCGGCGCCCGCGACGCCATTCTGGCCGATGCCTCCACCGACGGCAACCGCGGTAAGGTTTTTGGGTTTCACCGCAGCATGGACACCGTAGGCGCCGCCCTGGGACCGGCCCTGGCCCTGATATGGCTCTACTTCCGCCCCGGCGATTATATACCCCTGTTTTTCATCGCTTTTTTGCCGGGCATGGTCTCGGTGCTATTACTATTCACCCTCAAAGAACAAAACGGCCTTACACCGCAGGGGAAAACCGTCACCTTCAGCGACAGCCTGAAATGGCTGAAAAGCGCCACCCCTGCCTACCGCAGCCTGTTGTTGGGTTTACTGCTTTTTGCGGCCATCAACAGCTCGGAGATTTTTCTGCTGCTGCGTGCCAAAGACCTGGGCATGAGCGATGCCGGCGTGGTGGGACTCTACATTTTCTACAACCTCATTTTCGCGCTGCTGGCCTATCCGCTGGGCCGTTTGTCCGATACCGTTGGCATGAAACGCATATTCCTGCTGGGCCTGTTGTTGTTTGCCCTCACCTACCTGGGCATGGCGCTGCTAAGCTCCACCGCTGCCATCATCGCCTTGTTCTTTGTGTATGGCGGTTTTGCGGCCGCCACGGATGGACTTGCCAAGGCGTGGATCAGCAAGGTTTGTGGGCCTCGAGAAAAGGCTGTGGGGCTGGGCACCTTTGCCGGTTTGCAGAGTTTATCGCTGCTGCTGGCCAGCGTATGGGCGGGACTGCTGTGGGATTTCACGGGCCCCATGATGGTGTTTCTGATCACCGCCGGACTTACCGTGCCGGTGGGGTTGTATTTTGTGGTGGGGGTGAGGGAGTCTGTTGTAAATAATAGCTCTAAATTCTGAAAATATACTCGGTGAAGTTTCCGAGTGTAATGCGTTAATTGATGATGGAGATGTAATGGTCCAGGGTCATGGGTTCACGAATTACAGGTGTAATTTATGAACGGAAAAGGGGATGGGCAAGGTTTTTTGGGGGGGATTAGCAATGGTTTATGTAGTAGCAGATTTCGGAGCACAAAACTATTAACCTGCATAACGCTTGAATAGAAGCACAAAGCTCCAAGTTTGAACCTCACCCCGCCTGACGCAAAACCCGTGTTATGGGCAGCTTTTTTATTTGTCAAATTTCCAAGTCCTAAGTCTAGCATAAACTTTAAAAACGGGGTCAGTAAATCTGTAATATTGTTCTCTGAGTTTTATTAAAACACCAATACTACCGTCTTGTGGTTGAGTTAACTCTCGCATTAATTGTGAAGGATTCGTCACCCCTAAATCTTTTGTATTACTATATACCGGCTCAGAAAATATTTCATCATTATTATCCTCGGCAAAAAACTTGAGCAGTAATTCACGCTGTGGAGATTCCTTAACTGCTGAATGATAAATTTCTTCATAAATAGTAGTTAGTCGACCTTGTGAAATACTATGTTTAATAGCTGTAATATCACTTAACTCAACTTTTGTTTTGCCAAAATCAAAAGCGTTTAAAAAAGCTTGTTTGCCGAGTAGATGAACGAAATATGGAAATCCTTCAGCACTATTTACAATTTCATCAGCTGCTTCATTTGTAAATGTTATCTTGTTGTTTATGAAATGTTCTGCTCTTTTGAGAATCCCTTTCATTTCTTCGGTAGGCATTTTATCTACTAAAATTGGACTTATTTGTCTTCCAATTGAGGTATGGCCTTCGATTAGTTCAGTTACTGTATTGGCAATTCCGCTAACTGCAAATTTTATATAATCATCTGAACAGGTTTTAATCAACGATCCAAAATCAGATTTGTCTTTAAGGGTATCAAATTCATCAATTACTATAAGTAACCCTGTTTTGTCTTGGTTATCTTTTTTTACAGTGCCCAATAATTGCTTAAACTGCTGAATTAAGTCATCTGTTAGTATAGTTTTATAAGTCACATCTTCTTGACCACCAGCTCCTATTTTTAATCCAAATAATCCACCAGAGCCACCAGCTTTAAATGATTCTTTAATATTCTCAATTTTCTTGTCACCTGCAGATGTCATTGAAAGTAAGCCACCACTATTGTTGTCGCCAAAAATTAGTCTTTTAACGATGTCTGCTGTATTCTTGGTGAAACTGTCACAAGATGTATAGAGTGTTAAATAATTAAGTCCACTTTTTGGTATAAACCTGTCTAGGTTCAGCGATTTGGCTAAAGTTCTATCACCTTCCGCAATTAAAATAATTTGTTTCGCAATCGATGATTTTCCAACTCCCCTTAAACCATGTATTGCTAAAAATGATCCTTTGTCTGAGAGGGCTAAAATTGAGTTTTTAATTTCTTCATGTCTGCCCACAAAAAAGTCAGGAGAGTTAATTTCTCTAGCAGGACTAAATGCGTTTTGAATTTTTTCTATATCCATTGGTTTGTCATTTTAAAGTTGCCCACAACACTCTCATACCCGCTTCTTCACCCCGCCTAAAACCCCAAATCGGTGAGCCATCCCAGCGCCTATGTTCATTTCAACGGTCCCCACCTCACACCCTCCCTTTCTGCTCTTTCAGCGCGGTGCACAGCTCCTTAAACTTTTTGTATTCCATGGTTGACATTTGGTAGCGTTGGTCCAGCGTTTCTTTGGGTAAGTTGGTTTCAATAGCCATAGTTAAGGTTAACAAAATTATACGATATATATCGTTTATACAAGCAATAAAGATAAAAAAATTATCAAAAAGACAACAAAACGAGCATATGCACCCTGGGCTTGGGTGCAAGAGGGTCGTTTATTCGACCCCATCCGGGGTCGCGGGGCGCGGGGGCGCGCCCACCCGAGGCTGGCGCCTCGGGTTAATGATATGTGACCCCTCCGGGGTCGGAAGACAGCGCCTTGTCTAAAACGTACAACACGCTTAAAAACGTGGAAATCAGCCTGCCTGGCGGTGGTTTAGCCCTCCGGGGTCGGAAGACAGCGCCTTGTCTAA
>CAZVJY010000022.1:0-26051 GCA_964626685.1 uncultured Flavobacteriaceae bacterium
GCGACCTCCGCCGTGACAGGGCGGCATTCTAACCAGCTGAACTACCGATCCGTTAGAACTTTATGTTCACCATTCTTTCGAACGGGACTGCAAAAATAAGACATCCTTTCAAAATGTCAAACATCAAAAATAAAAATTATTCTTTTCTTGCAGCCCTCAAAAACAAATACCCCGCCACTGCCGCTACCACACTGCCGCACAGTACCGCTACCTTGCTCAGTTCTACCTGTTCCGCATTGGTAAAGGCAAGGTTGCTCACAAAAATGGCCATGGTGAAGCCGATGCCGCCCAGCATGCCTGCACCCCAGATATGCGAAAAGGAAACGCCGGTGGGCAGTTGCGCTGCTTTTAGCTTCACAGATAAAACCGAAGCCAGGTAAATGCCGATGGGTTTCCCTAAAATCAATCCGGCGGCTATGCCCAGTGGTAAGGTTCCGGCGAGCGTATACAATATGCCAGAATGCATTGGTATAGCGGTATTGGCCAGGGCAAACAGTGGCAGGATAATCCAGGCTACGGGCTCATGCAATTTGTCCATCAGATAAGCCGATGGCGATGCGTCTTCCTCTTTTTTGCCAAAAGGAATGGCAAAGGCCAGCAATACCCCGGAAATGGTTGCATGTATGCCGCTTTGCATCATGCAATACCAAAGTAACACTCCAACCGGTAAATACAACCACAGGGTTTTTACACCGCTACGTTTACTTAACAGCAATATCCCCCAAACACCCAGTGCCGCTGACAGCCACAGCCATTGCACACCTTGTCCGTAGAAAATGGTGATTACCAGTATGGCGCCCAGGTCGTCAATGATGGCCAGTGCGGTGAGAAATACCTTTAACGCTGCAGGTACGCGGTTTCCGAGTGCGCTCATGATGGCCATGGCAAAGGCAATATCGGTGGCGGTTGGGATGCCAGCTCCTCGCCAGAGTTTGGGGTTGTATGCGTTGATGCCGAAATAAATCAGTGCGGGGAACAACATGCCTCCAATGGCAGCAATAACGGGCAACATGGCCGTTCGCCTGTCGCTGAGTTCACCGGTAAGTAGCTCTCTTTCAATTTCCAGGCCTACCAGCAGGAAAAAAATGGTCATCAGACCGTCGTTTATCCAGTGGGTGATGCTGTGGGCGTGCAAACCGGGAAGGTGCGGATCCAGTTGGGTTTGCCAGAAATGCAACCAGCTTTCTGCCATGCCGGAATTGGCCAGTACCATAGAGAGGATGGCGCACAGAACCAGCAAGGCTCCGCCGGAAGCCAGTTTGCCGTAAAATTCCAGAAACAGCCGGGTCAGCCTCTGGTTTTTTACCTTGTTGATAACCCGTTTCACGAAGGCAAATTTAGGTTTTAACTTCGCACGCTGTGACAGACCATGCGGTTTTCATGCGGCGCTGCCTTGAACTGGCCCAACGGGGGCAGGGAAACGTTTCGCCCAATCCCATGGTAGGGGCTGTTGTGGTTTATCAGGGGGAAATAGTGGCTGAGGGCTGGCACCAACAATACGGTGGTCCCCACGCAGAACCCAATACCCTTGCGGCTTTGCCGGCAGGGATTCCGTTGAAGGAATGTACAATGTATGTGAACCTGGAGCCGTGTTCGCATCACGGAAAAACCCCGCCTTGTGCGGGTTTACTTGTAGAAAAAGGCATTGGTAAAGTAGTTACAGGCAGTGGAGATCCCAATCCTTTGGTAAACGGCCGCGGTGTTCAGCTGCTTAGAGATGCCGGAATTGTCGTGGAAACGGGGGTTTTACAGGATGCGTGCGATGAACTGAACCGTCGTTTTATGGTTTATCACCGACAGAAACGTCCATATGTTATTTTGAAATGGGCTTGCACCACTGATGGTTTTATGGCGCCTGAAAGCCGCGAAAGACTGCAGATTAGCGGAGAAGAGGCCCGGGCCTCCCTACACCGCTGGCGTGGGGAAGAAGATGCGGTTCTCATAGGCGCCAATACAGCGATTATGGATAATCCATTGCTGGACACGCGCTTGTATCCCGGCAAAAATCCGCTCCGTGTGTTGCTGGATCCAAGCCTCAGGGCTCCGCAGTTGCAGGGTGATTTGCCTACCCTGGTGTTGAATTCCCTTGTTGAGAAAAAAATAGGAAACTGCGAGTGGCTCAAACTGCCACAGGGCTTCGGTGTGGTGGATGTTCTGGAGATATTGTATCAAAAACAAATAGGCTCAGTGCTGGTGGAAGGCGGTCCCGAAACGCTGAAACGTTTTATGGATAGCGGTTTTGCCGATGAGATTCGAATCATCAGAAGTAAAAATGTATACATATACAAAGGGATTGAAGCTCCAAAAATGAGCCGTGTTCCGAATAAAACTGAAGAAACAAAAACCGATATGATAGAATTTTACAGAAGGGATAACGCCTGATGTGGTTGATTTTTAGTATTCTGAGCAGCGCAGCACTCATGGTGATTTTTAAGTTTTTTGCCCGGTTTGAAATCCGTGTTTTTCCTTCCATTGTGGTAAATTACGTTACCTGCTTTGTGCTTGGAAATGTATTGCTTGGAGACAAGAACATTGCGGCAGAAGCCGTGTGGACACAACATTGGTTTCCTTATGTGGTGGGCATGGGATTGCTTTTTATATCTGCATTTTACCTGATGGGTATGGGAACAGGGCTTGCCGGGGCAGGTGCCACTTCAGTAGCTGCAAAAATGAGTGTGGTAATTCCCGCTGCTGTGAGTTTGATCGTGTTTCATGAAAAACCCGGTTTTTTCATCATTCTGGGTATGTTGTTATCCATTTTCTGCGTGTATCTCATGCGTCCGGAAAACAGCGACGATAAAGGCAACCGCGGACTATGGGTGTTGCTGCTGGTGTTTCTGGGGTCGGGGATGGTAGACACGGGATTGAACCTGGTGAAGCATCATTTTGGTCCAGATGTAGATGATTACACCATGAGCACAGTAGTTTTTGGCGGTGCGGGTTTGATTGGTTTGATACTGATGTTTTTGCGCAAAGGGCAGTTGCCAGGAATGAAGGAATTGCTGGGTGGTGTGGTGTTGGGTTGTACGAACTATGCCTCGCTGATTGCCATGTTTGGTGCCATCGGAAATTATAAAGGCGAGACAGCCTGGTTTTTTGCGGTAAACAACATTGGCGTAGTGTGGGTGAGTACGCTCATTTCCATGCTTTTCTTCAAGGAGAAAATTAGCAAAATGGGCTATGCCGGGCTTTTGCTGGCTGCGGTGGCCGTGCTGCTTATGAATGTGCATGCTTTTTTCAGATGAGTATACCGAACCGGCCGGCCATGGCGAGTCCTTGCTCCGCGAGCGGGGTAGCCGTTTTTTAGGGTATGCCTTTCCTGTGCATACGGAAGCGGAATTAAAGCGGTATTTGCAGCAAATTAAACAGCAATATCCAGATGCCACGCACCATTGTTATGCCGTAGTCATGCATCCCGATCAGTCATATCAGCGTAGTACGGATGACGGAGAGCCCTCCAATACGGCAGGTAGGCCGATTCAAAGGGCTATCTTGTCGGCAGGAATTACCAATGCGTTGGTCATTGTGGTACGATATTACGGCGGTACCCAGCTGGGGATTCCGGGTCTGATAAAGGCATACGGAGAAACAGCGCAGGCAGCGCTGCAGATAGCGGGACGTGCACCTAAATACATTGAAGATGAGTTGTTGCTTGCAGCAGATTTTGAACACGAGCAGGATATTTACCGACTGGCCGAAAAGTTTTCTGGTAAAATTGTGCAAAGGGATTATTCAGAAGGTGTTAAGATGCTTTTGCGTATCCGCAGGAGCGAGATAGTAAGATGTAAAAAAATGCTTTCTGATTTTCCCCGGATTTCCTTGCTGAAGGGTTGATTTATCGCTAAAAATTATGCCCAAATGGGCTATATTCGCGGCTCGCTATGAATAAGATAAAAGTTGCAAACCCAGTAGTGGAACTCGATGGTGATGAAATGACCCGAATTATATGGCATTTTATCAAAGACAAACTCATTCTTCCTTACCTCGATATTGATATAAAGTACTATGATCTGGGCATGGAAAACCGCGATGCCACTGATGATAAAGTAACTGTAGAAGCGGCAGAAGCCATCAAACTATATAACGTTGGTATTAAATGTGCCACCATTACTCCGGATGAAGGCCGCGTAAAGGAATTCAACCTGAAGCAAATGTGGAAGAGCCCCAACGGCACCATCCGCAATATTCTGGACGGAACCGTTTTTCGTGAGCCCATCGTGTGCAGCAACGTGCCCCGTCTGGTGCCCAACTGGACTGCGCCCATCTGTATCGGCCGTCACGCTTTCGGCGATCAGTACCGCGCCACCGATTTTGTGACCAAAGGCAAAGGAAAACTAACCGTGAAATTTGAAGGTGAAGACGGAACCGTGCAGGAGTTTGAAGTCTATAATTTTAAGGGTGACGGTGTTGCACTCGCTATGTACAATACTGACGAGAGCATTGCCGGTTTTGCCCGCAGCTGCTTCAATATGGCCATATCCAAAGGCTGGCCCTTATATCTCAGTACCAAAAACACCATCCTGAAAAAATACGATGGTCGTTTCAAGGATATTTTTGAAAACATCTACCAGGCTGAATTTAAGGCGACTATGGATGCCAAAGGGATTACCTACGAGCACCGCCTAATTGATGATATGGTAGCCAGTGCGCTGAAGTGGAACGGCAATTTTGTATGGGCTTGCAAAAACTATGACGGTGACGTACAAAGCGATACCGTAGCACAAGGCTTTGGTTCACTGGGTCTGATGACCAGCGTTTTAATTACACCCGATGGCAAAACTGTTGAGGCAGAAGCCGCCCACGGAACGGTTACCCGTCACTACCGCATGCACCAGCAGGGGAAGAAAACCAGCACCAATCCCATTGCCAGCATTTTTGCCTGGACGCGCGGTCTGGAACACAGGGGCAAACTGGATGGTAACCAGGCACTCGTAGATTTCTGCCAAACCCTGGAAAAAGTATGTGTAGATACTGTAGAAAGCGGTAAAATGACCAAGGATCTGGCGGTTTGTATTTATGGCGACAAGGTTACAGACGGGCAGTACATGCACACCGAAGATTTTCTGGAAGCCATCAATGCCGAGCTGAAGGCAAGGTTGCAACGATAAGCTTAAAAATTAGCGAATTAAAAAGCTGAGCAGGAAATTAAAAGAGGATTATCAGCCAGTTTTTTTGACTTTACACGCTACGCTATTTACTAAAACATATCCTTCATTCGGTCAAAAAAGGATTTATCCTTTTCTTCTGGCTTGAAGTTCTTGCTGTCCTGTAGTTTCAGCAGTTGGTCTTTTTCCTCTGAACTCAATTTGGTAGGCACATATACCTGTATATGGATCATCTGATCACCGGTGCCGTAGCCGTTCAAATCTGGGAAGCCTTTGCCTTTCAGGCGCAGTACCTTACCAGGCTGTGTTCCGCTTTCAATCTTGATTTTGGCGGCACCATCCAAGGTTGGCACCTCTACTGAAGCGCCCAGTGCGGCTTCGGGGAAGGATAGCCATAACGTATAAATAATGTGGTTTCCATCGCGCTGCAGTTCCTCGTGCTCGATTTGTTCTATCAGCACAATCAGGTCGCCAGCAGGGCCGCCACCCGGACCCGAGTTTCCCTGGCCATTTACGCTGAGCTGCATGCCTTCGGCTACACCGCCCGGTATTTTAATGGTGGTTTCAAATTCCTGTCCCACCAGCCCCTGTTCATTGGCTTCCCGGGGTTTTGATGTGATGGTTCGCCCCATGCCCTGACATACCTGGCATGGCGCTGTGGTTGCCATCTGGCCAAGGAATGTGTTGGTGATTTTCCGAACGCTTCCGGCCCCACCGCAATTTTTACAATCGCTGTACTGCACGCCCTCCGCCTCAATCATGCGGCGGTATTTCACCTTTTTCTCCACGCCATGGCGCATTTCGGCCAGGGTGAGTTTGATGCGTATGCGGATATTGCTGCCGGGCTGCCTTCTGGGGCCGCCACCACGTCTTCCGCCCTGACCGCCAAAGAAAGAGCCAAAAAAGTCGTTATCGCCGAAAATATCTCCAAACTGGCTGAAGATATCATCCATGTTGAAACCGCCGCCACCGCCTGCTCCACCCATACCGGCATGGCCAAACTGGTCGTAGCGCTGTTTCTTCTCGGGGTTGCTTAGTGCATCATAGGCTTCGGCAGCCTCCTTGAATTTTTCTTCGGCTTCCTTGTCATCCGGATTTTTATCGGGGTGATACTTGATGGCAAGCTTGCGGTATGCCTTTTTGATTTCATCCGCACTTGCATTGCGTGAAACACCCAGAATATCGTAGTAATCGCGTTTTGCCATGGTTTTTATTCTCCTACAACCACTTTGGCAAATCTAAGCACATGGCCGTTTAATAAATAGCCTTTTTCAACTTCATCAATCACCATTCCTTTTTCGGCCTCGGTAGGAGCGGGGAAGCGGGTGATGGCTTCGTGGAACTCCACATCAAAGGGTTTGCCCTTGCAATCCATGGGTTTTACACCGCGGCCTTCAAGTTGTGAAACCAGTTTTTTATAAATGAGTTCAAAGCCTTCAAGCCCTGATTTTACAGTGCTGTCAGCATTTTCGAGAATTTTCAGGGCACGCTCAAAATCATCGACAATTTCGAGCATGGACAAAATGACATCCCGTCCAGCAGTCTGCAGCAGTTCAAAACGCTCTTTGGTGGTGCGGCGGCGGTAGTTGTCAAATTCGCTGTACAAACGCACGTATTTGTCCTTTTCCTCGGCTAGCAGCTGCTCGGGTGTTTGATGTTCAGGCGTTTCAGTGGCCGGAGTTTCTGTTGCCCGGGGCTCTTCTGCGGGATTTTCGGGTTCAGTATTCAGCGTTTCGTCAATCATTTGCATTCTATGCTTCAAACCCTTTGCCAAACAGGGCAATGTGCCAATGTGTCAGTTATTTCCAAAATTTGTGCGTCCTTTGCAGTCATGTTTACAGGTATCGTCGAAGGTCTGGGTAAGGTGTTGCAGGTTGAAAAAGAAGGCAGCAATCTTCATTTTTGGCTGGAAAGTCCTTTTGCCACTGAATTGAAGGTGGATCAAAGTGTCAGTCATGACGGGGTTTGTCTTACCGTGACGGATTTGGACGCAGGTAAATACCGTGTAACCGCTGTGGAAGAAACATTAAAGCGCACAAACCTATCGGATTGGAAACCCGGAACCTTGGTGAATCTGGAAAGATGCATGCCTGCAACAGGCAGATTTGACGGACATATTGTGCAGGGACATGTGGATACGGTTGCCGTTTTGGGAAATGTTGAAGACCGCAATGGTTCGTGGAAACTGACATTCAGGCACGATCCGAAGGCAGGTTTGACTGTTGAAAAAGGCAGTATTTGTATCAATGGAGTAAGCCTGACCGTGGTGGATAGCCATCCTGACTCTTTGTCTGTCGTAATCATACCATACACCTGGGAACATACCAATTTGAAAAACTTGAAACCGGGCGCTTTTGTTAATATCGAATTTGACATCCTGGGAAAATACATGCAGAAATATCTGGCTTCAACTATGGCAAGCCGTGGTTAAATCAGTTTGTTTAATCCTTATCGAAAAAAACCTTCAATATTTTAGATATTGTGGGTAAAAGGGCAACAATGCTTGGGTTGCAGTTGTTAAATTTGTAGCGAAAACAAGAAGCTTACAAAAGCATGAAATTATTTTCTTTTCTATTTACATCCACTATTGGCCGCAAATGGCTGATGGGGCTGACAGGGTTGTTTCTCATTTCGTTTTTGCTGGTGCATTGCGGCGTAAATGCCTGCATCTTTTTCAACGACGGAGGAGAAACCTTTAACATGGCTGCCGATTTTATGGGCACCAACTGGATTATCCGCACCATGGAATTTGTGCTGTTTGCAGGTTTACTGCTGCATATTTTTCAGGGATTGTATCTGTGGAAATTTAATGCAGATGCGCGCAAAAAGCGCTACAGCGTGAGTGCGGGCAGCGCCAACAGTACCTGGTATTCCCGCAGTATGGGTATATTGGGAACACTGCTTCTGCTCTTTCTCGTGATACATCTCAAGGATTTCTGGGTAACCAGTCGTTTTACCGATGTAATTACCTCCGGTGAAAAAACCTTGTTTCAGGAAATGAAGGAAATATTCGATAATCCGCTGCCCGTAGTGATTTATGTACTGGGATGTGTTTCCCTATTCTATCATTTGCTGCATGGTTTTCAGAGCGCATTCCAGACCTTGGGAATTAATCACAAATCTTACACGCCCATCATACAATCTACTGGGAAGGCCTTTTCCATCGTAATCTCATTGTTGTTCGCAGCAATGCCAGTAGCTATGTATCTGGGTTGGATTCAATAATTTGAGAGAGACATGAGCAAGAATATCAAACTCGACTCCAAAATTCCCGCAGGAGAATTATCGCAGAAGTGGACACAGTACCGCAGTTCTGTGCCATTGGTAAATCCTGCCAACAAGCGCAATCTTGAAATTATCGTGGTGGGAACTGGTCTGGCCGGTTCCAGTGCCGCAGCTACTTTGGCTGAAATGGGCTACAAGGTAAAGGCATTCTGCTTCCAGGATTCCCCCCGCAGAGCCCATTCCATTGCTGCGCAGGGTGGTATCAATGCAGCAAAAAATTATCAGAATGACGGTGACAGTGTTTACCGTCTGTTTTATGATACCATCAAAGGCGGCGACTACCGTGCCCGCGAAGCCAATGTGCACCGTCTGGCTGAGGTTTCTACCTCAATCATAGACCAGTGTGTGGCACAGGGAGTTCCCTTTGCCCGCGAATATGGCGGAACCCTGAGTAACCGTTCATTCGGTGGAACCCAGGTGCAGCGTACATTCTACGCCGCCGGACAAACCGGTCAGCAATTGTTGTTGGGTGCTTATCAGGCGCTGGAAAGGCAGGTAGGGCTGGGTAATGTGAAAATGTACAGCCGCCATGAAATGCTGGATGTAGTTGTGATTGACGGCAAAGCCCGCGGTATTATTGCCCGCAACCTGATTACCGGCGAACTGGAAAGGCATTTCGGTCATGCTGTATTGCTTTGTACCGGAGGTTACGGAAACGTATTCTACCTGAGTACCAATGCCATGGGCAGCAACGTTACTGCAGGATGGAAAGCCCATAAGGCAGGCGCGCTGTTTGGCAATCCCTGCTTCACACAAATTCACCCAACCTGTATTCCTGTAAGCGGTCATTATCAGAGCAAACTTACCCTTATGAGTGAATCGCTGAGGAATGACGGACGTATCTGGGTTCCCAAGAATAAGGACGACAACCGCCATCCCAACGATATTCCGGAAGAGGATCGTGATTACTACCTGGAGCGGCGCTACCCTGCTTTTGGTAACTTAGTTCCCCGCGACGTAGCCAGCCGTGCTGCTAAAGAGCGCTGCGATGCCGGTTATGGTGTGGGATCGAGTAAAATGGCGGTTTATCTGGATTTTCGCTACAACATGATCAACAAATACGGCCGTGCAGAAGCCAGCCGTCTGAATATAGAAAATCCGGATGAAGCAACCTTGCTGAAACTCGGACAGGAAGTGGCCAAAGAGAAATACGGCAACCTGTTTGACATGTATAAGCAGATTACAGACGAAGATCCCTATGAAGTGCCTATGCGCATTTACCCTGCCGTACACTACACTATGGGAGGCCTCTGGGTGGATTATGAGCTGATGACCAATATCCCTGGTTTGTATGCATTGGGTGAGGCTAATTTCTCTGACCACGGTGCCAACCGTCTGGGTGCTTCTGCACTGATGCAGGGTCTGGCTGATGGATACTTTGTCATTCCTTACACCATTGGTTCTTACCTTAGTAATGAGATTCGCACCAAGAGCATGTCTACCGACAGCGAAGAGTTTGTGGCAGCGGAAATGAAAGTGCGTGCGCGTTTGGAACAGCTGATGTCAATCAACGGCAAGCAGTCTGTGGAAAGTTTCCACCGTCGTTTGGGTCTGATTATGTGGGATAAATGTGGTATGTCTCGCAGTGAAGAAGGGCTGAAACAGGCCATCTCCGAAATCAGAGCACTTCGCGATGAATTCTGGAAAGATGTGCGTGTTCCGGGAGCCATGAATGGATTCAACCCCGAACTGGAAAAAGCCGGCAGGGTTGCCGATTTTCTGGAGCTTGGTGAGCTCATGTGTCTTGATGCCCTTGAGCGCAATGAAAGTTGTGGTGGTCACTTCCGTGAGGAATACCAGACCGAAGAAGGTGAAGCCAAGCGGGATGATGACAATTACATGTTTGTTTCGGCATGGGAATACAAGGAAGGCAATGCCTGGGAACTTCACAAGGAAGCCCTGGTGTATGAAAACATTAAAATCGCTCAGCGCAGTTATAAATAAAGGAAAACGAGTATGTCAAACAGCAATATGAATTTAAAACTCAAGGTCTGGAGGCAGCAGAATGCCAACGATAGCGGACACTTCGAGGATTACACGGTTCAGGCCAGCCCGGATATGTCATTTCTGGAAATGTTCGATGTGCTGAACGAACAACTGATAACAGAAGGCAAGGATCCTGTGGCATTCGATCATGACTGCCGCGAGGGGATTTGCGGTATGTGCAGCATGGTCATCAACGGAAGGCCGCACGGGCCAAAGGGCGGAGTTACCACCTGTCAGCTGCATATGCGCAGCTTCAACGATGGAGATACCATTGTGGTTGAGCCCTGGAGGTCCAACGCGTTTCCGGTTATCCGTGATTTGAGCGTAAACCGTTCGGCTTTCGACCGCATTATTGCGGCCGGCGGATATGTGTCGGTGAATACCGGTAATGCCGTGGATGCCAATGCTACATTAATTCCCAAGGAAATTGCTGACGAGGCATTTGAAGCGGCAACCTGTATTGGTTGTGGTGCATGCGTAAGTGCCTGTAAAAATGCCAGCGCCATGTTGTTTGTAGGTGCCAAAGTAACGCAGTTGTCCTTGTTGCCTCAAGGTCAGGCCGAAGCATCCAAGCGCGTGGTGGCTATGGTGAACCAGATGGATGCAGAAGGTTTTGGTGCCTGCACCAATACAGGTGCATGCTCTGCCGAGTGTCCAAAACAGATTCCGCTGAGTGTAATTGCTACGCTCAATAGGGAATACATCAAAGCAAAGCTAAAAGGTTATTAATATAGCTGAATCGGTAATCGCAGATATGCGATTTAGTAATAGAAAAGGGGCTTTCAGCCCCTTTTTATTTTGTCGGGATTGTTGGCAATAAATTGTTTCCAGCCACCACCGGAATTATTTTTTACCCCAAATTGTTTGGGATTTAACTGGAAGAAATGACAAACGGCTGCTGCTACCGCATCGGATGCATCACTGGTTTCGGGTTGTTCCGTGAAGGTGAGCAGGTTTTGCAGCATAGCACTTACCTGCTCTTTGCTTGCATTGCCATTACCGGTAATACTCTGCTTGATTTTGCGGGGTTCGTATTCGTAAACTTTTAATCCTTTGCTGATGGCAGCGGCAATGGAAACACCCTGTGCCCGGCCCAGTTTTAGCATACTCTGAACGTTTTTGCCGAAGAAGGGCGCTTCAATGGCTACCTCGGTAGCCTGATAACCCTCAATAAGGCCGGAGATACGCTCGAAAATATGATGCAGTTTTTCGCCATGGTCTGCCAATTTAGATAGCCTTACTACTCCCAAGGAGAGCAATTCCATCTTTTTGCCTTCGGTGCGTATTACGCCGTAACCCAGCAGATTGGTACCCGGGTCAATTCCCAGAATAATGCGGGGTTCAGCCATGAGGCAAAATTATCCAATAAATGGTAGAAATGTTTGTCTTGACCATAATTTAAGGCGATTGAATAAGGTTTGGTAAATCCCATAAAAAAAGCCGAAATTTGCGGGTAAATTAAAAACCATGTTATTCGATCTTGACCTTATCGCCAAAGTGTATGAAAGAATGCCCGCAAGGGTTAATGCGGCTCGCAAAATGCTGGGCAAGCCCCTCACACTGACTGAAAAGATATTGTACAGCCATTTGTGGGCAGGTGATGTGAACGAAACCTTTGAGCGAGGCAAGAGCTATGTAGATTTTGCTCCCGATCGTGTTGCGATGCAGGATGCTACAGCCCAGATGGCACTGCTGCAGTTTATGCAGGCCGGCAGACCCAAGGTAGCTGTTCCTTCCACTGTTCACTGCGATCACCTGATTAATGCCAAAGTGGATGCGAATACGGATCTGGAATTTGCGAATCATGAGAGTAAAGAGGTTTTTGATTTTTTGAGTTCCGTATCCAATAAGTATGGAATTGGCTTCTGGAAGCCCGGTGCCGGTATTATTCATCAGGTTGTACTTGAAAATTATGCTTTCCCCGGAGGTATGATGATTGGAACTGACAGCCATACGGTAAATGCCGGCGGTTTGGGTATGGTTGCCATTGGTGTAGGCGGTGCCGATGCCTGTGATGTTATGGCCGGATTGCCTTGGGAACTCAAGTTTCCAAAGCTTATTGGCGTAAAACTGACCGGTAAACTTAGCGGCTGGACAGCACCAAAAGATGTTATTTTGAAAGTAGCAGGAATCCTCACTGTAAAAGGGGGGACCGGTTGCATTGTTGAATATTTCGGTGAAGGTGCTGAAGCCATGAGCTGCACCGGGAAAGGCACCATTTGTAACATGGGCGCGGAAATCGGTGCTACCACATCTACTTTTGGCTATGATGCCAGCATGGAGCGTTATCTGCGTGCCACCGGCCGCGCAGCGGTTGCGGATCTGGCAAACGGGGTGAAAGAACACCTGACTGCAGATCCTGAATGCTATACCAATCCCGAGGCGTATTTCGATCAGGTAATTGAAATAAATCTGTCGGAACTGGAACCCCATATCAACGGACCATTTACGCCTGATTTGGCAACGCCTATCAGCAAAATGAAAGAAGTGGCCGCCGCCAACGGCTGGCCAGTGAACGTGGAAGTTGGTTTGATAGGTAGCTGCACCAACAGCAGTTATGAAGATATTTCACGTGCTGCCAGTCTGGCAAAACAGGTTGCTGCCAAGAATCTGAAAACCAAAGCAGAGTTTACCATCACGCCCGGAAGTGAGCAAGTGCGTTTTACCATTCAGAGAGACGGATTTATTGATACCTTCCATGAAATTGGTGCGACAGTATTTGCCAATGCCTGCGGGCCTTGTATCGGTATGTGGACGCGCATGGGTGCAGAGAAAAAAGAGAAAAATTCAATTATTCACTCCTTCAACAGGAACTTTGCTGCCAGACAGGACGGTAATCCCAATACACACGCTTTTGTAGCCAGTCCCGAAATTACTACGGCCATTGCAATTGCGGGCCGACTTGACTTTAATCCGCTGACAGACACCCTGACCAATGAAGCAGGTGAGCAGGTGAAGCTTGACGAGCCCACCGGTATGGAACTTCCACCAAGCGGTTTTGCTGTGGAAGATGCCGGTTATCAGGCCCCCGCAGCTGATGGAAGCGGTGTAGTGGTTAATGTGTCTCCTACATCCAGCCGTTTGCAATTATTGGAACCATTTGCGGCATGGGAAGGACAAGATCTGAAAGGTTTGAAACTGCTCATTAAGGCTAAAGGCAAGTGCACGACTGATCATATCTCTATGGCGGGTCCCTGGTTGAAGTTCCGTGGTCACCTCGACAATATCTCAAACAACATGCTGATTGGTGCCATTAACTACTTTAATGAAAAAGCCAACAGTGTGCTGAATCAGATGACCGGGGAGTACGATGAAGTGCCTAAAGTACAGCGCATGTACAAAGCCGCAGGTGAATTTAGTATTGTGGTAGGTGAAGAAAACTACGGTGAGGGTTCATCTCGCGAGCATGCTGCCATGGAGCCCAGACATCTTGGTGTGAGAGCAGTGCTGGTGAAGTCTTTTGCCCGTATTCACGAAACCAACCTGAAAAAGCAGGGTATGCTGGCACTGACTTTTGCCAACAAGGAAGATTACGACAAGATTCAGGAAAAAGACAGCATCGATATTGTAGGATTGACCACATTTTCTCCCGGACAGCCGCTGGAGCTGATCTTGAATCATGCTGACGGCAGCACAGATAAGATTTCTGTAAACCATACCTATAACGAGCAGCAGATAGAGTGGTTCAAAGCAGGTGGTGCATTGAACATTATTCGCAGGAGTATTAAGTAAAATTTGAGAAAAAATGGCTGGGGTTTTTATTTGATGGATATAAATGACTAATTTTGTCATTGACAAAAATAGTCATTTTTATGAAATCGTTTGGATTGATTATTAAAGAAGCCCGGCTGGATAAAGGGTATTCACAAAAGGAACTCGCTGGACTATTGGGTATAGATTCTTCTTTGATAACCCGAATGGAGAAGGGAGAGCGTTTGCCTGTAAGGGGACAGGCTGTGCAGATGGCTGCCTTGCTGGGCGTGGATGAGAAAAAGTTATTGGTTCGGTGGTTGAGTGAAAAGATAGTAAAGGAGCTGGAGTATGAACCCTATGCAAGAGAGATTCTGCTGGCCGCTGAAGAACAGGTCAGGTATCAGGTAAAGCCTTCAAAAGGAGTATCCGGAGGATTGCAAAAAATTCTCAATGAGATAGACCAGTACAAAAATCGACTGGATCAGGTAAGGCATATGGGAAGTGCAAAATTTTCCGAGGCTTACGAAGTTGAATATACTTATCACAGTAACCGCATTGAGGGCAATACTCTTACCCTTCAGGAGACTGATTTGGTGATTAATCATGGGGTAACTGTTTCAGGCAAAACAATGCGGGAGCATCTGGAGGCAATAAACCACTACGAAGCCATAGCGTTAATTCAGGAATTTATTACCGAAAAAAAGCCCTTGACTGAGCGGTTTTTACTTGATATACATGCACTTGTACTCCGAGGTATTGACAAAGAAAATGCAGGTCAATACAGGAATGTGCAAGTAAGAATTGGAGGCAGTGAGCACATACCCCCTAATGCAATGGTTGTTCCCCAGAAAATGGGAGAATTGTTTGACTGGTATTACAAAAATATTCATTTGCATCCGGTGTTGCTGTCGGCGGAGATGCATGAGCGTTTGGTTTCTATTCATCCATTCATTGATGGAAATGGCCGTACTTCTCGTTTGCTAATGAATCTGATATTGTTGCAGCACGGTTATGTTATTGCCAATTTAAAAGGAGACAAGGAGCATCGTTTCCGTTACTATGATTGCCTTGAAAATGCCCGAAAGGACAATAAGGAATCATTTTTAGAGTTAATTGCTGAAACGGAGTTGCGCTGTATCAGGGAATATGTAAGTTTGCTGGAGTAGTTTTTACAAATACAGGATCATGCCAGATGAAGCCGAATCCCTGAAGATAAGAAAGCTGTATAGGTTTACGCTGCTGGTTTTTCTTGTGTACAAGGCCGTATGTATATCAGCATTTGGTTTTCAATACACAGACAGTGACCAGACTGTTATGTGGCAAGCCGCAATGGATATGGCCGGCGGGGATTTTCATAATTTGTTCTGGTATGGTCAAACATACAGCAGCAACCTTGAATCTTTACTTGCAGTGCCGCTGCTATGGCTGAAGGTGCCGGTATACCTGGCTCTTCCCATAGTGAGCGGTTTACTTTCACTATTGCCGATATTGCTGTTTGCTGATATTGCTGCCAGAAGCAACCGTTATGCAGGCGCCATACTGGTTCTGCTTTTTTCGCTCGCTTTTCCGCTTGAGCACTGGCAAACCAGTATGCTTAGCCGGGGATTTATTCAGGGTATAGCCTGCGTTTCTCTCGGTTTTTACATAATATATCGAACACGCATGAGTATTATGTTTTCCCTGGCGGGATTGCTTATTGCGGGTGGAGTATGGCAAAATCCCAATGCATTGTTTTTGCTGTGTGGTTTGCCATTAATGGTGCATCGGTTCAGGCCGTTAAGCCGAATAACCATTGCGCTGAGCGGTGCCGTAGCAGCAACACTGATGTGGTTTGCACTTCGTGCCCTCGCGGTAAGGCATATGGAGTATGTGGTACATCCGGAGCCGGCGATGGACTGGAGACCTGAATACTTTACAGGTAACCTAATGAGATTGAAGTCACTACTTTCCCATACATTTTATCTGGGGATTTATGGGGTTATTTTTCTTGCCTTGTATGTTTTGATGATACCCAAAAACAGGTACTTGATTATTGCTGTTTCTTCACTGATTGTCATGTTTTTGGTTGTTATAGGATTTAAGAAAACAGGTGATTTTGCAGACAATGTATTTTTTGGACCGGGGCGGTTTTTTCTTGCGATACCTTATGTGTTGCTGTTTTTTATTTCATTCACGCAAAAAAACATAGATAAAATAAGCAGCAGGTTATTGGTTGTCTGGATGTTTGGTGTTGCAGGGAATATGTTTGTGCGACACAGCAATATTCAGTTTATGTGCAGGGAATATGCTCCGGTTTTTGTGGAGAAAATTTCGGAGCTCAAGAAAAACTGTGATGAGATGAATAGGGCATCCGTAGCGAAAAGTGCTTCGATCATATTAACAGGAGATCATTACATGCTGGAAACGGTAACATGCGGTTGCAGCGGTTTGGAAAAAGATTTTCCAGTTGCATTAAGGCCTAAATATGAAAGGCGAGGTTGGTTGTGGTCTGAATATGGAAAACAAATCCCGGGCAGGGTGTTGTTTATGGAAAGCCATATGCCCTTAGATACAATACAGAAGAAGTTCGCTGCAGAAAAGGTGCAGGTGCGGGGTAACGGATATTTGCTGTCAACAGGAAATCTGAATAACCGGGAAATTATGCAGCGCTTATTTCCGACCGAACATTTTCACTGATTCTTTCACGTACAGTTGTATGCAATCCGGTGTTGGCATTTCGCCCCGTTGCTGGCCGGCACCCGTGCGCACGATAATCAGGTTTTGAGAAGGAACTACAGCAATGTATTGGCCTTGAAATCCATGCATAAAGAAAAAGGGGTGGGCTGTTTTGTTTGCAATCCAGAATGAGTGACCGTAGTGATCGGCTTTAAAGGGTTTTCTAGCTTCAACCATGAAATTGCTGTCTACAATGCCCATTCCTTTGCGCTCCAATAAAATGCCGAGTCTGGCATAATCTCGGCTGATAGCGTTGAAGCAGCAGTAACATAATTCAGATCCGTTTGCCTTATCCAAATGCCAGTAGGCCGGCTCTTCCATCCCTATTTTTTTCCAGAGTTTTTCCGAAGCATAGTCAGCGGGAGATTTTCCGGTGGCCTGTCTTAAAGCCATTGAAAGCAATTGCGTGCTGCCACTTTGATATTTGAATGTTTCACCGGGTTTATCAATAACGGGTGTGCTGCGCATCAGGGCATCAACATCATCGCTATAGTATGCCTTTGCCATAATACTGAATGGATCTTTGTATTTTTCTGACCAATCGATGCCAGCGGTCATGGTGCTTAGATGTCTTAGCGTAAGTTCTTTGGCATACAGTCCTGAAAGCCATGGTAAATAGGTTAGAGCCTTATCGTCCCAGCTCTTTATTTTTCCTTCCTGTATGGCAATCTGCACAAGCATGGTAACAATGCTTTTGGCCATACTGAAAGAATTTGAGGCGGTTGTATCACTGTGTCCATTGAAATAGTGCTCTGCTATTATGCTATCATTTCTAAGCACAAGGAAGGAACCGCTGTTGGTTTTGGATAGCATATCCTTTATTTCGCCGGTCAGTTCCGCCTTGTTATAGAAAACCGATCTTGGAAGCAGCAATATTCCCGTGCCTGTTTCCACTTTTCTCAAGTCAAAATCCTGTTTATCATAAAAATTAGCCGAACTTTTCCCTTTTAGGTAGGTAAGTCTGATGCCTTTCAACAGGTAGCGATAAGGTGAAAAATACAGTATCAAAATGAGTAAACCAATTACTCCCGACGTGTACAGAAGGCCTTTGCCAAGTTTTTTCATAAGTAGTTTCAATCTTACCATAAATTAACAAATAAAAAAAATATAGTTTACCTAGACTGGTAAATTGAAGTGGTTAAAAGCAACAATCCGCAGCTTAATGTGGTAACTTTGCCTGCACGTAAAGTATGTCTGATCCGCTGGAAAAAGAGTTAAAAGCGTTGCAAATTGAATTGACCGAATATAGCGGTCAGTTGTTGGAAATTACACGGGAACTTCTCAAAGAACGGGTAACAGAATTTCCTGTTTTTATAGCACATCAGACAGATGTATCTCTGGGCGAGTTAATCGTTGATTTAAAAGAGTACGAAGTGCCATATTCCATTAGTGTGAGCACCATAGAAGAGTTTGTGGAGGCGGGATTGATTCAGAGTGAAAAATTAGCAGCATTTAGGGAAGCATTTGGCAATCCGGTAAATAACATGTGTGTTTTCTGGGTTCATGGTGATAATGCCCGATACATATTATTTCCTTTCGCAGGACGCAATACCGATACAGACGCATGAGTATTGCTGTTGATATCGTAATTTTAAACTATAACACCCGCGGGCTGCTGAAGCAAATTTTGCCCAAAGTGATTGAAAACAGTAAGGGTGAAAATGTAAAAATCGTTGTAGCGGATAATCATAGCAGTGATGGCAGTGCAGATTTTATCAGTGAAAATTTTCCTGAAACAGAATTGATCCGCATTCCTGAAAACCTGGGTTATGCCGGCGGATACAATTTCTGTTTGAAGGAGAGGGCTGCGGATTATTTTGTGTTGCTGAACAGCGATGCGGAACCTGCGCCCGGGTGGCTTGAAGCGTTGACCGAAATGGCGGAAAAATACCCTAAACTGGGTGCCGCTCAACCACACATTTTGGATTTCAATAACCGCCAAAAGTTTGAGTATGCAGGCGCGGCAGGCGGTTTTATGGATAAATTCGGATATCCGTTTTGCCGTGGCAGAATTTTTGGTAATGTGGAGGTGAATGCAGGTCAGTATGAAAATGAAATCCCTTTATTTTGGGCAACAGGAGCAGCTTTGTTTATCAAGCGAGAGGCCTGGGAAAAGGCAGGCGGACTGGATGAAGCATTCTTTGCCCACATGGAAGAAATTGATTTGTGCTGGCGCTTACAAAATATGGGCTATGAGATTCGATCCTGCCCAAGTAGCAAGGTTTACCACATTGGAGGTGCAACCCTGAGCAACCAAAGCCCCAGAAAAACGTATCTTAATTTTCGGAACAATTTACTGATGCTTTATAAAAACCTGCATCCGCAGGAGAGGGACGCTGTGATTTTTAAACGCAAACTGTTGGATGGCCTCGCTGCATGTTTTTTTGTTTTGCAGGGCAAGATTACGCATATACCGCAGATTGTGAAGGCACACCGTGATTTTGATAAAATGAAATCAACACTTTTGGTGGGGAAGAACAATAAAAAACTGGGTTTACTTCATGGTGTTTTGCACACAGGACTCGTTTTCTCTTTCTTCTTTAAAGGGAAAAAGACCTGGAATAGGCTGAATCCGGAGTAGGGGAACGGAATATTTTAATTACTGACTTCTTGGGTGGAATTTGTGGATGGTATCGGCGAGGTAACCTCTGTCCAGATGTGTGTAGATTTCTGTGGTGGTGATGCTTTCGTGTCCCAGCATCTCCTGAACTGCCCTTAAATCAGCTCCGGCTTCAACCAGGTGGGTTGCAAATGAATGTCTGAAGGTGTGCGGGCTGATATTTTTTGAAATACCGGTTTTGCCTGCCAGGGATTTAATCAGAAGAAATACGGATTGTCTGCTGAGCTTGCTGCCACGGCGGTTTAGGAAAACAATATCTCTGCTGCCCGGTTGAATACTCATGTGGCGTCTCACAGCGTCGCGATACAGGTTGATGTGCTTGAGTGCCCTGCCACCGATGGGTACCAGCCGTTCTTTGTTGCCTTTTCCAATGACACGCAGGTATGCATCTTCTGCAAAGATGTCGGTAGTTTTAAGGCCAACGAGTTCGCTCACGCGCAAACCACAGCTATACAGGGTTTCGAGCATGGCCACATCGCGTTCGCCTTCGGGCTTGCTACGGTCTACGGCGGCAATCATGCCGTCAATTTCCTGCGGGCTGAGTACCACAGGCAATTTGCGGCCTGTTTTGGGTGGTTCGAGAAAATCGGCGGGGCTTTCCGGGATTTCATTTTGCAAAACGAGAAAACGGTAAAATCCACGGATACCACTGAGTATACGGGCCTGGGATGTGGCACTGAAGCCGATTTCTGCAAGCCAGGCAGAAAAAGCGATCAGGTCCTGCAGGTTAAATGTTTCCGGATTACGGTTCATTCCCCGCAATTCACTCCATTTGCGAAGGGCTTCAAGATCGTGCAGATATGCTTCTATGCTGGGACCTGCGAGCGATTTTTCCAGCAGCAGGTATTGTCGAAATTGTTTAAAATGACTGGTCCAGTGGCTGCTCATGGTTTGAGTTTCACCTCGGCAGATTGCAGAATTTCCTTGGTGGATGCATTCACAATCCAAACCATGGCGTTAAGGTTATCCGGTTTCCAGTTGTAACGGGGCTTAACATAATAGTGCTTTTCAAAAACCTTTCCTGCAGAAGGGCTTTCTTTGAGGGTGTCTCCTGTAACAGGCGTAAGCAGTTTGCGCAGTACATGGGAGAATTTGTACTTGTAAGCATATCCGCTCGCTGAATCTTTGTGGGCCTGTTTGCCGACAATATTATCTTCCGTTATCCCGATGTAGAGCAGGTTTTTTGTTCCTGCCGGCAGATTCTGGTGGTATTTAACCTTTATCTCCAGTCGGCCTTTGTTTTCGGTGGCAATCCATTTGGAAAGCAATTCGATATTGGCAGGGGATGTTTGCGACAGCCTGGAGGTTACCGTGCCGGCCCAGGAAGATGGCGCAATGAAAGGGCTTCCACCTAGCTTTATTTGGTCAATTATTCCGGTAGGAAGACCTACGATGCTTCCTAGATTGGTTACCAGCCCTTCCGCATCATCGTTTGCCAGAGTGTCGTACCCTGCCTTTGGATTGGTGAGGGGGTGGTTTGGAAAAATAAACGGATAAACGGCCAGCAGGTTTACCCTGCCAGGGTTGCTGCTTTGAATATTCTTTGCCAGTACTGCTGCATCCGGGCAATTGCTGCATCCCACGCCGGTAATATCCATCAGCATAATGGCTTTTGGGTCCGGAGCAGGGGCTATGCCGGTATAAACTGTATCCAGCAGAGGCTTTTCCGGATCTGTGAATCGCACGGGTGGTGGTTCTTCATCGCAGGAAACCCAAATGAGAGAGGTTAAAACAGGTATTAAAAGCAGTTTATTCATCCGTAGGCACGAAGTTAAGCAAAGTGCGCTTGCCTAAACAATACAGCTGTATTTTTGTTACCTGTTTATGATAAAAAAAGCTTTTCGTTTTTTCCTTTTCGGCGGACTTATTTTCGCTGTTCAGGGTTGTTTTTTCGCCAAAACCAAAACGGTAGATCAGAACATGATTAAACCGGCTCCTATATCTTTCTACACCCTTAAACTGAAATCCCTGGATGGAAAAGAAGAATGGTCGATGGAGTCATTCAAAGGGAAGAAAGTACTGATTGTTAATACTGCAAGTGAATGCGGATATACCCCTCAGTATGAAGGATTGCAGAAGCTGCATGAGAAATATGGTGATAAGCTCGTAATCATTGGCTGTCCATGCAATCAGTTCGGAGGTCAGGAGCCCGGTGACGCTTCCAAAATCGGGGCATTTTGCCAGAAAAACTATGGTGTATCTTTTAAAATAAGTGAGAAGCTGGATGTGCGCGGTGATGGTCAGCATGCGCTGTATAAATGGCTTTGCAACAAGTCACAGAATGGCGCTCTGGATGCATCGGTAACCTGGAATTTTAATAAATTTCTCGTCGACGAAGCCGGTAATCTGGTGGCGTATTTTCCAAGCAGGGTAAGTCCCGATGATGCGGAACTAATCGCTGCTATTGAAAAATAACAAGGCAATTCGCCTATTACATCGTATTTTCGCGGAACTTTTCGCAGCATGAGCATACTGGTTAATAAACATTCCCGTGTAATTGTACAGGGATTTACCGGAAACGAAGGAACGTTTCACGCAACACAAATGATAGAGTACGGCACCCAGCTTGTGGGTGGAGTAACTCCGGGAAAAGGTGGCAGTACCCATCTTGACAGGCCTGTATTCAACACTGTTGAACAAGCAGTGAAAGATGCCGGTGCCGACGTGAGTATCATATTCGTACCCCCCGCCTTTGCCGCAGACGCCATTATGGAGGCCGCCGATGCAGGAATCAAGGTTATTGTAGCCATTACGGAAGGAATTCCTACCCGTGATATGGTAAAGGTGAAGCGCTATCTGGAAGGCAAAAAAGCCACCCTTATAGGGCCAAACTGCCCGGGCATCATTACCCCCGAGGAAGCCAAAATTGGAATTATGCCCGGTTTTATCTTCAAAAAAGGAAATATTGGTGTTGTTTCCAAAAGCGGAACATTAACCTATGAGGCCGTTGATCAGCTCACCAAGCTGGGTTTAGGCCAAAGCACAGCCATCGGTATTGGTGGGGATCCAATCATTGGAACCACAACCAAAGAGGCGGTGGAATTGTTCATGAACGACCCTGAAACAGCCGGAATCGTAATGATTGGTGAAATTGGCGGTGGCATGGAAGCTGAAGCAGCCCGCTGGATCAAAGCAAACGGAACAAAACCTGTGGTTGGGTTCATTGCTGGACAAACAGCGCCTCCCGGTCGCAGAATGGGCCACGCAGGTGCCATTGTGGGTGGGAAGGATGATACTGCAGCGGCTAAAATGGCGATTATGGCAGAGTGCGGCATCCATGTAGTTGCCAGCCCCGCTGAGATTGGTCAGCGCATGAAAGAAGTTATCTAAGTTAACAACTCAAATAAAAAAGAAAGGCTGCAAATTTGCAGCCTTTCTTTTTTACCAAACGATCAGTTATTTTTTGGTTAGATCCACTTCAGGTACTCCCGGATGTGCCGCGGTGCTCCATTCAAAGAAATTATCAGCCAGTGCTGTGTTTGGGGTAAACTGTCCGATGGAGTAGATGATTTCAGTCCCGTTTTTATAGTGCTGAATCATCCGCTGTATTTTATTGTTGGACTTGTCAATTTCCAGTTTGATATAGCTGTAATTAACTTTCTTCTTAGAAACCATTTTGATAACCTCATAGGTCTTGCCATCCTTTACCGTCGGTCCTTCGTATGCATTTTTAAAATCGCGGTTGTATATGGTAAAAATTTCATTTGGTGTAATGGCATTGTCTTTCACCTTGTAATTTTCTTTGGTAACTTCATTGTCTTCTTTGTTATAGGTCCATATGAATTTACCATTGCAGAATATCTCCTGGCCTGCGTAATCCAGCTTGTACTTGGTGCCTTTTATCCAAACGGTGCCATTGCTGCTGGTGCTTTTGTTCTGGGCAGATGTAGTTGTAATGGTAAAAGTGCTTTTAATGCCGGAATAGCTTTTGTAAAGCTTGCTCACCTTGTTGAGGATTGCGGTGGCTTTAGGGTCGCTTTGTGCATGAATCGCGGTTAGCAAAAACAGGGAAAAGCCAATGAGGAAAGTGCGTTTATTCATAAAAGATGCAAATCTACTACAGGTTGTTCAAAAACTGTTCCAAGCTGGCTTCATCGGGTATGCGTACTTCTCTTGCCTTGCTACCCAGGTTAGGACCAACCACGCCCGCATCTTCCAGTTGATCCATCAGCCTGCCTGCTCGGCTGTATCCGATTTTTAGCCGTCGCTGAATAAGGCTGGTGCTGCCAATTTGGTTTTGCACCACTACACGTGCTGCATCTTCGAACAGCGCATCCCGTTCATTTGGGTCAAAGTTTTCACCGCCACGTCCTTCTCCGGCCTCATCCTTGACTTCGGGCAGAATGAAAGCGGTTGAATATGCGCGCTGTTCGCCAATGAAATCAACGATGCGCTCAACTTCGGGTGTGTCTACAAACGGACATTGCAGGCGTATCATTTCATTGCCACCACTGTAAAGCATGTCGCCTTTACCAATAAGCTGATCTGCTCCGTTGGCATCGAGAATGGTGCGGCTGTCGATTTTGCTGGTAACACGGAAAGCAATACGGGCGGGGAAGTTGGCTTTGATCATGCCGGTAATCACATTCACACTGGGTCGCTGTGTTGCCAAAATAAGATGAATACCGATGGCCCTTGCCAGCTGAGCTATACGGGCTATGGGTGTTTCAATTTCCTTTCCGGCAGTCATCATCAGGTCGGCGACCTCATCAATCACCACTACAATGTAGGGTAGAAACTTATGTCCGTTTTGAGGATTCAGTTTGCGTTCCAGAAAACGGCCGTTGTACTCAACGATATTTCGCACCATGGCATCCTGAAGTAGTTTGTAGCGGTTGTCCATTTCCACGCAAAGGCTGTTGAGCGTGTTGATTACCTTGGTGTTGTCGGTGATGATCGCTTCGCCGTCCCCGGGAAGTTTGGCCAGAAAATGCCGCTCAATTTTATTGTAGAGTGTTAGTTCAACCTTCTTGGGGTCGATCAGCACAAA
Organism: uncultured Flavobacteriaceae bacterium; assembly: GCA_964626685.1. Taxonomy (GTDB): domain Bacteria; phylum Bacteroidota; class Bacteroidia; order NS11-12g; family UBA955; genus RGEC01. The sequence continues at coordinate 24,395 of CAZVJY010000022.1, forward strand.
CTTGATGTAAGCAGGGTGTTTTTTATAAAGTAGTGAAACCAAAATGGCATTCAGACCCACGGATTTACCCTGCCCGGTGGCGCCCGCCATCAGCAGGTGGGGCATTTTTGCCAGATCGGTAACAAATATTTCGTTGCTGATGGTTTTACCCAGAGCAACAGGTAATTGCATATCGGCTTCCTGGAACTTTTTGCTGGCCAGCACCCCTTTCATGGGAACCATTTCGGGGTTTTTATTGGGAACCTCTATGCCTATGGTTCCTTTGCCAGGAATGGGTGCAATGATACGGATGCCAAGTGCAGCAAGGCTTAGGGCTATATCATCTTCCAGGTTTTTAATTTTTGAGATTTTAACACCGGGAGCAGGAATAATTTCATACAGGGTAACTGTAGGGCCCACGCTGGCCATGATTTTGGAAATACCGATGTTATAATTCTTCAGGGTATCGATAATCATGGTTTTGCTGCTCTCAATCTCATTCATATCAATTTCCTGCTTCTTCCCGCTGCCATAATCATTCAGCAAGTCCAGTGTTGGATGTCGGTAATCCCTTAGCTCCAGTGTTGGGTCATAGGTTGTGTCTATGCCAAAGTGCGAGACCGTGGTATCTCCCACATTTTCTTCTACAAATTCATCGGGATTGTCGATTTTAACTTCTATCTGAAAATTATCATCTCCGCTCAGGGTGATTATCTGTGGCTTTTGTTCCGCTTCTGTTACGGTTTCCGTAGGCTCCGAAATTACCGGCGTCTGGGTAACAACAGGTGTTTCTTCTTTGATTTTGAGTTCTATGGGAGGCAGTGCAGCAACATCAACCGGCATGTATTCCTCATCATCATTTTCCTCGTCTACAAATACAACATCCGGATCGATTTCAGGATCCTCAGGTTCTTCCTGTTCTGTGATATCTTCCGTGTCGTCTTCGATAATTCGGGCACCTGAAATGCTTTCTTCCTCCACATTGGCTTCCATTTCCGGTGATTTGGAAGGCAATTTTATTCTGTCGAATGGATTGAGGTTTAAAAAGAGCATTACATAAACAACTGCATAGGAAATCAGGAAAATAAGTGAGCCCGGCCAGCCGATGATATGGTTGAGTTTTGCAATGCCAAAATAACCAAAAGTGCCGCCCAGCAATGGGAACCAGGGATGAAATATAAAGCCGAGGGTGAGGCTGAACCATGCTGTGAATAGTATGGTGTGAATGGCAATTCTCAGCAGTGAGAAGGGTCTGTAGCTAAAGAGCAGAAACAATCCCGATAATGCAATGTAGGGAAGCAGAGCAAATGCGGCCATGCCAAATCCGTTGTGAATGAAATAATATCCAAGTCTTGCTCCCACCAGTCCCATGGCATTTTCAACTTTCCCATGGTGGGTCTTGAATAGTTTCCAGTCCCCGCCTGCCAGAAAATCCTGGTCTGACTGCCACGAAAAGAAAAACGAAATGAAGCTGATAAGCATGACCGCAGTAAGCACAAGCAGTAGGAAGCCGAATACCTTGCGGGCCTGCTCGTTTTTCAGGGTGGCAATGTCTGCAACCTGCTTGCGGTCTATTGGGGCGGTTTGGGTGCCCTTGTCAGACCTGTCAAAATCCCCGATTTGTTGTTTTTCCTGTTTTTTAGCCGGCATGGGTAGATTGCGAAGATAAAACAGTGCC
>CAZVJY010000023.1:0-25676 GCA_964626685.1 uncultured Flavobacteriaceae bacterium
ACCTGTGACCTTCGGGTTATGAGCCCGACGAGCTACCACTGCTCCATCCCGCGATGTTTCTTTTTCAGTTGCTCCTTTTAGCCGCTCAGTAAAAACGCCGGGTTTTTAACTGCTGACTTTCAACTGAATCGTAGCCCGTAGGGGAATCGAACCCCTCTTTCATCCGTGAAAGGGACGTGTCCTAACCGATAGACGAACGGGCCAAATGTGATAAGAACGCTTCCCTCGAAAGGGGTTGCAAAAGTAATATAAAAATTTGAAACAGGCAACCCTTTTACAAAGGTTCGTCAAATTTTTTGAGTTCAGCATCGCCCCAAAGGTCCTCAATGCCATAAAAGCGGCGCTTTTCTTCCAAAAAGACATGCACCACCACATTCACATAATCCAGCAGTATCCACTCCGCGCGCTCACCACCTTCCCGGTGCAGCGGTTTCTCTCCGGTAGCCATGCGAATTTCTTCCTCCACGCCATCGGCAATAGCCTCTACCTGCCTGTCGCTGTTGCCATGGCATACCACCATCATATCGGCAAAAGCTCCCTTTAGCTTACGTAAATCCAGCAACACGATTTCGTGTGCCTTTTTCTCCTGCGCACCCTTCACTGCCACCATGGCAAGGGCTTCCGTTTCATTTCCTGTTTTTTTTGCCATTCTTTGGCTTTTCTTTGTGCAAAGAACGCAAATAACCTGGAAGATTTCGCTTTCATAGACCAAGTTGGTAAAATTCTCCTGTTTTACAGCCCTACCTGCGGAAGTACACAGGAGCTTGTAACCCTTTGTGCCCGGCAAGCCGGGAAAAAACAGCCTGCGGCCCTGCTCACATTTCACCAAACCCGGGGACGGGGCCAGCAGAACAACACTTGGGAAGCCGAACCCGGCAAAAATCTGGCAATGTCCGTTTGGCTACCGCTAAAAAATCCCCGCCCGGACACTTTTCCACTGCTCAACATGGCGCTAACATCGGCCTGCACAAACGCAATCGGCACGATATGCGCTGACCTTCAAATAAAATGGCCCAACGACCTGCGGCACCACGGTGCCAAACTGGCCGGCATTCTGATGGAAACACAAAGTGATGCCGATCTGGGGAAATACCTGTGCTTGGGTATCGGTGTGAACGTAAACCAAACCGATTTTGGACACCTGCCACAACCGGCCACTTCCCTCAAAAATGTTACCGGAAAGGAATACAACCTGATGGATCTGGCACGTGCGTTACTTTCCCGCATACAGACCGCCTTTGCCGCATGGGAAAAACAACCGGATGACAGCCAATTTTTAGTTGAGTTTAACGATCTGCTGGAAGGCAAAAACCATTATTGGGAAGCAGATTTCGGGACGGATGGAATTGTAAAGGGATTGTTGCACGGCGTAGATGCGCAAGGGCGCATATTGTTTGAATCAGCAGGAAAAACAACCGCCATACATCATGGAATAGTGCGCCTAAAAACTTGTTTGTTTCAAAAATAAACCTATTTTTGTATTAGTCGTCTTAACTCAAGTAACCATGCCGATATGGACCGTAAAGAATTTTTAACATTCAAAAAGCAGGCCGCACCTACCGAGGTGAAAAAAGTAGAACGCCGCACCACATCGGGCCTGACTGCCTATACTGGCTCTTTTGGCAAAAAAGAAGCCATGCACCTGCTTCGCAGAACCCTGTTTGGTGTGAAAGTGCAGGATATGAAGGATTTTAGTGCCAAATCCATGTCTGCTGCGGTAGATACCCTGCTCAATACATCCACCGCCGTTCCAAACGAACCCCTCAATTACTACGGCAAAACCACCCAGGATCCCAACGTAGCTTACGGTACTACCTGGGTTAATTCCCCAATTGATTTTAATTTCAATTTTCAACGCACCATGTCGCTGAAGGCATGGTGGTGGGAAATGGCAGCCAGGCAACCCTCTACTATCATGGAAAAAATGGTCATGTTCTGGCACAACCTGATTCCCATTGCCTCTGCAGATCAGATAGATCCGAGGATGTCGCATCTGTATCTGAAAACCATACGGCAAAACGCCATGGGCAACTTCAAGTCACTGGTCAAGGCGATTACCATCGACCCTGCCATGCTGGTATATCTGAACGGACGTTTAAACACCAAAAGAGCCCCCGACGAGAACTACGCCCGGGAACTGCTTGAACTGTTTACCCTTGGCAAAGGCCCCGACAGCAAATACACTGAAGATGACGTAAAAGCCACAGCCAGGGTGCTTACCGGCTGGAATATCAATTTCCTGACCACACCACCCACAGCTACCTTTACCCTAAGTAACCACGACACTACAAACAAACAGTTCTCAGCATTTTTTAACAATACTGTAATTACCGGCAGAAGCACAGCCACAGCCGGTAACGAAGAACTGGATGATTTGCTGAACATGGTTTTTGCCCAATCTGAAGTGGCCATGTTCATCTGCCGCAAACTATACAAATATTTTGTCTACTACGACATTACCCCTGATGTGGAAACCAATGTGATTGTGCCTTTGGCGGACCATTTCCGCAACAACAATTACAACATTAAACCCTTGCTGGAAAAACTGCTTAAAAGCGAACATTTCTTCGATCCGCTGAATATGGGTTGCGTGATAAAGGACCCTACATCCCACCTAGCGGGCTTCTGCAGGCAGTGGGAAACCGATTTTCCCACCGAAACGGATTCGCTGTACAATATTACCGGCTATGGCCGTGCCTTTGGTCAGGCCATTTTACAGGATATACTGGACCCACCCAGTGTTTCGGGTTGGCCTGCATGGCATCAGTCGCCGCAATTTCTGCGCAGCTGGATTAGTAGCGATTCCCTGCCCAAGAGAAACCAGTTTACGGATTTAATGCTGTTTACCGGCTACAAACGCGGAGGGTATACTTTCATCGCTGATGTGTTCAGGATAACCAAACAATTTTCAAACCCTGCCGATGCCGACACCTTGATTGCCGATGCCGTAGCTTTTTTACTCCCGCTCGATCTCAGCACGGCACAAATTGCGACCCTGCGCAACAACCTGCTCCCGGGCGGCATTCCTGCCTACAACTGGTCCGATGAGTGGAATCAGGCCAATGATCCGGGGCATGCCAACCATGCCACAGCACTGGCTTCGGCCAAACTGAAACTGCAATTGTTTTACAAATCCATCATGAACCTGTCTGAATATCAGCTATCATAACCCCAAGCCCATGAAACGCAGATTTTTTCTAAAAGCCGCCGCCGCAGGATCCATGCTTCCGGTTTCCCTGAACGGAATGTCAGTGCGCGCCTATGCAAACTCTCCGCTCATGCATCTGCTGGGCCGCAGAACAGGCAACAACGACAATGTGCTGGTGCTGATACAACTCAACGGGGGAAATGATGGTTTGAACACCGTGATTCCGCTGGATCAGTATACCAACCTCACCAAAGCCCGCAGCAATGTGATTATTCAGGATACCAAGGTGCTGAAGCTGAATGGGGTCAACGGGACCGGACTTCACCCTGCCATGACAGGCCTGCAAAGCCTCTACAACAATGGCCTTGTAAACATTGTCCAGGATGTGGGTTATCCCAATCCCAATTTTTCCCATTTCCGCTCCACCGATATCTGGATGAGCGGCAGCGATACTACAGAAAACTGGACCACCGGATGGATGGGGCGCTACCTGGATGCCCAGTTTCCCGGTTTCCCCGATGGTTTTCCAAACACTGGCGCTCCCGATCCGCCCGCCATACAAATCGGAGGCATGGTTTCACTCGCCACCATGGGCACATCGGTGAATATGGCCATGGCCATTACCGATCCCAGCAATTTCTACAGCCTGGTAAATGGCTCTTCAGACCCGGTTCCCAATACCCCGGCAGGCCGCGAACTGGAGTTTTTGCGCATCATGGCCAACCAGACCAATCAGTACGGCACTTCCATCAAAAATGCCGCCGGCAAGGCGAACACACTCAGCACAAAATATCCTACCGGCAATAACCTCGCAGACCAGCTAAAAATAGTGGCGCGTCTCATCAAAGGCGGGCTGAAAACACAGGTTTACATGGTAAGCATCGGAGGTTTTGATACCCATAGCCAGCAAGTAGACAATAACGATCACAGCCTGGGTGCACATGCCACCTTGCTACAGCGCGTAAGCGACGCCATCCTCGCATTTCAGGATGATCTTACCCTGATGGGTGTGCAGGATAGGGTTGCCGGTCTCACCTTCTCCGAATTTGGCCGACGCATAATGAGCAACGGCAGTGTAGGAACAGACCACGGCGCCGCTGCCCCTATGATTGCCTTCGGAACAGGGGTACAAAAAGGCATTATCGGCCGGAACCCGGTTATTCCCGATACGGTTACAGTAAATGACAACGTGCCCATGCAATACGATTTCAGGCAGGTATATGCCAGTGCGCTGCAGGACTGGTTTGGTTTGAGCAAAACAGAAGTAAAAGCGGCCATGGGCGGAAAGGATTTCAATACATTGCCCGTCTTCAAGGCCAGTCCGATGGGTGTTGACGACTTCGCCGATCTGGTTAGCCGCCTGCATCTGCATGATGTATACCCCAACCCCGTGAGCGGCGAGGCTACCTTCAAATTCTTCACCGACGGCGGCAATGTAGAACTGTGCCTGTTCGATCCGCTTGGCAATCGCATTCGTACCATGGCTTCAGGCAAACACGGCATGGGAGAGCATGCAGTGCGCGTAGACTTGCACGGGCTAAGGCCGGGCAACTATTTCTACCAGCTTTCGCAAGGCAACAGGAAGTACACCAAGGTAGTTGTGGTTGCTAACTAACTTGAGCAGTTAACAGTGTAGCGTTAATCGACTGGCAGGGACAGGTTGCATTGTTTTTTTGGCAACATAGCCAAGGCCTTAATGAATGAACTTTTCGGTGCTTGCGCCAAAGCCCCCATTACAAAACAGCTCCAGGGATGCAAATGAACTGCCTTCCTTTTGAAACAGGACGGACACCATTAATCAAATAAACTGTTATCACGTATTGCATATATCAAAAAATCAATCTACCTTTGCACTCCCAAAATTGTCCGATGGTGTAACTGGCAACACGTCTGGTTTTGGTTCAGAAGAGTCTAGGTTCGAGCCCTAGTCGGACAACAAAAAGCTGATTTGATGATATCTGCGCTTTACTTTTGTAAGGCACGGAGACAGTAAAATACAGAGCCTATGTCATCACTACTTAACCCAGTAAAAATCTTTGCGGGCAGCGCATCTGCCTCTCTCACCAAAAGTATTTGCGATTACTACGGCCTGGAATCGGGCGATTTAACGGTGAATCGCTTCAGCGACGGAGAATTTCAGCCCGTATTCAACGAAAGCGTTCGTGGCTGCGATGTTTTTATCATTCAAAGCACTTTTCCGCCCACCGACAACCTGATGGAACTGCTGATGACAATTGATGCGGCCAAAAGAGCCAGCGCCAATTACATCACAGCTGTCATTCCCTATTACGGATTCGCCCGTCAGGACCGCAAAGACAAGCCCCGCGTTTCCATTGCCTCAAAGATGATTGCAGATCTGCTAAGCACCGCCGGCGCAAACCGCGTGATGACCATGGAACTGCACGCACCCCAGATTCAGGGCTTCTTCAACGTGCCCGTGGATCACCTGGAAGGCTCCATCATTTTTGTTCCCTACATCCGCAGCCTGCCGCAGGATAATCTGGTGATTGCCGCTCCCGATGTAGGCGCCAGCAACCGTATCCGTGAAGTAGCCAAAGCACTGAACCTTCCGATGGTTATCTGCGACAAGGAACGCAAAAGAGCCAACGAGATTGCCAACATGACCGTAATTGGTGACGTTCAGGATAAAGATGTGGTGCTGATAGACGATATCATAGACACCGGCGGAACCCTCTGCAAATCATCAGCCATGCTGATGGAAAGAGGCGCCCGCAGCGTACGCGCGCTCTGCTGTCACCCTGTGCTGAGCGGCAAAGCCTACGAAAACATCGCCAACAGTGTTCTTACAGAACTGGTGGTAACCGACACCATTCCACTGAAACAGCATTGCGATAAAATTAAAGTGCTCTCTGTGGCGCCCCTCTTCGCCCGTGCCATCCGCAACGTACATGAAAACGGAAGCATTAGCTCGCTGTTTAAGCAGATCCACAACAGCCAGACCAACCTTGACCTTAAAAGTAACCCATAAAAATAAGCGTAACTACTGAATATGAAAACCATTTTGTTCAAAGCAGAAAAAAGAGAAGGCAGCGGCACCTCAAATGCCAAAAGCCTTAGAAACGCAGGTAAAGTACCCTGTGTTATGTACGGTGCAGGAGAAAATCTGCATTTCACCATTTATGAATCCGACTTCAAAAATCTGGTTTACACACCCAGTGTATACAAGGTAAAAATTGACCTGGAAGGCAACTCTTACGATGCCATTTTGCAGGATTTGCAATTCCACGCAGTATCTGAGGCCATCATGCATGCCGACTTCATGGCTGTTGATGCTTCCCGTGCCGTGGTAATGGATATCCCTGTGCGTGTGGTGGGCAACTCGCCCGGTGTGCGTGCCGGTGGTAAACTGGTTAAGAAAATCAACCGCCTGCGTGTGCGTGGCCTGGTGAAAAACCTGCCAGATTATATCGACGTAAACATCGATACCCTTGAAATTGGTCAGAGCGTGAAGGTAAAAAACGTGGTGCCCGGAGAATTTGAAATCCTGGATGCCAAAGAAAACGCCATCGTGAGCTGTAAGACCACAAGGGCGCTGATGCAGGCTGCTGCAGAAGCAGGAAAATAATCTTTTATTTATCCATAAAAAAACCCGGCTTTTGACCGGGTTTTTTTTATGAAAACAAACAGACTAAAACAACCAACCCACGCGAACACTGCCCACCTCGCCAAATGTAGTCAGGGTAGCATAACTTCCGCCGGGATTAACCGTTTTGGTGGTTGACCCATTGCTTCCGGAAGTGGTGGTAATGTCATCCTGCCTTTGCACAATAATGGAAATGGGACGGTATATGGCGCCCACATACATTCCGCTCATCACCCAGAAATCAAAACCCACCGTGGCCCTAATACCCACCTGCGCCGATTGGGCCTCTCGCTCATAACTGTAATTTTTGATATATCCCGTAGTACCCGCATCTTCCCCTTTCTGGTTGGTTCCGTCGGCGCCAATCAATAGGTCTGCACCAATAAACGGACTTAAACGGGAGGTACCGGTATAGTGTTTTTGCAAACCCAAACTAAGTTCTGTATAACGGCTCCGATAGGTAAATTTGCCCTCATCACCGGTGCCATCGGCATTTTCCGCATAATTGTTTACATCAACGGAATAAGAACCGCCCAGCCCCAGCACAAAGGCCAGGTCCGGTTTGTGAAAATAACGTCCGTTTATACCAAACGTATTGACGGTGTTGCCACCCGTTCCCAGTGACAAACCCAATTCGGTCGTTACATTGCCCTTTTCGGGTTTCTGGGCGAATACCCCAACTGCCATCAGGCAAACTGCCATTGTCCATGTTTTTTTCATATGCTAAATTTTGTTCAAACTTAGACTGGCATTGAAAACCGAAATATGATTAAAACCATATGCCACCGTGCCCCACGTCCACGCAAAAATCATTTTGCCCGCTATTTAACCCATTCTGCGTAATTTGCACTGCCTCAAACCGTGTTGCACGCCATCCTCTACATTCCCGGATCAAATGCCCGAATTGCCTACGCTGCGGCAGAAATTTTCCAGCGCAGGGGCGATTTTCAAATCCTGATTACCGAAGACGAAGATGCCTATCTGAACATGGATGCACCGGTAAAACTGCATTACACCAACAAAGATTTACCCGGCCACCGCATTTACCGCTCGGGCCTGCTGGACGAAACCGGAATACAGCAAAACTTTACACCGCCTGCAGCCCGCTTGAATGGTACGTTCTTCCTTTTCCCCGATGAAACCCGGCAGGAATTTGACCTGCTGGCCATGGTTTTCTGGTGCCTCACACGCTACGAGGAATACAGCGCATTTACCACCGACAAACACGGTCGTTTCCCTGCATCTGCCTCATGGCTGTACAAACAAGGAGTGCTGGAAGAACCGGTGTGTGATATTGCCATTCATGCCCAATTTGCCCGGTGGGGGCTTTCCGCCAAAAAGGCATTCCGCACTTTACCCACCCTGGATATCGACATTGCCTTTGCATACGCAGGACGCGGTTTGCTGCGTTCCGTGGGTGCGGCTCTTAAAAATCCGTTAAGCCTGCCACAGCGGCTTCTAAGCATTGCCAAACCGGAAACAGATCCAAACTGTGCATTTCCATACATTCAATCAGCACTGGAAAAACATCCAGAAGCACGGGTTTTCTGGCACTGTGGCGCACAGAACAACCGCTACGACAAACAGGTAAATCTGAGTTATAAGCCCTTTTTGCAGGCAGTCCAAAAGATGGATAATGGCATCCGTTGCGGATTACACCCCAGTTTTGCAGCCTCCGGCGATGAGAAAATACTGCTACAGGAAAAAACTTTTTTAGAGCAAACCCTGAACCGAGAGGTCACCGAGAGCCGCATGCACTACATCCTGCTTTCCATGCCCCGCACCTACCGCATGTTGGTCAATGCCGGCATTACCCATGATTACAGCATGGGTTATCCCGATGCGCCGGGCTTTAGGGCAGGCACGGCCTATCCCTTCGCCTGGTATGACCTGGACGCAGAAAACACCACTGCACTGCAGGTGCATCCCTTTTGCATCATGGAGGCTACCTGCAAACATTACACAGGGCAAACCCCGGCAGCGGCCATCGAATCCGGCAAAAGAATGGCCTCTTTGCTGCGCAAAACAGGCGGCGATTTCTGTTTTATCTTTCACAATGAATCCCTGGGCAAACAAAAAGCCTGGCACGGATGGAAACCGGTTTTTGAAGCATGGCTGGCATAAGGTATATCGAGCACAATGCCATCAATATGGAGGCCTGGGATGCCTGCATTGCCCGCAGCAGCCGTCCGCTGATATACGCCGGTTCCACGTATCTCAATACCATTTGCAGCCAAGGCTGGAATGCTTTGGTGTACGGCAATTATGAAGCGGTTTTTCCCTTGCCGGTAAAACGAAAGTGGGGAGTTTCCGCGGTGTACCAGCCCTTTTTCTGCCAGCAGCTGGGCCTGTTCGCGCCTCTTGGTTTTCCGCTTGGATACGAGGCATTTCTCCAGGCCATTCCCCGCAGGTTTTTCCGTGTGGATTTACAGCTGAATCCCGGAATTAAACTGCCCACAAACACCGTATTGCGCACCAATTTGTTACTGAACCTAAACCGTTCCTATCCGGAAATCGCTGCCGGCTACAACACAGATGCACGCAAGAATTTGCGCAAATGCAACGATGCCGGAATCCGGGTGGAAGCCTGCACGGATTATGCAGAAGCCATACATCTTTACGGCGCAGTTTGGGGGCCTTTAAACCCAGTTTTGAAGCAGTTTCACTACAATGCGTTTGAAAATGCCTGTAATGCACTGCAAATGCGCTCAGAGGCCATTTGCCTGCGTGCATACCTGGGTGATGAGGTAATGGCATACGCCATTTTCCTGCGTTCGCCGCAATACCTGCACTATGTGTGCGCGGCCCCTACCCTGGCCGGACGAAAGCTAGGGGTAATGCATGCCATCATTGACTATGTGGTCCGAACCTATGCCGGACAGGCATTGTACCTGGATTTTGAAGGTTCGGAAATTCAGGAGGTGGCGGCGTTTTACCGAAAATTCGGTCCGGTAGAGGAGCCCTATGGCCGCTACAGCAAATCGGGTTCATTGCTTTTCCTTGCACACCTGCTGGAACGGTAACATGGCCGCGGGGCTGTTTTAGCAGGGCTGTACCTGCCTTGACTTTTGCCTTAAATTGTTGTAAATTCGTGGAACGTTCTTTGGGGCTGACCGGACTTGACAGGATGAATGGGTGCGGTGTAAGCATGTGGTGCTTTGGATGTTGGCACCTGAATCTCAATGTTCAAAACCATAAGAGGCGAAAATAACTACGCCCTCGCTGCCTAATTCGTTGTAATTAGCATTGCGTGTTGCTCCCGTCGCTTTTGTCTGTGTAACTGACGAAACGGAGCAATCGACGAACACAGGTATGGCCACTCACACCGGCCAGGTGAGCCATTAACACGCCGGATAAGGATGGAGTAGGGTTATTTCTGTACCCGCCTCATCCCGACAACAAACAGAAATAAACATGTAGAAAGCGCCAGCAGTCGCATCTCTGGACGAGGGTTCGATTCCCTCCAGCTCCACTGATTAGTTTTCGGAATTTTTCGTATTCCTTTGAACCCTTGTCATGGCAAGGGTTTTCTTATTTTTAGCTGCTCGGAACTTTTCGTTTCAAACCGCATTTTGTTTCACTTCTGTTTCACCTGGGCCCCTGAGTGTTTCACCTGAGCCCCAAAATGCTTCACTTTTGGCTGCAATGCAACGCCAAAGCCAACCCCTGTTGCCAAGACAACCAAAGACCCCAATAATATTCAGGATTCATCCCCACCCTCCCACTTTTAAAAATTTCGGGAACTTTCTGATCCAACCTTTGCCGAAAGCATTTAAACCCATGTAAAAAAATATGAAACAAATCAAAATTATTACAAAATTCTACTTGAGAGAACTCCAGTCAACCAAGCAACATGCCATTTACGGCAGGGTCATCATCAACCGCAAAAAAAGCGAATTTGCCACGGGGTTTAAATGTGCTCCCGAGGATTGGGATGAAGCGTTGCAACGCTGCCGTACAAAACACAGCCAGATGAATGATGGCCTGATTCAGATTGAGAATAGTATCCTGAACATTAGGCTGAACTACCAAAACAGCAATAAGACACTTACTGCAGCTACACTGAAACAAATACTGCTTAATAATCACAAAACCGAATACACCATATTGGAATATGCCCGCTATTACATCAACAAAAGGAAGGGCGAAGAGGGAGAAAAAGTGATCATCAGGCAAGCCGAAGTGGCCGTAGGTTATCTGGAAGAGTTTCTGATTAAAAACAAATGCGCTGACATGCTATTGGCAGACTTCAAGCAAGCTAACCTGCGAGACTTTGAGGTATTTCTGCAAAACAAGAAATATGGTGTGCACAGCAAGCCGTTTAAGACAAACACCATCCATAAATACCTCACCAAGATAAAAGCGATTTTTATATATGCCTATCAGCAAGAGGTGATAAACAGGAATCCGTTTATGGGGCATCGTATAAAAAAAGAGGTAAGCGAACGGTCGGGTTTAGACTATTACTATGTCAAAAAGCTCATGCAATTAGACCTCTCAAACCGGCCCGAACTTGAGATAACCCGGGATTGTTTTTTGTTTTGCTGTTTTACAGGATTAAGATTTAGCTACAGCAGGAAAATATCCCCGAAAAACATGTACTTTGATGAACAAATTGATGCTTACGTACTTTTACGCAGTGAAGAAATAACCATGGCTTCCAATAAGAAAGTGGCTAACAGAATCCCATTGGTAGGTAGTGCATTGGATATTATCAATAAATACAAAGACCATCCATTGACGGCCGGGCTTGACCGACTGCTACCGACTGTTTCCAACCAAAAAACCAATAAAAAGCTGAAGGAGCTGCAAGAGATGATAAACTGGCATGAGGAGCCATTGACCTTTCACCTGTCCCGCCACACCCTTAGCAGTTCTATAAGCAATGCGGGCACCGACGGCTCTGATATTATCAAAGATAAAATAATGGGACATGCCAACAACTCTATGTCTGCGCGATACTCCCGCAATATTTCAAATATGACGATGCTGAAAAAGCTACGTGAAGTAGAATCCCTAATACTAAGCGCATGACAAACGAATCTGAAATGCAGCGAATGATCGCTAATTATAGAGAGAAAGTCAGCCTGGCAGAGCGTATGTTGCTTGACAATGTTGACGATGTTTTTGGAGATATTTTGAAATTAAAAAAATTTATGTCCAATAAGGGCCATGACACATTTGACAGCGAAGAGGAGAAATCGGATTTATTAAAGCTTTTTTGTGTTTTTTATGAGATTCTGCCCTTCGCCTGTTTAAGTGCAGATCCGATGGTAAAGGAAGTAATAGTAGCTAAACAGACTATGGTGGAAATACCCCTGAGGCCCTTATTACGCTCTTTTTTCACACCACTGGATACCATTATTAACGAGGTAGAGCGATTGGGTCAATTGGGATTTGAATTTGACACATCGTTGCTACTGCGCAATGCCGTTAATACCCTAACAGGCAATTTTCTCAAGCAGTTTCAGTGGAACTATGAAATGACAACATGGAGATACGATGTGAGTGTGACATATCTGAGATATTTGGGGCAGACGCAAATAACCATGCCTGACGTTGATATCAATAAAATTGATCGCTCCTCCTGGCAGGCATTTCCGGACGATGTCAAATCTTCCAAACCTATACGTTGCAGAAATTTCAAAGATTTCGTGCTGATGAATAAACCTTCTGACGAACACCTAATCAATTTTATGTTCCTGGACAGCCTGGGGTTTGTAAAATCCGAACCTATTATTTGCAAATATAGTAGTGGGAAAATATGGCACTTTTTAAAACAGCATGCTGCGCTAATAAATATAATATATCCCAATTATTACAAAACCGATATAGCCAATTTTGTCAATAATCGTGACTATCTTGGCGCAAGGAAAAAAATTATCCGTAAGCTTAACTACGAATTCGTTAAAGTATGAACATTTTAAAATTTCCGGGAACTTTTCGGTATTTATTTTGGAGGTATAATCATATTTATGGACAAAAAATTTACATTTTTAACCGAAAAACAGGCCATGGAATTGCTTGGCAAAAAGCGCACATGGTTTCACGTAATGAAAAAAAGGGGTCTTAAGTACTACAAACCTAAGGGAACCGCCACTGTTTGGTACAAGGAGGAGGACTTATATAGCTTCATCCAGGATGGCGCCTGCAATTCCGACTGACAAGGCCATTTAGAAACTTGCTAAACAGCTCGAAAAAGCCAACTGCCCGCGGTAGTTGGCTTTTTTGTAAATAATGGAGGGTTGCAAATCCTCCATTATTTTTTTGATGGTCTTTCAGGGGAAAATCTTATTTCCGATTCTCTTGCGGGGATATTCCCTACACTCCCCCAGTTGTAGTGGCTGCCGCACGAATTTCCCGGGCGCGCGCAGCTCAATGTCGCAAATAATTTCCTTGGATTGCTCGGCTAGGGTATCCTACAGTGTCCCTATCGCCTGTAGGATGGCATCAAGGAGTATTACGGATACTGGTTCATATTTTTTGGCTTTCATGATCATCTTTATTTTGGGTGCTGTTGATGTAGCCTGCAAACAGAACACCTGCTGTAAATAAGAATATTATTGTTGGTACAACCCATTTTCTATTGCTTTTGGGAACAGGCTCGGGATTGACAGTTAAGGGCGGCGGTTCGGAACCTGATAACGGGGTATTGCGTTGTACTGGTGTTTTAATCATGTATTTTATTACATGCGGGTTGGATTGCAGCTCGGCCATGGAGAGCGCGCCTGCAGGGTATGGGTTATTAAATAGGTAATTCATTTTAATTGAAATTTTCTAATAAATACAGGTTTGTCTTTTAGTGCTGCGTTATACCGCAACTCGTAATCCATTACGTGGATAATATTGGGGTATTCGGGGTCTGTTTTGGTTGATTCCATTTGGGTTACACCAACATTGAACTTAAAACCATACTGTACCAGTCTCTCAATGGTTACTGCCGCAGTCCCGTTTTGTGCGTTTTTCGAATACAGGTACTCTACAACCTTTAGATTTTTTAGGCCGTATTTCCCGAGCTCACGAATGATTTTTTGCTTGTTTCGGCTGCTTTCCCGTTTGTGCTTTTTGGAGCAGGGTGCACACCGCTTGATGTTGCCATGGGCGTCTTCGGATATGGCCTCGCCACACCGCAGACAATTTTTATATTTTTCCATAACCGCAAAGGAAGCAGTCAAGCGCAGGCTATTTTCAGAGGGTCAAAACGCTGAAACCCTTACTGAGACGTGAAGAGGTTTATATATTTTTCGATTTGGACGCGGGTTTATTTAAAATAAGGTGCTTTAGGTACTGTTTTTTAGTTTCAGGGCTGCTGATTTTATCGTTGGTTGAAAATAGATATTTATTTACTCCTTTTTCTAGCCAGCGATTGAAATCTTCATCGGAGTTTGTATAGCTTTTGCTATTAGACCTGACAAATGCGGACTTAACAAACAGGGTGTAATAAAGCTCCTCAATGTGCGGAATGTTATCTTTCCAGAATGGTACCCACGAAGTAAGATTTTCTCTTACTGTTTCATGGTCAGTATCATGCTTGATCTTCGGAATATTCTTTAGTGGCTTTAGCAAATCTGTCTCCGTAGCAATGAAAAAAGCGCGATCGGCGTAAATCCCTTTTTTGGCAGCATCATGTGCCTTAATAATGATATTGTGTATCTGTTTTATCTCGCTTCGAATTTCAGCTATCCTTATATTGTCGCCGGCATATTTGCTCAATTCATCCAGATAAAAAGAGGTTACATGTATATAAAATTCATGAAGTTCGGCTTTCAAGTTGTCGTTGCATCGCTTACCGCTCTTGCTTAACATTGTTTTTTTTGCCAAAGGTTTAATTCGATTATTCAGATACTTTCTAAACAATATTTTTCCTGACTTGGGCAGCTTTTTCGGAACCACAATATATACCATACGACTTGATAAATCAGCCAATCGCTCAAACCAATGTAGAGGTCTTGTTTTAGTGCCGGGGTAGTGCAGCACTTGTATGTCGAAGTATGATCGGTAATACTCGGGTACAAGCTTATTTTTGGATCCTTTAGGTCGGGGCATTTTTTAGTTTGAGGTTAGTGCTTCGAATAAGTCCACAACGTTTACGCGGACACTGTGTAATTACAAATTTAGTAATTGGTAGTTATATCACATCAACACTTAATTTTACATGTGGTTTCTTTAAATTTAAGTGAATTTCCGGAAATGTTCCTTATTTTTACCAATCATTTAAACACGTTAATCATAAGCAGTGACTGGGTTTAATGAACATACTGAAATTATTGAGGTCCCGATTATGCAATATGTTATGAGTGGCGTTAGATAAGGTACTTGTACTATCCTGAATCATCATGATGAATAAGGTTATTGAAAGGGATTGGCTGTTCATATTTTTTTGAGTTTTCTCCAAACTCAAGCAGAACGTTTTAAATATTTGTTGCTGACTTATGGTATTGGAGGGTATAGCTTTATCAACAAAACAAGACAGGAATCGCCTTACAATTGTTGCTAATCATCCCAACAATCCTCCCCAAACTTATTAAACACATTCTGTAAATCGGGGGTGTCATAAACATAAAGCTGTATGCGGATATCCCCTCCGGATTTTTGGACAATTTTCTGAGTCGGATGTAATGGCACTGCTTGCACCTGGCTAGCTGCCCAACCTCGGAACGAGCGATATACATAAACCGGTTTCACGTCTTTACCGAATTCCCGGTACATACCAATGCAATGTTTATAGTGATTGGTGAAATCGGTTTTGCGCATAATGTCTTCCCAGTCAAAATGCAGGGGTTCATCGGTTTGCTCATCCATAGCCAAATCTACCCTGCGGTGAATACGGTCAATGGGAAAATGCTGTATGCTGGAACCCTTGATTTCACGACCTACCTGAATGCCGACAAGGTAGTAGCGATCATCAAAAGTTCTCACCTGAATGGGGTATACCCTTCGGTACACGATGTTTTCATCATGCCTCTCAACGGCGCCCTCGGTAACCTTGTAATAATTGAATTCTACTGCCACCTGCTTGTGTATGCATCCCAGTATATCGATAATGCGCTGCACAATAGCGGGTTTTAACGTGTGTGGCGATTTCCCCATTCCCCAGCTGAGTTGTTTTATCTCAGTCTCATTGAGTTTGTGAACCTGAATCAGGTTGTTTAATAATGCCTGCACCGCCGGAAACTGTTCATAGGGTTTGAGTATAGAAAAGAGCAACGGTAATGTGCCACGCTCAGTTTCCTTGAGATTATGGATGCTGAATTCGTGATCGTTTTCAAGCACATATCTTCCATCCTTAAGTTTTATGGAGAGTCTTTGGTTATCGAGGCCTATGTTTCTCAAATAGTGAATGTCTTCTCTCAGCATTCTGGTTTTGACGGGCAAAAACTGCTGTGATATAAGCTGTTTTAATTCCTCAAAATCAGGGGTGTTGCCTTCCCGCAGATAGTTTTGGATGAATAGTAAACGTCGGAGTCTTGCCTGGTGCATGTCACAAATATAATGGCGCTTTTTATTGCATTAGTGCATTATTTAGTTGCACTGGTCGCATGGAAATTTGCATCAAAAAAATAAAAAACGATTATGAATAAAGGTACAAGCATGAATTATTTGGCCCTTAGACAGGCCATTCAGGGAAGGTTTCTGGTTATTGGGCAAGGAGAGAGAAAGCCATTGGGGAGCAAAGTTTTTCGCATGATTGATCAAAAGCCGGTTTATCACATTTCAACCTCAGATTTTGATCTGGAAGATTTTAATGAAGCCGCCACAAATCCGCGATTGTTTGGCAAATTCTACCATCCTTATCTTCTAATGGGTATGCCGGAAATAGGTGGTGAAGTAAAAGTATATGTTGATACACGTTTTGAAGGGCATTATGTAATGCTGGCGGCGGTAAAGCTGGATAGCTGGGGCAATGGAAAGAGTCATCATGCCAAGGATGTGGTTTGCTGGACGCCTCGCTATGCCGACGATACCATCGCTAAAGCCGGTGAGCGATTGTTTCGGGCTTTTTTGTATCATTTGGATGATGTAAAGGAAGGTGAAACCACTAGTAAACTTTATGAAGATATTGCATGGCAGGATGAAGAATGGACTCCATCTGAGGGATTGATGAAGATTTTTGAGGAGGTAAGGGGTTAGTTAGGTATAAATCAATTAATTTTTAAAATACAGGGCATTGCGGCAATTTCCGGAAATTGTAACAAAGCCCTGTATTTTTTATTGGTGTTCAATAATAACTATATCAAATGGTTTTACAGGCTCCCAATTTAACATCGGGGTTTATGGCAGGATTTGCTTTTATCTATTAAATGCTAACACTAATTTTGAGTGATGCGGGGGCTAATTAGTCTGGAACCGTGGTGGTCCTTTAAAAAACAAATATTTTGTTTAACTTTGAATGAACCTATTCATAAAGCATTGGTTCCGACAACTGAACTTGCTGATTGTTGTTAAATAAGTTTAAGGTAAATAAAAATAAAGTGGCTATAAAACAATTAAATGATTCTAATATTAAACTGCAAGAGTTAGCAGATATAATAATAACCGGAAATTATGTAGATGAGACCCAAAAAAAAGGAAAAGGGAAATTTCGTGTCATTGGCCCTCATAATATCGCTAACGGGGTTTTAGAAATTAAAGATAATGATTGCTTCATAAGCTCCGAAATCGCGAAGTTCAGTCTAATTGAAAAGGGTGATATTCTTCTTTCTTTAATAGGGCCAGAATTTCATTCAGTTATCGTGACAAGCACTCCTGAAGAACCATTGATCATTAATAATAGTATTGCTATTATAAGATCTAAACATAATCATTATATAAATACATTTATTAATTCATATACCGGCAAAACACACATTATAGAATCAGTTCAAAAAAACAACATCGGTAACAGAATTCCGCTGCTTTCCCTGTCAGATCTGAAAAACATAACAATACCCAGTTATCCACTTCAAGAATTAAATGAATTTGTAAAGTTCAAAATTGAAGCAAGATCTATATATTATACGAATGTAACGCAAACGCTTGTTCTTAAACTTGAATCCATAGGATGGGAAGTAAAACGGGAATATAGTGTTAAATTAGATTCAAAACATGTATTTTTAGATTTGGCATTGTTTAGAAACGGAGTATTAGAGTCATTTGTTGAAATAAAAATGTATTCCAGAAATCAGTTTTGGCATAATCAAAATAACCTAAAAGATCAGTTAAATAAATACCTGAGCATTACTAAAACAAGATATGGATTTTGCTTTTTTAATGGCAATCTTTTCAAATACGACGGAAATAGCTTCACCCCCATGAGTGATTTTCCATATCCTGATTGTTCAATTGAAAGTAAAAACTCAATAGATTATAACTATTTTAGAGAAGTTTTACAAGAAAACCTCAGGTTAAGGGAAGAATTACAGAAAAACAAAGCAATTCAAGACCAGCTCACTCAAATAAGCCATGATATATTTGTAATAAAAACTACCGCCAAAAGAACCGAAGAGAAGGTAGATTCAATATTGACTTTAGTATCTGCACTGGATAGTGATTTTAAAGAAACCAAAATCGCAACTTTAGACCTTCAAGAGAAGATTTTAAAATTGAACAAGCACTTAGATAAATCAGTTTCATTAATATTTGAGAATCATAAAGTATCTATTGCAGATTACAGAGACATTTTAGAACAATGGTTTAGCTTTGAGTGGGAAAAGTTTGAAGACTTAAGCAAGTCATATTTACCCAGTGCTGAATATTTATTTGACAATTTAAAGAAATTAGAAAATCCTGACCTATCACCGTTTATTCTTCAGTATTGCAGGGCCTTAGAAAATGAGATGCTAAATAAGATATTTAAAAATTATGTTAAGACAATTCAAAACAGAAAAATAGATCTTGAGCAAGTATTTTTATGGGATTTTGAATTAAAAGAGGATGGGAAACCCAATAGTGATATTTCAAATAAATTTGCACGTCATATCCAAAAATGTATCAGAACAGATGAAAGCAGATGGTTTTTTGATTTGGGCTCGATGAGATTATATTTAGAATATCTAACCGGGAAAACAGTTAATAAATCACCATTTTTACAAGATTTCAGATTGTTTCTGCTTTCTTTTTTTGATTCAAATATTTTAGATACAGAATTTTTGATAAAAATAAAAGAGACAACCGAGGAGTACCGGAATAAAGCAGCTCATCCCAGCAAAATCTCATTTGAAGAAGCTTCTGTTGGAAAAGTGAAGATAAAAGATTTGCTGAAAAGATTCTTAGAGATGTACAAACGTAATAATTAGTTACATTAAATCTACATATTCATTATTCTTGCAATAAATAAGTAATAACTTTAATCAAAATATTGTAAATATATAAAAGTAAAAGCTTAAACTAAGATATTCCAACTAGTTAAAAAACAGAAATGATAATCAACGGAATTGACAATCAAACAGTCGAATTGGAGATAACCAACTACCAGTTTCCCGAAATCATAGAAGGTGGATGGGATGGTAACTGGCTCAACATTTATTTGGAAGTAAAAAGTAAAGATGGGCACTGGCAAACAACTGATCCCTCATTGACAACATGGGAGGTTCAGTGGCTAATTGATTGGTTTAATACATTGGCAAAAAGTACAAGGCCGGAAAGTATGTTTTCAAGATTTACAGAACCTAACCTGTCATTTGAACTTCTCTCAGACTTTGATGCAGACAAAAAAACTATTCGTATACAGTTTGACCTGGAGTCAAAACCGCACCCGGCCGCTGCCGGAAAGGAATATTTTGTAGACGTGGTTGCCGACAGCGCGGAGCTGAAGCGAATAGCTGAGGACTTAAAAAAAGAACTGGATAAATATCCTGAAAGGAAACCGTCACAAAACATTGATGACCCTCAAAAATCGCCTGTGCCACGGGAAGGTGATGCTTGGGATCCTTTTGATCCCGGCCCGGGTCCTGACACCATTCCCAAGGGATACAAAATATTTCCCAAAAACTGATTACTATTGTCAAATCTTTAGAATAAATTCAGGAATAATCCTAAATTACAGTAGATCAAACATCAAGAAATTTTTCAAACTTATAGCAATTACTAATTGTCAAATGAAAAACACCAACAACCAGCTTATTTACAGCCCTTCCGATTTGTCCGCTCATGCCAGTTGTAAGCACCTTACCCAGCTGAACAAGCAACATGCCCGCGGAGAAATTGGTGCCCCGGAAGTATATACAAACAAGGTGCTGATCATGCTTCGGGAAAAGGGTAAAGAATTTGAGGCGAAGCATCTTGAAAAACTCAAAGAACAGGGAAATGTGGTTGTCGAAATAAATTATGATGACCCTCATGCAGAAACAAAAACCATAGATGCTATGAAAGCGGGTGCGGATGTTATCTATCAGGCGCGTTTGAAAGAGGAGGGCAAGTGGAATGGCTGGGCCGATTTTTTGATAAAGGTTGAAAGACCGAGTAATTTAGGAGAATGGTCCTACGAAGTTTGGGATACGAAGCTGGCCAATGAAACCAAGGCGGGTACCATTTTACAGATTGGTCTTTATTCAGAACGAATAGCCAGGATTCAAGGAGTAAACCCCGAGCAAATGGGTGTTATAAAACCGGAAGGCGAAGAGCCGTATCGCTATGATGAATACGCGGCCTACATCAGATTGGTAAAGCGAAATCTGGAGGATGCCATTGCCAATGATTATGAAACCTATCCTGAACCGGTGAGCCATTGTGATGTTTGCAACTGGTGGAAGAATTGCACCAAGGTTAGAAGACAGGATGACCACCTGACCTTTGTTGCCGGGATGGGCAAAACCCAAATGAGAGAATTCAGGTTAAATGATGTTGATACGCTTGAAAAACTAGCGAGGCTGGATTTTCCGGTTCCATTTGAGCCGGCAAGAGGTGCTAAGGAAACATATAACCGATTGCGCGAACAGGCGCGAGTTCAGAATGAAAGCAGACATGATGGTTACAGACCCATCCATGAGACTTTAGAAGTGCTGGAAGGAAAGGGACTAAATAAACTACCTGAACCATCAAAAAATGACATTTACCTTGATTTTGAGGGAGATCGCATGGTTGAACCGGATGGGCTTGAATACATGATTGGTTATGTGCACCATGGCGTGTACCGAGCGTTATGGGCTAAAAATGAACAAGAAGAAAAAGACATTTTTGAGCAATTTATTGATTTCGCTTTCGACTTGAAACAAAAGGATCCCACACTCCATATTTATCATTACGCACCCTATGAGGTGACCGCATTTAAACGGCTGATGGGTAAATATGCATCCCGGGAAAATGAAATTGATACATTGCTGAGGTCAAACACGTTTGTGGATCTCTATAACGTTGTGCGACAATCTGTGCGGGCAAGTGTAGAAAAATATTCCATCAAGGATTTGGAGATATTTTTTGGCTATGAACGTAAAATGGATTTACGTGAGCTTTCAGGACATAAATCTCAGCTGGAGTTGCTGCTTCAAACAAGCAATATTGATAAGCTGACCAAAGAAACAGCAGATGCGGTGCAACTTTACAATCAGGATGATTGTGAGTCATTGATTAAACTGCAATCCTGGCTGGAGGATATTCGGTCAGGTCTTATTGCGCAGGGATTTAACATTACAAGGCCCATGGATGGCGTTGGAGAAGCCAGCGAAAAGATCACGGAACACCAGCTACGCATCCAGCCCATTATGCAGGCGCTACTCAATAGGATACCGCCGGTAAAATCTGAACGAACAAACATTGAGCAAGGCCGGTATATTCTTGCGCATATGCTGGATTGGTACAGGAGAGAGAAGAAGTCGTTCTGGTGGGAGTTTTTTCGATTGAAAGAACTGCCCACTGATGAACTCCTGGATGAACGCAAAGCCATTTCGTATTTAAACTTTACAGGTGATCGTGTCCCTGAAAAACAAAGTGTAATTGACACATATTCGTTTCCCCCACAGGAATGCGATTTGCGTCCGGGTGACTCTCTGGAAGATCAGGATGAGAACACTGTTGGCATAATTCATGAAATTGATAATGCTGCAGGAAAACTCCGTATTAAAAAAGGACCAAAAAGAAAGGATTTGCCCCACCCGGTTTCGGTAACGAGTCTGGAAAGTATTGACTCCCGCTCAAAGGAAGAAGCCATTATCAGTCTGGCAGAATGGGTAGTGAATAATGGTCTGGATAATAATGCCGAACAATACAGAGCCGCACGCCAAATGCTTATGAATGCTCCACCGGTTTTATGCGAAGCATTGACCAATACACAGGATACTTTGGAGAGGACATTGGATTTTGCGGCCAAGCTTGATCACAGTTATCTTCCTGTACAAGGCCCTCCCGGCGCAGGCAAGAGTTTTACGGGCAGCCATCTCATTCTTCGTTTGGCACAACAAGGCAAGAAAATAGGCATTACTGCCCTTAGCCATAAAGTGATTACCAACCTCTTGTCACAGGTTCATAAAAGAGCACAGGAAGCCAATGTGGAAATTCAGATGATACAGAAAACCGAACCAAATCCGGAAAATCCTGTTCCCTGGACAGTGAGTAACGAAGAGCAAGCGATTCAGCCTGCTTTGGGTGTCGTGAATGTTGTGGCAGGTACAACTTTTATGTGGAGCAAACCGGCATATTCAAACAGCGTAGATTATCTTTTTGTTGATGAAGCGGGCCAGCTATCTTTGATAGATACCCTCGCTGTATCCCATTCCTGTTCAAACATTGTATTACTCGGCGATCCGCAGCAACTGAAACAGCCTCAGCAGGGAGTTCATCCTGATGGTACTGAGGTTTCTGCATTGGAGCACGTGTTACAGGGTGAGAAAACCATTTCTGAAGAGCAGGGTGTGTTTTTAGCAGAAACATGGCGCATGCACTCAAGTATCAATGCATTTGTATCGGAGCTTTTTTATGAAAACCGCTTAAAATCGAGGGATCACCTTGATCAGCAGAAAATAATAGGGTCAAACTATGCAGGTTCGGGTCTTTATCTGGAACTTGTTGAACATGCAGGAAATACAAGCTCATCAGCCGAAGAGGTGAATAGGATAGTCGAAATTGTTAATGAGCTGTGCGCGGGTGATGTGCGGTTTGTCAATGAAAAGGGCGAAGAAACCATTTTAACGGCAAGAGATATAAAGATTATTACACCTTACAACGCGCAGGTGAACGCTATAAAGCAGCGTTTGCCGGGTTTAGAAGTTGGCACCGTAGATAAGTTTCAGGGGCAGGAGGCACCTGTAATAATCTATTCAGTTGCTACATCCGGTGTAGAGGAAGCCCCACGCGGCATGGATTTTCTGTTTAGCCCAAACCGGTTTAATGTGGCTGTATCAAGGGCGCGCGCAAGGTTTATCATGGTAGCCAATCCCGGCATTTTTGAAGCAGATTGTAAAAGTCCGAAGCAGATAAAACTGGCAAATGCCTTTTGCCGGTTTAAGGAGTTTTCAGAGAAATCAAACAATGCAATGCAATGAGCAAATGAGAAAAAGAGCCTTGTTCCTAGGGCGTTAACATACGGAGAATAAGGGGTTGCCATATTCGGGAAAGAATATCGAAACCGACGATATGCACGGTGACGATGCTTTTTGATAAATCTTTTTTTAATGCGGATTTGATTAGCCTATACTTTAAGGCTCTCAGAAAGTCTGAATAAACCTATCATTAATAGGCATATTCGATCCTCCCGTCTTTCATACTGTCGAATATGCCCATTTTAATGGTTTCAATTGTATCGAATTGAATGTCAAAAAATGGTCCCAGCGGTATGGTGTATTCACTATTGCTCTTGTAAGCATATAGCTTTTTGCTAATGAAAGAACTTCCCGGCAAATGAGTGGAAAATTCGATGGTTTCAATGTCTGTTTCATAACCCATAACTCTTTTCGCAGTTATTGAAAGGTTATTTTCGGTCTTGTATTCCTGCTTTTCAATGAAAATAAATTCTATTTTTTCTAATGCAGTTCTGATACCGGACATTAAGACAGGTATCAGTTTGTCCAGATGTTTCTGATACTCCGCCGAGTGTTCCCTATAATGAGCCCAGTCGTTTCTTTTGGGTATAGTGTTTAAAATATCACTATACAGCTTTTGAAAAACACCAATAAGATTTCCAAAATAGTGAAGTTTTATAGAATTGTCTTTCCCAACTGCTTTGCATATCTCATTGAACCATGTTACCCATGTGCCGTCTGAAATAGGTTTACCCGATTTGAGTTCATTCAAAATATTATTTATATCCTCATTGTTAAGATGATGATTTAGGTGAACCAATTCCTGAAGAGGGTAAATAACAATTGATCTTAAAATATAGTTGAATAATTTACCGCTGTATGTTTGTCGGTCAAAGTCATTTGTGGCTCTGGAATAAGAGCGAAAAGTTTTGTCTAGTATATAAGGTAAGGGATGCTTTAGGCTGTTTAAGAAATCAGCTTTATCCTTATTTAGAATATACTCCTTGAAATTGTCTCTTCGGTTGATACAGAGTGTCTTTAAATCAATAATTTGTTCAACCCTTAAATTAGAAGGGTCTTTTATAGTATTTAAATAGTTATTATACTGTAACCGGAAAGCTGAAGAATATACAATCTGACTCACCATATCTTTGGGCGCAGGAATATGGATAGAATTTAGAGATCTGTTATCAACTAATGATTTGTATAATTCTTTGATAAAGTTAGGCCCATCTGAGGAGAAATACATCAAATCGAAAAAATACTGGGTTGAAAATTGCGGTGATAACTCAAAAGCCAGATGTGGTTTGTCAAACATAATACGAGGATTTGTGATATTTACAAACGCATTATCATATAAAAGTGATATTTTTCCATAATAGTCATCTGTGGTGGGTAGTTGACAGGATTTACAATATTCACCCCAGTGGCCACCGACTTCTTCCACAAGGAAATCCCAGTTGTCATTAAAAATCAGGTCTAATAACCCTTTGTAATCTTTTAGAGACAGTTTTTCCTTTAGAATATTTAATTCCATTAATTTGACTTTTTCATCTGTCAATACGGTTACATATAAATTTTCTATAACCTCATCCAGTCTAAATCCTTTAAAGCGGGGTGGCAGATTTAATGTATGACTTTTGGGTATCTCATTTATTAAATTTAAAAATTGCTTTAGCTCGATAGGATTGTAGAGGTAAAAAGAGGCAAAATCCTCCCCCTCCCCTAATATTCCGAAATCAAATCGGCCGTCAGGTCGATAATTATACTCTATTTCGTAATTGCCCCATGATTCGTCTGCGTCTTCCCATGAGCTCCATTCGTTTGTTTCCACTTCATAACGGGGAAAGCAGCCGGTGTGATTAAACTCAATTATGCCATGAAGGTGGTCAATCTCATCAAAAACATATTGGTCGCAATAAAAACCTAAAGTATTTAAATCATCAATGTTCTCAAGGTGTTCAGTAAATTTTTTTATGGATATGTTCATGATGTTTTATAAGTTAAGTTTGAATTGCAAATTTGCATCAAATTTATTGAAACGAGGTCGATTTGGATTGAAAATAGAATTTAATAAATTAATGGTCTGCCGCTTAATTAAAATATACATGAATATTCTTTATGCTAATATATTTATTAATACAATCATATTGTTAATAATCTAAAGTTTGTCAGGTGTAATGGAATTCAGGAAAGTTTAAGTGCAATACAGTATTTCTGTTTTATTTTCTTTTCTTTTCCAAAGATACTGATCCACTTCATCGCAGAGTATAGGATTTACTTTTTATGATTGGGATATTGAATCCGGCTATCCAATGATATTTTGTTGAAAAATTCTCTTCTGTTCTTTGATTAAGGCGAACCTCTTACTCCTTTATATTTGTAATGTATCTTTTAACCAGTTTAATCAATTTTTTATGGCTTTAAAAGCATATTGTGCCTAAGGCAGGATAAACGTGATGCATCAGACCTGATTAATTGAAACCTGTATGGC
>CAZVJY010000024.1:0-23457 GCA_964626685.1 uncultured Flavobacteriaceae bacterium
AGGCAGACTGCTACGGCAAAGGTACATTAGTTTTAATAAAAAAGGCCTCATTTCTGAGGCCTTTTTTGTTTATACCAATAACAGATTAACGTTTCTTTTTGGTCTTTTTGTCAATTCCACTGCTGGGCAATTTATTGTATTTTTCTTTGCTATTGCCCACAGGCGAACCAATTCTGATCATAGCACAACGGAAGCCAAGTGTGCTTGTGCTTTGTTTTTCGTCCAGATAGCGGCGGGTACCGGGGGAGGCCCAGTATACACGATCATTCCAGCTAGCACCTTTGAATACACGAGCTTTGTTGTTAACCAATGAAGTTACCCCGTATTCATAAATCATTTCTCCATTGTTGTAGTTATCCTCGTCTTTGAAGCCAATGTTGTCAGCTTTACGGTAATTGCGGCGATTTACGTTATCTGCTTCAGTTACATCACGGAATTGAAGACGACCAAGACTGTCTTTTTGCTCAATAGCGCCGTATTGGTCCATTACCAATGTTTTGTATACGTTACCACGGAAAGGCATGAATGCATCCATATCCTCCATAGAAAGCGGGCGGAAAACATCCATTACCCATTCGCTAACATTCGCAGACATGTTGTATAAACCATAGGCATTGGGCCAGTAAGAATAAACAGGAGTAGTGATGAAACCCGCATCGTTTAGAGGACCTCCGGCTACACCACCAAAATCACCTTTACCACGCATGGCATTCATTCTGATTTTTCCACGGTCAGTTTCATTACCTTCTTTGATACGGATGGTGTAGTCATCCCACGCATAGATGCGTTTCTGATCAATGTTTTCAAACTGGGTATTGCCAATGTTTGCCTGAGCGGCAAATTCCCACTCAGCTTCTGTAGGCAGGCGGTAATCGGGGAGAAGAATACCGTCTTCCATGCTGATGCGATAACGTTTGCGGTCTTTCTTCTTCATCTTGCTGTAATCCTGCAGCGGCTTCTTGCCTTTTTTCAGAAAGTCATACTGGCCTGCAAGATAAGTGCGGGTGTTGAAGTTGTTTTCACCGGCTGCATCCTGTGCAATGGTGAATTTCATGATACACTCACGGTCAACGATGTATTCGTTAACCCTGTCAGTTCTCCATTTAGCAAAATCAGTAGCCTGTTGCCAGTTCACACCCACCACAGGATAATCTTTGTATGCAGGGTGACGGAAGTAGTAATCAACGAAAGGCTCGTTGTATCCAAGTTTTCTTCTCCAGCAGTTGGTATCAGGTAAAGCCTGGTTGTACACCTCAGGATAATCAACAAAAGTGCGGGCCAGCCAGTAAACGTAACCGCGGTAGTCCAGATTGCTTACTTCAGTCTCATCCATGTAGAAGGAATTAACGGTAACGGTTCTTTCTACGTTGTTGTTATCGTACATCAGGTCATTTTCAGTTGAACCCATGGTAAAGGAACCTCCTTCAACCAGCACGAGTCCCGGACCTGTTTCCTGTCCCTGGTATTTTGGGTTGGCAAAGCCACCCCATTTAGGACTGTTGTAGTATTGTCCTGTGGTTCTGCTTCTTTCTGAAGGAACGCATCCCGCAAACAATAACGGCAGTGCTATTGCAGCTATCCATTGACTTTTTACCCTAAAATTCATTTTCATTTGTTTATGGTTTAACGCTTTTTGGCGAAAAATATTTCGCAAGTATAAAAATTATTTTCTTATGTGCCAAATAAAAATGGGCTGAAAGTGTGTTTTTTTCAGCCCATTTTATGTCGTTTTTTTTAGTTGTTTAAAATTCAGGACACTTGAGTGGTCTGAATGGTTTGGTGCCCGGAGGAACGCACCAATCTATGGTGGCGCTTACCTCGTGGCTTGATGGTATAGCACTTCTGCCGTCGCTTACGGTGAAGTCATAGCTGTATCCAAACTTAAAGCGGTTTTTTCTGAATCCGATAAGCATCATAATCGCATCGGCATTTCTGTAATTTCCAAATGTTTGTCTAAACCATAATCCACTTACAAGAGGACCTTTATTTGCATAAAATCCTACATTCAGCTGGGTGAAATTTCGTTGCATCATGAACAATGCATTCGGACTGAAGGTTGCATCATCGTCCTGTCTGAAACGGGATTTGCTTAGAGGAATGACTGCACCGGTATGTACTGTATAGCGACGGGGTAGAATTTCATTGGGGTTTTGATAAAAACTCCAGTTGGGTTCAATAATATTGTGTGCAGCTACACCTAAATAAAACTTAGAAGAATACATAATCCACCCTGCATTGAAATTTGGGTAACCAATATTCTGCGAAGGAACCTGCTCACCTGTGGGGTTAACAAACCCTTGAGTTGGTACGATCTGGTCAGAAAACTTGAGGCGATTAAAATTTATACTCTTGAATGAGTAGGCACCCTGTAAACCAAAACGCATGAATAGTTTGTTGCGATTTAAGGGTAGGAGATAAGAATAAACACCGCTTATTGTAGTTGTGGTTAATAAGCCTGATCCGGCAACATCGTGGAATACCATGGCGCCCAAACCACCACCAACACTCGAAATGTGCTGATCCCAGGATGCAGCAAATGAACGGAAAGTGCCGGGAAGACCGGGCCACTGATTTCGGTAATTCAGCGCAACCCTGCCTGCTGCACCGAAGTTGCAAACTGCCGAACCTGCCAGCGCCGGATTGGTATAAACTGGTGCAGCATAAAACTGCGTCAGTTCCGGATCTTGCGCTTGAATGGAGGCTACTGACAGAAGTGAAGCAGCCATAAAGGAAAGTCGTAAAAATCCTTTTTGCATATTTTATGAATGGACAAATTTAGGAGATAAAACGTTTCATACAATAAAATATTTTCTTTTCGTGGTGGAAAAATGACATAAAGATGCGGGCTTGGATACAATATTTTAGGATATTTGCAGTTAATGACTGCATTGTATATGCGTATATTTCAAAAAGTTAACTTTTTCGGGGTGCTCGTGTACGCTTTTTGTGCCGGTTCTTTGACAGGTCAAGGCATGAAATTTACTGATGGTCAGTGGATTCGGTTACGTGTATCCGGTGACGGAGTTTACAAGATTACAGGTGCCGATTTTAAAAATGCCGGTATCAATCTAAACGGGAAAAATCCGCAAAATTTATCGGTCTTTACTCATCAGGGTGCAATGCTCCCTGAAATGAGCCGCAGTGCTTTTCACGGAACCCGCGAAATTCCCGTTTATGTAGAGGTTGGGAATGACGGTGTTTTTGGGAATGAAGATTTTGTTGTTTTTTATGCTTCCGCACCCCATAATTGGATCTACGCATCAGGACAGTGGAGGCATCAGGTACATTTTTATGATGATTACACCTATTTGTATGCAGGTTTTGGTAATGCTCCGGGAAAACGCATCACAAATACCTCGTTTCAGGGTACACCTGATGTGATTGTTAATAAAACAGAATGGATGATTTTTCATGAAAAAGATCTGGAAAATCCCATTCACATGGGCAGAACCTGGCTGGGTGAAAAAATGGGAAATGAAACCTTAAACCGATCTGTTGAACTGAATCTGCCTTCATTGGCCGAAGATTCGGTGAGTGTGAGAATATCGGTTGCCGGAGGCATTCAGGAAGGAGCCGGTTCAGTCAATTATTCAATAAATAGTGTGAACGGGGTTTTACCTTTCACCTCCATCAATACAGAATATGTGGCTTTTGACTTGCAGGAACGTTTTATAAAGTTGTCGGCACCGACCAAAAAAATACTTTCACAGTTTTCATTAAACAGACCCAACGCCAAAAGCAGTGGTTGGATAAACTTCATAGAGGTAACCGGTACAATGCCCATTAACACGGTTCAGGGACCGGTGGTAATTAGGAATCGTGACTTAAAGGATAACAGTACGGCAGAAATCAGGATAACCACGGATCTTTTGAGCAAACCACAGGCGGTATGGAATGTCAGCAATCCATTATTGCCGGTGGCTATGGATCTCGTTCAGGATGTAAATTACAAAAAAGTATTGTCCGGCCCAGGAGTGTCCAAAAAGATGTTTGTGGCATTTGAAGTTGCAAACATTCCCAGGCCCGAAATACTTGGAATGATTACCGGTGCAGATATTGTTCAGAGTAATCCCGTTGAATTGCTCATCATTACCCATCGGGATTTTCTTGCTGCAGCGAATCTCCTCGCAGAAATACGCAGAAAAAACCAAGGATATTCGGTTCAGGTGGTTGATGTTCAGGATATTTACAAACAGTTTAGTACTTCACAGCAAGACCTTGTGGCTATTCGAGATTTTGTGCGGTGCTCATATCTTAAATCATTACCATCCGGAAAACCGCTAAGGTATGTATTGCTTATGGGTGCTGCAAGTTATGACATGAAGGACAGGTTGAAAGGCAATACAAACTTTGTTCCTACTTATCAGTATGATGCACACAACAAGGGAGTAACTTTTTGTCTGGATGACTTTTTTGGATACCTCGATTCATTGGCGGGAGATCCTGCAAGGGGTAAAAACCAGCTTTGGGTTTCTGTGGGCCGTATTCCCTGCAGAACAGCGTCGGAAGCCGAAGGAATGGTAGATAAACTGGCCAGGTATGATGCTCCGGGAAGTCTCGGTGACTGGCGTACAAATCTTACCTATGTTACCGATGATGTCGATATCTCCTGGGAAACAGTATTTACCAGCGAAAGTGAACGGTATGCACAATACATAGATACCGTGCACCCGCACTTGTCGGTAACCAAACTGTTTTCAGACGCATTTGCGCAGGTTTCCACCGGAAATACCGAAAAATACCCTGATGTAAACCAGGCGATCGACCGAACTATGAAAGACGGTTGCCTTTTCATGAACTATCAAGGACATGGAGGCCCAGCCGGGTGGGCACAGGAAGCAATTCTG
This sequence comes from uncultured Flavobacteriaceae bacterium, assembly GCA_964626685.1. Taxonomy (GTDB): domain Bacteria; phylum Bacteroidota; class Bacteroidia; order NS11-12g; family UBA955; genus RGEC01. The sequence continues at coordinate 4,848 of CAZVJY010000024.1, forward strand.
GATGTTCCTATGATAAAGGCTTGGAACAATCGCTGGAAAATGCCGGTAATGTTCACGGCTACCTGCGAATTTAGTTTATATGACGATCCCCGGGAGCAAAGTGCGGGAGAGCTGGCCTTACTGAATCCCAATGGAGGTCCTGTTGCACTTATGTCAACCACTCGTCTGGTGTTTGTTTCGGGAAATATGGCCATTAACAATGACTTCTGGACAAACTATGGTTTTCCGAAACCAAATGAACCTATACCTACACTGGGCGACATATTCAGGCGTCTGAAGAACCGGCAGGATATAACCTCAGAAGATAATAAATTTGCTCTGCTGGGAGATCCTTCCATGCCTTTGGCATTTCCCAAGCATACGGTTGTGCTTGACTCAATTAATAAAAAGGCTGCAGCAGGATTTAATGATACGCTGAAAGCCTTTGGGGTAGTGGAAATTAAAGGACATATCGAAGAAAGGCTGAAGGGAAAGTTCAATGGGTTTAACGGACAACTTTGGGTAAAGGTTCTGGATAAACCAACACTAAGGAAAACACTGGTAAATGACCAGCTCGGTGCACCTATTCCATATGAAGATCAAAGCAGTTTCATTTACAAGGGAACAGTTTCAGTAGTAAATGGTGATTTTAAAATTGTATTTGCTACCCCAAAAGACATTGCCTATCAGGTTGATTATGGTAAGATTCTCCTTTACGCCCACAATGGTGAAACCGATGCAGCAGGAGGGTACCGCGTAAAAATCGGTGGTAGTGAACCCAATGTTACACCTGGAACAGATGGTCCTTTGGTAAGGGTTTACATGAACGATACCACGTTTGTTGCTGGTGGACAGGTGCAGGCTGAAACAGAATTGCTGGTAAAAGTGCAGGATGATGATGGTTTAAATGCCACAGGCGCGGGTATCGGAAGGGATATGCTTGCCATACTGGATAAGGGAACGCCCAATGAAAAAACGATTCTTTTAAATGAGTACTTTAGCTATAACTTGAATTCCTATCGTTCCGGAAGCATTCGTATGCCCCTCAGAAATCTCACACCCGGCAAACATACTATTTTGGTAAAGGTCTGGGATATTTTTAACAATTCAGGTGAAGGATCCACGGAGTTTACGGTTGGAAACGGAGAAGTAGCCGTGTTTGAACATGCTGCTTTTCCCAATCCTTTCGACAATGGAGTGGCATTGCGCTTTACCCACAATATGCCAGGTCGGGATCTCTCTGCTGAAGTGGAAGTAATAGACATGACGGGCAGGGTTTTGCATCGCTACCAAAAAGAAATTCCTGGAGCCAGCGCCACAGAGGTTCGACTTTCCTGGACCGGTTTCAGTGCCCCGGAGCCACAACTTCGTACCGCTGAACTGCCACCAGGTGTTTATCAGTATCGGGTTAAGCTCAGCGCAGGGGAATCAAACACGACCTTTACAGGGAAGATGATAAAAACAGTGCGATAGGCTTACAATATTTAGCCTCAAAGTTCGTTATAGCGAGATTCCTGACATGAATTCAAAATCAAACAACACAATTAAGAAACAAACCCCTATTTTTGCCAAACTTCCTTTTATGAAGAAAGTATCACTTCTACTATTGATTGGTGCCGCGGCTAGCGCATCCACAGCGCAAATCAGCAAGAGCGATCTGGCCGGACAGCTGAACACCGTTACCACCATGGTTCCTTTTCTTACCATTACCCCCGACAGCCGTTCTGCCGGACTTGGGGATGCGGGTGTAGCCTTGTTTAGCCCTGATGCAAACAGTGTCTCTTGGAACATGAGCAACCTGGTGAATGCTGATAAAAAGTCAGGATTTGCACTTTCATATGCTCCCTGGCTCAGGCAGCTGGTTTCAGATGTTGGTTTCAGTTACCTGTCTGGTTACTCAAAATCCAAAAACGGTAATTCGGTTATTGGTGGAGCCATTCGCTATTTCTCTTTGGGAAACATCAATTTTACCGATTTTGAAGGCAATCCCATTGGCAATTTCAATCCCAATGAATTCAGTTTTGAGGGCGGTTATGGAACCCGTTTCAGTAAAAAATTCAGCATGGGTGTTAACCTGCGATTTATCTATTCAAACATTGCAGGAAACAGGGTGATTAATGGTGCCAATACCAAAGCCGGCATATCGGGTGCCGGAGATGTGAACCTTTTGTATAAAACCAAAATCAAGATGCAGGGTGGCAAATCTTCTGATTTTAATTTTGGCGTAAATATTCAGAACATAGGTGCCAAAATGACGTATACCACCCGTGAACAGCGGGATTTTATTCCTACCAATCTGAAACTGGGTGCTGGCTGGAAATATGAAATTGATCAGTATAATAAGATAGGTGTGTATGCAGATGTAAATAAACTACTTGTGCCAACCCGTCCATTCTACCTTGTAGCCTACGATGGCAGCGACTCAGCCATCAACGGTGTAAGACAATACATCGGCAATGATCCCAATGTAAGTGTTGTTCAAGGCATGATCCAAAGCTTTTATGATGCTCCCGGAGGTATGACCGAAGAGCTAAACGAATGGACAGGCTCTTTTGGAACCGAATACTGGTACGACAATAAATTTGCAGCCAGGGTAGGGGCTTTTTATGAAAACAAAAACAAGGGTGGAAGGCAGTATGCCACTTTTGGTCTCGGACTGAAATACCAGAAAGTATCCATAGACCTGGCTATGCTGGTTCCGTTTGCCCGCAGACATCCTTTGCAGAATCAGCTGAGATTCTCTCTGCTGTTTGATATGGGTGCCTTTTCAGATAAGGAGTAATTAAAGAAGTAATTCATAAAAACCCCGCAGTCATGTGGGGTTTTTTATTTGAACAAATTGCAGAATAAAGCGAATAAATTTCTATTTTAGCCGAATCAAAACACACGCTATGAATAAAAATGCTTCACAAGGTCATCCCAAAGGATTGTACCTGCTGTTCTTTACCGAAATGTGGGAACGTTTCAGTTATTATGGCATGCGTGCCATTTTCATGTTGTTCATGATTAAGGCACTGCTGCTTTCAGAAAAAGAGTCTTCTAATATTTACGGAAGTTATACCGGACTTGTATATCTCACACCGCTTTTGGGAGGTTATCTCAGCGATCGTTTTTTGGGCAACAGGCGCAGTATTGAAATTGGAGGACTGATGATGGCCATTGGGCAGTTCATCCTCTTTTTCAGTGCAAGCACTACAGGAAGTATGGCCGTAACACTCATGTGGGCGGGGCTTACGCTGCTAATCATTGGAAACGGCTTTTTCAAACCCAATATTTCTACCATGGTTGGTAATCTTTATCCGGAAGGCGACAGAAGGGTAGACTCGGCATTCACGATTTTCTACATGGGTATCAACCTTGGCGCGTTTTTCTCACCCCTTGTTTGCGGTTCATTGGCAGAAAAGGTGGATTTTAAATGGGGTTTCCTTGCAGCCGGTATTGGTATGGTGATTAGCCTTATTAGTTTTTGGTTGTATAAAGGAAAACTTCTTGTAGGTCATGATGGTAAAGAACTGGGCATGCCGGTAAAGAAACTCGATCTGATGAGTTTAATCACCATTATTGGCTCTACCGGTATTATCTTCTTAATGCTTAATTTGAAATCAATTGTCGATACAGATGCCGATATCATTGGTTATTTTATTTTCGGAGCACTGATCATCATGCCACTGATTATAATGACCGATAAATCGCTGTCCGCTGTTGAACGAAGCCGTATCGGTGTGATTTTCATTCTCTGTTTCTTCGTGATTTTCTTTTGGATGTCATTTGAACAGGCCGGTGCATCACTGACACTTTTTGCCGACAAGCAGACTGACAGAATGGTGGGTACCTGGGAAATGCCTGCTTCCTGGTTTCAGAGTATCAATCCGCTCGGGATTATCATTCTTGCACCTTTATTCAGCATTTTGTGGGGAACCATGCACAAAAGAAACATGGAACCTTCCTCGCCCATGAAAATGGCCTGGGGACTTACATTGCTTACCCTTGGATATGTGGTAATTGCCATCGCCGTTAATGGTGTTGACAGCTCCGTGAAGGTAAGTATGTGGTGGTTGATTGCACTGTATATTCTTCATACCATGGGTGAGTTGTGTTTATCTCCCATTGGTCTGTCTATGGTTAGCAAATTGTCTCCAGCCAGGTTCTCTTCCTTGCTAATGGGGACTTGGTTTTTGGCCAACGCCTGTGCCAATAAACTTGCCGGAACATTGAGTTCACTTATTCCTCCCGGTGCCGGTGAAAAAGGAGCAGAGGCCGGTGCAGAGATGCCGAGTATTGCAGGTTTTCAGATTAACAATTTGTATGACTTCTTCATGGTATTCATTGTGCTGAGTGGTGTAGCTGCCATTATTCTCTTTTTGATGAGCAACTTCCTGAAAAAGCGCATGCACGGAATTAAATAAAAGTCCAGAAATTACTGTAAAAAAAGCCGGAACATTCCGGCTTTTTTTATGTGCTAAAGCTTAATATTGCGTTAAATCTTATGTTCAAAAAACATCCTGCTGCCTTGCCTTTTCTCTTTTTCTCTGAAATGTGGGAGAGATTTGGTTATTATCTCATGATTGGCATATTTACGCTGTATCTGAAAGACGTTAAAGACGGTTTTCAAATGAATGAAAAAGACGCCAGCAACCTTTACGGAACCTTCATAGCGCTGGTGTTTTTTACACCCTTTCTCGGTGGTTTGATTGCCGACAGGATTTTGGGATACCGACGGTCAATCATTTTGGGAGGACTGTTTATGGGGGTGGGTTACTGTCTTATGGGGATTCACTCATTAACAGCATTGTATTTCTCTATGTCCCTGGTTATCATTGGCAATGGTTTTTTTAAACCCAATATTTCTACGCTGCTTGGCAATGTATATTCTACGCCCGAGAATGCACACCAAAAGGATGAGGGTTATAATATCTTTTACATGGGTATCAACATTGGTGCCTTTATCTGTAATTTTTTTGGTGCAGCGCTTTACACAACCATTGGCTGGAGTGCGGCTTTTGCTGCTGCTGGGGTGGGGATGTTTATTGGTGTAATCGTATTTATTGCCGGAACCCGCCATTATAAACAGTTTGATGTGAGGGTTCAGCCTCGCCTCGGTGACATGAGTATTGGAAAAATACTGGCGATAGTTTTACTTCCATCTATCTTGTTTGGTATTGTTGGATGGTTCATTCCCGGAAAAATATTTGACAGCGACAGTACTGATGCTTTCATTTTTGCCTGCATTCCCGTTGTGGTTTATTACGCATCATTGTATTTTAAATCTCACGAGGATGAAAAGAAACCTATGGGTGTAATGTTAATCATTTTTGCCGTTGTGGTTCTTTTTTGGGCCGTATTTAAGCAAAATGGAACTGCACTGAATACCTGGGCTGATAATTATACCGACAGAAGTGTAACCGGCACAACCCAAACCGTTTTCAATCAGCTCAAATTAACCAAGAAACTTACTTATGCAAAGGATTCTGTTCCTAAGATTGATTCCTTGTTTAGAAAAACCAAAGATGCAGACGGCAAGTTGGTAATGTCGTACGACTATCCCAATTATTTCAAAAATGAAAAGTCGAAACCGGCCGAAAACACAGAGGTGTACGTTTGGAGTACAAACATCAGCCAGTCATTTAACCCGTTTTGGGTTATACTTTTAACACCTTTGGTGGTGTCATTTTTCGTTTTTTTAAGGCGAAAGGGCAGAGAGCCTGCCATACCTACCAAAATCGCCCTCGGTTTGTTTATATCAGCACTCTCTGTTTTGGTAATGGTAGCTGCGGTAAAAGCAGGTGAAAATGGATCGGAAAAAGTAAGTTTCTGGTGGCTGATGGGTACATACGGTGTAATTACAATAGGTGAGCTTTTTCTCAGTCCGATGGGGCTTTCACTGGTTTCAAAACTTAGCCCGCAGCGTTTTACTTCGCTGATGATGGGAGGCTGGTTTTTGGCTACATCCATTGGCAACAAACTTAGCGGTGTACTTGCCAGTCAGTGGGATATGTATGCGGATAAGGCTGCCTATTTCTGGGTAAATTTCTTTTTATTGCTGGCAGCGGCGCTGCTGCTTTTTGCCATGCTTAAAAAGCTGAATAGTGCCATTAAAAACTGATATGAACGAAAACGACAAACAACTCGAATCCATACGCAACTTCTCAGGTGCGTATCCCAAACAAATTTGGAGCCTGTTTTTTAGTGAAATGTGGGAGCGGTTCTGCTTTTACGGCATGCGTGGTATGCTCACTTTTTTTATGGTTTACCAAATGTCTATGGAAAAGGATGTTGCAAACCTGCAATATGGCGCCACACAGGCCTGGGTGTATGCATTTACCTTTATAGGAGGCATGTTTGCGGATAAAATTCTGGGTTTTAAAAAATCACTTTTTTGGGGCGGTATACTTATGATTGCCGGTAGTGTCATTCTCACACTGGATCCCAAGGCATTTTTCTTTCAGGGTATCGCATTTCTCATAGTGGGTACCGGTTTTTTTAAGCCCAATATCTCTTCGATGGTAGGACAGCTTTACCACAGTGACGATAACCGGCGCGATGCCGGATTTTCTCTTTTCTATTCCGGAATCAATATAGGTGCATTTTTTGGTGGTATTCTGATGATTGGGGTAGGTAAAGGGGAGATTCTGAGTGGTATTATTCCGGAAAACCTAAGATGGAATGTGGCTTTCGGCCTGGTTGCCGTTGCCATGTTCATAAGCCTGATTGTTTTTTCTTTTGCGCGCAGAACACTTGGCCCTATTGGCAATGCCCCTATTGATGAGAACAGCGAACCCGGAAAAAAATGGTATGCCTATGCAGTTTATATCGGTGCCCTGGCCTGTATTCCACTCATAATTAAAATGGTTTCAAACACCAGGTATACGGACTGGTTTATGTATTTCATAGGACCGTTTAGTTTATTGTATTTGGGATATGAAATGACCAAACTTCGGAAAGCGGAAAACCTGAAACTGATTGCAGCCTTGGTTTTTATTGTTTTTTCATCCTTTTTCTGGGCCATTTTCGAACAAGCCGGTGGTTCGTTGAGCCTCTATGCCGCAGAACATCTTGACAGGGGATCGTTAAATATTGATCCCAACATCGTCAATAACTCAGCAAATTCAATGTTTGTTATTGCCCTCGCACCTTTGGTGGGTTTACTGTGGATATGGATGCACAAAAGAAAAATAGAGCCAAACAGTGTGGTGAAATTTGGTTTGGGTTTTCTTTTACTTGGAGTAGCTTTTTACATTTTCGGCGTAAACAGAATGTTTGCAAGCAACGGAATTGCTTCGGGAAATGTATTTATGCTGGGTTATCTGGTTGTAACGCTTGGAGAAATTGCCCTTTCGCCCATTGGATTGTCGCTGATGACAAAACTGGCTACCACACGTTTGCAGGGATTTATGATGGGAATGTGGTTTCTTGCCAGTGCTTACGGACAATACATTGCCGGATTGTTCGGAGCCGGAATTTCACCCGATGAAAATGCAACACCGGTTCAGAAGCTTGAGATTTATTCAGCAGGCTATGAGCAATTTGCCTTGTACGCCACCATTGCCGGTGTTTTAATTATTATTATTTCTCCATGGGTTAAAAAACTCATGGGCGATGTAAAATAATTAGCCCGGTTAAAGTGCCACATCCTTAATTTTGCAATCAATTTTTATGTTCGATCAGGTTTCTTCCGGCCAAAAAAGCATTTGTGTAATTGGCCTTGGCTATGTGGGATTACCCATAGCTCTTGAGTTTGCCCGTAAATTCAGGGTAGTGGGTTTTGATATCAATCAGGAGCGCATAGAACTGATGCAAAAAGGTATCGATCCCAGCAAGGAAATCGATGCATCTGAGTTTGAAGGCAGAAACATTGTGTTTACCGCAAATCCCGATGAAATAAAAGAGTGTGGTGTATACATCGTTGCGGTTCCCACACCCATTAATGAATCAAATGAGCCGGAATTAAAACCACTTATAGGTGCGAGTACTGCCGTAGGAAAAGCCATCAGTAAAGGCGATTACGTGATATATGAAAGCACAACCTATCCTGGTTGTACAGAAGAAGATTGCGTGCCTGTAATTGAGCAAATCAGCGGCTTGAAAAGGGGTGTTGATTTTAAAGTGGGTTATTCTCCCGAACGCATAAACCCGGGTGATAAGGAACGCCCTCTCACCAAAATCTTAAAAATTGTGAGTGGCAGCGATGAAGAAGCCCTGCAAAATGTATCAAAACTGTATGCCAGCATAATTACTGCAGGTGTTTATGAAGCAGCCTCCATTAAAGTTGCCGAAGCGGCAAAAATTATAGAAAATACCCAGCGAGATGTCAATATCTCACTGATGAACGAGTTATCTATGATTTTTAATAAAATCGGAATCAATACGTATGATGTGATTGATGCTGCTGCCACCAAATGGAATTTTCACCGTTACCAGCCCGGACTGGTAGGCGGACACTGCATTGGCGTAGATCCCTATTACCTATTGCATAAAGCTGAAGCAATGGGTTTACACCCCAGGGTCATTGCCGCCGGAAGGTTTACCAATGACAATATGCCAGCCCACATTGCTCAGAAAGCCATTAAAAAGCTCAATGCATGCGGAAAAGTGGTAAAAGAATGCAGAATCCTTGTCATGGGGGCCACTTTCAAGGAAAATGTCGCTGATATACGAAACAGTAAGATTGTGGATGTGGTAAATGAACTTGTTTCCTATTCGGTCAATGTGGATGTTGTTGATCCCTATGCCAGTTCCGACGAGTTAGAGCACGAATATGGTTTCGGACTGGCTTCTGAACCCTGTGGTCGGTATGATGGCATTATCCTTGCCGTATCCCATGATCAGTATAAAAATCTGCCTGCTGCCTGGTTCGAAAACCACGCCACTGCCGACGCATTCCTTTTCGACATTAAGGCCTTGTTCCGAAAGCCGGAGAGCCGCCCTGCTTTGGATTACTGGAGTTTATAATACTTCAGCCACAACAAAAGTGCTGCCGCCTATGTAAATGGTATCGTTTTCAGCGGCCTTGCTTTTGGCGGACGCAAAAGCCTTTTCCACGTTTTCGTGAATTTCACCTGTTAAGCCGTGTTTGAATGCTTCTGTTGCCAGAATCTCTTCATCAAGCCCCCTGAAGATATTGGGTTTACAGAAATAATAGTAGGCTGAAGAGGGAAGGAGTGTCAGAATTTTGGCAAGATCTTTTTCTTTTACTACACCCAAAACAACGTGCAGTTTGCCTTTTATTCCCTTTTGAAGCTGTGCCATGGTTTCTTTTAAACCGTCTGGGTTGTGGGCGGTATCTGCTATGGTCATAGGCTGTTCGTTTAAAATTTCCCACCGACCTCTTAGTCCGGTTAGCAATTTAACATCCTCCAGTGCTTCTAGTATGAGATGTTCCGAAAAATGATAGCCCTTTAGTTCAAGTGCTTCAATAGCTGCTTTCAGGGTGCCAAGGTTTTTTTTCTGGTATTCGCCTTTGAGTGCACATTTTTCCAACCAACGCGCAGGTGCAGTGACCCCTGTTGTCATGAATGATGACTGGTTTTTTGCTATCTCCTGAAATACGGGCAATGTTTCCGGTAAAAATTCACCAACCACCACGGGCGTTTCTGATTTTATAATACCTGCTTTCTCTGCTGCAATTTTTGGCAATGAATCACCAAGAAATTCTGTGTGATCCCAACCGATATTAGTAATAACACTGAGTTCCGGAGATATAACATTGGTGCTGTCAAGCCTTCCGCCCATACCCACTTCAATGATGGCAATGTCAACTTCTGATTTTTTAAAATAGTCAAAAGCCATGCCTACGGTTAGCTCAAAGAAGGAGGGAGAAATCTTCTCAATGAGCGGTTTCATAGATTCCGTAAATTCAATAACAAATTCTTTTGGAATCATCACACCGTTAATCCTTATTCGCTCTCTAAAGTCCTTCAGATGTGGAGAAGTATAAAGGCCTGTTTTATATCCATGTCGGGTAAATACCGCTGCAAGCATCGAGCTTACGGAGCCTTTCCCGTTTGTTCCGCCCACATGAATGGTTTTAAAATCATTTTGCGGATTTTGCAATGCATCGCACAATGCAAGGGTGTTGTTTAAATCTGCTTTGTACGCAGCTGCTCCAATATGCTGAAAAACAGGTAATCTGGAATACAGAAACTCCAGGGTTTCCTCATAGCCTGGCATAAATTAGAAACTGGGTCGAATGTTAACCGATACTTTGCCTGTTTCAGGACAATTTTCTCCTGTTTTTTTGAATGTGGATCGGGATAATACACTCATAAATACAGCTTTTGCATCGCCTCCATTATAGGTAGTACCTGCAGCTTCACCGCCAAGTATTTTGAAGTTGCCGTAGCAATCAACCTTTACCTCAAAAATGATAATACCAGTGCCCTGTGCTTGCACTTCTTCTATGTCTGAAACCAATCTGAAATTGGTAAAGCGGGCATTTACGAGACCTTTGCCCCTGTTACCAGGATTGGATCCTGAGTTATCGCCTTTTACACCACCGGTGTTTTCTCCGCCACCGCTTCCGGTTCTTCCTTTACCATTTTTCCAGCCATTGGGGTTCCCATCCTGGTTGCTGCCGCTTCTTTTACCTGTGGGCAAACGCTTAGCCAGGTTAGGGTCAAGCTGGTCTCCGGTTTTAGGAGGATCAATAGGGGGGAGATTCATGTTGTCTTCACCTTCACTGGTTATTACTCTGCCTTCTCCACCACTTTGAACAGGATTGCCTCCAGCATCACCGCCGTTATTGCCTTTGGCAGGAGGTGTTTCGGAAGGGCCGCCATCGTTGGGATTTCCAAAACCACCATCGACCACCCCCATGTCCAGTTCCAACACCCCTTCTTTTACTTCAAAGGGAGGATTGGGCATGCTTATGTGCATAAACCAAAGCAATCCAATCAGCAATGACGAAATGGCTAATGATAGCAACGCACTTTTAACTTTTTCTCCCGGTGTGCTATCCAGTCTTTCTTCAACGACATATTGGGCCATAGCAGTTAAAATTGGAGTTTAGCGGTAAGCAATCCTGCATGAAATCCTGAGTTTATTGGCATAAACTCCAAAAAAGCACTGGCATCCTGTTCGTTTTCAAAACGTCCTATAACCACTTTTACCAGGGAACTACCCTTTTTTCTGCCAATTACGGCAGGTATCCCCGCCTTCTTCCAGCTGTTACATTCAATTTCAGCCAGTTTTATAGTCAGGTAGGAACCACCGCAAATAAATACGGTCCCTTTTCCATTGGTGATTTGCTCCATACCCATATTCATATCTTCTTCGGTTAAAAGGGAAACGAACGCAGACGCTTTTTTATTGGATTCTGATACTGGATTTGTTTTTTCTTCAACAGCAATCTTAGTCGGTGACGATGGTAATTGTGAAGCCATCTGCATATGTTGCCGCTGACTGTTAAACAATTTGCCGAAATACACGGCTGCCGCAGAAAGACTAATTAAACAGAATGCTGCTGCAATTTTCCAGAAAATACTTTTTGATCGTTGTTGGCTAATTTTAAGTTCAACAACCTCTGCTTCTTCAATTTCTTCAGTATTTTGTGCGGAAGTATTGTCTTTTGAAACGACTTTGGTTTCTATTACAGCTACATTGGTTCTGGCATTTGTCAATCCAGTGAGTTCATTTACCTTTAAGGGGGAGAGCCCAAATGCAGTTTTGCTCAGATTTACCGATGCGGAAGGAAGAAACAAAAGTTTTCCGTCGCTGTGAAGGAAGAAATTTCCGAGTTTTCCCAGAGGTTGACTTCTTTTACTCTTAACACAACTATTGATGGTTTCCACCAGTTCCTGAATGGATTTCTGCGCTGTGGCATAATCAATACCAAGGGTTTGTTTCCACTTGTTCAGAAGCAATCCATCATCTGTGGTGACAGACGGGTTGAAGAAAAGCGTTTGTCCCGAGGGCTTGATTTCGCCACTGAAAGCATTGGCCGAGGCAGGGAAAGACCTGAGAAGAAATGCACCCAGATTGGGTATAATGACGCATTCATGTTGCATCAGCAATTCAGTAATGGCATTTTCAAGTCTTTGCAAGTCGGTCATAAGCACAAAATTACAAGCGTTTGGTCATAAATCAAAATCCGGCAGAAATACCTCCCATCACGGTAAGGCCAAAGTTGTTGTATCCAAACCACTGCTGGTATCGCTGATTCAGAAGGTTGCTACCCTGTATCCATATGCGAACCAGGTTTTTTACCTTATAATCCGCACGCAGATGAATATCTGTGAATCCTTTCATCTCGAGCTGTTTATCTGATTTTAAAACAGTGTTGTAACGACGGCTCATTCCATCAACCCCTAGTTGTGCTGTTAGGTTCTTGTTGATGTAATACTGACCTGACAAAGCATACGTAAAGGAGGGGAGGTGCCAAGCCTGTAGCTGGTCGTTTGTGGTATAGTTGTTGAATTTGCAGTTTGCACCAATTCTTAGTTTTTCTCCAACAGAAAACCGCAGATCTGCGGCAAAGTATAGGTTGTTAATGTTGTCATACACAATCTGCAGGCTATTGATGCTGTCATTGTTGGTCACAACCAACGGCATTTTGGAAGTAGTGTTGTTGCCAAATTCAACCATAAACTGCGAGTTGTTGGTGATGCTGCCTTTTAATCCGGCAAAAACCCGCAGTTGGTCATAAGAATTGGTTATCTGCAGGCTGTCGTAGGTAAATGGCACCATCTCAGAAAATCTGCGGATAGAATTTTTACGCAGTCCTCCGTCTATACCTCCATACATTTTCATTTTCAGTCCTTCCAGTTTTTTCTCGGCCAGAATAACAGGATTTAGATAAAATAGTGGTGAAGAGGAATCGGTAAAAACCCATGTAAGGTTTAATCCGCCTGTAAAATCAATGCCCGTTTCCTTTATTTTCATGGTTATCCGTGGGGTAGCATCCAGAAAGTATTGCTGTCTGGTGATGAAGTTTTGCCTGAACTGAAGGCTGGTTGCTTCAACCCATCCAGAAGTTCCCAGGTTGTTTATACCTGCATCCCATCCGATTTTACCGGCAAATTCTGTTTCGCTCTGATTCAGGTTGTTATAAAAGTTATTAAACATAAACCCGGCTGACAGTCCCGGCTTTTTCCCATCCCTCTTCATGTCATACAGTACATTGAAACCTGCGTTTTGTGCAGTTTTCCTTATCAGCGCAGCATCTTTTTCATAAAAGGTGTCTTTGGCAAAAAAACGATTCATGTCGCGTGTGTAGTTCAACGTCACATCCATGCTACTACGCTTGTAGTAACGGGAACCTCCCAGAAACGCCCGGTTGGTGCTAAAATCCTGCATGGTTTTTTCAGCGTCGGCACTCAAATGCTGAAATGATGCATGATAAGCCCATTTATCTGCGGCGCGGCTGCCAACAAACAGTTCCATTAGCTTGTGACCGTAATTTCCGCCACCCATTCGGGCATAGTTGGGGTTATACAAGGTGTCAAGCCCCGGTTCAAAATGTTTTACCGGAGGCAGAATGCGTGCAATTTTGCGTGTATTCCACTTAAACTCCTGTGGGAGATAACTTATATCAAACGGATATTTGCCAGCTTTGGGTACGGTAGGATCAATGAGTAGTTTGTTTGCCGATAGCAGCCGTGGTTTAAACGTAGTGGAAACAGTGGTGCCGTCGTCAAAACCACGGGTTGTCTGCGCATTCAGGCTTATGAATAAGAGCCCTGAAACTGCGGTTAATAGTGATTTGTGCATACAATGATAGGCAAATATAGATTTCTCTTTAGGGCTGTTCTTTTCGGAGTTATAGACACAGTGTGGTTAGAATGCTTGTTTTTTTGAGTGGTGTGACTATTTTTGAAAACAATATCCATGTTTATAACGGCTTCAATCGCTGTATATTGCCTACAGCTATTTCAGATTATTGGGGCAAAATAAATTAGGTGGTATTGTATTTCAAGTATCTATTTCCTATCTTTGCAGCCCTTTTTGAGGGAAAAACTATAAATTAAGTTATGTACGCCATTGTAGAAATAGCCGGAAGGCAGTACAGGGTAGAGGAAAACAAATACCTGATTGTAAACCGCATCACAGCTAGTGAAGGTGATAACCTTACCTTTGATAAAGTGCTGATGATCAGCGACAAGGGAAAAGCAAAAGTAGGTGAACCCACCATCAAGGGTGCTGTAGTTTCAGCCACTGTAGAAAAGCACGGACGCGGAGAAAAAGTGGTTGTATTCAAAAAGAAGCGCCGCAAAGGTTACACTGTAAGAAACGGTCACCGTCAGGATTTGACCCGCATCAAAATCACCAGCATTAAAACCAAGGCAGAAAAAGCCGCAACAACCGAAGAAAATTAATCATCATGGCACATAAAAAAGGTGTAGGTAGTAGTAAAAACGGTCGCGAATCTCACAGCAAACGTCTGGGAGTAAAGATTTTCGGCGGACAGGTAGTTAAAGCCGGCAACATTATCGTTCGCCAGCGTGGTACCAAACATCACCCCGATGTGAACGTAGGTATTGGAAAAGACCATACCTTGTTTGCCCTGGCTGATGGTGTGGTGCAGTTCCGCAAAACCCGCGAAGGTCGCAGCAAAGTGTCTGTAGTTCAGGCGCAGGCTTAATTCTCATTAAAATCAATTCGAAGGGGCATCCGAGGGTGCCCCTTTTTTATTTCCCCGAATAATCTGCCTAACTTTGTGGCTATGACGGCTAAAAACAGCAAAACACCCCGGGAATCTTACACCATTATGAATGAAATCGTGTTGCCCAATGATACCAATACCCTTGGCAACCTAATGGGAGGACGTTTGCTGCACTGGATGGATATATGTGCCGCCATATCGGCACAGAAGCACAGCAACAATATTGTGGTGACAGCATCGGTTGACAGCGTGTCCTTTAAAGAGAGTATTCGCCTGGGCGATGTGGTTACCCTTCAGGCCTGGGTTACCCGTGCTTTCAATACATCTATGGAGGTGTATATTGAGGTTTTTGCCCAAAACATTCCGAAGGGTGAAATGATCAGGTGCAATGAGGCTTATTATACCTTTGTTGCGCTTGACAGCCGAAACAAGCCCGCTCCGGTGCCCGAACTGAAACCTGAGACGGAGGATGAACAGAGAAAATACGAAGGGGCGCTCCGCAGAAGACAGGTGAGACTGATACTGGCAGGAAAAATGAAGCCGGAAGATGCGGTGGAACTGAAAAATCTTTTCTTATAGTCTTTAACGGCCATTTTCTTATGATTTAACTACACCTGCCCGGGAATGCAGGTCATGATTATTTTTTTCCTGACAATCCAATTTCGTAGCCCCAAAAAAATTGGCTATGAAAAAGAAAAGGGCTTTTACAAAAGTTGCACTGTTTGCGTGCTCTGTGTTTTCAATTACTTCTTTACTATCGCAGGCTGTTGGCCCGGGAAAGATTGAAGGTGGGTTTGGTATAGACGCCGATCTGGCTGCGGATACGGCTTTGCACGGCAGGGCGGCTTCCACATCAGGTAAGCCCTCCGATGACTGGTTCAAATGCCGAAGGGTTAAAAGACCCGTGAATGGCTTGGGGTTGATAGATACTACCGGAGCCCATTATTTCAGAACCTTGTTAAGAACTTCAGCCGCTGCAAGACAGAATCTGGTGTTTTCCAAACCCATGTCTGTGCCAAAACTTAGCCGCAGCAATGGAACTATTTTATTGGACGCGCTGTATGCCCGCGATCAGGCGGATGTGGACAAAACATCCATTACTGGCCCGGGTGGTGTGAAACTGATTGATAATCCCGGTACATGGATTATAGGTAGCTCCAGCATGGCGGCAAAAACCGATATACTTGAATTTTTCAGCCACATGCGCAGAAAAGGCAGTACAGTGAAAGATTCCCTGTTTTTTTACTTTGGTGTAGCCATTTTTGGAACCACCGGATCTAAAAATGTATCTGCTGAATTATTTGTGCGTGATGTGCGTTTGGATACTATACAGGGCAAACTGGTAAACCTGGGTTCTCAGGGCGGCAGGTCTGCGTGGTGGCTGCAGTCTTCCGGCAAAGTAACAGGAATTGGTGATATGGCCGTAATAATGGATTATACCGGTGGCGTGTTCACGCTAAAACCCCAGGTTTGGGTCAGAAAATCAACCTATGACAGCTTTAGAAACGGAAGCGGAAGGCTGCCGGTTAATTTTCTATTTGGAAATTTCTATGGGCAGGGTACCTTGCCCGGCAGTTTCGGATATGCTGAAATTTTACCCAGAAATGGCGGTTCCGCCCTTGTAGCACAGGGTACTGCAAATGATCTGTTCAATTGTATGAATACACCCTGGGGATCAGCATCGGCCGGTGGATACGCCTGGGATAGCATTTACACTTTAAACCAGTTTATTGAAATGTCTGTCAATTTTACAGCCCTGGGCGTAGATCCCGCTTTATTCGATGGAATAGATCCGTGCACAACACCTTACAGAACACTTATGTTCTATAGTCAGTCGTCACTTTCACCTACATCAGCCCCCAAAGATTTTGCAGGGCCATATCCTTTCTGGCGATATCCCCGTGTAGTAAGTAAAATTAAGGGAACAGATACACTTAATTGTACCGTAAAGAATGGTAGCATTTTTGCCGACTCGGCTTATGGACTTGCCTGGTATAAATGGACAACACCCAATGGCAGTATAACTGGTTACAATGCAGATAGTACGGCAATAACCTTTAATAAACCCGGTAAGTATATTCTGGAATCGGCGCCTTTGAGGGGGTGTTTTACCCTTAAAGATAGCGTTATCATTCATTTGGATACAATTCGTCCTGTGGCTACTGCAAATTATTATGATACGCTTAGCACCGGAACAGTATATACAATCAGGTTGTATGGCGGAAACACTACCTTAAGTGACAGTTTGTTGAATTCACCCATTTTTGGCACTGCAGGCGGCTACAACTGGAACTGGACCGGTCCGGGGGGATTTGCTTCTACCCAGCAAAATCCATGGATTTCAAATCCCGGCATTTATTACCTCACCATGACCAGCCGGAGAAATACCTGTTTCGATACCGCTTCTTCATTTATCATATTGCTGCCGGTAGAAATGCAACATTTTGAATGTAAACCGTATTCAGATTACATTTTACTGCGCTGGGAAACTTCACATGATGAAAATATTAAGGGATATACCATTCAGAAAGAAAACAAGGGTGTTTTTGAAAACATCGGTTTTGTTCCTGTAATCAGATCATTGAACCCTAGCCAATGCTACTCTTTTAAAGATTTACAGCCCGTTACCGGCCGCAATACCTATAAGCTGATGCTGGAAATGCAGGCACCTGAAAACAATCTTTCAGTTACTTGCAGTTCATTTTATGGAACTGCTGATGCCGCCAAAAGTGAATTGTTTTTGTTGGAACACCCGCTTAAAAATGCACTACGCTTCAGGGTTTCAGGCATCGTTGATCAACAACATGTAGAGGCTAAACTAAGCAATATGACAGGTGCGGTAATTCGAAAGCAGACCTTCAGAAACGGTAACAGTGCTGAATGGATGGCATTTGAAGAAATCCCTCAGGGTGTTTACACGCTCTCGGTTTCGTATAACGAAAACAAATGGATTCGAAAAGTGATTGTAAAGTAGGTTCTGTTATTTCATAAGTCCGATTTCTCGCAGACGCTCGTGTAAGAAATCAATAGCGGTGCAGTCTTCATACTTCTTGGGATTGTCTTCGCTGATGCAGCTCTCAAGACATGCAAGTGAAACTTCGGGCCTGGGATGCATAAAGAATGGTATGGAGTACCGGGGAAGGTGCCATTGCTCACGGGGTGGATTTACTACCCTGTGAGTAGTGCTTCTAAGACGATCATTGGTTAATCGCTGTAACATATCGCCAACGTTCACAATGATGTGGTCTTGCACCTCGGTTACCCCAACATAAACTCCCTGTCTGCTTAATACCTCCAGTCCGTCAGCACTCGCGCCAACCAGCAAAGTGATGAGGTTGATGTCTTCATGTTCGCCGGCGCGAATAGAGCCATTGGGTTCGGAATTTATGGGTGGATAGTGAATGGGACGTAAAATACTGTTGCCATTATGAACTTTATCATCGAAATAGTTTTCCGGTTGGTTCAGATACAAGGCCAAGGCTCGCAGCATATGCAATCCGGTGCTTTCCAATGCTCTGTAAATTTCTTTACCGACGTTGTTGAAAGCCGGAATTTCATTTACAAATTTGTTGGCTGGATAATAATCTTTGAGGGAATCGCCATCCTCTACCCATTGACCAAAGTGCCAAAATTCTTTTAAATCACCGGCATTGGAGTTTTTTGCGTGTTCTTTTCCAAAACCGGTATACCCTCGCTGTCCACCGCCTTCTGAATCGTCGTATTGTAGTTTTGTTTCCAGCGGTAGTGCAAAAAAGGCTTCAACCTGTTTGTAAAGTTCTTTGAGTAAATCATTATCTACACCATGGTTTTTGATAGCTACAAATCCAATGTCCTCATAGGCCTTTCCAAGTTGCTGTACAAACTGCATTTTTTGTGAAACGCTTCCATGGGTAAAGTCAGCCAGGTCCAGTTTAGGAACAGCAGAAAGATATTGTGTAGTCAAAGTGTAAAGTTTTAAATGTCAATCTGAAAAAGTGCAAGCAAAGCTATGACGATGCTGAGTAAGCCCAGTATTCCGTAGCGGAAACCTCCAAA
>CAZVJY010000025.1:0-241 GCA_964626685.1 uncultured Flavobacteriaceae bacterium
TCGTCGGGCTCATAACCCGAAGGTCACAGGTTCGAGTCCTGTTCCCGCTACAAAGCCAAAAAAACCCACCAGATAAGGTGGGTTTTTTTATGTGCCGAAAGGATGCCGGGCTTGCACAGGCAGACTGAAGGCGCATAAAAAACGAGCGAAGCGAGGTTTTTTTGGCTTTGTTAAGCCCTCCCCTTAAGGTCCGGCGAGCGCAGCGAGCCATTCCTGTTGCCCTTAGGCTTTGTTGGTCTTG
>CAZVJY010000025.1:341-21515 GCA_964626685.1 uncultured Flavobacteriaceae bacterium
CTTTGTTAAGCCTCCTCCTGAGGTCCGGCGAGCGCAGCGAGCCATTCCTGTTGCCCTTAGGCTTTGTTGGTCTTGCTTGGCTGCATTCTTTGCTCAAAGACCAACAAAAGGAATATGCAAGGTTTTTTTGGCTTTGTTAAGCCTCCTCCTGAGGTCCGGCGAGCGCAGCGAGCCATTCCTGTTGCCTTTCGGGTTTGTTGGTCTCGCCTGGCTGTAAACAACCTCAATGCAGCGCAGCCCTGATGGGCATATTCGTCACAATACGCGCTTCTTCTGCTGCAAAGGCCTGCAGGCGGTCATACACCGTTTTTTCATCAAAATACTGCAGTGCCATTTTTACAAAAATGTGTGCATGTTTGGCTTCGCAGGCCCAAAGGCGGTGATAGAATTTTTTGGGATCTCCTTCGGGTAGGCGCTCCCAGATGAGCTTGAAACGCTCTGCACCGCGGGTTTCAAATAATGATGCCAGCAGCAGTCTGTCCAGAAAACGTTCGTCTCTGCCCGGGCGGACAAAATTCATCAGCCCTTTGATGTAGGGGTCTTCTTCAAACGGATTCTCCAGTTTCAGTCCGCGGCTTTGCATTAGTTCATACACATCGCGGAAATGTTCCAGTTCTTCGAGTGCGGTTTCAATCAGCAGCGGTATAATTTCAACCCTGTCCGGATATTTGGCCACCATGCTCATCATCATCCCATTGGCTTTGCGTTCGCAATCGGCATGGTCTTGCAGAAAGGTATCAAAATCGGCCATAACGGCGTCTGCCCAAGCTTTGGGCGATGCACACTGTAAATCAATACTTAGTTTCATGGGATATTACAAACTCCAGCTACTGCCTTCTTTTCCGTCCTTGATCAAAAAACCCAGGGCTGTAAGCTTGTTGCGTATTTCGTCGCTCAGGGCGTAGTTTTTATCTGCTTTGGCCTGGGCGCGCATTTCCAGCAGCATTTGCATTACCCCATCCAGGGCAGCATCGTTTTTTTCTTTTTCAGGTTGTATGCCCAATATATGTATAAGCCAGGTGTCGAAGAGTGTTTTCAGCGCATCAATATTGTGCTGATTCAGTTTTATCTTGCCATCAGCCACCGAATTGCTGATTCTTGCTGCCTCAAACAGCTGAGCAATTACTTGCGGCGTGTTGAGGTCGTCGTTCATGCTTTTGCGGCATGCTTCATCAATATCGGCAATGTTGTATTCTGAAACATCGGATACCGGCAGTTTTCCTGCTGTTTCAGCGGCATTCCACAGGCGCTGCAAACCTTTTTCTGCGGCTTGCAGTGCCTCGTTGCTAAAATCGAGTGTGCCGCGGTAGTGTGCCTGCAGAATAAAAAAGCGCAGTGTCATAGGGCCGTAGGCCCTTTCCAGCAAGGGGTGGCTACCCGAAAACAATTCATCAACACGAATGCCGTTATTGAGGCTTTTGGCCATTTTTTGGCCGTTGATGGTAATCATGTTGTGGTGCACCCAGAATCTTGCAGGGTTGTGGCCTGTGCAGGCAGTGCTTTGTGCAATTTCGCTTTCATGGTGCGGGAAAAGCAGGTCCATACCACCGCCGTGAATATCAAATACATCACCGAGGTATTTACGGCTCATAGCTGAACACTCAATGTGCCAGCCGGGATAACCTTTACCCCAGGGGCTGCTCCATTGCATAATGTGTTCGGGTGCGGCTTTCTTCCACAGAGCAAAATCGTTTGGATTTCGCTTTTCTTCCTGCCCCTCCAGTTCGCGGGCTTCGTTGCCGGCACCCGCCATTAAATCTTCGAGAATGCGACCACTGAGTTTTCCGTAATCGTTGTTTTTTGCATATGCCAGCACATCAAAATACACGCTTCCGTTGACCTCATAAGCCAGTCCGGCTTGAATGATGGACTGAATCATTTCAATCTGTTCAAGGATGTGTCCGCTGGCCCGCGGTTCGATATTGGGTGGCAGCACATGCATAATTCTGCACATTTCGTTGTAGGCCACGGTGTAGGCCTGTGCTATTTCCATGGGCTCGGTTTGTTCCAGCCGGGCCTGTTTGCTCAGTTTGTCTTCACCCTCATCGCCATCGCCCACCAGGTGGCCCACATCGGTAATGTTGCGCACGTGACGGACCTTGTATCCCAGAAACTCCAGGTAGCGGCGCAAAACATCAAAAACGACGGGCCCACGTACATGCCCCATGTGCGGAGGCCCATACACGGTGGGTCCACACACATACAGGCCTACATGCTGTTTGTGAAGCGGGGTAAATGTTTCCGTTTTGCGTGTGAAAGTGTTGTATAACTGCAGGCCTGACATAGAGCTGCAAAGTTAGTAAAATTTTAATGGTGAGGTTTTTGTTGCTGTGGCCGGGGAAACAGGCTCCGGTAAAGAGGGGTGACACCTTAATACAAACCGCATTTGCGCTGTCTGCCGGTTCACCGCTCAGCGATAAACTTGTTGAACTCCGCCTTGGCACCTGCGTTTTCAAACAACGACTGATGACCGAAGCCGGCAACCTCATGCACCTTCACCTGTTTGCAATCGGTGCATTCTGTTACTTTTTGCTTGAAAAACGGCCATGAAGTCATTTGGATCTGGGTATCATCCAAACCTTGCACAAACAGGATATCCGATTTAAATCCGGTGGTGAATTTCAGCAATGAGCGCGCCTGGTAGGCGGCAGGATTGATGTTGGTGGTACCATATTTGGTTTTCAGCAGATTGCAGACCGCGCCGGCAGCAATTTTTCCTTCTTCCTCCAGCTGGCAGCGTAGTACCAGATTTAGCGGGCCCGGTGCATTGGCAATCACCCCGTTGGTTTCGTGCATGGTATTCAAGCGGGTAACTACATAGCCACCCTGGGAGTGGCCTGCCAGAAATATCTTTTTAACCTGAATGCCCAATTCTGCGGCTGCTTTGATTTTCAACCAAAACAGAGCAGCTTCTGCGTGTTTTACATTGTCTCCCATCAGCAAATTTTCTTCGGGGTAGGCCACACTCACAATCATCATGTCCTTGCGGTCCAGTATGCGCTTGAAGCCATCGAGGGTGTTATAAGCGGCATCCAGTATCAGGCTGTCGTAGGTAACCGTGCCGTGAAATACCATAAGCACATCAAAGGAAGTTCCCTTGGGCTTGTCTATCACTACGTCCACAGAGAGGCTGTCGCCAACAATGGTTTTCGTGATTTGATAAGCGCTGTCGTTGATACCGGGCTCGGTATCATGGTTTTTTTTCTTGCAGGCAGCAAATATGCCCAATAGCAGGAATGCGCTTATAAACAGGTGCTTCATGTTACAATGTTACTGAATTAGATGTTATAGGCTTATTGTGGTTTAATGGTTTTATAGATTTTCCGGTAATGATAAGCGTTTTTTGTTTGCGCTTTTGCCATTTTGATAGCGCAGAACTGCTGGGAAAATTTGCCCTAAGCTGGATTAACCTGGCTGTCATGCAGGGGCTGGGCCGGAATATGGCCGTCAAGATTCTAAAACGGCAATAAACAACCTGCTCAGTTGCACCCCATTCGTCTTAGCAGCCGCAAATGTGAAACAATTCCACCCCAGTAGCTGGTTTGGTTTGGTTCAATATTGTTTTCTCGTAAAATGCGGTAAATAATTTTATTGATTTCCGGATAATAAATATGATGATAGTGCGGAAATAAATGATGTGCAATATGGTTGTTAAATCCGCCCAATATAAAATTGGCAACAGGGCTGAAAGGGTGCATATCATTTGAACTGCGAATCTGATTCATTACCCAGGATGTGCTGATGTAACCCTGCTCATCTGTAGTGGGATAAGCGGTGGATTCTACATGGTGGGTCATAAAAAAAGTAAACAGTAAAAACAGTGACTGTGCCAGATGCATGCTCAAAAACCCTGCGATTACCCATGGCCAGGACATTTTAGAAAACAATACAGGAAAAACCAGTAAATAACATATATATACTAATTTTTGTATCCAAAAAGACAGGTGATAAGTGAATCCTTTTTCTTCTTTTTCTGTGAATTCATCTTGCGAATACAGTATAATAAAATCCTTAATAAATACCCAGAATAGGGAATAGGTGGTGTAGGCAAAAGGCGCATAAATATGCTGAAAACGGTGGTACCATTTTCGCTCACTGCCGGGCGTAACTCGAATAAATTTTGCAATTTTTAAATCAGAATCATACGCCTCTACATTGGGAGCATAATGGTGCGAATGAATGTGCCTTTTTTTCCATGCCTCCGCATGAGCCCCCTTTAATGTATAGATTAGGGAATAGGAAAGGTTATTGAGCCATTTGCTTTTAAAAATGGCATTGTGTGAAAAATCGTGCGCAAAGTTGAAGGCAAACAACAAGGAAATAAAACCATAGGCAACAAAACAAATGATAAAGTAAACCGGGTTAGTTATATGGTATAATGAATAGTACAAAAAAACTGATGTACCGAAATAAAAAATAAATTTTATCCAGAGTAAAAAAAGTACCTGTATTTTACCAATATTGAGTTCTTCGCCGACCTTGCGGTTCAGCAATTTCAGCAGCTCAGCATCCTCCGGTATTTGAATATGCTTATCCCTCATAGTGTTTCGGAATATAATTTGATTCAACGCCCATCTGTTTTAAAAAGCGAATATGCGATGCCAGGGAGGCTCCATATGACATTTCCATATACACAATACCATGTTTTTTGGCCGTATCCCTGAAAATGGGTAAAATCTCAAGGTAATGCACGTGTGAGATATTGGGTAGTAAATGATGCAGTGCATGCGCATTGAATCCTCCCAGTGTCCAATTAAAAAACACACTTCCGGGGTTGTAATCTACAGAAGTGCACATTTGCAGTTTTGGCCAGCTCATAGACAGCTTGCGATTCTCATCCGGTAAGGGATGTGATACATAATCCGATAAATGCGAAACACCCAAAACACCGATAAAAATGATAGAAACCATAAAATGGTTTAGTATAAATGCCCATAATACCACACCCCAGCCAAAAGGCAACATGATAGCAGGTAAAACGATCATATAAGCGATATAAAAAAGCTTAAAAAAGATGAGTTTAATTACTTCCGCAGGCGGTATTTTTATACTGATTGTTCGGCTACTGTAATTAAACAACATCAGTGTATCGCGCATAAAAAACCAGTTTAATGAATAAAATAAATACAAAAAAGGGGCATATAAATATTGATATCGGTGAAACCATTTTGCAGGCTGGGTAGCTGTCATTCTAAAAAGCGGATTGTTCAATACATCAATGTCGCTGCCTTCAATATTGGTATATAAATGGTGCGATTCGTTGTGGTTTTTACCCCACACATAGGCGTTATTCCCCTGCAGGTTAAAACTCAGTGAAAACAGTAGCTTATTCCAGAACTTGCTTTTTACGGCCACCCCGTGTGCGGCATCGTGCGAGATATTAAAAGCGGTAAGCAATACAGACAGGCCCATAAGAAGATAAAAAGCATAAAATTCCGTAGGGGTGGAGCTTTTCATCATCAGTATATAGAATAAAATATCCAGTCCGAAATAGAGAATAATTTTTAAAAGCATAGTGGTATTGCCCGTTTTCTGAATACCCTTTTCTGCAAAATGATTTTCTATTTTTTCTGTTAATTCTTTGTAAAAGGCAGTGCCTTCATCCCGCGAAAATTTTAGTCTTTTCATTACTTGAGTAATCGATTGTTCAATAATACAACCTTTTACCTTGAGTAGTGTAGCAACAAGGGTAATTTATACATTTACCCCAAAGACATAACCCACAAGCCCGGAAATGCCCATGGCCAGGGTTCCCCAGATAACAATTCTGGTAATGGCTTTTGCTACGCTTGAGCCGCCGGTTTTCGCAGAAACGGCACCCAGCACAAGCAGCGAAACAATGGTAAATCCATAAAGGTAATACTCCATGCCTTCTACAGGCGACAGAAAGGTTACCAGCAATGGTAAAATACCACCTGCGGTAAACGCCAGCCCGGAGGCCATGGCCGCCTGTATGGGCTTGGCCTGGCTCACTTCGTTTAATCCCAGTTCATCGCGGATGTGGGCACCCAGTGCATCTGCAGCGGTGAGTTCTTTGGCAACCTGTTGGGCTGTTTCTTTTTTCAATCCACGCCTTTCATATATCTGCGCCAGAATCTGCATTTCTGCCTCCGGCATTTCTTTCAGTTCTTTTTTCTCCCTTTCAATATCGGCCTGTTCTACGTCGGTTTGGGAACTTACCGAAACGTATTCTCCCGCTGCCATGGACAGGGCACCCGCCACCAGGCCGGCCACCGTGGCCAGTAGAATGGGATCTCTTTCTGTTCCGGCAGATGCCACACCTATGGCCAGGCTTGAAATGGAAATGATACCGTCGTTTGCACCCAGCACCGCCGCCCTAAGCCAGTTGCTGCGGTGTATGTAGTGTGGGGTTAAATAATTCTCTATGGTTAATGATTCTTTTTTCTCCATGAAATTATCTCAGTTCCTTTATCCACGAAGTTACATCTTACTTTTAAAATCCTGCCAGCCCTGACATCATTGCCGCATGATGGGCAGCAGTGGATTTGATTGGGATGAAATGGGTATATTAATTTTAACGGTTATACCCACTCCCGGCTGACTGTTAATCTTAACTTTTCCTCCCAACATCTTTGTATAGTGATGCAAACTGTGCAAGCCCAGTCCAACACCCTGAATCCCGGATGTATTACTCGCCACAAAAAACGGCTGAATAAAAATTATTGTTCAGCCTTGGGTATACCAATTCCACGGTCAGTAACCCCGATATGGATTTTATCAGCCACTGTTTTCACCGGAATATTAATTCCTTCTTCAGAATATTTAGTTAAGTTAGAGATAATATTAAATAAAACATTATCCAATACATTTTGATTTATTTACAAATTCCGTTTATTCCATAAACTACATTATCAATGATTTATCTGGTATTAAATTGCTCCGGTAAAGGATTAATGAATCAATTAACAATTAAAAAGTAAACTATTTCTTGATACAACGACACGGTGCATAGGTGATGTAATAATATCCCTGACCATTAAAATCAAATACAAAGGGAAACGCATCCGGGGCATCCAAGGTCAGATAACCGGCATAATAACTTCCTCCCCATTCCAGTTGTCCATTAACAATCATAGGAAAATTTGTTTCAAACCCTGAACCATTTCCTGAGATTAACAATTTACCCGCGGCTTTTCTATCTCCACCTAAATTATTAATAAGCTTTTGCCAGTCTGTGGTTGTAGGCAGGCGCCATCCCTCAGGACATAGTGTATTGTTGTTTTTACTTAGTCCATATAAAACAGTTCCCTCTCCGGTTTTCCGGGTTTTAATTTTTTTATCCTGAATTAAATAATATTGCGAATGATCAGGAAAAAGAGTCAAATCCTCGGCCATCCAAACTTGGTCACCAATCCTAATTTCCTTAATTGATGCTGATTTTTTCTGGTTGAGTAATAACACCTCATTTTCTTTTTTCTTCAGAAACATCAGTGCCAATTGTATATTGGTAGAATCTGAAGGCAACAAAGTACGCAGCTCAACCAGTTGTTCACGAATGATTTTCTGCCAGGGCCTGGAATAAGCATCCGCATTGAACATTTCATCGATAAATTCCTTCATCCTTATAGTGTCACCGGAAATAACGTCTCCTAAAAACAATACGTAACTATGATATTCTTTTTCAGAAGATCCTACTGAAGCATTTTTAACATCTGACCAAGAAAGGTTGAAATTCTTGGCTATATATGACTTGTATTTTCTAAAACCAGCAGTATCAGATTTATACAGTAGAGCCTTTAACTGATACAAATAAATACCCTTGTCTATCCTGCTGGTTTTCTCCCAGTTTATGTTAAAAATGTTATTCTTTTCATTGCTAACCAAATTGAGAAAACTGAACTCCGAATCGATGTTTTTAAAAAATATCTTATTCCATGGATAGGTATCTTCAATGGTTAAAACCTGGCAATCAATGTTTGGACTCCAAGACAATACCTGCTCGTTATCGATAGTATAGGGGGTAATATCCACACCAAACGCATTGATGTAAACATTAAGATTTAAATTGGGTAGGTTAATTGGACTTTTTTTGATTTTGCATAATTTTACAACAATTAGGTTTTCGTTGATTTTTTTCACCATGAGTTTTGCATCCACAAGTTCACTAGAATAACTTTCTTGTTTAACATTGAAATGATTTGGGGCATCTGAAAAATACTCCTTAGTCAAGGTAGTATCCCGTGTCATTTTTTCGCTGGCCAGTACCTTCCCTGTGCCGGACTCTTTTATAACATATTCAATAAGCCCTCCCTTGGCAAACAGATATGTAGCAACTGTCTTTTTATCCTCAAAAACCCATTTTCCATCAGCGTATTCATCCTTATATGAACCCTGCATACTCATGGTTTTTAGTTCCTTCTCTTTTTTGACACAGTCCAGTGCTGTGAGAATATTCGCTTTGTATGTTTGCTTTACAATATAGGTTGTCGTTGAAGATCCACCCGGAGCTGGATAACCCCAGGAGTTTTTCACAGTTCTTATCTTGGTCCTGACTCCATCCAGTTTATCGTCTTTGTATGTTTCTGTAATTACATCAACGGTTTCTTTAAAGGGATTACTTTCCGTTACACGATCCCAGCGCAATTCTGATTTTACAACAGCCATTCCGCTGAGTCTACTGAAAGTTTGTTTGCGTGTCCAGATTCCAATTTTTTTACCTTGGGCATACTTACCTGTAAGGGTAAAATTATCAGAAGGACAGTTGAACATAAAATTACCCTCCATGATCCTTTCACCGTTTTTCTCCGTGTAGGTATACGTGGCGGTACCCTCATTTAAACCCATTGTATAATTCCCAGTATAGGTTTTTAAAGCCTGTTGTGCAGATGCTTGAAAGCACAGTAGCATTAATACATAGAAAGAATAATTATGTTTCATTTTTTGTAAATTTTTCCAAAAATACCTTTTGTGAGACCATAACGCGAGATTCAAAAAGTTCAAAAAGTTCAAGCGAGCTTTTGGCGCTATCCATTTGTTAATTTTGCAGATATGCTGGACAATTCGATCAGAGCCAAGTTATATGCGGTTTATGGAAAAGAAATTAGATACCCTAAGGATTGCGATGGGCTGGCCAGTGATATAACTGCAAAAACCGGCTGCCAGATAAGTTCATCTACGGTTAAACGTTTACTCGGGTTTATCAAAACCAGTAGTCACCCCAATCAATATACGCTGGATACCATCTCTAATTACATAGGCTTTCCAAATTGGGCAGCCCTTAACGGAAAGATGAATGAAAACACCGGAGAAAAACTAATAGAAAATTCTTCTGTAAATGCGGGTTCAAAAAACAAGAAGAGAAAATGGGTAATTTCTCTGATTCTAATCCCCATAATCATAACCGGTGTGTTTCTTGGGGTTTACAAACAAATGCCAAAAAAGGACAGCATTACATTTCAAGAGCTCTCTGCCCTACCCCAACCAAGATGCGGTGGCCGGGCCATCATCAGCAAAAATCAAATCTATTATTTGGGCGGTTTTAATTGCGGTTTAACTACCGACAACAACTGGCGTTTTGATTATAAAAATAACCGATGGACAACGCTTTCAGCTATGCCCACAAGGAGGGCTGAAATGGCTACTGCAGTGGTTGACAATCAAATCTACTGCTTTGGCGGATGGCTTGGAAATAGTCAGGGATCCACCGATAAATCTGAGGTATACCAAATTCAAAGGAATACTTGGGATACATTACCTAATCTGCCCGAGAAAATTACTGGAGCATCAGCCGTGGCAATTGGAAAAGACATCTACATAGTGGGCGGAAAAACTGGGGAAACGACCTCTTTCTTTTTTAAGTTCAATACGAAAAAGAAAACCTTTACAGCATTGCCACTATATCATGGCGGTATAATTCACATGAGCATGGTAGCAGTTAACGAGAAAATCTACCTAATGGGAGGTAATTGTTTTCAAAACATGAAACATTACTGGCAAAAACGTCTTTATGAATTTGACATAAAATCAAATCAATGGACTGAAAAAGCGGAAATGCCGCTTACCATTGCCAAGTCCTCAGCGGTGGTGATAAAAAATCAAATTCATGTTTTCGGCGGAATTGATCGATATGGAGATGATGAGGCCGGAATAAAAGATGTACATCTGATCTATGACATTCAAAAAGATTGCTGGACGAAAGGATTGGTTTTGCCTTTTCCCATTTGTCAGCATCAAGCCATAACAGTTGCAGAAAACACCCTCATCATTGGCGGAAATACCTCTTTCCCAAATCCTGCAAGTACAGTTGTTTCTTTAAGGTTATAAGGTCAAAGTAAAAAGTACCATTTTCTACCTACTGAAACGGATTGCTCCATTTTTCATTGGTGTACACATCTGTGCCAGAAAGCGTTCTCAGGAATGCAATAACGGCATTTACCTCAGTTGCGTTTAGCTTCAGTTGCTGGCCTCTTCCGCCCGGCTTTAGTCTGGGATCCAGGTTGGGATTGTTGATAGCCGCATTTACCAGATTCCCGTAATGGCCAACGGATGCTTGCAAATCTTTGATAACGCCCGTATGCATCATGGGTCCGTTTATGATGCCTATTGAATTGGTGAGGTTTCTGAGGGTGGGGGATCTTGTTACCGTAAAATCGGGGCCACCGTTGATACTGCCACCTATGCCGTTGCTGCGGCTGTTGGGGTCTATATCAAATTCAGGGGCGCGGTGACAGCCTCCGCAGCCTAAACCACCACCGGTTCGAACTCCCATAGGATCAAAAGTGGGTGGTGCGAGAAACAGGTTTTTCCCGTTGTTTTCCTGAGCCGTAAAATTCGGGAAAGGAGCGCCATCATTGGCTACCAGAGTGCGTCCTGCATCGTACTTGCTGTCAAAAGAAACAATACTTCGGATGAATTGTGCCAGTGCCAGCTGCATCTTCTGCTCTGTAATTTCCTCACTTCCATACACCCAGGAAAATAGTTCCCTGTAATACCCAATACCATTCATTTTGGCAATCAAATCGGCTATTCCCGGGTCTCCGTTTTGGCCGCTGTAGCCCATTTCGGCATGGTCCTGTATGGGTTGGGTAGTTTGTTCCTCAAGGGTGTTGGCTCGTTCATCCCAAAAGAATTTCACCTCCTGACCAAAACGTGCGTTGATGAGCCGCATGCTGTGTCTGCCGGTTTTTCCGTTTACGCCTGTGCTTGCAACGGCCGTATCACCGAAAGCAAACTTTTGCTGATGACAGCTTCCACAGGAAATGGTATTGTTTACGGATAGTTGTTTGTCATAAAACAACACCCTGCCCAGGGTAGCGCCCTTGTCGCTGATGGCATTGGACATGCCATTGGATTTGGTGATGTAACCCGGAATGAACTGTGCCGCATAGTTTAAGGGATTTTTGATGTCTATCTTACCCTTGAATGTGGTTTCAATGGCGGTTAATGAAGGCGCACCGTCAATTTCCGAGCGCTTTCTGCATGAACCTACCAGGGCGACAACTCCAAATAGCAAGAAGTAAAGAGAATGATTTAATTTCATAGCAGTGGGGTTTGGGTGTTGGATGTTACCAGAGAAGCAAGGTTTAACTTGTTTGTTATTTTTTTCTGGGACAATCCTTGCAACGCTTCCCAGTTTTATATTTTTTGCAGCACTTTTTCTTTTTTCCGCCAAGCATCAGGCCGGCCGGAACAAAAGTGAGGGTGCCCTGGGCAAATCTTATCATTTGTGACTGTGAATTTGAATATGTAACTTTGCTGTGTTATGACAGACGCTAAGCGCAAAACCGGATTATATTGGGCAGTAACTGCCGTTTCTGCAGTGGCCCTTATTCTGCTTACCATTTTCCTTCCTGAAGGTTTCTGGCTGGGCTTACCCACCTTCTTCGGCGGGTTGGTTATGGCCATGGATTGGGTATAACCCAAACTTCTTGATAAATCCCGTTAGCCGGGATTTTATGCGGTCATTCGCTGAAATGCGTTTCCGCCGGTATTTTCCGTACCCGCACTCACAAACAGTACTTCCTTAAGCTGTCGCTGCAGCGCATTCATCATGAGTGTGAATACATCACGGCTATTTCTGGTTTTTGCCACTGCATAGCAGCCATGCAACTGGCCTATGAGGCTATAAGCCATGCTCCGTGCGTCAATCTGGGGCTTCATTTCACCGGCAGCCTTCCCATTCAGGATAGCTCTTTGTATGGTTTTTACCTGTGCCTCCAGTACTTCCTCCAGCTTCAGTCGAAACGTTTCATCTTCGTTGCTCATTTCCACCATTAGGTTTGCAAGTACATCGCCGCGTTTCACAGATAAATCCGTGCTGCTGGTTTTGATGTTTTCAATTATCTCATTCAAGGCAGCAGTAACGCCTTTGGTTTTTTCTTCCAGGGTGTTCCAGCGCTCCATGTACATGGGCATGATAATCTCATCGATGACGGCGTAGCCCAAATCCAATTTCCCGGGAAAATAATGGTAGAAAGCGCCTTTGGTAATGCGCAAACGCTTGATTTCCTTGTCGGTTCGAAGGTTGATGAACCCACCTTCACAGATGGCTTCAAAACAACGGTTAAGTATCTTTTCTCTTGTGATTTTTGTCATACCGGGCTACAAATATACCAACCGGTATGTTTTCTGTTGATAAAAATGTGGAAAAAGTTTTTTAATTCACAAAAATACACTTTGGATAAACCTTCAAAATGCCCATTGCTATTGAAACAGGGGCTTTGTGCACAATTTTAAAATGGAAGGAAATGTGGATAGCGTTGAAAACACCGGTTTAACTCGCGTCCTGGAATCCTGAAAAGTGGACGCTTTATGCCTGCTTTATTTGCCAGTTCCAGGCATCGCGCAGCATTTCGGTCAGATTTCTTTTGGCTTTCCAGCCAAGGACATTTTGGGCACGGCTTGCATCTGCCCATACGGCAATTACATCGCCGGGTCTGCGCGGCCCGATCTGATAATCGGGTTTTTTGCCTGTTGCAGCTTCAAAGGCATTCAGCACCTGTAAAACGGAGCTTCCGTCACCGGTGCCAATATTGAATACTTCAAAACTTGAGGTTTGGTTTTTATCCAGAAGCCTGTTCAGCGCAGCCAAATGGGCATCGGCAAGATCGCACACGTGTATATAATCCCTGATACAGGTTCCATCGGTTGTGGGATAATCCCCGCCATGCACGGTTAGCGGAGGCCTTAGACCCGCCACAGATTGTGTGAGGTAAGGAATCAAATTGCTTGGAACCCCCAGTGGAAGTTCGCCAATCAAACCTGTAGGATGCGCACCAATGGGGTTAAAATACCGAAGGCATTGGGTGTTTAGCCATGCGCAATCGTGCAAAATGGTTTCTCCCATCTGCTTGGTGGCACCGTATGGCGATGCCGCAGGTTTTATGGCAGAATCTTCATTCACAGGCACGTGGTCGGGTTCTCCGTAAACGGTGCAACTACTGCTAAACACGATGTTGTTGATTCCATGTTTTTGCATGGCTGAGAGCAGTGTAATCAGCCCCTGCACGTTGTTGTGATAATATTTTAATGGCTGTTCGACACTTTCTCCCACTGCCTTGAAGGCTGCAAAATGAATAACTGCAGCAATTTCGCCGGTTTCAGAAACGATTCTGTCATAAACAGCGGTATCATTCACATCACCCCTGAAAAATACGGGCCTTCTTCCCATGAGTTTTTCCAGCCCGTCCAGCACGGTTTCGCGGGTATTGCTGAGGTTATCGAGAATAACGGGGTTAAAGCCGGCTTCATGCAGGCTAACCACAGTGTGAGACCCGATAAAACCGAGTCCGCCGGTTACCAGGATGTTTTTCATGCGTCTGTTCGGCTTACAACACAATTTGCCAATTGGTAGGTTTGTCCGCTTTCCGGACAAACAGCATGGCCCTGCGCATCAAACTGGAGTTTGTGTCCGTATTCGCTCATCCAGCCGGTTTGACGGGCTGGATTGCCCACCAGCAAGGCATAATCGGGTACATTTTTGGTTACCACCGCACCGGCACCGATAAAGGCAAACTTGCCTATATCATGCCCACAAACGATGGTGGCATTGGCGCCGATGCTTGCACCTTTTCCCACATGGGTTTTGGCATATTGTCCGCGGCGGTTTACCGCACTGCGCGGATTGGTAACATTGGTAAAAACACAGCTGGGGCCCAGAAACACATCGTCATCGCAGGTTACGCCGGTATATATACTCACGTTGTTCTGAATTTTCACATTGTTGCCCAGTACCACCTCCGGACTGATTACCACATTCTGCCCGATGTTACAGTTTTCACCAATCACACAGCCCGGCATGATGTGCGAAAAATGCCAAATGCGTGTGCCTTTTCCAATCTGGCAACCATCATCAATAACAGCGGTAGGGTGGGCAATATAGTTTTCCATTAGCTTTGGGTCCAGTTGGCTTTGTCCATCTGGCTCATCTGCCAGGGCGCACCGTTGTTTTCCAGGTTGGTAAACATGTTGTTCAGCTCAGCGGGTGCAGCGCTCTTTTCCATTACCTGATATTGGCGCATCTGAACAATAATATCTACCGGATTGATATTCACCGGACAGGCTTCGGCACAGGCATTGCAGGTGGTGCAGGCCCAAAGTTCTTCGGCAGAAATGTAGCTGTGCAGGTCTTTATCATCGGTTGTGCCCGCATCCAGATTTCGTCCCACCTCTTCCAGGCGGTCGCGGGTATCCATCATGATTTTGCGCGGACTGAGTTTTTTGCCGGTCAGGTTTGCCGGGCAAACGCTGCTGCAGCGTCCGCATTCCGTACAAGTGTAGGCATCCATCAGGTTTTTCCAGGACAGATCCTGCACATCCCGAACACCAAATCCGGCGGGGGGTTCATAGCCTTCGGGGGGTGTGGCAGAAGGGTCCATCATCAGTTTTACCTCAGTGCTAACGCTTTCCATATTGGCGAATGCGCCCTTGGGTTTCAGCGGGGTGTAATACACGTTGGGAAAACTCATGATAATATGCCAGTGTTTACTGTAAGGAACGTAGTTTAAAAACAACAAGATACCGATGAAATGGAACCACCAGGCACCGCGTTCGGCAATCACCAAAAATTCATTACTGAAGCCCTCCATAAGCGGAACCAGATACTGACTCACCGGAAAACTGCCTGCCTGGGTATAATGTTCCGCACCGCGTGACTGCAAAATCTGGTCTGCTGCATTCATTTTTAGCAGAGCAGCCATTAAAACGATTTCAACGATTAGAATAGTGGTAGCATCTTTTATCGGCCAGCCTTTGAGTTCTGGTGCATTCAAGCGTGGCACTTTTACTACAAAACGGCGGGCGAGGAAAACCACGCAGGCAACCAGTACCAGCAAGGCGAGAATTTCAAAAAAACCGATTGCCACATTGTATAGTCCACCCATGAAGGAAAACAGGCGGTGTGTACCCAAAAGTCCGTCCAGCAATATTTCCAGTACTTCGATATTGATAAGCACAAAACCCAGGTACACAAACAAGTGAAACACGAAGGCAACAGGTCGTTTGGCCATCTTGCTTTGTCCCATGGCCACCCAAAACATTTGTTTCCAGCGTGCTGCCGGATTGTCTGAGAGGTCTATGTCTTTCCCCAAAAGGATGTTTCGGCGTATAAAACGAACCCTACCTGCAAAAAACCAAACTCCGGCTCCGAGGCATAGGGCAAAAAGGATTTGAGAAATCCACTGCATGTGTGCGAAAATACAGAAAATGGGTTACAAAGCAGGCAAAGTGCTGCGGGTTTGTCTGTATTCCTCCATCATTTCCCGCACAATGTCGCCTGCAGATTTAATCTGATGTATGAATGCACTTACCTGCCCGATCTCCAGTTCTCCTTCATGCATATCGCCTTCAAACATGCCTTTTTTAGCCCTTCCGCGGCCCAGCAGGGCAGCCAGTTCTTCAGGTGAGGCATCTTTGCCGTAGGCTTCCATTACATCGTTGAAAAACTTATTCTTTAGCAAACGGACAGGTGTGAGTTCTTTAAGGGTAAGCTGTGTATCGCCGTCTCCGGCATGCAGGATGGCTTGTTTAAAACTTGCATGTGCGGAACTTTCCTCGCTTGCGGCAAAGCGGCTACCCACCTGTACGGCTTCGGCGCCCAGGCAAAATGCGGCGGCCATGGCTTTTCCGGTGCTGATGCCGCCTGCGGCAATCAGTGGCAGGCGGCAAACCTCGCGCACCATGGGAATCAAACACAGTGTAGTGGTTTCTTCGCGCCCGTTGTGTCCACCTGCCTCAAAGCCCTCTGCCACAATGGCATCCACGCCCACAGTTTCGCATTTTTTGGCAAATTTGGTATTGGCCACCACGTGCACCACGGTAATGCCGCGCTCTTTCAGCCAGGATGTCCAGGTCGCAGGGTTTCCGGCGCTGGTAAAGACGATTTTCACGCCTTCTTCGGCGATGATGTTCATATGCTCCTCAATGTTGGGATAGAGCAAGGGCACATTTACCCCAAATGGTTTATGGGTATGGGCTTTGCACTGGCGTATATGATGCCGCAGCACATCCGGATACATGCTGCCGCTGCCAATCAGGCCCAGTCCGCCGGCATTGCTCACGGCAGAAGCCAGTTCCCAGCCACTGCACCAGATCATCCCACCCTGAATGATGGGAAATTCTATGCCCAGAAGCCGGGTAATGCGGTTTTCCATATCAATGCTTGATTTTTTTCAGGTGTTCGGCCATTTCAGCCTGCAACTTTTGGGCTTCGGTGGCAGCAGCCTCAGCAAAATCTTCGCCTGAAGAGGCATATAGAATCCCGCGTGAACTGTTTACGAGCAATCCCGCATCTTGGTTCAGTCCGGCATGGCTGATATCAGCCAGGCTACCACCTTGTGCACCCACACCGGGTACCAGCAGAAAATGATCGGGAATTATTTTGCGTATGTCAGCTACATAATCAGCGCGTGTGGCGCCCACCACAAACATCAGGTTGTCTGGGTTTCCCCATTTGCAAACCGTATCTATAACGCGTTCATAGAGCTTTTTGCCTTCATACGCATTCATCTGAAAATCCGCATGGCCGGGATTGCTGGTCAGTGCGAGGCAAATGATCCACTTGTCTTTGAACTCCAGAAAGGGGCGCAGGCTATCTTCTCCCATATAAGGTGCCACGGTTACGGCATCAAAATTCAGGGTTTCAAAAAAGGCCCGGGCGTACATGGTACTGGTATTTCCAATATCGCCGCGCTTGGCGTCGGCAATGCGAAAAACGGATGATGGCAAATAATCCAGGGTTTGTTCCATCCATTCCCAGCCGCGGGCTCCGTACTGCTCATAAAACGCCGTATTGATTTTATAGGCTGCGCTGTAAGGCAGGGTGGCATGGATAATTTGGCGGTTAAATTCCACCATGGCATCACCATTTTTAGGCAAATGCAGGGGCAGTTTTCCCATTTCAGTATCCAGGCCTGTGCACAGGTAGCTGTGCTTGGAAAAGATTTGGTATACCAGTTCTTCGCGTGTCACGATGCGAAGTTACGGAGTATTTTCTATGTGGGGTATGGTCAAATTCTTCGTCATTTTTAGACCATTATCGTTTACAACTTCTATAAAATTAAGGCTAAACAGGTATATTTGTTCTATGAGGAAAATACTTGCCGCAATTATAGGTTTTTTCTGCAGTCCGCTTTTATCGCAGTTTGTGCAGATAGGCGAGGGTAATTTTCTGGGTACAAATGCAGGTCCGATGGTGGTCTCCACAACTGCTGCCAATCACGGTTGCCGTTTTGCCTACATTTTTCCGGCATCGGTTCTGGGTAATTTAAAACATGCCGATACCATCGAGAGCATGGAGTTTATGCGCAGCAGCGGTGCGGCTATTGGTACCGGAACACAATTTAAAATCTGGTTAAAAAATACCACGCGAAGTGATTTTGGGACCGGCAAAGTTTCCTTTTCTTCCGAAACAACCACGGCCACACTCGTCTACAATGCCGTTCCGGCTTTTGACCTTGGGTCCAATGATGGATTTTACCGGTTTCCGTTCTTGCTGCAAAAGTTTTTGTTTGATACTGCCAAGGGCAATAATCTGGTGGTTTTGGTTGAATACACCCAAAGTGTAGTGCAGCCGGGCATTGTAAACTGGTATTTTGAAGGTGCAGCCTCTGTTCCGGGATACACCAATAACCAAACAAAAAGCTTTACCGGCTGGCCGCTCGCCGATAGTCTGGCGGTGGCTTCCGAGTATCACCCTACAGTTATCTTCAATTACCCCCGCATTGATTTTGATGCAGCTGCGATAAAACTATACACGCTGGGTAAACTTCCGGTTCCATTAGGAAATCCTGACAGCGTAAAGCTTCTGGTGCGAAATGTAGGCAAGAAAAATCTCACCGGAGCAAAAATCAGAACCTATCTGAAAGTAGCTAATAGCAATCTGGACAGCATGCTGTTTTCACTGGGCAGAGGTAACCAGGCATTTATCAATTTGCCAAGCTTGAATCCTTCCAAAAAAGGATTGGACACGGTATTTGCCATAACTGTAGATAACAATGCCATTAACAATACTGCCCGCAGCTACCGTCTTAATAACGAGAACATATACAGTTACCGTGATATTACCCAATCGCCCGGCCCCGGTGGTATTGGGTTTAACAATGCTACCGGTGATTTTGTAGCCCGTTTTTTTTCCAATAACAGCAAAGCCATTAATCAGATAACGGTGTCGTTTGCCGCTGCCGGAAGGTCCTTCAGGCTGGGGATTTGGGATAACAGCGGCAGAAACGGACGTCCCGGAAAACTCCTTTACCAAAGCAACCTGCTGACTACGATAGCGGGAAATTATATTCTTGATTTGCCATCGCCGGTATCGGTGAATGGTACATTCTATGTTGGAGTAAGGCAAATGGGTACTGCCAATGTGGCTTTTGGATACCAGGATGAAAATCCGGTTCGCCCCAATACCTTTTTTTATGCAACCCCCACAGGTGATACAAACTGGGTTGATTTTGCACCCAATGCGCCTTTTAAGTTTATGATTGAACCCCGATTGCAGGCTGATACGGATATGGTGGCCGTGTCTGCAGATTTTCCTTTGGACAGTATTGACAGGTATACCATGGATACCATGGCTCCAAGAGGTACCATTGGTAACATAGGTGCAAAGGGTTTGAAGGATAGTTTCACCATGCGTTGTGTGATTGATTATTTCGGTAAAATAGTTTACAATGAGATCGTGAAAGATACCATGTCTGCAGGGAGACGCAGAACCTATACTTTCCCAAAAAAGTTCTATCCC
Source organism: uncultured Flavobacteriaceae bacterium (assembly GCA_964626685.1). GTDB lineage: Bacteria > Bacteroidota > Bacteroidia > NS11-12g > UBA955 > RGEC01. Next base: position 19,540 of record CAZVJY010000025.1, read on the forward strand.
CTGGATTTTGGCGAGCACAGGATGCGGATTATTGTTTCTGCCAAGGGTGATTTAATCAGGGACAACGATACGGCTACCCGAAAGTTTTATGTGGGAGTTAAAAAGGATGTAATGGTTTCTTCGGTTTTTGATCCTTTCAGGAATGCTGTGTATGATTACGTTAAAGATACTGTTATGCCTACGGCTACCATTCAGAATCTTGGGTATGACAATACGGTATCCTTTGTTGCGAGATGCCGCATCAGCAAGGGCGGAAATGTCATTTATAACCGGGCCGTAAATCTTAGTTTACCCAAGTTTCAAAGTAGAATTGTTACCTGGCCCACATACAGGTGTCTGGATACAGGTCAGTTGTCGTTCACCTTTACCACAGAAATGCCGGGAGACAGGTTTCGCCCAAATGACACCCAGAAGTTGAATGTGTTTGTTATAAAAGCATATGATTTGGGTATTGACAGTGTGCTTTCGCCGGCGAAAAATGTGTTTTATTCTGTTGGGAAGCCTATTCTGCTTAGGCCCAGGGTCTATAATGACGGTGTGATTGGTGTAAGTGAAACGCGCCTCACGGTACGAATCAGTTCAGCCTATACCCCAACAGTGTTTGTCGATACCCTTGTTTATCCGCTGGGAGGGAAGGACGGCTATCCGGTGAACATGCCGCGTTCTTTCATACCTCAGAGAAGAGGTTTTTACAGGGCAGTTTTTAAGGCATATTTTGCCCAGGATTATGTGCGCGGAAACGACAGTTTAGTGCAGGATTTTTTTGTCGGAATTCCCTACGACTACAGTGCTGTTTCTGTGAAATACCCCACAAGTAAAGATACCTTACTTATAGGGACCGGTCCTTTTGCCCCTGTTATGAGAATTGCCAACCTGGGTTTTGTAAAGAATACCGATCCGGTGCCTTTCGTTTGTCAGGTGTGGTTTGGTGGTAAACGGATATATCAGGATATAAAGACCACTACGTTGGATACCAGTCAGGCTCTGGATTTTAATATGTTCAAAACGTTGAACCCCATCAATGCCGGAACGTATAATGTAATTGCCTACACCAATTATGCATCGGATGTGAACCGTAAAAACGACACAGCCCTTGCTACATTTACCGTTGTGGTGGGTAAAGATGCAGGTGTTCTTAGTATAGATACTCCGTTTGTGGGTCAAAAGCTGTATGCGCGGGAAACCTTCTTTGACGTTCATGCCATTATCGGTTCCAATGCAAAGCAGGCCCTGGGTCCGCTTCGCACTACCGCTGAAGTGCTGGGTAAGAACAATACTATTGTTAGTCAGGCTTTTCGTTTTGACACATTAGTCCTGGCCAAAGTTGAGAAAAGTATTGTGCTTAAAGATCTCACCCTGCCTGATTCCGGTGATTTTACCCTGCGTGTGAGAATCAGCAGTTCTGAAGATCAGAATCCGCTGAATGATACGTTTATCATTAGCATTCGCGGTGTGAGGCGGCATGACGTGGCTTGGATGGCATTTGAAACACCGCTGCAAGGGCAGCGCCTATTGAATACAACGGGCAATGCTAAACTAAGGGCAAAGCTGGTTCAGGTGGGAGAAGATACCACCGCTTACAATGGCAAGGCTATTTTCCGGGTACTTGATAGCAGCAGCGGAACCGCCATCTTTAAGGATACCGGTATTTTCACCGGCCTGCGCAAAGGAACTGCATTGTCTGCAACCTCTTCCAAAGTATTTCCGTTTGTGATTGCGGGCAGTTTCCGTGCCGATGCCGTGCTGGAGCGCTTTACGGACCTTTTCCCAGAGAATGATACGTTAAGAACCCATTTTAGGATTGTTTACAATGCCGTAAGTTCTCTGCCCAATATTGAGTTTATGCTGTATCCCAATCCGGGTAACGATCGTTTGATGGTTTCAACCAAGGAGCCCATTGAATCCATGCTGCTACGCGATTTGTCGGGTAAGTTAATCCAATCGGAATTGGGCGCCGGACCGTATTCCACCCACAC
>CAZVJY010000026.1:0-19307 GCA_964626685.1 uncultured Flavobacteriaceae bacterium
CATCCACATTGTCTTTGCCGGTAGCTGAAATAAAGACCGCAGGTGCGTTCTCTTTGGCAATCCAGCTTTTTTCAAACTGGGTGGCGGTAAGGCCGGTTTGTCCCACATAAAAATCATCCGGGGCGCCGCGGAAAGCATCAATTTTATTGAAAACAACCAGCTCGGGTTTGTTGCCCGCACCAATGGCCAGCAAGGTTTCCTTTACTGAGCGCATTTGCTCCTCAAAATGGGGACTGCTGATGTCTACAACATGCACGAGCAAATCGGCTTCGAGTGCCTCAGCCAGTGTGCTTTTGAAGCTTTCCACCAGCTGGGTTGGCAGTTTTCGTATAAATCCCACCGTATCGCTTAGCAGAATGGGCATGATCTTCAGTTCATCAGTAGGGTGTGGCAGTACGATTTTCCGCACTGTGGCATCCAGCGTGGCAAACAGCTTGTTTTCCACCAGCACATCTGCTTTGCTCAGCAGGTTCATGATGGTGCTTTTGCCTACGTTGGTATATCCCACCAAAGCCACACGGTACATACCTTCCCTTGATGCACGCTGCGTACGCGATGTTTTCTCTATGTGCGCCAGCCTTTCCTTCAGTACGCTGATTTTATTGCGCAAGGCACGGCGGTCAGTTTCAATTTCGGTTTCACCGGGTCCCCGGAGTCCAATACCCCCTTTTTGGCGGCTTAGGTGCGTCCACATGCGGGTAAGGCGGGGTAATAGAAATACGCTCTGGGCAAGCTCTACCTGGATTTTGGCCTGAGCCGTTTTGGCATTGCGCGCAAAAATATCCAGAATCAGGTGCGTGCGGCTCAGCACTTTCACATCGGGCATGTCCTGTTCCAGGTTGCGGATCTGGCTGGGGCTCAGTTCATCATCGAAAACCACCATATCCACGTTGTGTTCCTTTACCCACAGCACCAGTTCTTCCAGTTTGCCTGTCCCCAGATACGTTTTTGGGTTGGGGTGGGGTAGCTTTTGGGTAAAACGTTTCAATGTGATGGCCCCGGCTGTTGCAACCAGTTGTTCGAGCTCGTCAAGGTATTCGTGTAACCGGCCCTCCTGGGCAGGAAAATCCACCCCTACCAGCACGGCATATTCCTGTTTTTTCTCGGTAGAATGAAGCGTTTCCTTGTTTTTACCCATGATTATGGGCAAAAATACCCTTTTGGTTTGGCAATGCCGCATGGGAAAGCGAATTTTGAAATCAGGTTGATGCGTATCATCACAATATGGTTTTTACTGGGCACGGCAAACCTTTTGGCGCAAAAGGTAACCCTAAACGCATTGCCAGGAGGGAAATCGGTTTACAGCCATTACCGTGTGGTGGGCGAAAATCCGTCCGGAATCTACCTGATGAATTACCGCGATGCGGATATGCGCAGGAGTTTCACCCTCATCCGTGTGAGCCATAGCCTGGAATACCTGCAGGAAAAGCCCATTGAGCTGGGTAAGCGATCCAGGCTAATAAAGTTGTTTACCTATGACAGCGGCATTTGCCTGCTATATCTGGAGAAGATTAGACAACAGACCTGGCTGCAATACCGCCTTATTGGGACTGGTTTTGACAAAGAAGTTGCCGGGAATCTCGGGGTTTTGCCCGGCCTTGAGTCGTTGGAAACAGTGACTGCTGAGTACAGCATGAACCGGGAATGGTGTGCCGTTTGGTCTGAACAATTTTCTGAACAGGGCCTGCAGCAGCTGGGTATTACCCTGTTTCATCTGCCCACACACCGAAAAATGCAGCAGTCATGTCTTGTGCCGTTCAGCGCAAAACAGACAGATGTGGCAGAAGCATCACTGGGTAACGAGGGCCAGCATGCCTGTGTGGTTACCTACGATGATGAATCGGGAAGACGCACCCCCATACGGTATTTTGCCGCTTTTGGCGACACGTTGCAATTTCGGCCCTTGTTTCCCATAAATCCCTCTTCTTACCATATCAGTGGCGAAGAGCTCGTTAGGGATGAGCTTTCCGGCAGATTTATTCTCAGCGGATTTTGGGACGAAAACAAAGAAGCACGAACCGGCGGAACGCTTATTTTGGCCCTGCCCGATTCCTTGCGGGAAGCCAAGCCTGAATTGATTCAGCGAAGTACGTTTTCCTCAGGGCTAGTAAGCGAACTGATTGGTGCTTCTGCGCAGGAAAAAGGGCGAATGCCCGAAAACCTCTTTATTCGCAAAATAGTGCCTCGAACCGATGGAGGTTATCTGCTTATTGCCGAGAAATTTTACATTACGCAGCACCTGGAAACATTCTACATCAACGGCATACCGCAAACCAGCAGCAGGAATGTGTATCACTATGACGATGTTTTGCTCATTTCCCTGAATGCAGATACCGAAATGGAATGGTTTCGGGTGGTTCGGAAGAGGCAAAGCGGGTTTGCCGGAGCGGGATTCTACAATGGAATTGCCACATACATCTGCGACAACAGTGTACATTTGCTGTACAACGACAATGCTACACAAAATAATCGTGTGATGCATCTGAGTGTAGACCAAAAGGGTGCAATTTTGCAGAAAGTATTGTTCAACAGCGATGAAGTTTTTACAGGATTCATTCCCCAGGAAGGCCGGCAAATTGGTTACAACCGCTTTGTAGTGCCGCTGAATATGGACAAACAGATGATGTTGATGAAAGTGACCAAAGAATAGTGCTGCGTTATGTCAAACATATCGGACCATCAGCGGTTTTCGCCGTTTTTATCGGGGCGCTGGTTTTGCGTATGCCGGCACTGCTTTATGCAACTGCAAATCCCGAGCCGGTAAGCGATGTTGTTTTCGAACATTTTTTTAATACCGTAAGGCAGTGGCCCTGGCTTTCGCTGCTGCTGGGATTTGTGGTGGTTTTCAGCCAGGCTATGATTTTTAACCGGCTTTGCAATGAGCATGATGTGCTCTATACTCCCACTTTTATGCCGGCCTGGTTTTTTATACTGGCCAACAGCATTTTTCCGGAAAATCTGCACATCAATCCGCTCATGGTGTCAAACTATTTTGTGATAGGGGCCTTTTCCTTTCTTTTCCGCATGCATCAGAGCGACCAGAGTGCTAAACTGCTGTTTTATGCGGCCGCATTGCTTAGTTTGGGTTCATTATTTGTGACCGAATACCTGGGAGCGCCGCTGCTGCTGCTGCTTGCGACGGTAATATTCAAAAACGTGGGTTTGCGCGATTTGCTTGCCATTACAACCGGTACACTGATTCCCATGGGTATCATCTGGTCGTTTTATTTTATCAATGATCAGCATTTTGATTTTCCCATTCCGCGGTATACGCTGAATATCAGGCTGGATAAAGCCGTGCTGCGCTATGTTGCGCTCACTTTTTTCTTCTTACTGGCCTTTTCAGGATTGCTTAAATCGGGATTGCATTATTTTAAAAACAACATCAAAACCCGGCGTATTAACCTGATATCCATTGCTTTTTTTGTATTTGCTATTTTTATTTCTCTCCTTAAGTACGACCACCTGCGGTTATACATAACCATTGCCAATTCCGGCCTCGCGCTCTTTGCCGGTTATTTTCTGATGGGTGAAAAAGGCGAACGGCTCAAAGGATTTTTACATACCATTTTGCTGATTATGCTGGTATTATCCTTGTATGGTGAGGCATTAAAAGACTGGTTGTTTTAGGGCTACTTTGCCTGTCCGTTGATGCCAATGCTCAGCGAGATGATATTGCTGTACAAGCCGGTTCCGGATGCCCCGAAGCCCGCGAGCGCATAATCCAGCCGCAACCGGTCAATTTCTACACCAATACCGGTGCTGGGTTGCATGGTAAGTCCAAAGCTGCCGTTGTTGCGCGTTTCGCGCTGAAACTGGGAAACGCCGGCGCGAACCATCAGCCTGAATTTTTTGGCATCTTCCCTGATTCCGGCTTCAATGCCCAGGCGCGGATCCGCACTGATGAGGCCCGTTTTCAGTAGCGTATTCCTTTCACCATCGGTGGTAATTTCCAGGTTGGCTTCGCCCAGCAATTCAAATTTATTGCGGGTAAAACGGTAATAGCCGCCCGCATTAAACCGGGGCAGTGCCAGTTCCAGGCTGTTTTTGGGAATGGTATTTCCCGTGAGGTATAAAATGTCTTTTTGGTTATTGGTAAAGGTGAAGTTCCAGCTGTTAAAGGTGGTAGTGATGTCCCTGGCATTTATGCCAAATCCCCATTTGCCTTTGTAGTCGCGGATTTTAAAGCCTGCATCAATCCCAAATCCCCATGCCGTGGCAAATTCGCCAACCTTGCGGTGAACGAGCTTCACATTGCCACCCCAGCTTACCAGCACATCTGTTTTGCGGACCGGTCTTGTCTGCTGGGCATAAGTTCCCATGAATGCGTAATCAGAGGCGGAAAAGGTGGTTACACGGTCGTAGTTTATCTCTCCGTTTCGGATCAAATCAAGGGTATTAAGGATGCCATCCACCCCAAAACGCAGCATAGAAAAGCCAAAAACCCTGTTTTTTGAAGATTTAATGCCAATGGTCAGGTAGTCAAAATTGGCAATGTTCTGGAAGTAGAAGTTATGCATAAAGCCTACCTGAATTTTGTCAGTCTGTTCGGCCAGCCCTGCCGGATTCCAGTAGGTGCTGTACACGTCTGAAGTGCCGGCAGCCCCGGTTTTTCCCATGCCAAACTGCCTTGCACCGGCTCCCACATACATAAATTCATTCACATACTTGCGGCTGCTTTGCGCTGTTAGCGGCAGTGAAAAAACATAGAGGAGCAACAAACCGATGTATCTCATTTCATTTCCTCCATCAGGCGGGGCATGTTCACAAAAATAAGACTTTCTGTTTCATCCAGCACTGACTGAACCCCAAGGGCTTGTTGCTCGGACCACTCCGGACTTACCCCCGCATACATGTATATGCGGCTGAGGGAAAAGGCAAATGCCGGATTGTGCACGTACTGCATTAAATACCGCAGTTCGCAGAAGCGCTGCAGGCGTTTTTTAAATTCTTCCGTTGTGTCAATATCGAGTGAATGAAGGTATGCATCGATAATTTCCGGCCGGGTTTGTTCCAGTTCTGCATAAAAACGCGCGATCAGGTCAGGTTCCTGCTTTATTAAGATCCGGTCAATCATCAATTCGGCAATAAGGTGGGCTGCGAACCAGGCGCGTGGAATGTTTTGTTCCTGAAAAACGGGTTTGATGATATTCCCGATTTCGGGGGTGATGTATTTAAAAAAGGCAGACTGATGGAAACGTTTATCACGCACAACATGCTTCATGCTACCGATGTGAAGGGCTTCAGCTTCCGGGTCCGGGTGACCGCTGAAACGCTCGGGTTGCAGGCGCCTGCCGGGCAGAAAATTCCGCACAAAATCGGGTGTCAGCAGGCCCAGGTTGTGGTGCACTTCGCCGGGCCGGTGATCAAAATAATAATGTGCGAAATAGTTCAAACGGCCACAAAGTTAATCCCGGCTTTCCAAAAACCTTTCCGCTGCCGTTGGTGTTTACATTGCAGAAAAAATTAGCCATGCGTTTTACCCTGATATTATGCTCTGTTGCGGCAATTATTGCCTGCGGATGCGGTTCGGGCAAAAATTCCGGGCAAACCCCCAATACAGCCATGCAAAACGAAACCAATGACAGTTTACTGCCGGTACCGGCTACCGAAGATGAATGGAAGCAGCGTTTAACACCGGAGGAATACAGGGTGTTGCGACAAAAAGGTACAGAAAGACCCTTCAGCAGTCCATTTGAACAGGTGTGGGACAGCGGAACGTATGTGTGCAAAGGCTGCGGCAACGAACTGTTTCGCAGCGAAACCAAGTTTGATGCAGGCTGTGGCTGGCCCAGTTTTTATGAAGCCATTGACAAAAACAAGGTTAAAGAAATCGTGGATTACAGCCACAATATGATACGCACCGAAGTGGTTTGTGCCCGATGTGGCGGTCATCTGGGCCATGTTTTCAATGATGGCTACGGCCAGCCTACCGGTTTGCGCTATTGTATCAATGGTGTGAGTCTTGGTTTCCGTAAAAAGTAGGCCTCTTTTTATTTGGAATTTTCAATAAAATTCCGTATATTCACGTTTACACAATTGACCTTATATTCTTTTGTTGAAACCCGGCTGTTTCTCTGTTAATCGGCGCACTGCCTGGGCGCTTGTGTTCCTGCTTTTCTTTCAGGGATTTCTCAATGCGCAGTGTAAAAAAACCACCCAGACGCTGGATGGAGGAACTGCTACCGGTGTTGTGTGCAAGCAAAAAATCAAGGCTTCCTATGGCGGCTGGATGATTCAGGAATACCGCAAAGGCAACTGGATCTTTACCAATGACGACGGAAAATTATTTAAAACAGGAAATTATCTTGCGGAAGATGGCGCTGCATACCGAGACGGTGACTGGACCTGGTATGACGAAGACGGAAAACCCTTTGTGGTGGTAAATTATTTCCGCAACAAGAAAGTAAAAATCACTCCGCTGGGGACAGGTTATGCCGGGTTTGGCAACGATTCCATGGTGGTACATGCTGTTGACAGTGCTACTGCACATCTGTTTTTTACCGATGGGAAGGAGCACATTTATTTCCGGAATATCAAGCCCGGATTTGCCATAGAACTGAATAAAAACAACAACAAAAACAGGGTACAGGATTCCTCGGCCTTAAAACCCATTCCCGGTATTATTGGCATTAACACCGAAGCGGTTAGGGGACAGCCCGACGTGATAACCAACAGGGAAGATGTGATCTGGAAAGATGCCCTTTTGTTAAACATGTTTCCTGCTTTAAGGGCTTTATCAGGCCAAACCGGCGGGGCGGTGAGTGAGGAGCAAAATCTAATTGTTAATCCCGGATTTAACCCGGTCAAAAAGGAAGAAGGGATTGGAAAACTCTATTTTCACAATGCCTTGTTGAAAGGCTGGGGTGTGGCCAACGAATCTCCTGATTATTACCGCGAGTTTGGTCAGCAATTCATGGGTTTTCGTGCCGCAGGCGCCAATTATGAAGTAATACGTGGTACCCTGAAAAGACCGCTGGAACAGGGTAAAACCTACTGTTTTAGGTGTGAAGTGCGGTTGAAATCCGGAAACAACTATGCCATAAACAGCCTGGGGGCTGTCTTTTTGCCATCACAGTTAAACATGGTGTCCTCAAGGGATGTACTTGCCGGTGTGCCAAGCAGTGTCTGTTCGCCAAAACAAGTGCCGATGGCGCTCAGGGATTCCTGGATGACCGTATCAGGATCGTTTGTGGCAGCGGGTGGCGAGGCATTTGTTTATTTCGGACAATTCAGCTACAAAGCTGACACCAAGTTTTGGCCACTGGATTCTCTATTCAGAGGTTCAACCACCGGTGAAATTTACTATTACCTGCAAAACCCTGTTCTGATTGAGAAGGCCGCCGGAAGCAATTGTCCCTGCAATACCGATGATTGTGTCCCGGATTCTTCCTTTACGGAGTTTACAGAAACTGCGGAGCGTTTTGTTTTGCGGGACGTGCAGTTTGCCACCGGCAGTGCCCGGTTGCTACCCGAATCCTTTTCCGTGCTGGACAGTCTTGCAGAGCAACTGGTTGAGAACTCAGCATGGAAACTGGAAATTACCGGACACACGGACAACCAGGGCCAGGCAGAAGAAAACCTCAAACTTTCAATGAAAAGAAGCAAAACTGTGTTTGATTACCTGGCAAACAAAGGGGTTGCGGCAGCGCGCATGAAGTTTGGCGGCAAAGGCGACACGGAACCGGTAGAGGACAATGAAACCGATGAAGGGCGAGCAATTAACCGTCGGGTAGAGTTTGTAATTCGGCGCTAAATCCCTGTTTACAGGTTGTTTTCAATCACACCATCGCGCACACGCACCATGCGTTTGGCATAACGGGCAATATCCTCTTCGTGAGTTACCAGAATAATGGTATTTCCCTTGGCGTGAATTTCATCGAACAAGGCCATGATTTCCTTACTGGTGTTTGTATCCAGGTTTCCGGTCGGTTCATCAGCCAGCAGAATGCTGGGATTGTTGATGAGGGATCTGGCCACAGCCACACGCTGTCTTTGACCGCCGCTTAGCTCGTTGGGTTTATGGCTCATGCGGTCACTCAGGCCCACATCGTTCAGTGCCGCTTTGGCGCGTTCGGTTCTTTCTTTTTTGCTCACACCGGCATACACCAGCGGCAGGGCCACGTTGTCCAGGGCAGTTAACCGGCTAAGCAGGTTGAATGTCTGAAATACAAAACCGATTTCCATATTTCGGATATGGCTGAGTTCGCTGTCAGACATGCTGCTAACCTCTTTGCCATTCAGGATATAGGTTCCTGCAGTAGGGGTATCCAAACATCCGATGATGTTCATCAGTGTGCTTTTGCCTGAACCGCTGGGGCCCATCAGTGCTACATATTCACCGCGTTGTATCTGCACGTTAATATCGCGCAGCGCATACACCACCTGTTCGCCCAGTTCATAGCGTTTTTGAATACCGCTGAGGGATATGAGGGCGTTTTCGGACATCAGTCGGTTTGGCCAATTACTTTTGGCACACGGAAGAAATCACTGTCTTTCTTGGGTGCATTTTTCAATGCCTCTTCGTGGGTGATTTGCTGTTCCACCTGGTCTTCACGCAGGTTGTTTACCCGGTCGGTCATGTATATCAGGGGCTCTACACCATCGGTGTTTACCTCATTCAGCTTTTCACACATCTCAAGGATGTTTTCCAAATCCCGGCGCATTTTTTCAGCGGCTTCGCCTTCAAACTTCAGACGGGACAAGGCGGCCAGTTCCTGTACTTTTTCGGGTGTAATTTTCATGCGTAAACCTTTCTCTTTTTCAGGTTGGTATCCATCACTTCAAAAACGGATTGTTCCAGTTTGCCTGCGTCTTCCGCGCTCATGCCGCGGGTATCAATGGCTTCATGTATGCACATGCGCATGATTCCGGGGAAGGCAATCCAAGAGTAGATGTCCATTCGTTTGTGGTTGTCAGGCAAAGTTACGGGAATTATGACGGCTTCCTGCTCAATGGCAAGGCGGAAAGCACCGGGCTTGAATTTGTGCAGTTTTGGTGTATCGGGCGGTATTTTGCCCTCGGGGAAGATGATCATGTGGGCTCCGCTGCGCATTTTTTCCGCAGCCAGATGAAAGGCTGAGTGGGCACTGCGAAGGCTTTCTCTTTGCACCGGAACATCAACAGAGTCAAACCATTTGCGAAACAGTGGTACCTTGCTGAGTTCCATTTTGGCCATAAAAAAGTTGAATCCGGGCAGATAGGTTCCGCAGGTCAGGATATCGAGGTAACTGCAGTGGTTGGCACAGTATATAATGCGGCGGTTTTTGGGTATTTGACCTTCTCGGGTAATGACAGGAATCAGGCCTGCAGGAACGCAGGTAAGCACACCCCAAACACGGCGCAGGCGGTGCGCCATAGGATAGGTTTTCCGGAACGAGAGAAACACATAAAACAGAGGCCACATTGCCAAAAACAGCGATGCAAACCATAATCCGGCCCAGCCAAGCCATATTTTACCGACAATTTTCTTCATGTGTTTCGGCCACCACGAACAAATACAAGCAATGCGATTACTACCCCGGTACTCAAACACATCTGAATCTGAGACACGCTGATGGAAATAGGGTCCAGTTGCTTACTGATGTAGGCTTTGGCTTCTTCAATTTTAGCAGCCTGTTCTTCTGGTTTGTATTCCTTCTCAATGCGTGCGGTCTGGTGTTTCATAGCTACAGTCACATAAGCCTGTATTTTACCGGGTTCATTTTTTAACACGTGCTGCAATCCCCCAATGGTACACATGGCCACAAGCAGGGAAGTGAGCAAACTGCCAAACAGTGCTTTACCAAGGTTTACCGGATTTTCAGAATCGCGTTTCAGGTGTTTCAGGAATTGCCATACGGCCAGTCCGGTGAATACCACGTTGCCCAACAGGGGCAACACTGCACCGAACGATGTGGTAAGGTATAAATTCCGGTACCAGTAGGTGAGGTGCATGGCGGTGGCTGCCGACCCGTAAGCAAGGCCATAGATGGCAATTTTCTTAAACATGACTGCAAATATGCACAAAATAGCGTGACAGGGCGTCTTTCGGCACCCAATCATTCTATGAAGGCAGTGAATTATTCGCTGTCTCTAGGCTCTTCCGAATCCCTTGTAAGGTATTCGTCAAAATCGTATTCAGGCAGCAGATTGGTTTTTACGTGGCCTATGGTCTCATGGAGTGCATCTCTGAATTTGTGAAAATCCTCTTTGTAGAGGTGAATTTTCGTTTTGATGAAGTTGCCATCATCAAATTTACTGCGCTTGCTCTCCGTGATGGTGATGTAATAGTCGTTGTTGCGGGTAGCCTTTACATCAAAAAAATAGGTTCGTTTGCCTGCTCTGATTCGTTTTGAAAAAATTTCTTCCTGGTCGTTGCGGTAGTCTTCTCCCATATATTGTTTATCTCCTTGTTTTCAAGTACTTAGGACAAATGTATGTGAATGGCATGAAGATTTCAAAATTATTTTTCCCGTTGAAAATAATTGCTTTGAAACTTCATATAATCAGGTCGTATTGCTCTGTAATTTATACAGTTCAGCAAAGCTGCCTCCGGTGCGAACAAGCTCGGAAAAGGCTCCTTCTTCGGCAATTTTCCCTTCATCGAGCAGCACAATGTGGCTTGCGGCCTGCAGCGAAGCAAGCCGATGGCTGATGATGATAGCGGTTTTGCCCTGCAGTTTGCGGGTAAGGGAGTTGATAATCTCTTTTTCTGTATCTGCATCTACCGCACTCAGGCAATCATCAAAAATATAGATATCAGCATCCTTTATCAGGGCGCGTGCTATGGATACACGCTGTTTCTGCCCACCGGAAAGCAAAACGCCCCTCTCACCCAGCATTGTCTTTAATCCCAGCGGAAACTGCGCAATATCGCGTGCAAGGCCTGCCTGTGCAGCTGCTTCCTCAATTTTTTCGTCTGTTTCTTCGCCTTCGGCCAATCCAAATGCTATGTTTTCGGCAAGGGTATCGCTGAATAAAAATACATCCTGCGGTACATAGGCCATGTGGTTGTTAAAATCCTTGCGTGAAAATGCACCGGGTGGTTTTTCATCGAACAAAATTTCACCGATGTCCGGACTGATTTGTGCTGTTAAAAGCTGCGCAAGCGTACTTTTTCCGCTGCCGGTTTTTCCGGTAATCCCGAGAATACTGCCTTTCGGAATGGTGAGGTTTATCTGCGTTAATGCCGGTTTAACGGCTCCCGGATAAGTAAAATCTACGTTACGGAGCGTAATTTCTTTGTTGAATTGAAAGGGTACAACAGCAGCTTCATCTTTTTCGCCTTCGTGATCGAGAAACTCATTGATCCGTTTTTGGCTTGCCGCTGCTTTTTGCACCAGCGCTGTCGTCCAGCCCAGGCTGGCCACGGGCCATATCAGCATGTTCAAATATAAGATAAACTCTGCGATATTGCCGGCACTGAAAGTTCCTGCCTCAACGGCCCTGCCTCCCAGGTACAACACCATCAGGGTGCTGATGCCTACCAATAATATCATTAATGGAAAGAACAGGCTGTTTACCACAGCCAGCCGCATATTCAGCCGTCGGTATTCTTCTGTTTTGGCAGAAAAATCATCAAAAAACGCACTTTCGGCGCCAAATGATTTGATAACCCGAATGCCTGCAAACGTCTCCTGGGATGCGGTGGTGAGCACACTCAGCTGATTCTGAATATCTGTATTGCGGCGGTTGATTATTTTGCTTACGTGGTAAATGCTGTAGCTCAGAAACGGCAGTGGAATCAGTACCCAGAGTGTCAGTTGCGTATTCACCATGAGCATTTGTGCAATCACCGTAATAAAGGTAAAAATGATATTGGCAAAATACATTACGGCGGGGCCTACGTACATGCGCACGTTGCTCACGTCTTCGCCAATTCTGGCCATCATGTCGCCGGTAAAATGCGCACGGTAAAAGGATAAACCCAGCTGCTGATAGTGGTTGTAAATGTCGTTTTTCAGGTCGTATTCCACTTTTCGGCTCACCACCACAATGCTTTGGCGCATCAGGTACATAAACAGCCCTTTCAGCGCCGCTGCCAGCAACAGCAATACAACAAATCCGATGGCTGCTTTGTAAACCGCACCTATGAGGGCTTCCCCTCCAAGACCTGCCGCGGTTTGCCGGTGCAAAACGGCTTCATTCAACCCTTCGCGGACAAAAACAGCTACATAAACCCCCACGACATTGCTTAGCACGATGCAGCAAATGCCAAACAACATTTTGCCTGCATATCGCCTGAAATAAATATTGAGTGCGAGCAATTCCTTCATGACCGGACTGCAAAGGTAACTGAATGCATGCGCAATGGAGGAAAAACCGGAAGGCTCCGTTCGTGTTTTAGTATTGCCTTAAATGGGAAGCCGGCGGGTTAATTTTTAAGCCATTTTTCAGCAGCAAGAAGCAGTCCGCTGTGGCTAATCTGTACCAGATAGCAGCCCTGCGAAAGCTTGGCAGTATTGATTTTTACAGATGTGTCGCCTTCTGCAATTACCTGTTCTGCAAGCATTCTTCCGGTAAGATCCATGATATTCACTTTCCAGCCCTGATCCGCTGCAGTGGCAATACTTACCTGAATTTCAGCATTGCCTGGATTGGGATGTATACGGATGCCCCGAAGCTGCGCGGAAATAACGCGGCTGGTATTGAGGTGGTTCACATTTATAAAGGCACCTGCACCCAGGTTATACCAGGTTCCTGAAGGGGTGGTTTCCAGGCGGATAGCGCGCACGGTGTAGGTGTTTTTACCATTATTAAAATTGGTGCTGTCGCTGTAAAAAGTATCTTTGATAATGAAGTTCTTGTTTACACGGAAATAGGTATTGGAAGCTGTATCATAGCGGTAAACGACATAACCGTCATGGTTTCCTGCGGCTTTGCTCCAGTTGAGTTTAACCAGGTTGTTCTGGCTGTTGGCAGCCACATTTTTTACGGGTGACAGGTGTCTCATTTTCAGGGTAGGATCACCCAGCAGGGCAATGTGAACCTTGTTGTCACTCATATTAAAACCGCCATTCCAGTAATCGGTCACATTGTTCATGGTCAGTTTAGCACCATAGCCAATGTGTTTGCCCAGCGCCATGTGGTGAATATACCATTTTGGGATGCCGCCCCAGGCACTGACCAGTGCGCTGTTGCAAAGTGGCGCTCTGAGTATATTATTTTGTTGATCCCAGTCGCCGAAGTAGGAACCGGCCAGCATGGTAAATATGTTTTGCATGGAATCGGCCACAAAGCTGGATGTGGTTCCGATGCCACCACAGGATGTATTTGAACCGCCACCACAGCCGTAGCTCCAGAGATAGGGGCTGTTTTTCTGGGTGGTAATGTAGTCGCGGTTTTCGAAGATGCTGTCTACCGGAAACATGCAGGAGAAATTCTGATAACCGGTGCTGGACAGGTTTAGAGAGCCAAAATTGTCATCAATCAGGGCTCTTTCCACCGTAGTAAGGCGGTTGGTTCTCCACAGCATGTTTCGGCGCAGGTATTTGCGCACCAGCAAAGTATCGTTGTTGCTGAATGCCGGCATGTTAAACAGGTCTATGCGTCCCACTTCCAGTTCTACTGTTCCCGGGAATTTCGTGGGGTCAAATTTGCCATCGCCGGGTTTATTGTGGTTGCGGGTTTGCGAGCCTGTGGTATTGTTAACGGCGGCATCATTCCATACGCCGTCCATATCGCCGTAATAGCCGTCTGCCGGCCATGCACCCGCGTGATCGGGGTGGCCGTCAGGCGGATAAACCTGCCCGGTGACTGCCAGGTAATTGCCGCTGTATGGAACAGGTACACGGCCGATAATGAGCAGGGTGGTAACCTTGCTGTTGCGCCTGTTGTATTCTGCAATAATGCGGTTGCGCACAGTCTGAGGACTTTCGCCCCTTCCGGCGGCCAAGCTTGTAGCCACCCATCCTTCCTCTTTTAATTGCTTCTGCAAAGCAGCAATTTCGGGAGCCAGGGTTTTCAAATATGCGCTGTCTATCAACAAAATAATGCCTCCCAATTCGGGTGTTTCAGGAATCACATTGCCCGCCCAGATATAGCCAAGTGCAGAGGCATTGCCGCCACTTACTTTGGTTACAAGATATTCGTAACTTCCCCCCTTTTTGGTGGAGTTGTCTGTCCATGTGCTGGCGCTGCCAAGGAGGCTGGTAACAGCATTTCCCCAGTCAGGATTCCCCAGTGCCCTGCGGTAAATATCAAAAGTACCGGACCAGTTTTCAGCCGGCCATTTCAGAGAAATGGTTCCGTTTGTATTGGCGGTTGCGTTGATCCGCACCACCTGTGCTTTTCCAGTCTGAGACTGCAGCTTTGTGGTAAACAAACTTAAAACAACAATCAGGGGTAGGATTTTTTTCATGTTCGGTATGAAGAACAAATAAAAACAATATTCCCTGTAAATAAAACAGCTTGGCTCAGCTTCTTGTTGTAATACTTCACACGATTACGCTTTGAAAAACGCGGCAACATTGATTTCGGCATACCGGGGCTGGTTTGAAAAAAAAGGCTGGCGCTGTTTTCCATTTCAGGAACAGTGTGCCGACGCTTACTGGGCGGGTGAAAGCGGCTTGCTGAATGCCCCTACCGGCAGCGGAAAAACCTATGCACTGGCGCTCCCGGCCATGCTGGAGCATAAATTTAATTGCAAGGATCAAAAAGGCTTATACCTGCTTTGGATAACACCATTGAAGGCATTGAGTGCCGATATACGCCATGCCATACAGACCGCCGCGGATGAACTTCAGACAGGCTGGGCAGTAGGGCTGCGCAACGGCGATACGGATAATACAGAAAGGGCAAGGCAAAAAAGAAATATGCCGCAATGCCTGGTCATTACGCCGGAAAGCCTGCATGTTTTGCTCGCCTCCAAGGGTTACACCGACATTTTTAGTCGGCTTGGGGCTGTGATTGTGGATGAATGGCACGAACTGCTGGGAAGCAAGCGCGGAGTCCAGGTAGAACTGGCACTGAGCCGGCTTCGTGCTATACGTCCCGAACTTAAGGTTTGGGGAATAAGCGCCACCATCGGTAATATGGAAGAGGCTGCCCGGGTTTTACTGCCTCCACCGACAAAGCCCTTGTTCATTCAAAGCCAGACCCCCAAAAGGCCCACGGTACATACAGTTTTCCCGGATGCCATTGAAACCCTGCCCTGGGCCGGGCATCTGGGCATTTCCATGCTGGACAAGGTCATTCCCATTATTGAAAACAGCAACACCTGCCTGATTTTTACCAATACCCGCAGCCAGAGTGAAATCTGGTACCAGCGTTTGCTGGAGGCACAACCTTCGCTGGCCGGACGCATGGCCATACACCACGGAAGCCTTACCCGTGAGGTGCGTGACTGGGTGGAAGAAAACCTGCACAGCGGTTTGCTGAAAGCCGTGGTTTGTACCAGCAGCCTTGATTTGGGTGTGGATTTCAGGCCCGTAGATACGGTTATTCAGATTGGCAGTCCCAAAGGGGTTGCCCGCTTTGTACAGCGTGCCGGGCGCAGCGGCCATCGGCCGGGCGAAACCAGCCATATCTGGTTTGTGCCTACACACAGCCTCGAATTGCTGGAAGCCGCTGCCCTGAAAACCGCTGTGGCCGAGGATAGGGTGGAATCGCGGATTCCGGTGGTGAGGGCCATGGACGTGCTGATTCAGTTTCTGATGACACTGGCGGTTTCAGAAGGGTTTTATCCGGATGCAATCTTTCAGGAAATCACCCAAACCCATGCCTTCGAATCCCTTACCCGTGAAGAATGGCAATGGATGCTGTCTTTCCTTACCACAGGCGGTTCGGGATTGCAGCAATATGACGATTTTCACAAGGTAATTGTGGATGAAAACGGCTGCTACAAAGTCATCAGCCGCCGCATTGCCATGCAGCACCGCCTGTCCATCGGCACGATTGCGGGGGACACCAACGTTTCTGTTAAAATACTGGGGGGCGCCAGGCTGGGAACCATCGAAGAATATTTCATCAGCAAACTCAAAGAGGGCGATGTGTTTGTGTTTGCCGGGCGCATGCTGGAATTTATCAAACTGGAAGGCAATACAGCGCTGGTTCGGAAAAGCAGCAAAACCAAAGGGTTGGTACCCAGCTGGCAGGGCGGCAGAATGAGCCTGACCAGCGAACTGAGTTTTGCCCTGAGGCAAAAAATAGAAACCCCCAGTAACCCCGCGGATGAGGAGGTAATTGCCTTGAAACCGTTGTTTGCACTGCAACAGGAACGAAGCCATATTCCGGCAAACAATGAGTTGCTGATCGAATATGTTGAAAGCAATGAAGGTTTTCACCTTTTCGTTTTTCCTTTTGAAGGACGGATGGTAAATGAAGGCATGGCCATGCTTTTGGCCTACAGGCTTGGGCAAATCAGGCCGGCTTCCTTTAGCATTGCCATGAACGATTACGGATTTGAACTGCTGTGCCCAGAACCCATACCGTGGGAGGAAGCATTAGAGGAAGATATCTTCAATACGCAAAATTTAATTACGGACCTTTTCAGCAGTACCAACTATACTGAAATGACACGGCGCCGGTTTAGTGATATTGCCCGCATAAGCGGACTGGTTTTCAAGGGAACGGCCGAAAAACCGGTTAAAGGCAGGCACCTGCAGGCCAATGCCCGTCTGTTTTTTGAGGTTTTTAAGGAGTACGAACCGGAAAATCTGTTATTGCGTCAGGCAGAAGAAGAAGTGTTGTACAATCAGCTGGAAGAACACCGGCTGCGCGCAGCATTGACCCGAATAAACCAACAAAAAATCATAGTCAGATTTCCTGAAAAACCCACGCCTTTTACCTTTCCGATTATGGTAGACCGCCTGAGAGAGCAAATGAGCAATGAAACACTGGAAGCACGCATAGAGCGGATGCTGAAAAAAGCCCTTTCCTGAATTTTTGTGCAACAAATTATCAGGGTTTTTATCCTTCATCTTTTGAATATTCAATAAAAAACAGCATTTTGCGGTACTTGATGAGAATAACAGCTTTTTTAACTTTGATTTCTCTGGGCTCTGCGTTATTTGCCCAAACGGATACCCTGAAAACACCTTCAGACACTGCCGTTGAAGAGGATTTCTCGCTTTACGACAACCTGGTGCCCGAAGAAACAGCTGCCGCACCCTGGGCCAGTACCAAAATTTTTGATTTGTCGCCCCAAAAGCTCATTTCCATTGGCTATGATGTGCAGGGAGCCTATGATATCAACATGAAGGTAATGCCCGGTTTTCCGTTCTTTTCCGGGGTTGCCGGAGATACCACAGGCACTTTATCAACCCAAGGCAGTCAGGGACTGAGGCTGGGATTTAATATTCCGGTTATCTCTAAAAACCGCCTTACATGGACGATAGCCGGTAATTATATGGAAAACAACTACAGGGGAACAGACTATCCGACAACAATGGTAGTTCGAAATACAGATTACCTCGTTGGCGCTTTAAATCAGGGATTGATGAGTGCCGGTCTGGCTACCACCATATTTGTGCCTTTTGATGCCAAAAGATTTATACTCATGCAGGCACAGGGCGATGTAAACGGAAGTTTTGGTTTTTCTGAGATTGGCAACAATCTCAATAAGACAAGGGTTTCCGGGGCTGTTATTTATGGCAAGCGACCCCATGACCGGTTACAGTGGGGTCTTGGTATTTCCCGGACGTATCGTGTTGGCGAACTGAACTATGTGCCGGTATTGTTTTACAATTATACCTACCCCAACCGCAAATGGGGTATTGAGGCGCTTTTCCCCGCCAGAGCGGCCGTTCGCAGAACCTTCAATTCCAGAAACCTGCTCCTGTTTGGCTACGAACTGGAAGGTCAGACCTATTTTCTTCGCTCAAACATTCCTAATCGCGTAGACTCTGAGCTCCGCCGTGGCGAAGCGCGACTGCGTTTTACCTATGAAAAATCCCTCTCAGGCTTCATCTGGATGAGCCTGCAAGCCGGATACCGCATCAATACTGCCTTTAACATGGATGAAAAGGAGTTTTTCCGCGGACCCTTTGGCACCCAGCCCTACCTCATGGAAAACAGGGCCGGCAATGCACCCTACATCATGTTCTCCATTAACCTTGTAAGTCCATAACCATGAAAAAAATACTGTATCTATTCGCCGGCATATTGCTATTTAGCGCCTGCGGCAAACAAACCAAAGACAACATTACCCTCGACATCACATTCAAAAGTGAGGGTCCTTTTTTTGAGTCATCACCCGAATCGCTGCAGCACCAGCTGGCTGAAGAGCTGTCTGCGTTTATGAAACAGCACAACGCTACCGAGGCCAATATTGAAGCGGTTAAACTAATTTCTGCTTCTTTCACCACCACCGATTCAGCCGGATTTGCCGATTTCGGCAGCCTTACCCTGAACATG
The DNA here is from genome assembly GCA_964626685.1 of uncultured Flavobacteriaceae bacterium. Lineage (GTDB taxonomy): Bacteria > Bacteroidota > Bacteroidia > NS11-12g > UBA955 > RGEC01. Next base: position 18,337 of record CAZVJY010000026.1, read on the forward strand.
ATGGCGGGAGGGGACAGCAAAGCCAAAGAAATTGCTGTGCAAAACCCCTTGTCGAAAGAAAATACTTTCAGTGCGCAGCCCGCGGGAGATGCCGATCTTGCAGAACATTTCAAAAGCAAGGAGAAATTTTTGGTATGCGATTTGACACCCAAAAAAGACAGAGAGACTCCTTTTGAGTTGAAGGCCAAACTAACATTTGAATTTACGTTTAAAGATTAATCATATGAAAAAAATCAGTATCGTTCTGGGCGCTGCCCTCATGTGTGTGCTCATGGCCTTTGCGCCTGCCAGTGGTGATCGTCTGCTCGGTGTATGGCAGTCAGGCAGCGGAAAAGCCGGTGTGAAAATTGAAAAAATCGGAACCAAATACTACGGCAAGATTGTGTGGCTGAAAGAGCCCGTAGATCCTGCCACCGGCAAGCCTAAAGTAGATAAAAACAACCCCGATGAAAAAATGCGTACCGTGCCGTTGAAAGGCTACCGGATTTTGAAGGACTTCAATTACAAAGACAACGATGAATGGGGTGATGGCACCATCTATGATCCTGAAAACGGCAGCACGTACAAGTCGGTGATCAAGATGAAGGACAACAACACCCTCGACATCCGCGGTTACATTGGCGTTCAGGCGCTCGGCAGAACCGACACCTGGAAACGCATGAAGCTGGGTAAATAAATTGTTTTAGTAAGCCCGGTCAAAGTTGATTGGGTAATGTTTTGCAGCCACCCGCAGTTGGCGATTTCGAAGCAATTCACTGGCAATCAAGCACAAACTTTGATAGAAGCACAAAGCTTGTTTTAACCGCTATACCGCCACTTTTGGGTAGGTGCTGTTAGCGGTTCGTTCTTCTCTATCTGTCGTCTGCTTCATTCTTACTATTTGTTGACGGTTTTAATTTGCTTGTCAATTGCATCCAGTAATCCGTCAGCGTAAGTGTCTCCGTTTAACCGCCAAAACATAATTCCACCTA
>CAZVJY010000027.1:0-19172 GCA_964626685.1 uncultured Flavobacteriaceae bacterium
TTGCAACCCCTGACCTCGTAGTTCAACGGATAGAATAGAAGTTTCCTAAACTTTTGATACAGGTTCGATTCCTGTCGAGGTCACTTTTTCATGTGAGCCCCTTGAATACAGGGATTAGAGCCTTACTTTAATTGCAAGGTTCCACGATACATTAAGCCGTTTTTGATGCGCAGGTTTGTCGGGATAAGTTTACCTAGCGATGGTTCTAAACGGTATGGATATTAACACTATCTGAAGTGTATAAGGTACCTCTTTACTTAAATTTGATTCATGTTCAAGGCGTTTCTGGTTGTACATGTGCTTTTTCTATTTTCGATTACGCTAAAATCGCAGCATGTGGACTCTAACCTTGTTTTCTTTGACACTTATGATGCATTTACGGAAGGCAGGTCAATGGATTTAAAAGGCCTGGCCTACATTACAAAAGAGAATGATGAGTGGATAGAAATTGAAAAACTGGTACATGCAAAAACCTTAAAAAAAATACGCAAAACAGATAAAGTGTGGGCATTTAAATATGGAAATAGTTATTACCTGAACTCTTATTATACAAATGCCAGTTTTTCGCGTAAATGGTTTTTTTACAAAATTGATTCCATAACCCATAATAGCATTTTTATTATCATTGACATTAATACGTTTAAAAGGGAAGGCTTTAATGATGTATCATACACTGGTAGTATTTTAGTAGAGATATTAGACCGCGTTTCCGGATTAAATCAATTTCACTATTATGATGCCATGAATCAGGAAAAGTTCATATTCTTTATTAGTAAAAAGAAGATAAGAAGTAAACCTTTCAGCATTTTCAGTGATTATAATTTTTGGAACGATAAACATTTGGTAACTGCCAGATTCTTAAATTATGGCGAGCTTGTCTCTTTGTCTAATCAACATGAAGTTACTATAAACAAAATAATAAACAAGGAGTTAGATGAATTAACGGAGGTGCTGCCTTTTTTAGATAATTTACCCTGAGGCTTGCAACATCAAAGATTAAACACCTAATTACAATGGCTATTAGTGTGGCCATGAAGCAATTGTTTTAACAGAAATTATGCTGATGAACGAGGTTCTTTATGAACCGAAAGCAAGCTTTTTTGCTATTTAATCAGACCCCAAAAAGGGTAGTTTCAAAATGTATATCCCAATTCTGATGGATGTCTATGAGGTTTTGGTGATAACCCTATGTCCTTTGGTCCCCTAAACAAACATACAGCAGCAGGACTTCTGCCTTTTATCACTCATCGCATTTTTAGGGTTAAATTACCAATTGTTGGATGCATGCGGAAAGGTTGTTTTAAGGGAAAAACACAATCTAATGCGCACCGCAAAATCCGAAAGCTGTGAAAATAGTTCTCTTGCTTAAATCTCACTTCTTCCATCTTTCCAGCTTTGGAATGCCACGGGTGGCAAGCCAGGCGACAAAACCATTCATGCCGCTTTTGCGCATTTGCTGTATACAGAAATCCTGCATTTTCTCTGCAGTATTCACCTCGGGCGGGGTTAAAAAACGACCGTTTTCATAACACATGGAACAATATTTGGGACTTACAGATCCATCTTTTTCCGTGCCTCCGCCCTTCTTGTCTTTGGCCATCGGAAAACCGCAGCTTTGACAGAATTTATATGCTTTTGTTTTTGACATTTCCTGATTGTTAACGCTTCGCAAATTGCCGTTACCCGGGCCGATAATGGCTGATCAAATCAGAACTGCGACCCCTTTTTTGTCATAGGCTCCGAAACCTGACAGCGTATTTCACAAACCGAATGCATGGGTAATAGAATAAAATATCACCCACACATCGCTTTTCCCCGCGTAAATTCGCAGCATGAATATCCTTTTGCTGGGCTCCGGAGGCCGCGAACATGCCTTTGCGTGGAAACTGTCACAGTCAGGCAATGACGGAAAACTTTACATTGCGCCCGGCAATGCAGGTACTGCCATGTGCGGGGAAAACGTAAGCCTCAATCCACTCGATTTTGAAGCCGTTCTGGCCTTTTGCCGCGATAATAACATTTCGCTGATTCTGCCCGGCAATGAAGATCCGCTTGTGGCCGGCATTGTTGATTTTATGAAACCCCATGGCATTGGCGTGGCCGGCCCCGACCAATACGCAGCCACGCTGGAGGGCAGTAAGGATTTTGCCAAGGCTTTTATGATGCGCCACAATATTCCCACGGCAGCATACAAGAGTTTCACAGCCGAAAACCTGCACGAAGGGAAAGCCTTTCTGTCTACCCTTGCACCGCCTTATGTGCTTAAAGCAGATGGGCTGGCCGCCGGAAAAGGGGTCATCATTACCGAAGATATTGCCGAAGCAGAAGCGGTGCTGAATGATATGATTGCGAATGCGCGTTTCGGCAGCGCCGGAAATACCGTCGTGATAGAAGAGTTTCTGCACGGCATAGAAATCAGCTGTTTTGCGGTGAGTGACGGCGAAACCTGGCGCATGCTGGGCAGTGCCAAAGACTACAAGCGCATAGGCGAAGGCGATACCGGCCCCAATACCGGTGGCATGGGTGCCATCAGCCCCGTTCCCTTTGCCAATGAAACATTCATGCAAAAAGTGGCTGACCGTATTGCCATTCCCACCTTTGAAGGCCTTAAAAAAGAGGGTCATCCGTTCAAAGGATTTCTGTTTATGGGCCTGATGAACTGTGATGGTGAGCCTAAAGTGATTGAATATAACGTCCGCATGGGCGATCCTGAAACCGAAGCCATTTTTCCCCGACTGCGGGTGAACATGAAAGACCTGGCTGTGGCCATAGCCCACGGCGGGCTGGATAAACTGCCTTTTGAAATGGATGCACGGACCGCAGCCACCGTTTTTCTTGTATCTGCAGGTTACCCCGGCGATATTGAAAAAGGAAAACCTATGCAAATTCCCGCTCCCGGTGCCCAAACCCTGTTTTTTCATGCCGGAACCAAACAAACCGACAACGGCGTTGTAACCAACGGCGGCAGGGTGCTGGCCATTACTTCTTTGGCTGAAAATATTGCCATGGCCGCGGAAATATCCCTGCATGCCGCCGAAACCGTGCAGTACGAAGGCAAGTTTTACCGCAAAGACATAGGAAAAGATTTACAAGCCCTGCAATCATGAACAACACAGACACACGTTTTTCCATGAGTGACAATCAACGAAAAGCGCGCAGCACCTGGCGCATGCTTATCAATTATTTTCTGCGCGGTTTGCTCGTTTTACTGCCCATAGTTCTTACAGTGGTCATCATCGGCTGGCTTGTGAATATGGTAACAGGCCTGTTGCACCTCCGCGAAATCAGCGGTAAGCAGTTTTTCTTCTACGCACTTTTGGTGCTTACAATCATTATTACCGTTGGTTTTCTTACACGCGGTGTAGTGGCGCGGCAGATTCTGGATTTTTTCGAGGGGATTATCGAAAAAGCCCCCGGTCTTAATTTTATTTTTGGCACAACCAAAGACATGACCGAAGCCTTTGTGGGCGATAAGAAAAAGTTTACCAAGCCGGTGGCGGTTTGCGTGGGAGAGGGAATTTACCGAATGGGTTTTATCACCCAGGAAGACATGAAGATTATTGACATGCCAGGTTACAGTGCCGTGTATTTGCCTTACAGCTATGGTTTTAGTGGAGAAATGCTGCTGGTGGAGAAAAGTAAAATAAAACCCGTGAATGCCGAAAGCAGCCACTGGACCAAATACATCATCAGCGGGGGCGTGGCTGAACTGGATAACATGAACTAAGGCGGCTGCGACCGAAAAATAAAACACTGGGGATAATTTTCCAGCCCTCATAATCGTTTAACCATAAATATTGCTTTTTTTCGCATAACCTAAATCATGCATTTGCTCACAATTCTACTTCAAACCGACACAGCGCAGGCAGCTGCTACCGCTGCAAAAAATGCCGAACACATTTCCGCGCCTATTCTGGAAATTATGGTCAAAGGCGGCGTAACCATGATATTTTTGGCCATCGCCCTGCTGGCTACCATTTTCTTTCTTATTGAGCGTTACATGTACATCAGCGGCCGTGCCAAGATGGATTTTAACCTTATGAATGTGGTGAAGGACCACCTGAAGGAAAACCGCCCTGACAGTGCCCTTGCCTATTGCACCAACACACCGACGGCCCAGGCCCAGGTTATTGCTACCGGACTGCGTTTTCTGGGCAGCAATATGCGCGAAATAGAAAGCGCCATGGAGACCCGCGCCAATGTAGAACTCAGTGCCATGGAAAGCAATCTCAACATGCTTAGCCTAATCAGCCGCCTCGCTCCCATGATTGGCTTTGTAGGAACAATATGGGGGGTAATTAACATCTTCTATGCCATCAGCGTAGATAACAACCTGAGCATCGGTGCCATATCCGGTGGTTTGTACGTGAAAATGGTTACCAGTTTTGCCGGCCTGCTCGTAGGTATAATTTCCTTCTTTGGCTACCAGATGTATATCCGAAAGATTGACCGTTTTGCCGAACGCCTGCAGGAACAAAACCTGGCATTCCTGGAACTGCTGAACAAATCCAATTTTTAACTAACGGTTAACCCTAACATCATGAAAATAGGAAGACGCAAACGCGAAGAAGCAGAGGTAGAATCATCGTCGCTGAACGATATCATGTTCTTCCTGTTGCTGTTCTTCCTGATTGCCAGCACCCTTGCAAATCCCAATGTAATCAAGGTGATGCTTCCGCAGGCCAAAACCACCAGCACGGTTAGCCCCAAATCCATTCCCCTCACTGTAAGGCGAGACCCTGCCAATCCCGATGCCCTGCAGGTGTTTATCGAACAGGAAGAAGTAAGTTATGAAGAACTGGAAAGCAAACTGAAAGCGCTTCGCGATCAGTTTCAGGACCCTAATAGCAAAGACGCAGGTTTGGTAGTAGTGCTTCGCGCCGATGCCAAAGCCTATGTGCAAGATCTGGTAGATGTAATGCAGGTGGGTGCCAACCTGGGTATTAAGATGGTACTGGCCACCGAGAAAAACGAAAAATAAACAATCGGCGGTATGCGCAAAACCGCAATTATCCTAGGTTTACTGCTGGTTATCAGTTCTTCACGGGCACAGCATGCCTGGTCGTTTCGGGCCTTTCCGGGTTTTCTTGCCGCACACCATGAAGACATGCAAGCCATGGGCAGTCATGTGCTTGGCCTGGAAGCTGCTCGGGAATGGAGAATTGACCAAGACGGCGAGCTGGCTAAAAAACAACTACAACCCTTTGCCGGAATAGGAGCTAATCATATCAGGCTGTTTAATGATATCAATGGCAATGTGAGCTCCCTCTTTGGTTACTATGATGCGGGCATCAGCGGCAATGAAAAAACATCCCTGCGTTTCAGGCTTACCGCCGGTATAGGGATGCTCTCCCGGCAGTGGGATGTATACACCAACCCCAGAAACCGAGCTATCGGCAGTCGGTTCAATGGCATGATGCAGGCCGCCATGTACGTGCAAACCCCCGTTTCTGACCGTAAGCAATTACAGCTTGGCCTTTCCCTGATTCATTATTCCAATGGAAATTTTGGGCAGCCCAATCTGGGTATTAATATGCCCTGTTTGTTTTTGGGCCTGAAACAATTTGACGGCAACAATAACTATTACAAGCCCCGCTACCCGGAAAATCCAAACACCGTGGAATGGCAGCCCTCTTTGCGCTTTGGCAAGAAACAAATGAGTATGGATGATCCACGCAATGTTTTTAATTATGTTGCTGAACTCAAATTGTTGTATCCATACAAACCCTGGCGTTTCTGGACTGCCGCCATCACCGGCTTTTACGACCGTACTTACGTGTACACAAAGTTTCAGCCATTGCCAAAAGCAGGGTTGGATAAAATATCAGAGCTGGCTATAAGTGGTGGTCATGAATACCGCGTGGGCAGGTTAGGTATGGTTGCAGATGTAGGTCTCTACCTCTATCGCCCGGATGATACCAAACGCAAATACTACCAGGCGCTTGGGGTGAAATACTATGCATCATCATCGCTCACAGCCATGGTGCGCATGCGCACCCACCTAAGCATGGCGGATTACCTGGAATGGGGCTTATCATACCGCATTCACACCCAAAAAACGGTCAAACCCGGCTTTAAAGAAGGTTTCAGGTGGGCATTCAGGGGATTTAAGCCCTGATTAGAAAAAACCGGGAATGCGGGGTATGCTGAAACTGCCGCTGCGAATGTATCGCAGGTAAAGGCCGTGCGAAAACTCCACACCCGCCCGTTCAAAGTCATAATGCGGCTCTATGCGCGCATCAATCCATAGATTGTTGCCCAGAATGGGCCTTGAATATACATACCGCAACATGGCTATGCGCCTTGTGTGTGCATTGGCATAAGGGTATTCCATGTTTACATTGGAAAATACCGGATTTCCCAGGGTGGAAATGAACTCGCGGGCAAACCACCATGAAGCGGCAACCCGGTGGTATTTGCCAAAGCGCTTTTGCAGGTTGGCCATAAAAGCGTATCCGTTTTTCCAGGGTTGCTGCGGGTTGGGTGAATTGTCGAGGCTTTGCAGTGCATAGCCTTCCATTACCCAGCCGGTATCGTTGCCGGTCATCCGCAATCCTGCTGTCGCCGCAATGCGCGTGCTAATGGGGAGGGGATTGCTTACGGACTGTCCGCCCTGGTGAACCAATACCATTTGAAGCGGAAGCGATAGTGTGGTGTTTTTTCCCATGGCAAAGCGCGGCTGCAGGTGTTGTCCTGCCACCAGCATTTCACGGGTTCCGTTTCCGGCGTTGAACCGCTGTCTCCATTCCAGCCATCCATCATAAAACAGCCTGCTGTTGTCCCTGCGCACCTGTATGCCATATTCCAAGGGCTGGGTAAGCACCTGTTCATAATTGTACAAAGGCTCAATTAAGCCGTGTCTTGTACCCGAAACCAGGGCGCCGAAAACATAATTCCACTCATTGTAGGATGTGAGCGACAGGGAGAAAATGGGTTTAACCTGGGTTTTAACATCGCCATAGTTCTCCTGTAACATCAAACCCGTGGTGAGCCGTGCTTTACCACCGGGCTGCAGGTTAAAAACCCCTGCCACTGATGTTCTGAACCCAAAAAACGTTTCTCCCGGATTGATGGCATTGAAATATTCGTTGTTTTTGAGAAACGGAAACACATCAGCCTGCAGACCAATGGATTTGCGGGGAGGTGCCGGTTGCAGATTAAAAACCGTGTTGGGAAGCTGCGCCTTCAAAGCCGTAAAAGCCATGGCAAGCAAACAAGGCAGTACCCGTGTCATGGATGCGAAAATAGGGTTAAACACACACAATCTGCCGAATACGAAATCTTTTTGCTATCTTCGTATTGGAATGCCCGACCCTGTCGTCACGCCGCTGTTATCAACCCTGTCCGCAGATATGTCGGGCAGTTGGGCTGTAGTGGTTGCCTGCCTTGTTACCTGCGGATTTTTTGCCGGAATGGAAATAGCTTTCCTTTCAGCCAATAAACTGCGCATAGAGTTACGCAGCAAGCAGGGAAGTTTCACCGCCAAAGTACTGAGCCGTTACCTTAAAACACCGTCTGATTTTATCAGTACGGTATTGGTGGCCAACAACCTGGCACTGGTAATTTATGGTATCTACATGGGCGAAATCCTCGATGCCGGACTAGGGCCATACATCCCAAACCATTTTCTTAAGTTTTCGCTGATAACCATACTCAGCACCATTCTTGTGCTGGTTACGGCCGAATATTTACCTAAAAGCCTGTTTCGCATCAATCCTGATACAGTGCTTTTTTCCCTCGCACTGCCGTTCAGGTTCGTGCACATATTGCTGTGGCCCATTATTTATTTCTCCAAAAAAAGCAGCGCTGTTTTACTGCGTTTGTTTACCCGAACCCAGGTGGGTGAAAACACTGTTGTATTCAGCAAAGTAGACCTCGACAACTACATCGTTTCACTCGAAAATACCGGACAGGCAGAGACCACAGACATAGATACGGAAGTTTTCAGAAACGCGCTGGAATTCAGCGATGTGCGGGTTCGTGATTTTATGGTTCCCCGAACCGAGCTAATTGCGATCGACATAGAAGATTCTGTAGATGATTTACATAAATTGTTTATTGAAACATCGCTTTCCAAAATATTGATATATAGGGAAAATGCAGATCACATAATTGGGTTTGTACACCATAGTGAAATGTTTGGAAAACCATCACGTATTCAGGACGTTTTAAAGCCGGTATTGATCGTGAATGAAAGTATGCAGGCCCATGATTTGCTCCGGGATTTCATACAAAAACGCAGAAGTGTAGCTGTGGTGGTGGACGAATTTGGCGGAACGGCAGGACTGGTGGTGATTGAGGATGTTATAGAAGAGATTTTTGGAGAAATTGATGACGAATTCGATACGGAACAACTGACAGAAACCCATATTGACAAAGGGCATTACTTGTTTTCAACCCGCCATGAAATTGAGTACCTGAACGAGAAGTACAACTTGGCTCTTCCTGAGGGCGATTACCACACACTGGGCGGATTTGTCATTTCCATCTGCGGAAAAATACCCAGGGTGCGCGAGAGCATACGCGAAGGATCTTACGAGTTTATTGTTACAAAAGCCAAAGGTGCAAGAATAGAGGAAGTAGAGCTGTTTGTTCGCGATGAAGAAGCCTAGTGCATTATTGATTCCGGTATTTCTGTTGTGCATTTCACTGAAGGCCCAGGGCATTCGTTTGGTAAATGATGCCGCACTGCTGAAACGCTTCAACGAAGGAGAAAAACCGAGGATTATCAATTTTTGGGCTACCTGGTGCAAACCCTGCATGGAAGAGATGCCGCATTTTGTGAAAGCCGACAGCATTTTTGGCCATCAGATAGATTTTGTATTTGTATCCTTCGATAGGGTAAAGGATACTGCACGGGTGGCGCAAAAAATTGCCGAATACAAGATACCCGGCGAGCACCTGCTCATACAAACTCATGATATGGGCAATTTTATAGATGCCGTTGACACTTCCTGGGGCGGAGCGCTACCCACCACATGGATCGCCCACGAGCAATACCGCATCGCCAGGCAGGAAGCCTTTGAACAATTTACCGATTTGAGACGTTTTATAGAAACCTACTTAAACAGCAAAGAATAAACCCATGAAAAACATACTCTTCTCAGCTGCTGTGATTGCAGCCATGGCATTTACCACCGTAAAAACCGGTTACAAACCCGGTGATGTTGTGCAGGATTTTAAACTCCCCAATGTGGATGGCAAGAAAATGAGTCTGGCCTCCAACAAATCAGCCAAAGGCTACATTGTGGTGTTTACCTGCAACCACTGCCCATATTCAGTGGCCTATGAAGACCGTATCATTGCCCTGCACAACAAATATGCTTCGCAGGGTTATCCTGTTGTGGCTATTAACCCCAACGATGCTGTGCAATACCCGGACGATAGCTATCCTGAAATGCAGAAGCGCGCCAAAGACAAAGGATTTACTTTTCCTTACCTGCACGACGAATCGCAGGCTATTGCCACACAGTGGGGTGCTGAGCGCACACCGCATGTATATGTGGTGAAAAAAGAGAAAAAGAAGTTTGTGGTAAAATATGTAGGCGCCATCGACAACAATTCGGAAGATGCAGCCGCTGCTGATAAAAAATATGTGGAGGATGCAGTAAACAGCTTGCTGGCCGGCAAAGACCCGGAGGTGAATTTCACCAAAGCCATTGGCTGCCGCGTAAAGTGGAAGAAAAAAGCCGGGGAATAAAACCCTTACTGAATTCCGAACTTCACGTAAATACTGCTCGATACTTTAATCTTTTTAAAGTCGATGGGATCGGTGTAGGTCTCATTATAAGAGTTACTTTCAATCTTGTCCATCCTCGCATTTGCCATGGTCCAAACCGGCTGCGGATAGTAAGGATCATTCTCTCTGACTATCAGTGCTTTACCGGTTTTTTCGCCAATTGCTGTAAGCAGGTAATCGGCCTTGTTTTTGGCAGATTTGATGGCCATGACTTTTACCACCTTCCGTAGGCTGTCAATTTTCGAATGCTGCACATGCGAAACATAGGCGTCGGTGATTTCCAGTTTGTCCAACTCGGAAAAAACCTGTCCCAGGATGGTTGCGTTGCCCAGTTTCAGTGAATATTGCTTTTGGGTAATAACCCCTTTTTTCCGCCATTCTATCCGCACAAGATCGGCATCTGCTCCCGCAAGAGAAAGGTTTTTGATATCCACTTTCAGGTTTTTCAGGGCATTTTTAAGGTTTTGCTCCTGTTCTTCCACGCTGATGGTTTTTTTGTTGCTATTACGTTCTCTTAGTGTGATGGCAACATAGATTTCATCCGGCACAACCTCCATTTCTCCGTTTCCATTTACTTCAATGTAGGGTTTTTCTTCCGTAACAGGATTTTGGGCGGTTAACGTGGCAGCAAGCAACAACGCTGCGGGTAAAATGATGTTTTTCATGTGATTGTAATTATAACGCCGGTGGCGTTGTTGTATTGTTTGTTTTTAGTTACCATCCAGCAGGTTGCCAAATCCACCAAGGATAGATCCTTCTTCTTTGCGTCCTCCCACACCATAAGATAAAATTCTGCTGGCCAGACGGCTTACCGGAAGGGTTTGCAGCCATACTTTCCCGGGCCCCTGTAATTTGGCAAAAAACAGTCCTTCGCCACCAAAAACTGCGTTTTTAATACCTCTCACAAACTCAATATCGTAATCTATGTCTTTGGTATAGGCCACCAGGCAACCGGTATCTACGCGCAGGGTTTCTCCCGGCAACAAGGTGCGTTCCATGATGTAGCCGCCGGCGTGAACAAATGCCAGTCCGTCACCTTCCAGTTTTTGCATAATAAAACCCTCACCTCCGAACAATCCGGTGCCCAGTTTGCGCTGAAATTCAATGCCTACGCTCACCCCTTTGGCGGCACAAAGGAAGGCATCTTTCTGACACACAATTTTTCCGCCCAGTTCATGCAAATCCAGGGGAATGATTTTACCGGCGTAGGGTGCAGCAAACGAAACAGTGCGTCGGCTGTGTCCAACATTGGTAAAGGCTGTCATAAACAGGCTTTCGCCGGTAATCAGGCGCTTACCCGCACTGAACAACTTGCCCATAAATCCGCCGCCACCTGCATTGGAGCCGTCTCCAAAAATGGTTTCCATGCGGATATCGTCGTCCATAAACATAAAACTGCCGCTTTCGGCCACTACGGTTTCCTGCGGATCCAGTTCAATCTGCACACACTGCATTTCCTCTCCATGCAGTTTGTAATCAATTTCGTGGTTGCTTTTCATAAGTTTCTGCAAAATAAAACGCAGTTTTTATGCCAATTTTTTTAAATCGGATGAAAACCCTGTTTTTATTGATAATTAATCAGCTTTTCATTAACCTAAAGGTGATATTGATTCGGGGACCGCTTACTTTTTTTGTTTTTGGAAGCTCATGCCACCAACGCTCCTGACAAAGGCCTTTCATCAGCAATAGGCTGCCATCCGGCAGGGAAAATTTTATCTTTTCGCGGGTTTTTTTGTGCTGAAACACAAAAGACCGTTCTGCGCCAAAGCTCAGCGAAGCGATGCCACTGTGGGGCACAATGCTGTCCTCATCATCGCTGTGCCGTCCCATGCCTTCCATTCCATGATGGTATAAATTCAGCAGTGCGCTATTGTAAAGATGGTCTGTGGTCTCTTCGCATTTTCTGCGCAATTCTTCCAGAACAGGGGTAAAAGGCAATGCCGTTCTTTCTACCTGTGAATAGGTGTAACGGAAGGGTTGCAGTCCATACCAGCCTGTTTTGCGGCTCATGGTGAGCCGCTTGCCAAACATCACCACTTCATCATTTTGCCAGGCCGATGAAAGGAGTAAATTATCGAAGTATGCTTGTGATTCTGCGGGTGTGCACCAGTTTTCATACAAAAAGGCTTCACCATCTGCAGGCAATAAGGATAATGGTGATGACATCGTAGTGCAATGAAAGCGTCGCTACCTTGCTTTTAACCCTGCCAGTCTCTTGGATTTTTGGCAAAATCAAGCACGGGTTTTAGCTTTTCGGCGGGTAAAAAACCTTCGTTTACGGCCACCTCGCACAAGGTTGGAAAATTGCTGATGGTAAAGAATGGAATTCCTGCCTCTTCGAAACGCTGCGCTGCATCGGAAAATCCGTAGGTGAACAAAGCAAGCAAACCCACCACTTCGCCACCGGCTTCCCGAACAGCGTCGGCAGCCTGCAGGCTGCTTTTGCCCGTGCTGATCAGGTCTTCAATCAACAATACTTTGTCTCCAGGCTGCATTTTGCCTTCAATCTGGTTTTTAAGCCCGTGTTTTTTGGGCTCAGGACGAACGTAGCAATAGGGCATGTTCAGCACATCTGCGGCCAGCGCGCCATGGGCGATACCCGCTGTGGCAATGCCGGCCAGAAGGGTTGCCTCCGGGAAATGTTCCCTTGTCATGGCAGCCAGTTCGGTTTTTACCAGGTTGCGAACCTCCGGAAATGACAAAACCATGCGGTTATCGCAGTAAATAGGCGATTGAATTCCCGAAGTCCAGGTAAAAGGTTGGTCGGGATTGAGTTTTACAGCGTGAATTTCCAAAAGAAATTTTGCTAACTTTGCAGCTCTTTGGTCCATGGGCCTGCAAAGCTATAAAATATACTTCAACGATGGGGCAATTGTCATTGCCGATTCTCCTGCCGCGTTCAAGGGTCTGTCCAATTTGTTTTACATAGACGATGATGAGATCCACAAGAGTTTCAATATTCTCACCTCCTCAGTAAGCACGGGCAAAGCGCTCTACTACGGACTTATGAATCCTGATCCGGAACAGGTTTTTCGCGATTTTCTGGATAATTATACCGTCATTCAGGCGGCAGGCGGGCTGGTGCTTAACAAAGAAAACCAGTTGCTCACCATCAAGCGAAACGGCATCTGGGATCTTCCCAAAGGAAAAATTGAACGCCATGAAGACCAGCGCGCAGCAGCACTGAGGGAAGTAATGGAGGAAACCGGACTGAATATGCTCAACATCAGTGATAAAATAGGTGAAACCTACCACGCCTATTTTGAAGACGATGTTGTTCTCTTGAAAGAAACCCACTGGTACAAAATGAACAGCAGCGGTAAAGGCAAACTGAAACCCCAGGAGGAAGAAGGCATCTCAGAGGTAAAATGGGCTGATCTGGAGTGGTTTAAAGGCCCTGAGTTTGAAACCTACCACAGCGTAAAAGACATTATCGGAAAGCTGCTGGCACACGAAGCCGCACTGACAACAGAAGAGTAAGGTCAGGCCCTTACCTGTGCAGGCACAAAGCGGGTGTAATCGCCTTTGTAAATTATCAGATCCCGCACCAGGCTACTGGAAATGTAACTCACTTCAGGAGATGTAATTACAAAAACAGTTTCAATCATTGGATTAAGCTCTTTGTTGAGCTGTGCAATGTGTGCTTCGTAATCATAATCACTGCCGTTGCGCAATCCCCTCAGTATGTATTGTGCACCCACTTCTTTGCAGAAGTCAACCGTGAGGCCGCTATAGGATGCAGCAGCAATTTTGGGTTCTCCCGAAAAGATTTCCCGAATCCAGGAGAGGCGTTTTTCGGTATCAAAAAGGGTTTGTTTTTTGGTGTTTTCGCCAATGGCAATCACAATCTTATCGAACAACGGCAGGCTTCTGAGGATAACATCCACATGTCCGTTGGTAATAGGATCGAAGGTTCCGGCAAAGACCGCGATGCGGGGTTCCATGAAACAAAGTTACGGGATAAAAATGCCAATTGCAGAACTGCCGTATTTGCGAATTTCGGCTGCTGCGGTGTTAAAAACCATGCCGGGCCTGTGTTCAAGCACAAAAACACCGCCCGGATTAAGGTGCCGAAGAGCCAGTTCCGGCAACCTGACCAATGTCGGTAAATCGTAGGGTGGATCAGCAAAGATGATATCATAGGATTGTTCGGTGCTCTGTAAAAACGCAAAAACATCTCCTTTGTTAATCTGCCAGCCTGCCAGGTTTTTTTGTTTCTGTATTTCCTGCTGATAACGGATGTTTTTCATGTCTTTATCGATGGATGCTACCGTTTTGGCTTCCCGGCTTAAAAATTCAATGGACATAATGCCCGAACCTGAAAAAAGGTCCAGTACGGAAGCACCGGTAATCTCGTAGCGATGAGACAGATAATTCATGAGTGCTTCGCGCACAAAATCGGTGGTGGGCCGCACATGCGCTGCAAACCCACCCTTCAAGATTTGTCCTTTTAGGATTCCTCCGGTAATGCGCATTGCGACAACGTGTACAACAGAAGAGAAATATCGGCGTGGGGCGGGTACTGGCCCACTTCGTAGGGCAGTGAAACGGAGCAGGGCCTTACCTGTGCAAGAAAACGGCCAAACAACTGCATTATTGGGCCTTGCCTGTCTGCGTCTGTGAGAACCTCAACCTCTACATCGGAAATGGCAATGCCTGCTCGTTTAAATGGGCTTACGGTAAAGTAAAGTGCTTCGGCTTCATTGCCCGCCGGAAAAGTGTTTAGCAACAGTGGTTTTTGTTCGGAAAACGCGGCCACAGTAACTTGTTTTCCTGCCAAATGAATCAAAACATAATGGTTTTTTGCCTTGGCTGTTTGCATTCCTGCGGCAAAAAGCGGCAGTGCGGCGGGAATAACGTTTCCTTCGGGGAATACAATAACATATCCGCCCTCAACAGGCACTTTATGACAGGGTTCCTTGATGGTGGGGTGTTCTGCCTGCTGAAAAGCTGCGGGCAGCATGGCGAAAGGAGTGTCAGCGCGCATTTCATATCCTGATAGAGCCGCAGAACGGGTATCCTCAAATCTTCCTGATTCCCCGATAAGATGCAGCACCATGGTTCCTTCTGCATTGAAAGCCATCTCGTGGGTTAACCCGGCCTCCTGCCAGCGAAACCGCTGCACAGCCGTGCTTTCATCCTTTCTGTACTCCCAACGAAGTTGCATCAGGGCAAATTTCAGCATTCCTTGGCATTAAAACCTATTTTTGCTTCAATATTTTCATTATACCATGCGTAAAACCATCTTCGCAACTGGGCTGATGCTCTTGATTTTACCACTTTCAGCACAGCTGCTTCCCTGGGCCAAAGGCAATACCTACCGCAGATCTGACAACCCTATGTACTGGAAAAACAAAAAACCGTACGAAGGTTACTGGCAACAGGATGTTTACTATCAAATCAAGGCAAATTTGGATGATGTGGCTGAAACCATAGACGGAGAGCTGCGCCTGGTGTATTATAACAACTCACCGCATACCCTGAATGAGGCCTATTTTCATTTGTATCAGAATGCCGTTCAGCCCGGAAGCCTGGTAGATGAACTCTACAACAAAAACAAGACACCCCACACCTTTGGTCCCTATGAAAAAGAGAAAAAGGGAACCGAGATTATATCTTTTCAGGTGAATGGCGTTTCGGTTGATTACAACATTGATTACACCGTGCTGAAATCTTCATTGGACAAACCCCTTGCATCCGGAGACAGCTGTGTGTTTTCCATCCGCTTCAAAACCTATTTTGACCGTGGTTCCATCCGCCGCCGTATGAAAGTGTATGACCACCATGGCTACAAGCATTTCAACGGGGTGCACTGGTATCCCCGCATTTGCGTGTATGACCGCAAATTCACCTGGGAAACCGCCCAGCATATGGAACATGAATTTTATGGCGATTTCGGTGCATATGATGTTGAGCTCAACCTTCCCAACCATTACGTCAACGAGGCCACCGGCACCCTGCAAAACCCCGAAACCGTCTATCCCGGAGATTTACGCCAGAAACTGGACATTAAAAACTTCGCCAACAAGCCCGTGGGTTCACAGCCTTCCGTGATTGTGGCACCCGATGGCACCCGTAAACCGTGGCGCTACCATGCCCGCAATGTGCATGATTTTGCATGGACCGCCGATCCCACCTACCGCATTGGCGAAGCAAACTGGAACGGCGTGCAGTGTATAGCCCTGGCCCAGGAAAATAACGCCGCAGGCTGGCAGCAAACGGCGAAGTTCACCGCCGATGTAATTGCTGTTTACAGCAAAGATTTTGGCATGTATGAATACCCAAAAATGGTGGCCGCCGATGCTGCCGATGGCATGGAATATCCCATGCTTACCCTGGATGGAGGCATGTACCCCAGTCACCAGGGGCTGATTGCCCACGAAGTGGGACACAACTGGTTTTTTGGCATGCTGGGCAATAATGAAACCTACCGCGCCAGTTTGGATGAAGGTTTCACACAGTTCCTGACCTCCTGGAGTATGAAGCAGCTTAGCAGCCGCAAAGGGATTGGTGTGGATTATGGCACCGTGTATGCCGGCTATATGTTTGATGCCCTCGATGGTGAAGATGCCATCCTAAACACCCACAGCGATGATTTTGAAAACGCCATCGGCCACGGTGGTGGCTACCGCCATGTGTATTACAAAACTGCTACTATGCTGTATAACCTGCAGTATGTGCTGGGCGATGAGGTGTTTTTGAAAGCCATGCAGGATTATGTGAAACAATGGAAAATCTGCCATCCCTATGTGGAGGATTTCCGCAACAGCATCACCATGAGTGCCAAAACCGACCTTAATTGGTTTTTTGACCAGTGGTTTGAAACCCGCAAGGCCGCCGATTATGCGCTGAAAGTGAAGAAGAAAAAAGACGTGTATTCCGTCACCGTAAAGCGCAAGGGCGATATGGTTATGCCCGTGGATGTGACAATCATGGGGCAAGATGCCAATAAAGATGTTTATCTGCTCAATTACACCATTCCGGTTAGCCAGTATCAAAAACCAGGAACCACCAACCTGAAACCCTGGATTGGCTGGGGCAAACTGCGTCCCACCTATACATTTGAAATAAAACCTCCCGGGAAAGTGAGCTCTGCACATTTGGATCCTTCTCTGCGCCTGGCCGATATCAACCGCATGAATAATTACTGGCCGCGCAAAAACTCCTGGGAGTTTGACAAAGACAACGGCAAAGACAACAGCTTTCTGGGTGGCTACAAAATGCAGTGGAGGCCTGATTTGTGGTATAACACCGAAGACGGCATCAAGCCAGGCTTTTTGTGGAACGGGCAATATGCCATGCGCAGGCATGTGGCCGAACTGGGCGCCTGGTATGGCACAGGCATAGGTATTTATCAGTCTTTGCGCACCAATTCGCCGCAAGACAAGCTTTCCTACCTTTTCAATTATTCGCATGATTTAAGGGGTAAAGGCATATTGACACTGCACAGCCGCTATCTGGCCGGTGTGGAAATGCACAAGGCCGGATGGAGCATTGATGGTTATAAGGGTACCTGGTATGCAGGCTGGAAATATATGCAGCGTCGCAGGTTCGAATACTTGTATCCATACGGAGATGTGAACCTGAGGGCCGGTTTTCTGTCGCAAGACGGATTCTGGAGCAACGGCATCAACAATACCATCACACTGGGCCGCAAACAAACCTACCGCACCTTTCATGGCAATGGCAGTATAGATATATCGCTGCGCAACGCGCTGACCTGGGGCAACGCCCGTTTCAGCATGGCAAAGGTTACCTGGTTAAACGAGATCAGGGGCAGCAAACTGGATTTGCGCACCCGCGTTTTTGCAGCAGTTGCCAAAGGCGGGCGTCTGCCGGCCGAATCGGCCATTTACGCCTGGGGCGCCTCACCGGAGGAACTGCAGGATAACAAATTCACCCGCGATCTGGGCAGCATTCCGCTTTCCGATATGAACATGAATCAGTCAAACATCGGAACCGCGCTTTCCATGGGCGGCGGACTTAATATTCGCGGCATGCAGGGTTATTTGTTGCCTACAGCAACACAGGATACCGTGGTGGCCATGTTCAGGGGGAACCGCGGTGCATCGGTAAATGCCGAACTGGATTTCAGCCGTTTGTTTGCCTTTATGCCAAAAATCAGCATGCTTTCAGCCAACATTTATTTGTTTGGCGATGCAGGCGTAATGGGAATGCCGTTGAATGGAAAACCTTTGTACTCAGGCCTGCTGGCCGATGCGGGAATCGGAACCATGTGGACCATTAAAAACTGGCAAAAACTGAGTCCGAAGAAAAACCCATGGTTCAGGGCTTCAGCTCCACTAAACATTCGTGTGGACTTCCCCTTGTTTGTAAATGCGGTTTCGCAGGGAGATGACCACCTGAAATTCAGGTGGGTGCTGGGGGTGAACAAAGCGTTTTAAAAAGTTAACAGTGTAAAGTTGACAGTGTAGAGTTAATAGGCTTTATACTGTCAACCTTTTTTGAGGATGGGACCGCCTAATAAACTATTAAACCAAGAGACCAATAAACTTCAGTTAACAGTTGACAGTTAACAGTCGACAGTTTTAGTGCACAACTTGTAGTGTATAGTTTACAGTGTATAGTTTGTTTTCCCATGGCTGGTCTTTGCGCAGCGAGACCGACCATGCTGCCTTTATTACGTCGATATTTCCAAATGTGTCCAATAAGGGTTGGTCTCACTTCACTGCGTTACGCAAAGACCAACCTGGGGAAAAATGTATATATTGTTTCATTTGTTTATGAGAAATCGTTTCAGGTTCCAATTGAATTTGAAAGTAGTATTTAAACCATCTTTTTTGGTCCAAACATGCTGCCTGATAATCCCAATATTTTTGGCCCAATAGTAAGTGATTTGTCCATCACCCCAGGTCTTTACATTCTTGGGTTCTATAAAACCACCCGCATACTGCACTTGAACCACCCGCACATCCTTGTACCACCTGCCCAGCACCTGCATGCTGTCATAGTGGCCTTTGTAGTAGGTGGGGCTGGAGCCAAAGCCTCCAAGAGAATTAGTATCGAACGGGTAAAAAAAAACACAATCTGTTGCGCTTGAATTAGGACCTGAAATTTCCAGGGAGTTTGCAAAATAATATTTACCAACCTGTGATTTGTTGTATGGTATTGCTGTTCCAAAGTATATTGTGTTAAAGCTTGTTTTGAACGTAATACTCTTTTTATTATAATTTACATATTGGTAATCAATGTAGGATTGATGTTGCCAAGGCGTGTCACATTTAACCATAATTTGGGAATCGAGTTCTCCGGTGCTGTCGCATTCATAAACCCAGTAACTTCCGGGTTTGAAGTATAGATATTGCAATGGCACTGTGGCCGGGAAATATCCTAAATAGACTTTTTCTTCAGGCTTCGCCGGCTTGCACGCATTCAGCAGCAGCAGGGCGGTGCAAAGCAGATAAAGGCAGGT
>CAZVJY010000028.1:0-19139 GCA_964626685.1 uncultured Flavobacteriaceae bacterium
CCTCTACCCTTCTCACGCCTGCCGCCACGCTGCTTTCCGAAACGAACTTAAACATCCCGATTTGCGCTGTATTGGCTACGTGGGTTCCCCCGCACAATTCCATACTGTAGTCCTTATCAAATACAATCACACGCACGGTATCACCGTATTTTTCGCCAAACAGTGCGGTAGCACCCATTTTCATGGCTTCATCGATGGGCATATCGCGGTGTTCCTGCAAGGCAATTCCCTCTCTGATTTTCTCGTTAACCCGCTCTTCCACCTTTTGCAATTCCTCATCGCTCATTTTACCAAAATGTGAAAAATCAAAACGCAGGTATTGTTCGTTTACCAAACTGCCCTTCTGTGCCACGTGGCTCCCAAGCACCTCTCTCAAGGCAGAATGCATAAGATGAGTGGCACTGTGGTTGTTATTGATCGCTGCGCGACGCAGTCTGTTTACCGTTGCCACAAAAGTGTCATCTGTATGCTGCGGTAGCTTATCACAGATGAGAATATGCAGTTTGTTTTCTTTCTGGGTATCAAGCACGTTGACAACATCGCCTTTAGAGCCGGTCAACACACCCGAATCGCCCACCTGTCCGCCGCTTTCGGCGTAAAAAGGCGAAACATTCAGCACCAGTTGATACTGGTCTTTGCCCTTGGTTTTCACCGTCCTGAAACGGCTTATGTGGGTATGCGTTTCCAGTATGTCATAGCCTACAAACTTCTCCTCGGCATCGGCCATCAACAGCTGCCAGTCACCGGTTTCCTTGCTGGCATCGGCGCGGCTGCGTTCCTTTTGCTTATTCAATTCAGCCTGAAAACCCTGTACATCGGTATTTAAACCACGTTCACGGGCAATCAGTTCGGTAAGGTCCAGCGGAAAACCATAGGTATCGTACAATTCAAACGCAGTAGTTCCGCTTACATCCTTGCCCATATTGGTTTCAAAATAATCATTCAGGAGACCCAGACCGGTACTGAGGGTGCGGAAAAATGAGGCTTCTTCCTCCTTGATCACGCGGGCTACAAAATCCTGTTGGGCTTTCAGTTCGGGGAAAGATGCCGAAAAATAAGCTGCCAGCGAAGGAATAAGTTTGTGAAGGAAAGGTTCAGACAAATTAAGGTAGCTGTATCCATATCGTACCGCCCTGCGCAAAATGCGACGCACCACATAGCCGGCTCCTGTATTGGAGGGCAACTGTCCGTCGGCAATACACAAAGACACTGCACGAATGTGATCGGCAATTACACGGAAGGCGATATCGGAAGCTTCTGCAGCACGATACTTAATTCCCGCAATCGCGGAGGTTTCATCAATAATGAAACTGAATATATCGGTATCGTAATTGCTCTTTTTTCCCTGAATAACGCGGGTAAGACGCTCAAAGCCCATCCCGGTATCCACATGCTGTGCGGGTAGTTTTTCCAGGCTTCCGTCTGCCTTCCGGTTGAATTCCATGAACACCAGGTTCCAGATTTCTATCACTTCAGGATCACCTGTATTAACCAACGACGCACCTGAAACATGTTTCCGCTCTTCATCATCGCGCATGTCGAAGTGAATTTCACTACAGGGACCGCAGGGACCGGTGTCGCCCATCTCCCAGAAATTGTCTTTTTTATTTCCATTGATGATTCTGTCAGCAGGCAAAAACTGCTTCCAGGTATCAAAAGCATCCTGATCGAATGCGATGTTGCTTGCGGTATCACCTTCAAAAACCGTCACATACAAGCGGTCTTGGGGCAGCTGATACACTTCTGTGAGCAACTCCCATGCCCAGGCGATGGCGTCTGTTTTGAAATAATCGCCAAAGCTCCAGTTGCCCAGCATTTCGAACATGGTGTGGTGATAGTGATCGTGTCCTACCTCTTCCAAATCGTTGTGCTTGCCGCTCACACGCAGGCATTTTTGGCTGTTGGCTACCCGTTTTTCGGTTGCCACCGCATTTCCCAGGAAAAAATCCTTGAACTGGTTCATTCCTGCATTGGTAAACATGAGGGTGGGGTCGCCTTTTACCACAATGGGTGCCGATGGCACTACCCTGTGTCCTTTGGAGGCCAAAAAGTTGAGAAACTGTTGTTTTATCTCTAAGCTGCTGCGCATAAACGGTTACAAAGATAAGGACGGCTGAGTTTTGTTCATGAAAAATGGCGCCCGAAAGCGCCATTTCAACATTCAATCTGATTAAAAATTAGGCGGTGCCGCTCATTTTAGGAGCCGCAGCCTTGATTTCATCGCTGGCACCATCGGCGAATTTGGCAAAATTGGTATTGAACAACTCGGCCAGCTTTTCGCACTGCTTATCATATGCCGCTTTGTCTTCCCATGTATTGCGGGGATTCAACAATTCAGCAGGCACATTCGGACAACTTGTGGGCATGGCAAAGCCAAACACAGGATGGTTTTCAAATGAAACGCCGTCCAGCTGACCTTCCAGTGCTGCGGTAATCATGGCACGGGTATATGACAACTTCATGCGGCTTCCCACACCATAGGGCCCTCCGGTCCAGCCTGTATTTACGAGCCATACGTTTACATTGGGATGCTGATGTAGTTTTTTCCCAAGCATTTCAGCATATTTGGTGGGATGCAAAGGCAGAAACACCTGACCAAAGCAAGCTGAGAAAGTTGCCTGAGGCTCGGTTACACCGGCTTCGGTACCTGCTACCTTGGCGGTATAGCCGCTGATAAACTGATACATGGCCTGTCCGGGGGTGAGCTTGCTAATGGGGGGCAATACACCAAATGCATCGGCAGTAAGGAAGAAAATATTCTGGGGAGCATCACCCACGCTGGGAACAGCGATATTGTCGATGTAATCGATGGGATACGCCACACGGGTATTCTCGGTTACTGAAATATCATCGTAATTAGGCGTATTTGTACCTTCAAAGAAACGTACATTTTCCACCAGGGCTCCGGGCTTGATGGCATTCCATATCTGGGGTTCTTTTTCTTCGGTCAGGTTTACGCATTTGGCGTAGCAGCCACCCTCAAAGTTGAATACATTTTTGTCTGACCAGCCATGCTCGTCATCACCAATCAGCTTGCGGTTGGGATCGGCACTCAGCGTGGTTTTTCCGGTACCGCTTAGACCAAAGAACACAGCGGTGTCACCTTTGGCGCCAATATTGGCGCTGCAGTGCATGCTTAACACACCATGCTCATGGGGCAGGACATAATTCAGTACTCCAAAAATACCTTTCTTTATTTCACCGGTGTAGCCAGAACCACCAATCAGGATGATTTTGCGCGACATATTTACAATGGTAAAATTGTGCTGACGGGTTCCATCTTCAGCGGGATTGGCTCGGAAGGATGGTGCTGCCAGGATGAGCCACTCGGTGGGGGCTGTTGCAATTTCTTCAGCTGTTGGGCGCAGGAACAAATGCTTGGCAAATAAGTTCTGGTAAGCACTTTCAGTCACTACTTGAATATTCAACCGGTAGGCCGGATCGGCGCAGGCATAGGCATGACGTACAAAAATGTCTTTGCCACCCAGGTGATGTACAACCTTGTTCAGCAGTTTGTCAAAATTCTCGCTTTCAAAAGGCTGATTCACGGTGCCCCACCAAAGCACATCTTCGGTAGTTGCATCTTTTACTGTAAATTTATCCTTGGGACTGCGGCCTGTAAATTCGCCTGTGTCGGCAGCAAGCGCTCCGGTGTTGGTTAGCTTGCCCTCGTTGCGTTCCAGGGCCTTTTTTACCAGTTCTTCTGTAGTCAGATTTTCATAGATGGCTGCAGCGCCTGTCTTGATTGTAGAGATGATTTCCTGATTATTCATAGCTTTTATCCGCTAATTTCGGAGCGTCAAAATTACCTTTAATTGTTAAGCTTTCATGCTCTCTTTCTCCACATTCCGCTCCACGAGGCCCAAAATGAGGCTGCTGCTGCCAGTTGCAGCACTATTTGGATTGATTCTACATTTCAATATCGTGGCATCACAACCTGCCATAAACCTCAACAGTAAAAGAGAAACTGGTATTATCGCCGGACTTGCCGTGCACAGCCTTGTGAACCTTAAACTGGAATCAAACAAGACCATTGGCAACATACATTATTGGAAAATCAGGGGGATAGACAAGGCTGCACCATTGTATTTCAGTCCAAAAACAGCCCGTATTTCTGACATCACCTTTGCCTCAGCAGGCCTGTTGGCTTTGTATGGAATTACACAAAAACAATTAACTGAAAGAAACAAGGCAACCCTGTTGATGACACAGAACTTGTGGATGACGTGGAATATAACACAAACTACCAAGATGCTTGCCATGCGGGCCAGACCCTATGCCAATGAAGCCGGCTTCAGCGCCAGAAAAAATGATGATGCTTACAGCTTTTTCAGCGGACACACATCCCTCACAGCCTGTATGGCAGCAAGCCATTATTTTTACGACCGGACACTCCCTGTACATGATAGAAAACCCGCTGTTACCCTTGGCCTGGCCGCACTCAGTATCGGCACTGGCATCCTTCGCATCAAAGCCGGAAAGCACTTCCCTACCGACGTTCTGGCAGGCGCGATTTTGGGCACAGGAGTTGCTTACATAAACACAAAACTACATGCTCGCTAAACAATTATGGCTTTGGACAGGTTTGCTTATGGTGGCCGGCTGTGCCGGAAAACGCCCCTCAAATGAATATACAAAAAAATTATCACATAACCAAGAGAATATGAATACAGATACTGCCATACTTGCCGGAGGTTGTTTCTGGTGTCTTGACGCCGTTTACAGACAAATGGAAGGCATTGTGAGCATAGAATGTGGCTATGCCAACGGAAAAATAAAAAACCCAACCTATAAGGAAGTTTGCTCGGGGCTTACAGGCCATGCTGAAGTAACACAACTGGTGTTTGATACGGATAAAACCAGCTATGCTGAAATCCTCATGGTTTTCTGGAGAATCCATGACCCAACAACACTGAATCGCCAGGGAAATGATATAGGAACTCAATACCGCAGCGGCATTTACTACCGTAATGAACAACAAAAGGAAATTGCCCTGAAAAGCCGCGAGGCAGCCGAAGAAGCCAAATTGTGGGACAATCCGATTGTAACGGAAATCATGACGCTGGAATGCTACTATCCAGCTGAAGATTACCACCAGGACTATTACACCAACAACCCCGATCAGCCCTACTGTGTCGCGGTCGTGGGTGAAAAGGCTGCCAAATTCCGCAAGCTTTTTGCCGACAAACTGAAGAAGTAACAGCATGTTGCAAGGCGCTGCGCTGAAAACACACCTCCGCAAGCTTTCGGAAAAATACGGCTTTATCGCTGTGGGTGTGGCTGCTGCGCGAAAATTACACGAAGAAGAAGACCGGTTAAAAAACTGGTTGGAAAAGGGTTACCATGGGAGCATGCAATACATGGAGAACCATTTTGAAAAGCGTCTAGACCCGACTTTACTGGTGCCGGGAGCCAAGAGTGTTATCTGTTTTTTATATAACTATTTTCCGGAAGGAAAGCAAAACCCGGAGGCTCCGAAAGTGGCGAAATATGCCTGGGGCGAAGATTACCATAAAGTAATCAAAGACAAACTGTATGAACTGGTGGCAGAACTGCAAACCGCATCCGGCCCTATGGAAGGCAGAATTTTTGTGGACAGCGCCCCCGTAATGGAAAGACAATGGGCCTCGCTGGCCGGGCTGGGCTGGACCGGAAAGAATAGCTTGCTGCTGAGAAAGGGCGTGGGGTCTTATTTCTTTATTGCAACAATTGTCTGTAATCTGGAAATAGAGCCTGATGAACCCACCGGCAGCCATTGCGGAACCTGTACCGCATGCATCGATGCGTGCCCCACACAGGCCATCGTGCAGGATGGTGTGGTGGATGCCTCAAAATGCATTTCCTACCTCACTATTGAGCGTAAAAGTGATATACCGAAAGCCTTTCAGCTGCATATGGAAGATTATGTTTTCGGTTGTGATATTTGCCAGGATGTGTGCCCCTGGAATCATTTTTCAGCACCAAACACAGAGCCACGATTCGATGCCGGCGATTGGATTAACTGGGATAACATTGCCTGGCAAAACATGGATGAAATCACTTTCGATAAGCATTTCCAAAAATCAGCGGTTACCCGGGCCGGTTTTACGAAAATTCGCAAAAACCTGGAATTTATTGCCCCTCAGAACAAGTAACGGGCCTCTGCCCTGCCGATGTGAATCATGCCAATGTTTCCGGTTTTACGGGCTTCATAATTGAGCAAAACCTGCACGTTATTGGCTGCCGACATGCGAATTTCCGCATTAAACCGATAGTTTTTTCCGGGAGTAAAACCCTGCATTACATCAAAAGCCAGGGCGGTGTTAGGCTGTGCATTGTAGGTAAAATCGATGCGTGTGAACCTGACATCCAGCATACCTGTGCTGCCAATACTTCGGGTTACAGTGGCTGAAATTTCGCTTCGTTCTGCAAGACGCCTTCCTCCAAGAGAGTCAGACCATTCTTTTTTACCTGAAAGGGCAATCCGCATGCGCGTATTTAGCTGCCATAGCACCTGGGGTTCTGCTGAGAAGCCGCTGTAGGAAAAATTATTTGCCGGCTGCACTGCCGACTGATTTTTATGCAGTTTTTTATCTGCGGTGGCGCGCATTTGCCACGCCGTGCCAAAATCTCGGCGGTGAAACAAGGTATGTGTCTGAACATTACGTAGTTCGGGCCCCTGCCCAAAGAAATTCTTGTTGCCTCTGTACTGCGTTGTATACTGTACCGACCAGCGCGCTCCTTCAATTTCCGCCTGGTTTCTGAGCATTGCATTGGCTGCAATAACATTATCCGACTGCAGATTTTCGGTGAACGGCAGATAGCGGTTCAAGGATGATGAAAATGTATTCCGTCCCAGGTAATTCCACCCGAGCCGGTTGCTAAAAAACACGGTTTCTCTTTTATTTTTAAGACGGTAATGCAGGTTTCCATTCCATTCAACAGATTGCGCCCGAATAAAAGCGCCTGTTGGCAGCAATAGCCTTACAAACCTTGCCTGATCACGAAAAGGGGTTTCAACAAACTCGCTTACCTCCTGTACTTTATTCTCGTTAAAATCAATCCAGGTGTAATAGCCTTGCCCGGCAGGCACTTCAAAGTAGGCAAATTGCCGCTGTTGCTCGCGAGCGGAAAGGGTTTGATAAAAAATATTGCCAGACAGGTTTTTTGTCAGAGCCGGAAAAGACCATTCCAGGCGGGCTGATGTGTGTTTTTCATCGGCGAATTGGCCTGCAAATGTGCTATCCAGCAATTGCATGGAACGATACTGCCATCCGGTTTTAAGGAATGCTGCTTTTTTGCCACTTACAAAGAGATCGCTTCCCGCCGATTGCCAGCGCGAAGCCCGGAGCAGGGTACTGTTCCACGGCAGCAAATTGGTTCGGCCTGCTGCATTGACGGATAGTGTATACTTGCCTTTTCTGACGTCCAGCCTTAGCCGCGATTCATCAAAGCGGTAGGAGTTGTTTATCAGGCTTCCGGCAGCGGTATCAAACTTGAAAACACTTTCCTCACGCATTTGTTCCACAACAGCAGTAAAACTCCTTTGGCGGTACCCTCCTTGCAGCCGCAACTGTTTAAAATCGTTATTCAATGCACCCAGTGTGGCTTTGGATACTTCAGCAGCAGGCTCGGCAAACCACCCCTCATTCTCAGCCTTCAATCTCATGAAGGCAAACCTTGAAAGATTGGCACCAAAACGATTTACCCCCCAGCGACTCTCTGTTTCCAGATTCCTATTACCAAGGTAAATCCTGTGGGTTAGGTAGCGGCTGCCGGCAGGTGATGTTCCTCCCTCAGGATTGAACAACTGTCTGTTCCACAAACGGCCAAATTCCACATCCCTGAAACGTTCCACGGCAGTAAAACGAGCCGAAGTCCATTCTGTTTTTACATCATTTTGCAATTGCCAGCTTCGTGTGGTGTCTTTTTTTGACTTTCCAATATGATTGCGCTGCTTCCATTCAATCCCGAGAGCACGGCCCCGGTTATCCGCATCATCCAGCGGTGAAAAGAGGTTGTTGTCCTGCAAGGAAAAAGCATTGCTGATTTTTACCTGATTTCCGGGTCTGAATTTCCATACCATCCCCCATTCGGTAAGGCTGTTCTTATTGGGGGTATGCAAAACCTGGATGGGTTCATAATCACCTTGTGACGAAGTTCCGGAGGGCGGCACAAACCTGTAGGTTTTGCCGTTTGCGGTAGTGGCCGACAGCCGGTAATTGCCCCTGCCCGGACCCACGTATGCGAATGAAAGACGGTAATAAACCTCTCCTGAGTCGGGTGCAGATTTGTAGGCAAAAAATGAAAAACCTGCACTGTCTTTTTTGATATAATTTGGAGCTGAAGGATTAAATGCCATTTGCCTGAAAGCTCCGCTCATAGCCGCCGCAGCCGGATTGTCACCGGCAAGCTCCATAATTTGCCGTGCATCAAGCATACTGGAACTGTCGAACAGCCTAAGATCCTGCTGTAAAGGCTGTGACGGCAAATCGCCTTCCCTGAACATGGATCCAAACAGGGTTACATTTCGCTTTTCTGCGGAAACCATAACCGCTCCCACCATGCGCGTATAAAAACGATCGGTGTACTGAAATTCAACGACGATTCGGCTGTTTTGGGCAATCAGATGCCTGGGCATAAACGTGATTTCACCCAGGTTGTAATCTATGGTATAATCTGCCTGATAGCCTCGCTCCAGCCGCTTCCCATCCAGGTATACAACCTCAGTTCCGGATACTACAATGATAAAATTCTCATTTCGCGCTCCTGTAAGCCTGTATGGCCCCTGCAAACCTTCCTGTCCCTGCAGTTCGTTCCTTGCAAAACGTCCTCTGGCAAGCGCAGCGTTTCCTTCTGAACGTATATGCCAGTTGCGTGCTGTATCTGTTCGTTGCAGCTGAATCCCCCTGTTTTTCTTTGCATACTTTGAAAACCAGGCCTGACTCAGGCCGTTGAACGCATAATCTCCGAGGGTTACAGTAGATTTGGCAGACTGCGCTTTAACATAAATTCTGTCAAAATCCTGAATGCTGCTGCTGGTTCCATCTGGCTGAAAGGGGTATTCCTGATCAGTGAGCGCCCCTTCAATGCTGAGATTCTCGTTGATTTTCCCACTCATGCGAAGATTCAATGCTGAGTTGAGCACCAAATCCTGGGTATTTCCGAATGATAATCCCCGAAGCAATACACCGTCAGTCAGCAAGCCGGAGGTTTCAGAAACCGCAGCGGCAGGTGGCTGGTTTTCCAGCTGTAATCCACTTGGATTTACCTCTGTACGCATGGGATAAACCTGCCGCATTTTAAAAAACGCGGGATTAACAGCCTGATAGGTTATTTGTATCGGTTTATTTAGCCATTCGCCCACAAAAACAACGTTCCTGTGATTTTTTTGCCAGCGGTAATCTTTTCCTTCTTGCAATACAGATTCTCCGGAAACCATACGCACGGAAGCTGGAATTACATATCCGGAATCAACAAAAACAAGGGTATCGGCAGGTATGAGAATCTTCGTGCGATGCTGCGATTGCGCATCATGAAAGAAAAGCGACAGCCCTACAAAACCCATAAAACGCAATATGGCAAGTTTGTATCTCACGCATTACGCTGTTTCCATGAGTGGCAGCTGAACGACAAAGGTTGTGCCTTTGTTTTCCACGCTTTGAAAATGAATGAGACCACCAAACAGCTCCACAATACGTTTACTGATGGCCAGCCCCAGGCCCATACCACTGTTTTTGGTGCTAAAGTTTGGACTAAAAATCTGCTTGCGCAGGTTTTCAGGAATACCCGAACCGTTGTCTTCAAATGAAATTGACACGCGGCCCGTTTCCACACTTCCCCTAATCCGGATTAATCCTTTTCTGTCTTCGGGTATGGCCTGCACCGCGTTTTTGATGATATTGGTAAATACGCGACCCAGCTGATGCCTATCTGCCATTACAAAAGTTTCTGCGGGCAGGGCAACATAATCAAAAGTAACATTCTGCTCTTTGTCAAAAAGTTGAATCACCGAATCCAAAACAACTGCCAGATCCGTTTTCTCCATTTTGGGTTCCGGCATTTTGGCAAACGAAGAAAATTCTTCTGCCATGGCCGACAATGAGTCTATCTGGGTAATCAGCAGTTCGGTGGTCTTCTTGATTTTTTCTTCCAGGTTCTCATCCTTGCGCTGAATGGCATACTGCAAATGCTGCAGACTCAGCTTCATGGGCGTGAGCGGATTTTTAATTTCATGCGCCACCTGTTTTGCCATTTCTTTCCACGCACCCTGTCGCTCCCCTTCAGCAAGCCTGGCCGTACTTTCCTCCAGTTCCAGAATCATTTTGTTGTACTGCGAAATCAGCAGGCCGATTTCATCATTGTGCTGCCATTCAATGGGCGAATTGGGCAATCCCAGTTTCACCAGCCCCATCTGCTGACGAATTAGATTCAGCGGGCCTGTAATGCGCATTGCCATGATGTAAGCAACCAGGGCTGCCAACGCGAATACCAGGGCAAACAGATTAATGATCGTTACGGCATAGTTCGAAATTTCACGGTACAGATCTTTTCGGTTTGAGAAATAGGGCAAATTCAGATAGCCTTTGATATTGAGGTCATTATCAAGAATGGTGTAGTAGGCTGAGATATAGGTCAGATCACCAATTTGCTCATCTACTACAAAACCCGAACTGCCACTGTTCAGTTGTCGGTAGGCTTCCGGGTTCATCAGGTTGCCCAGAATATCCTGTTCATAGATTTTATCGTTACTGGAAATCAACAGCTTCCCGCGGGCATCATACAAATTGATATCGGTATTGTAGTAACTGCTGAGATCATAGACGAGCCCTGTCTGAAAATTATTGAACAGTGCATCCAGGCTGGCCTGTGTTCCAATGGCGTTGGCGATTTCCGAGGTTTTGTTCCACAGCGATTCCCTTTGCCTGAGGGTATAATTGCTACGGAAATAATTGATGGTAACAAAAAGCACCACTACGAAGGTCACAAACACCACCAGCGTTACATAAACCTGCAGTTTTGAGCTTAGAAACAGCTCCCTTCCTGCGGTAAAAGGAATGCGGTTTTTAAGCATTTTCAGCACCCGAAGCCTTGTTACCGTGGCCGTTTGGATACTGAGGATAAACTGTCTCAAAAGAATTACAACATAGTAAAGCAGCGTAATAAACAAGCCTGCAATACCCAGTACAGTAAAACCGGAAACTGACTCCAGTATTGAGCCCGAGGGCTTGCTGATAATAATTTCATTGCCCAGATCATCCGAATAGGTCAGGTGGCTGTAGCCATCTCTGGTGAGCAGGGTGTCTTTTCCCCAATCAGGAAAGGAAACAGCGTAATTGAACTGACCATAGCGCCGGCCCAGTTTATTCTTTGAGTATATGGCATAGCTGTAGCCATTTTCGGTAAACAAACCTTCCAGCGGCGATTTGTTGAACATATCTGCCAATCGGCCCTGGGTAGCCGATATGCGCGGTTTTAACAGTACAAAATAGGTTCCCAGATAAATACCTTTATCACCCACATCAAAGCGGCCCAGGTAACTGCCTTTGAGCTTGCGCTCATTCACCAGAGCGAAACGCGTGGTTATGGGTTTACATACATTGCTGTAGAAAAGATTGTTGATGGTAATGTAATCAAAAGGATTCTGTTCACGGTAGCCTCTTCCCACGGCATTGTAATCAAAAACAAGTATCTCAAAATCCTCGCTGTATTCCGAGAAATACAACTGCCGCAGGCGTTTCTCAAACTCATTTTTGGTTTCATCGGTACAGGTGTAATAATCAACTACACCTTTATCATACAGCAGTTTTTGCTCTGTTGAAACCAGCAAATTATAAGGCTCTTTCTCATTTTGCAGCAATAGTTTGGCCGCCAGTATCTCACGTACTTCAAGTTCTTTGATGGCGATTTGTATGTTAAATATCAACCCTGTAACCAGACTGGGAATGACAATTTTCAACCCCACCCGAATCCATTCTTTGTGGTCTTTAAAGGCCAAATCATACAGCAGCAGTCCGGCAACCACCACCGGCAGATAGAAAAACAGCCAGGATTCCTGCGTATTAAGAACCCAGGCATAAAACAGGATAAATGTTATTAAAGCAACCCAGCGTCGGGTGCTGATTGCAAAATAGGCTTCAAACAACCTCACCTGCTGCATCAGCCTGAAAAGCACCACATACCAGATAACGATGGCAGCCAGACCCAGCAGTGAGAAAACATTTACCAGGTGAATATCATGAAAATTGAAGTTTACCGAACTGTCACGAACAAGCCTGGCGGTTTCTCCAAGAATAAACATAGAAGATCCATACAGTGCAAACAGCGTAAAAATGAGCAAAAACAGCTTGAGCCAATTTGGTAACTTTCCCGAAAAGCGGTCCGTCAGCAGATTTAGCCATGATACAAAATAGTAACCCCAGATGCTGAGAAACAGCAGCACACCCAGATTCGGGAAATAGGCCGAAGAGGCGTATACTTCAGGAGCAAACAGGGCTGTTGCAGAAAGGTTCCAGAATGCGAGGCCTTTTTCATACAGCAAAGCCACTGCCATCCACAACACCAGGTTTACGGGTGTTTTTAACACATGCCATTTTCGGCGCGATGCAAAGCCCGCCCAGCCCAGACTCATCATCAACAGGCCAATACCTGCCATAACATCGAAAGGAATGCCCGGTTTAAACTCATCAATTACGAGATAAAACAGAGGCATGGCCGCGATTTCAACCGGAATGCTGTTATCTATCGGGTTGGCTGACAAAGAGAACTTATTATCCTTTTCTTCCGCCAGCATGGCAGTACCCAGGGCTTTCAGTTCCGGATTGCGTATTAAGTCACGGGCAAATACATAGTCCAGTGTATCGGTATGAATATTCCATACGGCAAGGTATCTGCCGAAGTGTTTTTGAATTTCAATCCCATTGGCGCCTTTGGGCAGCAGGTTATAGCTATTGGAGGTCCAGTAAACAGGGACACTGCCTTTGAAAATAAATACCTCAACCCCGGCTTTCCTAAATTGCAGGGCTATTTCACTGCGTTCATCAATGCGTTTGGGGTTGGCCGCAAAGGTCCAGTCCTTGCGAATCAAATCGCGGGCTTCCTGCAATACCCTTGTGATTCGTGATGATTCCTTTTGCAGGGCAGCTTCCGGACCCAGATTCTGGTTTCGCAACATCAGCACATACCCGGAAACAGACAGCAGAAAACCTGTTATCATCCATACCAATCCGGGTTTACGAAACCAATTTGCCATGTTTTTTTACATATAGTTTCCTGGCATCAGATAATTGCCAATGTAGTCGAGCACTGCTTCGTCCAGGTCATAAAAACCCTGATTATATCCCGCCTGTATCAATCTATCCATGTCGGCACAGGTATAATACTGATACTTTTCACGAATATCTTCGGGGATGTCCACAAAATCAATTTGCGGCATCTCATTCAACGCAAGAAAAATGGGCATAACCAGATCCTGAAAAGTGCCGGCGGTTCCTGTCCCCAGGTTGTACAAACCACTGTTTTTGCGGTTCTCCATGAAAAAGGTCAGCACTTTCAGCACATCCTTCACGTATATAAAATCCCGTTGTTGCCTGCCATTGTCAAAATCGGGCCTGTGGCTTTTGAACAGGCTCACTTTACCGGTGTTTCTAATTTGATGGAAGGCATGAAACACCACGCTGGCCATCCGCTTTTTGTGGTACTCATTGGGGCCGAAAACATTGAAAAACTTGAATCCTGCCCAAAATGGAGGGGTACGCTTTTGCTGCATTACCCAAAGATCAAACCTATGCTTGCTAAGTCCATAAGGATTCAGCGGTTTTAATTTTTCCAGGTTTTCCGGTTTATCTGAAAAGCCATGTTCACCCGCACCGTAGGTTGCTGCGCTGCTGGCGTAGATCAGCGGTACAGAATACTTCACACACAGCTCCCAAACACGCTTGCTGTATTCTAAATTGAGGTGATTGAGAATATCTTCTCCAAATTCAGCGGTATCGGTGCGGGCACCGATGTGGTGCACAAACTGTATGCGCTCGGCATGGTGTTCAAACCACGTAAAAAAATCATCGCGGTGCACGCAATGGCTGAGTTTCTTCCCCTCCAGGTTGGGATTTTTTTCCGGATTGGAAAAATCATCCACTGCCACAAGGTCGGCATAACCCAGTGCCTGCAAATGCCCAAGCATAGCCGAACCAATGAATCCTGCGGCTCCGGTAACAACAATCATTGGGTCAAAAATACGGCATTCAGCGCGGTTTTTCACGGAATACAGTGCTGTAAAGCCCTAATTGTGCCACTGGCACATCCGGTTTGCCGCTCAAAGTGAGTATTATTGCAACCACGAATATTGCATGATTGCCAAACGACATCAATTAACCGTTCTCATCATTGCCGGCATGCTCATAGGCATTGCACTGGGTGAATGGATTTACCTCAGCAGTACCAAACCCAACGCACTCCTGTTTGCAGAACGAATGAAACTGCTTACTACTATTTTTCTGCGGCTGGTGCAAATGATTATTGCACCGCTGGTATTCAGCACACTGGTGGCCGGTATTGCCAAAATGGGCGATTTGAAAGCCGTAGGACGCGTTGGCGGAAAAAGCATGCTTTGGTTTGTAAGCGCAAGCCTCATCAGCTTGTTGCTGGGCCTGGTACTTGTGAATGTCTTCAAACCCGGTGTGGGCGTTAATCTGGGCGAGGGCGACGTGGCCGGCGCAAAAGATTTTTTGAATAATAGCAAGGGTTTCAGCCTGCAAGGATTTATTGAGCATGTTTTTCCGAAAAGTGTAATTGAGGCCATGGCCACGAATGAAATCCTTCAGCTGGTGGTATTCAGCATCTTTTTCGGAGTTGCCATGACAGCCCTGGGCGAAAAAGCAGCTCCCCTTACCCGCGCCCTGGACACCATAGGACATGTATGCCTGAAAATGGTTGGCTATATCATGTGGTTTGCCCCGCTGGGCGTGCTGGGTGGCGTTGCATCCATTGTGGCAAAAAAAGGACTCGGTGTACTCACCGTTTATGGAAAATACATGGGCAGTTTCTACCTGGGACTGGGCGTATTGTGGCTCGTATTGCTGGCCGCCGGGTTCATCATTCTGAGAAAAAGATTAAAAATATTGCTTTCGCGCATTCAGCAGCCCCTGCTCATCGCCTTCAGCACCACCAGCAGCGAAGCGGTTTTCCCAAAACTCACCGAAGAACTGGAGCGCTTTGGCTGCCGCCCCAATATTGTAAGCTTTGTACTTCCGCTAGGCTATAGTTTTAACCTGGATGGCAGCATGATGTACATGACATTCGCCAGTATTTTCATTGCACAGGCGTATGGGATTCCATTGGACACGGGGACGCAGATCACCATGCTGTTGGTGCTGATGCTCACCAGCAAAGGCATTGCGGGCGTACCCAGAGCCAGCCTGGTGGTGGTTACCGCTACCTGTGCCATGTTTGACATTCCTGCAGAAGGTATTGCCCTGATTTTACCCATTGACCATTTTTGTGATATGGGCCGCAGCATGACCAATGTTCTGGGAAATGCCCTTGCTACCTCAGCAGTAAGCAAATGGGAAAACGGTTTGGAACACACCCATGACTGATTTTCAGGAACTGGCCTCATTCACCCCGGATACAGACATCCTGCTGGCCACAAAAAACCAGCTCGAAAAAGATGTTGGCATAGCTGATTTTACCTTCAAGGAAGAAACCTACCCCGATTTGCCCGCGATGGTTGCAGAACTGCAGACATTTATGGCTGATTTGCAACAGAAAAACCCGGCCGCACTGATGCGGGTGGTAAACAGGATTGACCTCAGTGAAAGTCAGTATCGAAAAGTAAAAAGCATGCCGGGAGATTTTACCGAAAATTTAGCCAAGGCCTCCGTTTTAAGGGCATTTCAAAAGGTTGTTATTCGCAAAAAAATGAGCGAATAAATGGGGAAGGTCGCCTTTTTTCGTATATTCATTTATCAATAAATCCCTTCTATTTGCAGGTATGGGCATAAAACACGAAATTTGCCCCTCATGGAATTGAAAGACATCGTTTCGGTATCGGGTGTTCCCGGTCTGCACAAAATCATCGGAAGAAACAAAACCGGTTTGATTGTTGAAACCATTGGCACAGGCAAAAAATTTGCCACCACCCTGCAGCAGCGCGTAAGTGTACTGGCTGATATCGCTATGTTTACCGACGAAGGCGAAACCAAATTGTGGCAGGTGCTGCAACAGCTGAAAGCCCTGGATGAAGCCGGTTCCAACCCACCCGCATCCAATGCCGACAACAATGAAATCAAAGCCTACATGGGCAAGGTTCTTCCCAACTACGACCGCGAAAAAGTGTATCCCGGCGACATGAAAAAACTGTTCAGCTGGTATGGGATTATCAAAGGCCTGCTGGACTGGAGCAAACTGGGACAGGAAGAGGAAGAAAGCTCCGAAGAAGCCGGCAGCACCGACAAACCCGCAGAAAAAACCGGCGGCAAGGCAGTTGCTCCAAAAAAGGTTAAAACCTCAACACCCAAGCCCACCGGCGGTGTGAAGGCCAAGACCACCACGCCCCGCAAGATGGGATCGTAAGGGTTACAGCTACCTTCTTTTTCAGCACATTTTTTGACAGGCAAACAGGCCGACAATTCTATAATTGTTTGTGATCGCTGTATTTAGCCTATCTTTGCACTCAATCAGACGATCGTTCTTTCTGTTTTTAGTATCTCTGGCATTTAATTGGCCCGTTTCAATTTACACAACGGGTTTTGCACCACCACCGGCAGCTGACAATTAAAACCATTCGTATTTTAACCCGGTAAAGCTGCTCTCGTCGCAAATTATTTAAAAATGAAATTCAACGAACTCAACCTCATTGAGCCCATTCTGCGCGCATTGCAGCAGGAAGGCTATGACACCCCCACCCCCATTCAGCAACAGGCCATTCCAATCGTACTAAAAGGCCGCGACCTCATGGGCTGCGCCCAAACCGGTACCGGAAAAACCTGCGCCTTCGCCGTGCCCATTCTGCAAAACCTTTACAACAGCAATGCAAACAACAACCGCCGCAAAATCCGCTGCCTGGTGGCAACACCCACCCGTGAACTTGCCATACAAATTCAGGAGAGCTTTGAAGCTTACGGACGCCACACCGGTTTAAAATCGGTGGTGATCTTTGGCGGTGTGGGCCAAAAACCCCAAACCGACGCCATTCAGCGTGGTACCGACATCCTCATTGCCACCCCGGGCCGCCTGCTCGATCTCATGAACCAGGGTTTCATCACCCTGCGCGACATAGAATATTTCGTACTGGATGAAGCTGACCGCATGCTGGATATGGGCTTTGTGCACGATGTAAAGAAAATCATCAAGGCCCTGCCCCAGCGCAGGCAATCGCTGTTCTTTTCAGCCACTATGCCCGCTGAAATTGTGAGCCTGGCAAACACCATCCTAAGCAATCCGGAATCGGTTTCCGTAACGCCCGTATCATCTACCGCCGATACTGTGCAGCAGTATTTGTATCACACCGACAAGAACAACAAAATCAACCTGCTCACCGATATTCTTCAGGATCGCAGCATTGAAACGGCCCTGGTGTTTACCCGCACCAAACATGGTGCCGACAAGGTAGTGAGAATGCTCATCAAGGCCGGAATCCGTGCGGAAGCCATTCACGGCAACAAAGGACAGAGTGCCAGACAGCGTGCACTCAGCAACTTCAAGGATAAAACCACACGCGTGCTGGTGGCTACCGACATTGCCGCCCGTGGCATCGACATTGACGAACTGGCCTGGGTTGTGAATTACGACATCCCCAATATTCCCGAAACCTATGTGCACCGCATTGGCCGCACAGGTCGGGCCGGCGCCAGCGGCACGGCATTGTCCTTTTGCGAACAGGAAGAAAGACCGTACATCCGCGATATTGAAAAACTGATCCGCAAATCCATTCCGCTGGCGGAAAACAATCCCTATCCGGCTTCGAGTGCCCCAGCGCAGTCTGGAGTTCAGTCAAATGCGGCTTCACAAAGCAAACCAGCAAACGCTAACAGAAACCGCCCCCGCCAGGGCAATTCCGGGCAGGGGAACGCAGCAGGACGCAGTGACAGCAAGCCCAGGCGCCCCTGGTATGGCAAGCGCAGCTGAAAAAATTAAGGCTCTTTCCGAAAAACACTACCCTTACATACCGCTTTCAATATGTAATTTTGTAAGTGAATGATTATTGAAAAACCATTAACCGCTGCGAAGCTTATTGAGCATTTCAACCGGCTGATTGACTTTGAAGCCAATAGCAAGGAAGCATTTGCAAACTGGCTGAAGGAAATATCCGACCTGGAATCTTCGGTTTCCGAGGACCTCGCCTGGCGCTATATTCGCATGACCTGCGATACCACCAACAAAGAGCACGAGGCCGCCTACCTGGATTTTGTGCAAAACATACAGCCCGAGCTGGCACCGCTGGAAGACAAGCTAAACCGCAAGGTGGTGGAATCGCCCTTTGCAAAGGAAGCAGAACAGGATGAGGCCTTGAAAATCTATTTCCGCAGCCTGCGCGGCGCTGTTGAATTGTTCCGCGAGGAAAACATTCCCATACAAGCCGAACTGCAAACCCTGGCCCAGGAATACAGCTCCATACAAGGCGCCATGTCTGTAGAAATTGAAGGACAGACCTACACGATGCAGCAGGCCTCCAACTTCCTGCTTCGTACCGACCGCGCCCTGCGCGAAAAGGTTTGGAAAGCCATGAACGAACGCAGGCAGCAGGACACCGAAAAGCTGGAATCGCTGTTTGATACCATGGTACAAAAAAGGCATCAGATGGCCCTAAATGCGGGCTTTCCCAACTACCGCGATTATATGTTCAAGGCTCTCGGACGCTATGATTACACAGCCGAAGACTGCAAACAGTTCCACAATGCCATTGAAATGCATGTGGTTCCCATGCTGAAGCAAGCCACGCAGAAGCGCAAAGAACAGCTCAAGCTGGATGCACTGAAACCCTGGGACCTTTCGGTTGATCCGCTGGGTCGTGAGCCGCTGAAACCTTTTACCAATGGAGAAGATTTGCTCAGCAAAAGTCTGGATTGTTTGCTTAAAACCGATCCGTTTTTTGCGGAATGCCTTAAAACCATGCAGCAAAAGAAGCTGCTGGACCTGGAAAGCAGGCTGGGCAAAGCTCC
>CAZVJY010000029.1:0-14277 GCA_964626685.1 uncultured Flavobacteriaceae bacterium
AACAGCCAGGGTATTTACCGCTGTTCAAAACTACTGAATTAGTTTCTTACACGCACCCCACTTCCCCTACTACTTTTGTATCCCGTAGCGACCAATTCAAATCGCTTTTCCAACATGAAAAAAGCCAAATTCGTCTTCGTTACGGGTGGAGTTACATCCTCTCTTGGCAAAGGCATTATCTCCGCATCGCTGGCCAAACTTTTACAGGCCAGAGGTTACAGTGTAACCATCCAGAAATTTGACCCCTACATTAATGTAGACCCGGGAACACTTAATCCATACGAGCACGGAGAATGTTATGTAACCGAAGATGGTGCTGAAACCGATTTGGATCTGGGTCACTATGAGCGTTTTCTGAATACGCCTACATCGCAAAACAATAACGTCACTACAGGTAGGGTATACCAAACTGTCATTGAAAACGAACGTCGTGGCGAATACCTGGGAAAAACGGTTCAGGTAATCCCCCATATTACCGACGAAATTAAGAAGCGAATGCGCTACCTGGGTGAAAGCGGCAATTATGACATCGTTATCACCGAAATTGGGGGAACTGTCGGCGATATTGAATCGCTGCCCTATGTGGAAAGCGTGCGTCAATTGCTATGGGATATGGGTCCTGAAAATGCAATTGTCATTCACCTGACACTCATTCCCTACCTGGCAGCTGCCGGTGAATTAAAAACAAAACCCACCCAGCACAGTGTTAAAATGCTGCTGGAACAAGGTGTACAGCCCGATATACTGGTTTGCCGAACAGAAAAGCACCTAACGGCAGATATGCGCAGGAAGATTGCCCTTTTCTGCAATGTGCACCAAAACGCGGTAATTGAAAGCATCGATGTGAGCACCATTTATGAGGTTCCTATGGTGATGCTGAAGGAAAAACTGGATAAAGTAGTTCTCAATAAACTGAAGCTAAAAAGCCCACAGGAACCCAATCTAGACCAGTGGCGTGATTTCCTGTTCAGGCTTGAACACCCCAAGAGCGAGGTAAATATTGCATTGGTAGGAAAATATGTAGAGCTCCCCGATGCCTACAAATCTATTAATGAAGCCTTCATACATGCCGGTGCAGCCAATGAGTGCAAGGTAAATGTTACCTACGTTCACAGCGAACTGATTACTGAAAGCAATGTTTCACATAAACTGGACGGTTTTGATGGCATTCTGGTTGCTCCCGGATTTGGAAATCGGGGAATTGAAGGCAAGCTCACGGCGGTAAAATATGCCCGTGAAAACAACATCCCTTTCTTTGGGATTTGCCTGGGAATGCAATGCTCCGTAATCGAGTTTGCACGAAATGTGCTCGGATTGAAAGATGCGCACTCTGCTGAAATGATGAGTGACACCAAAAACCCGGTGATTGACCTGATGGAAAATCAGAAAAAAATTAGCCACATGGGAGGTACGATGCGTCTCGGCTCCTATGCCTGTGAACTTTCTAAAGGTTCACATGCTTTGAAAGCCTACGGCAAAACAAAAATCACCGAAAGACACCGCCATCGTTATGAGTTTAACGATAAATACAAGAAACGCATAGAGGATGCCGGGATGAAAATAACAGGTACCAATCCGGATACCGGCCTGGCAGAGATTGTAGAAATTCCGGAGCACAAATGGTTTGTAGGCGTGCAGTTTCACCCCGAGTTAAAGAGCACGGTAGCCAATCCCCACCCGCTGTTTGTGAAATTCATCAAGGCTGCAATGGAATAAAAAAACGGCAAACCATGCAGTTCCTTCCTTTTAAAAAATGGAAATCAGGCGGATACCACAAGGAAGAGGTTATCATTGGTTTGCTTTTTTGCCTGGCCTTGTTTCCTGTGCTTCGCAATATCAGCGCCGACAATGATGTAGATATTTTCTACCTAGCCGCAGAAGAACTTCGCCTGGGCAGCAATCCATACAACGGTCCACAAATGTTTGGCATGTGGTACTATTACAGTCCCTTGTTTGCCTCAGTACTCGCGCCGCTAACCCTTTTCCCGGTTCAGGTTTTGAAGTTAATCTGGATGCTGCTGGGATTTGCCATGCTTAACCGAATTTACAGTCTGCTCAGACATTTTTTAAAGCTGGGTTATTCGAGCAAAGAAACCTGGTTCCTGATTGTAATGGCATTTCTATCTTACCATGCCATCTTTATGAATCTGTTATACGGACAGCTTACTATACTGATGGTTTGGTGCTGTTTGGAAGGCGTTTACCGCATGAAAGAAAATCAGTTAATTCAAGGCGGCCTTTCATTTGCCATCGGCATAAACATAAAAATTTTACCGGTTTTTTTCTTCTGGTATTTTCTTCTTAAAAAAAATATCAGAGCCATTGCTATGATCACGGCTGGTATTACCCTGCTACTCCTTTTGCCATACCTGTTTCTCTCTTCGGATTACCATTCCCAGATCATGAAAGACTGGCTGGGGCTTTTAAATCCATTGAATAAAGAACATGTAAACACAGTGGGAGAAGGTGGATTTACGGATTTTGCCAGCATACTGACACGTTATTTTACCGGTACCGTTATTCGGGGTGAAGGAAACTATTCAATTGCAGAATTTAGTACCAAACAGATTTTTTTGATTCAGTGGTTATTTAGGGCGGCAATTACCCTGCTAAGCGCATGGTTTGTGTTAAAGTTCGTACCGAAACGATTCACAGGTGACAATGCCATCCTGGCGGGTACCTCTTTTTTCATGGCCTGCATTCCAGTTGCATTTCCGCACCAGCGCGATTATTCCGTCATGCTTTGCCTGCCTGCCACCGCCATGATGATTCACAGCTATATGGTTCTTGGATATCGCCCCGGCAAAGGCATGCTGTTTTTCACACTGATTGTATTAACGCTTATGGGCTTGGTTATTTTCTTCCCCATTTTACCCTGGCCCGCAAGGCATTTTATCATGGAAAGCCGCATTCCTGGCTGGGGGATGCTGTTATTTATCCCCAACCTCCTGATGTGGTGGTGGAATTTCCGGCCAGATTCAATGGTTGTCAAAAAGTGAATGCAAGAAAACCTGGGAGCGGACAGTTTTTTTCCCGGCAGGTTTTTTCACCATAATATTTTGCATGGAAGCATCCAAAATACGGGCTTTGACATTATCGGAAAGTTGTGTTTCGAGCACTTGAATAAGCAAGTTCTTTAGCTCTTTATCCTGCACCGGTACGGTAACCTCTACACGCGACTGTAAATTTCGCTGCATAAGATCTGCGCTGCCAATAAACACTTCCGGTTCTCCTGCGTTTTCAAAATAGAAAACACGTGCATGTTCCAGGTATTTATCAATGATGCTTATCGCACGTATGTTGGGGTGTTCATTGCCGATGGCCAGGCAACAAATGCCCCGCACAATCAAATCAATTTTCACACCCGCGG
Source organism: uncultured Flavobacteriaceae bacterium (assembly GCA_964626685.1). Lineage (GTDB taxonomy): Bacteria > Bacteroidota > Bacteroidia > NS11-12g > UBA955 > RGEC01. The sequence goes on from CAZVJY010000029.1 coordinate 3,371, forward strand.
TGGCAGCTTCGACGATGGCATTTATGGAAGCTTCATCCACCAGTGAATTTATCTTGATGATGGCCCTGGCAGGCAATCCCTTTGATGCAAAATCGGCTTCGCGCTGTAACATGGCGATAAACCGTTCACGGGTATTTACCGGGCTCACCCATAAGGTTTTGAAGCGAGCCTTCTCCGGTCTGAAATTTTGAATCAAGTCGAAAACATTGAGGCATTCCTCTCCTATCTTTTTTCGGGATGTAAGCAGTGCATGATCACAGTATAGGCGGGCCGTATCTTCGTTAAAATTACCGGTACCAATATGTACAATATTGGTTGTTTCAAAACCCACACGGCGCGAAATAACCATGAGTTTACTGTGCACCTTGAATTCGGGAATTCCGTAGATAACATAGGCACCTTCTTCCCGCAAACGATTTGCCCAGTAAATATTATGGGCTTCCATAAACCGGGCGCGCAATTCCATCACCACAATTACCTGCTTGCCATTTTGTATAGCATTGATAAGGGCTTCAGCAATACTGCTGTTTTCCGCCAGGCGATAAAGTGAGATGCGGATGGCAAATACGGTAGGATCAATGGCTGATTCTCTGAGCAACCGTATGATATAATCAAATGGCTGATACGGATAGCTGAGCAATACATCGCGTTTTTGAATCAGATTGAGCATGCTTTTGGCCTCGTCAATCTCTTTAATTCGGCTTACCTGCTGCTTTGTGTTCAGCAAATCAGGCCGGTTCACATCAGGAAACTTGATAAAATCCCTGAAATTGTGGTATCGGCCTCCCGGAATGGTACTTTCTTTATCTGCCTTTAGTTTTCGCGTGAGAAAGTCCAGTAAATCCTTTGGTATTTCTCGGTCGTAAATAAATCGTGTCGGGGCTCCTGTTTTTCGCTGTTTCAGGCTCTTTGCAACCTTTTCAAGCAAGGATATTGCCACTTCGTTGTCTATATCCAGCTCCGCATCACGGGTTATTTTAATGGTATGAGCAGTAAACTCATCAAAGTCCAGGCTGGAAAACAGATTAGGCAAACCCAGGCGTATCATGTCATCCAGTAAAACAATGCGTTTTGCGCCTTCTGCTGTTGGTAAAACATGAAAGCGCCCCAGTGATTTTGAAGGTATATCAACCAGGGCAAACTGCGTGTTGCCGGATACACTGTTTCTCATTCTCACGGCAAGATAAATCTCACCATCTCTGATATTAGGCAGTTCTTTGCCATGCTGTAGCAGCAAAGGACTTATTCTACCTGCTATCTTGTGTACAAAAATATCGTGCACATAGGAAGCTTCGGAGGCTGTAAGTGCAGATTCGTCCACAATAAAAATGCCTTCTTTTCTCAGGTCAGAAAGAATTTCATTTTCATATACCCTTGTGAATTCCTGCTGCTGGAATAAAACGGTTGATTTAATGGCCTCCAGCTCTTTTTTCAGCAGTTTAAAATCCTTGCTCTTTACATTTTTATTCAGTTGCAGCAAACGGCGCACACCGGCCACACGAACGCGAAAAAACTCATCGAGGTTATTGCTAAAAATACCTAGAAACTTGATTCTTTCCAGCAACGGAACCTGCTTGTTCGCTGCTTCTTGCAAAACCCTTGCATTGAAAGCCAGCCAACTGAGCTCCCTGTCTATAAGCGTATACGCAGGATGTTTTCCCTTGGGTTTCCCGTTCTTTTTTGGTATATTGGTTTTTACAACCTGATTATTTGCCATAGGTTAATTCTGCCGATACCGGCAAGTGATCGCTGTATCCATTGAGGTATGTTTTACCGCCAAAGGTTCTCAGCGGATGTCCCTCGTATTTTCCTCCATGCTGTAGAATCCAGTCCGGAGCAAAAATGCGGTTGCTATAGGGTTTGAATTTCAAGGTTGCACCTGCCTTATTCCACAGCGCGCTGCTAATCATAATCTGATCAAAAATATCCCAACGGTTGTTGTATTTCAGCGTTCCTGTCTGGGTAACATCAAAAAAAGCTGACAGGTTATGAATACGGCAATCTGATTTGACAGCGGGTTTGCAGGCTCCAAGAACCTTTGAAATACTGCTGTCCGAGGGATTGTCATTAAAATCACCCACAATAACAAAAGCCTTGCTCCACAGTTTTTCTTTCTCAAGCACATTATACAGTGCCTTGGCTGCAAGCGTGCGTTTGGACACACTGCCTTCTGTTCCACCCCTTCTGGATGGCCAGTGGTTCACAAAGTAATGCAGGGTATCTCCGGTGGCTTTGTGCAACAGAACGGCATGCAAAATATCCCTTGTTTTGTCGTTGTCCGGCAAAATTACAGGAACAGGCTTCGCCGCTATCAGCGAAAATTTCAGTTTGTGAAAATAGAGAGCCGCATCAATGCCTCGTTCATCAGGAGAATCAAAATGCACGATATCATAGTTTTTACCTGCGCCCTGAAGCACATCCCTTAAATCAAGCAGTACTTTTTTGCTCTCCACTTCACACATTCCCAGTACATCCGCCTGAATAGAATCAAGCACGCGGGCCATATTTTGAAGCTTATTGCGGTAGCGGGTTTCATCCCATGCATTTTGACCTTCCGGTGTAAAATCATCATCATTCCAGGCATCGTTCCGGGTATCGTACAAATTTTCCATATTCCAGAAACCAATGGTGATAACCTTACCGGTATCGGCTGTGGATTTTCGCTGACCGCTGCAGGAGACGGTTCCGAGAATCACTAAGAAGCTGAGGGAATAGGAACCAAAATGAAACATGGACTTTGCAAAATTAACCATGCTGCAAGATGCTGCGGAATTAACTTGTTTTTAACTTTATGTTATCAACCAAATGTGTAATTCAGACAGGTGTTTTGAGCCATTGCAGCCAAACAAGCTGGTTAAAAACAGGAAACCGATTTCGCCTGCATGAGGCTATTGTATGCCCGGTTCCGCCGCTTTCAGGGTTACTTAATTCATCGTAGAAAAGGCCCGCTGATGCCGGACCAAAATCGCCACAACCAAACACCTTGGCCGTATTTCCAAGGATGAATACTTTTTTAGTTCAGCGACTCAGTATACCTTTTAAAGTTATTCAGTATAGCCTGCCAACCCTGACGCTGCAAATCCACAGGATTTACTGATTCTGCATCAAACACAATATCAATTTGGGTTAAATCGCCTAGAGGTGTGAGCATCATAGACACTTCCCGCCCATCCAACATGACATAGACAAAGGATTCACCAGGTACGATATGGGTATAAACCGCCTCCAGATTAAATCCAAAACTTTTGTCTTTGGCTTCCATAAACACCTCGTATTTCCCGCCTATGGTTAGGTTGTTTTCTGCACGCGGGCAGTGCCAGTCATCCGAGGCAAAGTTCCAGTTTACGATATGCGCAGGCTCGGTGTAACAGCTCCAAACAACTTGTTTTGAAGCGAATACATTGGCAGAAATACTGATTTTTTCGGGCATATTTGATTATCGGCTGTAATTGGGAGCCTCGCGGGTGATGGAAATGTCATGCGGATGGCTCTCACGCATACCTGCATTGGTAATGCGCACGAAAGTAGCCTGCTGAAGTTCGTCCAGGGTTGAAGCACCGCAATATCCCATACCGGCGCGCAAACCGCCAACGAGCTGATACACTACCTCACTCAAATGCCCTTTGTAGGCCACTGAACCCACAATACCTTCGGGAACGAGTTTTGCTACCTCATCTTCGGCATCCTGAAAATAGCGGTCTTTGCTACCCTCTTTCATGGCCTCAATGCTGCCCATACCCCGGTAACTTTTTACTTTTCTTCCTTCGAAAAAGCTGGTTTCACCGGGCGATTCTTCGGTTCCGGCAAATAAGCCGCCTGCCATAATGGTTCCGGCACCGGCAACCAGCGCCTTTACCAAATCTCCGCTGTAGCGAATGCCGCCGTCAGCGATTACAGGCACTCCGGTGCCTTTCAACGCCTGGGCAGCCGCAAGAACTGCGCTTAACTGCGGCATTCCGATTCCTGCAATGATACGCGTGGTGCAAATAGATCCAGGCCCCACTCCTACTTTTACGGCATCTGCGCCGGCATCAGCAAGGGCTTTTGCTCCTTCTGCAGTGGCAACATTCCCTGCAATAATCTGCAAATCCGGGAAAGTTTCTTTTAAGCGCTTTACCTCATCAATAACGCCTTTGCTATGTCCGTGAGCCGTATCAACGGCAATTACATCTACTCCCACGGCTACAAGAGCCTTAACACGATCCATGGTTTCGGCGGTAACGCCTACTGCGGCGCCGGCAAGCAGCCTGCCATGGGCATCCTTCACGGCACGTGGATAGTTTTTTACTTTTTGAATATCCTTATAGGTAATGAGGCCCTTTAAGTGGAATAATTCATCTACGATAGGCAGCTTTTCTACTTTACTGGATTCCAGAATAGCCTGAGCTCCTTTCAAATCCGTACCCATGGGAGCTACTACCAGGTTTTCTGAGGTCATTACCTCGCTCACTTTACGGCTGTAATCTGTTTGAAAACGCAAATCGCGGTTGGTGATAATACCCACCAGTTTGCCATCATTGTCAATTACGGGAATTCCACCGATTTTATGTTCACGCATCAGCCCCATAGCATCACCCAGCGTTGCATCAGCATGTAGCACAACCGGATCGAGTATCATGCCGCTTTCGCTACGTTTCACTTTTTTTACCTCTTCTGCCTGGCGGGCAATACTCATGTTTTTGTGAATGATACCGATTCCGCCTTCACGCGCCATGGCTATTGCCATTCGGCTTTCGGTAACGGTATCCATGGCTGCGCTCACCAGCGGGATATTCAAACGAAGTTTTTTGGTAAACTGCGTGGAAGTATTGGCCTCACGGGGTAATACCTGCGAGAAGCGGGGAACCACGAGAACATCATCAAATGTTAAACCTTCAAGAGAAATTTTGTCTGAAAACGACATGCAAATAAATATTGGTTATTTGCGGTGCAAAATTAGGCAATTTGAATGGGATTTCCTAACTTTAATCTATGCCAGGTGCAAAAGCCTTTCAGAAAGGTATTTTACCCAATATTTCCACAAGGTTGTGCGTTCTCAAATAAATGTTGAAAATTTGCCTGAGATGAAATATTTATTTACGCTGGTAATACTGTTTCTGGCCACCGCACTGGGCGCACAGGATAAAGACCTGTTAAAAGCAAAGTCTGCCCTGCAGGCTAAACAATGGTCGCGGGCCCAGTCAGTTGCAGAATCGATGGTAGAAAGCGACAAAAACGCCATTGAATTCTGGTACATCAAGGCATCTGCCGAATATGAGATGAGCCAGATGGACAAATACAGAGGCGGAAAAGTGAATTACTTCAAGGAATGTGCTAAAAGCGCCGTAAAAGCCAGGACAAAAGATGTAAATGGCAAATATTATGAGCCCTACGAAAAATGGATGAAAGCCATTACTACACAAAACAATAAGGAGGCTATGGCAGCTTATGCACAAAGCAGTTTTGCCAAAGCCATTCAGTTGTATAAAAACAGCTATTTGCTAACCGGCGACACCATTGCTTACGGCATGCTGGGACTAAGCTATACCAAAGACAGGCAGGAACGCGAAGGCCTGAAAATCCTGAAAACTGTTGCCAACTGGAATTTCGGGGCATGGTCTACCCAAACCTGTCCGGGAACCTACATGCGCGAGCCTTTTGAAATACTCAGCAACTATTATCTTGGCAAAGGATTTTATGACAGCGCCCTAAGCTACACTGAAATGGGGCTGCAGGTTTATTCATCAAACACAATTCTTAAAAACAACATCCGCACTATTATTAACAGGGATATTTCTAACGCTGCAAAACAAGGCTATAACAGCGAGTACCTAGAAGTAATCAACCGCGCACTTAATTATTTCCCTGCTGATACAAACTATTTGCTGGTACAAAACAATTATTATCTGAGTAAACTAAGCACCCTCACACGAAGCAAACCCTGGGATGAAGCCGGGATGATGCTCACCCAGTTTTACAGCATGAAAAAAGATGCCGTCGCCAAAGGTATCGCCAATCCTGCCGATGCATTCCTTATCAAAGACAGCACTGCATTCTTATATCAATGTCTGGATTACTTCCTTCGCAGAAACCAGCCTGGCAGCATTGCTTTCCATTTTAAAAAGTGGTATGCTGCGCAAAAAGGAATTGCCCGGGTGGACGAACCCATTATGGAAAGCTTGCTGAAATCCCCCCCGAGCAGTATCAGCAGAAAACTTATATCCATCCTGTTTGCCGATGCCCGCGAAGATTACCCAAAAAACAAAAACATATCACAGTACCGCCTGAATTTCTTTAATGCATGGACTGCCAAACCGGTAAAGGCTGCCGAAACATATCTGCAATTGGAAATGTGCGAAGCGCTTGTTGCTGACTTTCCAAAAGACAGGTTACTGCCTGTTACCCGCGTTAAATTGCTTTTTCAATGCACCGATTCTGCTGTCAAAGACGAAAACCTTTACGCTGCTTGGCGCTACCTGAACCGACTGGAAGTTTTGAATCCGAATGCAAAATTGTTTGATGAGCTCAACAAAAGGGTTGCCGAAAAGGACTTTATAGTTCGCTACTACAGAACCCGTATAGCGTATCAAACCAAAAACGGTGTAAAACGTGCATCCACCGGCTGGGATGGGAACAGCAACCTTTGCAAGGCAGGCAACCTTCCAGACAGCACACTTTACAAAGTGATTGACCGCATCAATTATTTTAGGCAGAATGCCGGTGTGAAACAACCCATGGCACTCAGCATGGATAAGGTAAAAAAATGCCAGGAAGCCGCTGTGATGTTTGCCCCGCTTGGAATTTTTAGCCGCGAACCCAAGCCCGAAACCCACCAGTGTTACACGCGCAATGCCGCTGAGGCGGCTGCCAATGCACAGGCCATTCTTGAAGCCAACCCAGCACAATGTGTTACCATTTTTATGGACGACCGCAAAAGCGATGAGATGATTAACCGACGGAGTATTCTGAATCCGGGTAGCCAGTATGCAGGTTTTGGCAGTGCCGAAAACAATTCTGTTTTCTGGTTGCTGGATCTTGCCCCAACACCCGACTCGGTTTGGTACAAATCCCATTTTGTGGCCTGGCCAAACCGATACACACCGAAAATGCTTTTTATGGATAAGTGGACTTTCAGTATGGACGCTCCTTTGCAGGGGGCTGAAGTGAAGGTTTATGACGAAACCAATACCGAAGTTCCCACCATTGTCTTTTACCAACCGGCCGGACAGCTAAATCTTCCCATGTTGTCATTCAGACCCGCTGCTGATTTAGGCGATAAAAAACCCGGCACACGCTGGCAGGTAAAAATCACGCTGAAAAATAAAAAGACCTACCAATACAGCGTAACCGTCATTTAACAGCAGAATTCTACCGATTTTATTGCAAATGAGGGTGGCTTTTTGTAGTTTTGCAGCCCCGTTGAGAAAGAATCTTCTTTTAAAAACGGTCTCCGCACGCGTGGCGTAATTGGTAGCCGCACCAGACTTAGGATCTGGCGCCGCAAGGCGTGGGGGTTCGAGTCCCTCCGCGTGCACTAAACCCAACCCATGACAAAACGTCATTTGGGTTCTTGGGCATTCTATTTGCAAAAACAACACCGTGAACATAACTTTTGATAAAATTGACGACCTTAACGCTACGGTTGTCATCAACCTCGAAAAAGCCGATTACAGCGAAAAAGTAGAAAAAGAACTCCGCCGCATTCAGAAAAACGCCACCATGAAAGGGTTCAGACCTGGAAAAGCACCGCTGGATATGGTAAAACGCCTTTACGGGAAAAGCGTTATTGCCGAAGAAATTCAGCAGGCTGCTTCGGATGCACTCAATCAATACATTCAGGATAACAAACTAGATATCCTGGGTTATCCCATCTCCTCGGAAAACACACCCAGCGATATTGATATTGAAAATAAAGAAAATTTCAGCTTTGCTTTTGACCTGGGAATGACACCGTCCTTTGAGCTTCGTTTTTCTTCCAAAGATAAACTTGAACATTTCGTCATTTCTGTAGGCGACAAAGAAATAGATGAGGATATCGAATATGCCCGCAAGCGCTATGGTAAAATGGAAGAAGTTGAGAAAGCTGAGGCAGAAGATATTATCTACGCAAACCTGACAGAACTGAACGAGAACGGAGAACCCCTGGATGGCGGCATCACAGAAAAACCTGTGAGCATGGTTGCCAGCCTGGTGGAAGACAAAAAAACACAGAAAGCCCTGCTCGGCAGCGAGCGTGGTGCTGAAATGACTGTCGATATTCAAAAGTTATTCAACAGCAATGAAGGTGTGATTTCCAGCAGCCTGGGCATTGCCCGCGAAGGGGTTAAAGACCTGAATACCAATTTCAAATTGGTGATTACCGACATCAAGCGCCGCACTGTTGCCGAATTGAATGAAGAATACTTCAAGGAAGTGTTTGGACCGGTGGATTACCCCAAAACAGAAGCTGAATACCGTGAGCGTATCAAATCCAATCTGGAAAACTACTACCGCAACGAGGCTGACTTATGGGTAGATCACCAGATTGGGCACTTGTTGATGGAAAACCACAAGATTCAGCTTCCCGATGCTTTCCTCAAGCGCTGGTTGCTGGCCACCAAAGCAGAACACTATAACGCAGAAAACATTGAGGAAAAATACGCTGAAGAAAAATCAGCGCTTATGCGCCGCCTGGTGATTGACAAAATTGCCGAGCAATACGAACTGCAACCCACCCAGGAAGCTATTATGCAAGAAGCCCGCACCTATTATGTAGGTATGTACCGTCAATATGGAATGAACATCAATCCCGAAGACGGATTTTTGGACGAAACCATCAAAAAACGCATGGCCGAAAGGGAATTTGTTACGCAAATGGCAGACAGGGTAATGTACCGTATGGCATATGATAAAGTGAAAGAGACAGTAACCCTGCAAGAGAAAAAGGTGAATGTGGAAGATTATTTCAAACACGTAAACGAACACAAACACGAGCACGGAGAATAAGATTTCATATTTTAGCTGTAACTTCGAATATTATTAATTAAAAAGCATGGATCACGGAAAAGAATTTCGCAAATACGCTGTGAAACATTTGGGTTTAAACAGCCTTTATGTAGATAAATACATGGAAATGCAGGCCGGCAACCCGCAGGCAGGCATGGTTCCTCAGATTACAGGCCTCACGCCCAATATCATCGAGGAAAGACAAATGAATGCCGTAGCCATGGACATTTTCTCCCGTTTGATGATGGACCGTATCATCTTTCTGGGTGTACCCATATACGACGACGTAGCCAACATCATTATTGGTCAGCTCTTGTTTTTGGAAAGCAGCAACCCCAACCGCGATATTCAGATTTACATAAACAGCCCTGGAGGCAGTGTATATGCTGGTTTAGCGATATACGATACCATGCAGTTTATCAGTTCCGACGTTGCAACTATCTGCACTGGTATGGCTGCCAGTATGGGTGCTGTGCTTATGTGCGCCGGCGAAAAAGGCAAACGCACAGCCCTTCCCCACTCCCGAATCATGATTCACCAGCCTTTAGGAGGTGCACAGGGTCAGGCCTCTGATATTGAAATCACCTACAAGGAAATCAGCAAGCTAAAAAAGGAGTTGTACGACATCATTGCTGTTCATAGCGGACAAACCTATGAAAAAGTATGGGAAGACAGTGACCGCGATTACTGGATGACCGCACAGGAAGCCAAAGACTACGGCATGATTGACGAAGTGCTGATGAAGCGCACCAAATAACCGAAACATTCCGTTTCTTTTAGTTGTTTTACCGATAGATGAAAGCGAAAAACGCTACCTGTTCGTTTTGCGGACGCAAAAAAGACGAAACCCTGATGCTTATTTCAGGACTGGAAGCGCACATATGTGAGCAGTGTGCCGATCAGGCGCACAAGATCGTGGAACAGGAACTGGGCTTTAACAAAACAGAACCTGACAAAGGCGCTGCTGACACAACTGCTTTCTCTCTGCCACGCCCTGACGAAATTAAGAAATACCTTGATCAGTATGTAATTGGGCAGGATGAGGCCAAAAAAGTGATGAGCGTGGCCGTTTACAACCACTACAAGCGCGTGATGCACCCTCAGGAAGCCGATGAGGTGGAACTGGAAAAAAGCAACATCCTGATGGTGGGCGAAACCGGTACAGGCAAAACCTTGCTGGCGCGCAGCCTTGCTAAATACCTGAATGTGCCTTTCTGCATTGCCGATGCCACTGTGCTTACCGAAGCCGGTTATGTGGGCGATGACGTGGAAAGCATACTTTCCCGATTATTACAGGTGGCCAATTACAATGCCGCAGCAGCCGAAAAAGGCATCATCTACCTGGATGAAATAGACAAAATCAGCCGCAAAGGCGATAATCCCTCCATTACCCGCGATGTGAGCGGAGAAGGCGTTCAGCAGGGCCTGCTGAAAATTCTGGAGGGAACCGTAGCCAACGTAGCTCCCGAAGGTGGCAGAAAGCACCCCGAACAGAAATATGTGAAGATTGACACCCGCAACATCCTTTTCATTTGCGGTGGTGCTTTCGACGGCATTGAGAAAATCATTTCGCGCCGCATTCAAAGCAGGGCCGTAGGTTTCAAAAACGGAGAACGCTCGGAAGTAGCCAAGGATGAAGTACTGAGACACATATCCCCCGCCGATCTTAAGAAATTTGGGCTGATACCAGAAATCATAGGCCGTTTGCCCATCATTACTTCGCTGGAGCCGCTGGATAAGGAAGCCTTGCGCCGTATCCTCACCGAGCCTAAAAATGCGCTGATTAAGCAATACGAAAAGCTATTTGCCATGGAAAACATTTCCCTGCACCTAGACAAAGAAGTAATTGACTTTATTGTTGAGCAGGCACACGACAACCAGTTGGGAGCCCGTGGTTTGCGTGGCATCTGTGAAGCCATTTTGCTGGACTATATGTACGAAGC
>CAZVJY010000029.1:14377-15935 GCA_964626685.1 uncultured Flavobacteriaceae bacterium
CAAAACAACAAGAAAACCCTCTTCGCCTGGACCCTTTACGACTGGGCTAACTCTGTATACCCGCTCATTATCAGTTCGGCTATCTTTCCTGTTGTGTATGAGAATGCAACCAGCATCAAGGTGGATGGCAAAACAGTGTATGACCAGATTACCTTTTTTGGACATGCATTTAAGAATACTGAATTCTACGCGTACCTGGTGTGTGTTTCCTATTTGGTAGTAGCGTTGCTCACTCCTTTACTTTCGGGTATTGCCGATGCCGGCGGCAAGCGCAAACTATTTATGCAGTTTTTCTGCTTTCTTGGTGCTTTTTCCAGCGGATTACTATACTTCTTCCCTACCGCCAAACCTCAGGTAATTGGACATGCTGTAGAACTGGGCTGGACCATTTTACCACTATTCTTTGGCAGCATCGGTTTCTGGGGCAGCCTGGTATATTACAACTCCTACCTGCCGGAAATTGCGAGCCCCGACCAACAGGATAAAGTAAGCGCCCGCGGCTTTACCATGGGTTACCTCGGGAGTTCTTCCCTGCTCATTACCATACTGGTTGTGTTTGTTTTTCAGAAACTGGCACCCATTTCATGGGCATTTCCCCTTGTAAGCCTCTGGTGGATTGGCTTTGCCTTATATTCTTTTTATCACTTACCACCGACAGCGCCTGCAAAGCATAAAGCAGATACAGGATTGCTGTCAGCCGGTTTCAAGGAAGTTACCAAGGTATTTGCCGAAATACGAACACAGCATCTTGCCTTGAAACGCTTTCTATACAGCTATTTCATGTTCAACATGGCCGTGCAAACCATTATGGTGATGGCAGTTTCGTTTGCCAGCAAAGAAATCATCGGTATACAACCCGCCGATTTAATCACCAGTATCTTACTCATTCAGTTTCTGGGTGTGGCCGGGGCTTTTCTGATGTCGCACTTATCGAAAAAGGTGGGTAATATCCAAACCCTTGTGCTATCCATAACCATCTGGATTGGGCTTTGCATGTATGTGTACCAATTTGTGTATAAACCCTGGCAGTTCTATATCGCCGCAGCCGTTGTAGGTCTGGTAATGGGCGGAATTCAGTCTATTGCGCGTTCCACTTATTCCAAGCTATTGCCTGAAACTGAAGATCACACCTCTTATTTCAGCTTTTTTGATCTGGCAGAGAAAATTGGGCTTGCCATAGGCACATTCTCCTTCGGCCTGATTGAGGGTTATCTGGACATCAGGAGTTCGATCCTTGCGCTGATCGCCTTCTTCGCAATAGGTCTTCTGCTGCTGCTCAGGGTTCCGAAAACCCGTCAATTATCTGGTGAAAATGAGGCTTAACGCATCAGTGTGAGTGTTCCGTCAAACTTGTACGGAACCCCATCAAAAGACAACACTTCTACATGATAGACATAAACACCGTCGGGGACCGATTGTCCATTGGCAGTTCCATCCCAGCCCTTGTTGATATCGTCTGAGTGGAATAGTTTTTCGCCCCAGCGGCTATAAATGGTCATGTTCATCCCCTTGAAATTGCTGGCCGTCACGTTGAACGTATTGTTCTTGCCGGGGCCTG
>CAZVJY010000030.1:0-13473 GCA_964626685.1 uncultured Flavobacteriaceae bacterium
TCAAAATCGGCATCAGCAGCCCCATACAGGTTTGGCTGAACGGGCCATTGCGGGAATGGGCGCTGGATGTTTTACATGATGGTGGAAGTAAAGAGAAGGAAACCGCTGAAGTCAGAGCATTGCTGGAGAAATCGCAGAAAGATTCCGGAGGATTAAGTAAAGAACATGCCACAGCTCTGTGGCAGCAGATAAACAAAACACTAATTACTGATGCCCACTAGCCCCGGTGTTGTATACATTTATTTAACTGCAACCACAGGTTCACCATCATCCGTTCAGCAAAAAATCACCAGCCAGATTCGCACAGCGCGTGAGATGGGGCATGCGGTAACCGGCATGTTTTTTACCACTGAGCCTGTTGTTGAAATTGAAAATAACAATATTCACTGGTTTCAGGTACCCATTATAAACAGTGGCTATTTTAGGACTTTTAGGCAGCATGCACAAAATGCAAAAGTTGCCTTTCAGCATATAAAAAAAACAGATCATCAGGGCAGGTTATATTTCATGCGGTTTGGTATTTGTAACCGGACTTTACTGCGGTTAAGCCACTACTTAAAAGGCAGAATCGTATTCAACCACCTGAGTGTGGAAACCGATGAATATGCCTTGTACCATTCGGATGCAGGCTCAAGGATTAGTCGCTTTTTGAGTTCTGTTGAGTTTAAATGGTTACCGATAGTGTTGGATAAAACTTTAGGTAAGCTTATCCGAAGCAACAGCAAAGGAGCTGTTGTGAATTCTGAGGAAATCGCCCTGAGACAGAAGAAAAAATGCTGGGGTCAATATCCTTGTGAAATTATTCCTGATGCGGTTGCTACTGCGACTTTTCCGCTTTTGAATTCCAAGGTATTTGGTGATGACATAAGCATGGTTTTTCTGAAAGGTGCCAGTATGGATGCTGAATATAACGGCCTTGACCGATTGATGAAAGGAATGGCCGGATATCTTGGCCATAGAAAATTCACCTTGACCATCATTGGCAACCATACAGCCATGGAAGAGAAATTTGCTAAAAAAATGGGATTATCAGAAAAAGTGTTTTTTAAGAAGTCCATGTATGGCAATGAACTGAATAGTGAGTTGGAAAATTATCACTTGGGTGTGGGTCCGCTTGCGGTTCACCGTAAAGGCATCAAAGACACTTCCAGCATCAAAACCCGAGAATTCATGGCCCGGGGTTTACCGTTTTTTATTGCCCACAAAGACAGCGAGTTATCCAATAATCCTGACTGTGTTCCTTTTCATGTGGTTTTTGAAGCAGATGAATCTCCCATAGACTTGCAAAAACTGGAAGATTTTTTTGAATGTTTAAATAAAAATACAGGTTATCCTGAGGCAATGCGTTCAGCGGCTTTACACCATTTGGATTACCGTGTAAAAATTCCGAAATGGATATCGTTTATTAACCGATAATATGACCATCATCTTCCTCGCCCATAACTGCAATATCCCGTTTATCCGCACGGAGCTGCAATTTCTGCTGCAATCCGATAAGGTGAAGCGGGTAAAGGTTTTTACCGATTTCCCCATAGAAGACCTGGAAGTGGCTTTTCATGATAAGTGCATTGTATTTGTGTATGGCACAGGACCTAAAAAAGTGCTTGAAATACCTAGACGTGGAATTATTGCAAAGGAAATAGCAAGACATGGTTTATGGTATTTGAAAAGATTAAAATGGAAGGAACTGTTTCTCTATTCAAGAGATCATATGAAAAAAGCCCGGTTTATTCTTGATAACGGGATACCCCGTGATGCCATACTATATTCATTCTGGGCCGGAAGCGGTGCTTTCATCATTTCCTGTCTGAAGCGTTTTGGAATAAAAAATATGGCGCTAACCCGCCTGCATGCATTTGACATTTATGAAGAAGGAGACAACCATGGCCATATTCCCTGGCGGTCCTTTGTATTAAAACAACTCAACTACTTGATTACGATCTCAGAGCACGGTCGCCGTTACCTGACCGGAAAATATCCATTTACCCAAAAGAAAACGAACACCATCTCACTGGGAATCCCTTTGGTTGAGGCAAGCCTGAACCGTGCTCCGGAAACCGATCTGAACATTGTATCCTGCAGCTGGGTGGGAACCCGCAAAAATCTAACCGGTGTTTTTGATGCTTTACACAACATGCAAAACACCACCTGGACCCATCTGGGGGACGGAGAAGATTTTGAAGCCTTAAAAACACATGTAGGCCGGCCTGCCGCTTTGAAAATTCAACTCCCGGGCCGCTTTTCAAAGGAAGGCATACAATCGTTCTACAGGGATGAAAACATTACTTGTTTTATTTCCCTCAGCACCAATGAGGGCCTTCCTGTAAGCATGATGGAAGCCATGGCCTTTGGCATCCCGGTGGTGAGCACGGATGTGGGCGGATGTGCGGAAATCGTTACCCCGGAAACAGGCGTATTGCTGCCCAAGAACTACACCCATGCCGATGTGACAAATGCCGTGAATACCTGTGCTGAAAAGTTCAGCACCCCCGAAGCCAGAAAACGTATTCAGGATTTTATCAAGGCAAATTTTGATGCAGAAACAAACTACCGCAAATTCCTTGATTTTTTGTCGGAAGAAAACAAAAAACACTTAACCAATCTACCGCAATGAAGGCTTCCGCAATACCGTTGTTTCTGCTGGCCGGTGGCTTTGGAACCCGGCTGTCGTCTGTGGTAAAGGATGTTCCCAAACCCCTGGCACCCATTCACGGAAGGCCTTTTCTGGCTTATCTGCTCGAAAACTACCGTAGGCAAGGTGTGAACCAGTTTGTATTTCTTGTTCACCACAAGGCAGATTTGATGAAAGCATTTGTGGAACAGGAAAGCAGCAAGGGAGTGTTGAAAGGCTGTGATGTGAAATTGATAGAAGAACAGCAGCCCATGGGTACCGGCGGGGCTGTTAAGGCAGCCCTTTCAGCATTAACCGGCGTGGAACACTTTCTGGTAGCAAATGCCGATACGTGGCTCTCTGCTGGCATTGCCGAATTGCTGAATACGAATAGCCCGGCCATAGCCGCAGTGTGGCAGGAAAACACAGCCCGCTATGGTTCCCTGAAAACCGAAGGCAGCCATATTATTCAATTCATTGAAAAATCTCCCAGTGCCGGTGCAGGCTGGATCAATGCCGGTTTATACAGGCTGCATAAGGATTTGTTTGATAACATGCCGGAAGGGCCGTTTAGCATTGAAAACACCTTGTTTCCCGCATTGCTGCAACAAAAAGCACTAAAGTTTGCCGCTATTGACGGTGATTTTATCGATATCGGGATACCCGAAGACTATGAAAAATGTAAAGAATACCTGAAACCATGAATACCAGTTGGATGCATATAAATGGCAATGCCAGTATAAGAAAAGCATTGGAGCATATAGACCAAAATCTGCAAGGATGTATTTTTACCACAGATGACCATGGCAAAGTAACCGGTGTGGCTACCGATGGCGATATCCGCAGGGGACTGCTTAACGGACTTACACTGGACAGTGCCATAGAGCGTTGTGCAAACACTGCATTTGTTTTCGCAGGTGCCGGCGATTCCCGCGAAGCCCTGTTGAAAAAACTGGACCAGAAGATTCGGGTTATTCCCTTGCTGGACGAAGAAGGCCGTTTGCAGGATGTATATACTAAAGACAGGCTGCCCGGGCAGAAAGAACAAAAGGTATACACCCGTGCCAAGGCGCCGGTGCGCATCAGTTTTGGAGGGGGTGGCTCAGACCTTACCCACTATTTCATGCAATCCGGCGGGGCCGTAATCAACGCCACCATATCGCTGTTTAGCCATGCGACCCTGCACCGCCGCGATGATTTGCGCGTGCGGATTCATTCCTATGATTTGCAGGGTACGCTGGAGGGTGAAAACCTGGAAGAAGTATGCAGCCGGGAAGGCCGTTTCGGGCTGATACAGTCGGTTTTGAAAACGATAAACCCGGAGTTTGGCTTTGATTTGTATCTACACAGCGATTTTCCCATGAAATCAGGCCTGGGAGGCTCTGCTGTGGTGGCTGCGTCGATACTCGGATGCTTCAATGAATTGCGTATCGATAAATGGAGCACCTATGAAATAGCCGAACTGGCATATCAGGCCGAACGCCATAACCTGGGAGTGGCTGGCGGCTGGCAGGATCAGTACGCCACCATCTTTGGCGGCATCAATTTTATGGAATTCAGGGCAGACCAGAACCTGATACATCCGCTAAAGATGAATGCCGATATCCTGAATGAACTGGAAGAGTGCCTGGTGCTCTGTAATACGGGAACCATCCATGAAAGCGGTGTCGTACATGACGATCAGCGCAAGGAGATGCAGAAAGACGATATACGCAATCTGGTAGATAAAAATGTGGCCCTCACCTACACCATGCGCAACATGCTGCTGCGCGGTCAGCTGAAGGCATTTGCTGCAGCGCTGCACCAGGGTTGGCAGTATAAAAGACAGTTCAGCACCGCTATCAGCAATGCTGATCTGGATGAATTGTATGATTTTGCCATTGCCAACGGTGCCCTGGGAGGAAAACTGCTGGGTGCGGGCGGTGGCGGATTTTTCCTTTTCTTTGTACCTGCAACGGCTAAACATCAATTAATGAGTGCATTGGAAGCCAAAGGGAAACAGATTATACCATTCAGGTTTGAACAGGAGGGGCTGCGTAGCTGGCAAATGAGGGATACTTTCGGAGAATGACAATACAATTAGGATCTTTTACCATAGGTGATAACAGGGCTTTTGTGATTGCCGAAATAGGCAATAACCACAACGGAAGCCTGGAGCGTGCCCTGCGCATGGTGGATTTGGCTGCAGAGATGGGGGCTGATTGTGCTAAATTCCAAATGCGCCACCTCAATCAGGTTTACCGCAAACGCAGCCTGGAGAAAAACGGTGAAGACCTTGGTACTGAGTACATTCTGGACTTGCTGAACCGCTTTGAGCTGAGCCTCGAGGAACACGCCAAGGTGGCCGAATACTGCAAAGAAAAAGGGATTTTGTATTTGTGCACGCCCTGGGATCTGCAAAGCATTCGCATATTGGAAGACATGCAGGTGCCCGCCTACAAGGTGGCATCAGCAGACCTGACCAACCTTCCCCTCATCTCTGCCCTTGCCGATACTGGGAAACCCCTGATACTAAGCACCGGCATGAGCACAAAAGAAGAGGTAGAAGAAGTAGTATCCTTTTTAAACCGCAAAAACGCTGCATTTGTGCTGCTGCACTGCAACAGCACCTACCCTGCACCCTACCACGATATTCATTTGAAATGGATGGGTGCGATGAAACAAATTCACCCATACGTTGGTTACAGCGGTCACGAAAGGGGTATAGCCGTTTCACTGGCAGCCGTGGCACTGGGTGCTTGTGTGATAGAAAGGCATTTTACCCTGGACCGCAATATGGAAGGTCCTGACCATGCAGCCAGCCTTGAATTTGAAGAATTTAAGAACCTCATTCAGGGCATCCGGGAAATAGAATCTTCCCTGGGCAGTGCAGCCCGCAGAACCGTGAGCCAGGGTGAAATGATCAACCGCGAAAACCTGGGCAAGAGCCTGGTGGCGGCCCGTGCAATGAAACAGGGCGAAGTGATTGCTGCTGCCGATGTGAAAGTGCTGAGTCCGGGTCAGGGCTTATCGCCCCTGCATTATGAAAAGCTACTGGGCAAAACACTGTCGAGGGATATGGAAGCGGAAGATTTTTTCTATGCTTCCGATTTGACTGAAACCCGTGTAAAACCCGGAACATACAACTTCAAACACCCCTGGGGTGTGCCGGTACGCTACCACGATTTCAAAAAGTATGCAGCCATGGTGAAACCGGATTTATTTGAGTTTCACCTTTCCTATGCCGATATGGACCTGAATCCGGCAGACTTTCTGCAGGGTCCCTATGATTGCGGCTTTGTAGTGCATGCACCCGAACTTTTCAAAGGCAGTCACCTCATGGACCTGGCTACGGATGATGCAGATTATCGCCGCATTTCCATGCAGGAAACCCAGCGGGTTATTGACATTACGCGGTCGCTGAAAACATTTTTTCCCAAAGAAAAGAAACCCATGATTGTAGCAAACATCGGTGGTTTTAGCATGGATGCGCCGGTGGATGAGGCCAAAAAACAACAGTACTACACACAGTTTTTTCAGTCCCTTGCTGAGCTGGATACGGAAGGGGTGGAAATCATTCCCCAGACCATGGCACCATTCCCCTGGCACTTTGGCGGACAGCGTTATCAGAATATATTCATCCATGTGGATGAAATCGTTGAATATTGCAGCCGTTACGGTCTGCGCATGTGTTATGATGTTTCGCACAGCAAGCTGGCCTGTAACTATTTTAACCGGGATTTTTACGAATTTTCACGCAAAATAGCACCCTACACGGCCCACATCCACATGGGTGACGCCCGCGGCCTGAATGGCGAAGGACTACAGGTGGGAGAAGGCACCATTGATTTTGATGTGCTGGGCGAAATTTTTAATGAAGGTTGTCCCGATGCCGGCTTTATTCCGGAAATCTGGCAGGGCCATAAAAATGACGGGGAAGGCTTCTGGATTGCCCTTGAACGCCTGAACGGCAAAATGTAACATGAGAGAGGAAATTTACAACGAAATCAAGGCATCGGCAGACCTGAAACAGGCTGTGCTGGCCGATTTGGAGTTGCAGCAAAAGCTGGCCGAACTGGCTGAAAGCTGCATAGCTGCAATGAAGAACGGGGGGCGCATTTTCTTTTGCGGAAACGGCGGCAGTTTTGCCGATTCCCAGCATCTGGCGGCCGAACTGGTTTCACGCCTTCGGTTTAACCGCGATGCATTACCTGCCATTGCCCTGGGCACCAACAGCAGCAACCTCACAGCCATTGGCAACGACTACGGCTATGAGCAGGTTTTTTCCAGGGAACTGAAAGCCCTGGGCCGTCCCGGTGATGTACTGATTGCGATTTCTACCAGCGGGAACAGCCCCAATGTGCTGCTGGCTGCAGAAACAGCCAAAAGCATGAATATAAACACCTATGCCTGGACAGGTCAATCAGGCGGAAAGTTGGCATCGGTGTGCCATTGCCTGAAAGTACCCTCTTCCCAAACCGATAAAATTCAGGAAGTACATATCATGATGGGTCACATTGTGTGCCATCTCATAGAAAAAACCCTTTTTTCGCAAGCGTAAATGTTACAATTCCTCGGGCTTAATGTAGGTGTGATGCAGGGTCGGTTGCTGCCCAAATACCAGGGTCGTTATCAGGCGCACCCGGTGGGCTACTGGCAGCAGGAGTTTGGCATTGCCGCAAAACTGGGATTTTCAAACATAGAATTCATTCTGGATTACAACGATGCGGATAAAAACCCGCTGCTGTCGGTAGAAGGCAGGGCCGAAATAAACAGGTATATCAGCAATACAGGCGTGAGCGTGCGCAGCATCTGCGCCGATTATTTTATGGAAGCCCCTTTGCACAGTGGAGATACGGTTGCGGGGCAAAGCTCCATGATGGTGATGCAAAACCTGCTCGCCATATCACCCGAAATAGGGGTAACTTGCATTGTGCTGCCCTGTGTGGATCAGTCGGGAGTAAAAACCGAAGATGAAAAACAAAAGCTCATAGCGGCTTTGCAAAAACTCGCGCCCCAGGCCGAAAAAGCGGGCGTAACCATTGCCCTGGAGATGGATCTTAATCCGGCTGATTTTAAGGCACTGATGGCGGAATTGCCGGCCTGTATTTCTGTCAATTACGATACCGGAAACAGTGCTGCTCTCGGTTATGATATTGCAGCAGAATTTGAAGCCTATGGCAGCCGTATTTCGGATATTCATATCAAGGACCGGGCACTGGGCGGTGGTTCAGTGCCGCTGGGCAGTGGGAATACCAACTTTCAGGCGGTCGTGCGCGAAATCAGAAAAATAAACTTCCACGGAATTCTGGTAATGCAGGCATACCGTGATGATAAAGGTGTTGAAATACTAAAGTCGCAATTGGAAACCATTAAGAAAATAGAGGAACAATACGCATGAATGTAGCAGCCATTGTGTTAGCCAGGGGAGGTAGCAAAGGCATTCCCAAAAAGAACATCATCGATTTTTGCGGTAAACCGCTGATGGCATGGACCATCGAGAATTGCCTGCAGGGTGGCGCCACTTCGGTATGGGTAAGTTCAGACAGCGATGAGATACTGGAAGTAGGAGAAGCCTTTGGGGCGCGATCCATCAAAAGACCCGATGATATTGCCGGTGATTTTGCTACATCCGAATCTGCCTGGCTGCATGCAATCAATCACATTGAATCTGTATCAGGAAATACCATAGATTGGGTGCTGGCGCCACAGGTAACTTCCCCATTGCGGGAGGCTGCCGATGTTCGCAAGGGCATTGAACTGGCTGCAAATACCGACTGCGATTCCTTTTTTTCCTGCAGCATGGCTGAAGACCTGTTTTTCTGGGAAAACAAAAACGGACAGCTGGACAGTGTCAATTACGACTGGAGAAACCGCAAGCGCAGGCAGGATATTCCGAAACAATACATCGAAAACGGGTCGTTTTACCTGTTTAAACCGGAAGTGCTTAGGCAAAACAACAACCGGTTCGGACAGAAAATTGGCGTGGTAGAAATGGAATTCTGGAAAATGTTTGAAATTGATTCCATGGACGATCTTCGCATGTGTTCGGCTCTGATGAAAGAATTTATTATTAAATCATAAATACCATGACAGACATACAAAGAAGCGGCAGGGTAGTGTACATGAACGGCACTTTTGTTCCCGAGCACGAAGCAAAAATTTCTATTTTCGATTCGGCCCTCATGTTTGGGGATATGGTCTTTGAAATGACCCGGTCGTTCAATAAAAAACAGTTTAAACTGCGCGAACACCTGGAAAGGCTTATGACCGGGGTGAAAATCCTGCATATTCCGCTGAAAATGACCATTGACGAGCTGGAAGAAGCCTGTTACAGGACCATAGAGGCAAATGAACCCGTTTTTTTACCTACAGATGAGCACCGTCTGATGATCAACGTGAGCCGGGGGCCGCTGGGTATCTATGCACCTATTTTTGGAGGCAAAATGGATCCCACCGTGGTGATTGCCGATTTTCCGCTGAAATGGACTGTGGCCAGCATGGGCAAATACTATGATAACGGGATTAATTCGGTGATTCCTTCACAAAGAGCCATCCCAGCTACCTTGCTCGATCCGAAAATCAAGAACCGCAGCCGCCTGTATTACCAGATGGCCAACATTGAAGTAAGTCAGTTTGCCGGAGATAACAACTGGGCCCTGCTGTTGGATCCTGATGGGTTTATCACCGAAGGGACCGGAGATAACTTCTTTATGGTAAAGGATGGAAAAATCATTACCCCCGAAGGCAGAAATATCCTCAGAGGCATTAGCCGCGATTATATTTTTGAGCTGGCAGTGCAGATGGGCATTGAATGCATAGAAAAGAACATTGAGCCCTATGATGTGTACACAGCGGACGAAGCATTCCTTACCGGTACGCCTTTCTGCATTCTGCCAACAACCAGCCTAAACGGCATCAATATCGGTGACGGTAAAATGGGTAAAATCACCACGGCACTGCTGGACCAGTGGAGTAAAAATGTAGGTCTGGACATTGTAAACCAGATTAAAACCTGGAGTGCCGAAGTGGCTGCTGGAAACGCATCTTCAGCACCAACGCCATACCAGTTTAAACGAAGCTGATTTTGGAATTATCGCTTAAGTCGAAACATGTTTTGATTGCGGGCGGCAGCGGTGGCATCGGCAGCGCTGTTTCCAAAGCATTTTTGCATGCGGGAGCCACAGTACACATTATCAGCCGCACCCGGCCCGATTTTCTCGATCAGGGAATGTTCTGGTATGGATGTGATATTACCCAAAAAGAACAGGTTGAAACAGTTTCAGCTGAAGTAAGTAAACATACCGAAGGTATCCTGGATGTGCTGGTATGCAATGTGGGGTCAGGATCGGGTGAAGCGGCTGCCATACCCGGAGAAGAAGAATGGCAGCGCATGTGGCAGCTCAATTTTGCGGGCTCACTGCATTGCCTGCAGTATTTTGGTGATGCCCTCAAAAAAGCCTGTGGAAATGTTATTCTGGTCAGTTCTATTGCCGGAATGGAAAGCATAGGTGCCCCCACGGCATATTCTGTGGCCAAATCAGCACTGATAGCCCTGGGAAAAGAATTATCCCGCAAATGGGCACCCGTTGTCAGGGTAAATACGGTGGCACCGGGAAATATTTTGGCCGAAGGCGGAACCTGGGAACATAAAATGAAAGCAAATCCCGATGCCGTTCAGCAAATGTTGCAGGCTAAAGTGCCTTTGCAGCGTTTTGGAAAGCCTCAGGAGGTTGCTGACCTGATTGTATTTCTGTCTTCTGAAAAGGCGGCTTTTATTACCGGCGCCTGTGTGGTAATCGACGGCGGACAGACCACCTCATTTCACTGATATGGATATATTTTCCTTACAAAACAAAATCATCGTTATCACAGGAGCGGCAGGCCTTTTGGGCCGGCAGCATGCCTGGGCCGTGGCTGAAGCCGGTGGTACACCGGTGTTGCTGGATTTATCGCAAGCTGCACTGGACGATTTTTCCGCAGAAATAAACAGCAGGTTTCACTGCGATTGCAGCGGCCGGGCAGCAGACATCACCAATGAAGCATCTGTTCAGGCAGCCTGTGACGGCATATTGAGCCGTTATGGTAAAGTAGACGGCCTCATTAACAATGCAGCCAACAACCCTAAAATGGAGGCATCAGAAACCACCAATTTCAGCCGGCTTGAGAATTTTCCTATGGAAATATGGAACAATGACCTTGCTGTGGGCCTCACCGGTTCATATCTGTGTACCAAGTACTTTGGACATGCCATGGCAAAAAGCGGACATGGTGGTTCCATCATCAATGTTTCCAGCGATTTGGGATTAATTGCTCCGGATCAGCGCTTATACAGAAACGAAAATGCGGCACCTGATCAGCAGCCTGTAAAACCCGTAACCTATTCGGTGGTAAAGACCGGGCTGATAGGATTAACCCGGTATATTTCCACTTACTGGGCGGATGTTCCGGTGCGGTGCAATGCCATTTGTCCGGGTGGTGTTGAAAATGGGCAGCCTGCCGATTTTATGAAGGAGGTATCCTCCAGAATTCCGATGGGAAGAATGGCTCGCAAGGACGAATACAAGGGCCTGATTGTGTTTCTGTTATCAGAAGCCTCCAGCTATATTAACGGGGCTGTAATTGCAGCTGACGGCGGAAGAACCGCCTGGTAATCCATGCAGGAATTTCAAAGACTGCTTTTTGAACTCGATGACAGTCTGTCAGACTTGCATTTCACCTTCTCCGATTCCACCCCTGTTTGGCCCATTCTTCGCTGGCAATTGCGGGTTGCAGAAATGCAAAAACCTTCGGGGAACGCGAAAATGGCAAGCCAATCAGTACAGCCTGTATCCTTGTGGAAACACCTGTTTTTTTGCCTGAAAAACAGGCCAAAGTGCCCCGCAGATACAGATATCATTAGCATCGCCAACTTTGAGGGAAATCCTTCTGTTCCCAACAGAATGACCACCTTTCTCAGGGAAATACCTGAACTAAAAAAACAGGAATGGTTGTATTCAAGTAGCAGAAAAATGTTTGTTGGATTGCCGGAAACCGCTTCCTTCGATTATTTTTTTTATATATCCTGGCTCAGAAGCAAGCTGTTGTTTGTTTCTCCAAATCCGGTCTGGGAGAAGCAACTGGATGAATTCTTAAACCCTGTAAGGCAAGCTTTAGATGCACATATCAAGTCTAATGCGTGGAATCAAATCAGAGCTGAATTATCATTCATAAATAGGGTTATATCTATTTACCGAAAAACCCTGAAAAAAGCACTGAAGAAAGCCAGGCCCAAATTTCTGCTGGTTTCGGAAGGAAACAATGGGGAGTGGAAGCAGGCTGTTTTGTTTCAGGTTGCCAAAGAACTGCAAATACCTACAGGCGAAGTGCAGCACGGCGTATTTAACCTGGGCATGAAGTACGGACAAAAACTGGCCATGAATCCAAAACTAAAAAACACAAAAACCGACTATGAGTTTGTGTTTGGTCCTTTTCATGCTACTCTTACCAATGCCCCTGTCAAGTGTATTCCCTTTGGACATTATGACCTTGAAAGAGCTGCCGGATCGACGCAACCAAAGACAAGAGAAACCATGCGTATCCTGCTGATTTGTGAGGGTATTCCGCCTTCTTCCGTCGACAATGGCTTGTTGAAGCATACGTATGCGGCACTCAAGATGTTTCAAAAACCATTTGACCTTACCATCCGCCTGCATCCCTCTGAGGCTCCCGATGATAAATACAACGCATTTTTTGATTTCCCCGGAACACGCTACTCAGAATACAAAGTTGAAACGGTACAAAGCCTCCTAAAACAGTCGGATGTTGTGATAAGCCATGCTTCCACCGTGGTTTTTGAGGCACTATATTATAGTGTTCCGGTACTGGTTTTGCAGGATGCAAACACCCAAACGTACATACCCAATGGCGTGGGTATTCCATTTCACAACAACCAGGAATTGCTGGATCTGCTAAATAGGCGGGATCATACCAATGCTGAGGCCGATGAATTCTGGAGTAAGGAAGGCGTGGTACACAATTTTTGGCAATTCTGGAAACAACATATTCAATCATGAAAGGCAGAAAGCTTGGTATACTGCCGGAGATTCTCGCATATCCCAACTGGAGGCATAGGGTGCATTTGGGCAATGGCTTGTATACCATGGGTTATAACACCCTCGAAAACGACTGGGAATTTTACGGGATGCCCAATGATGTGGCCGGAAAAACCGTGCTGGACCTGGGGGCCAACGATGGATATTACAGCTTTAAAGCTGAAGAAAAAGGCGCTGCGGAAGTGACGGCCATGGATATATACTGGGGCGATGGAAGCACGATGGTAGGAGGATGGCCGCTGAAAGGGATTACCCTGCTGAAAACCTATTTTAAGTCAGGCGTGGTTATCAAGCCCGAATCGGTGTACGACCTGCATAAGAGCCAAAGAGCGTGGGATGTGGTTTTTTGCAACGATCTGCTTTCATGGCTGGAGGACATCCCTAGGGCGCTGGATGAAATAGCTGCTGTATGCAAAGAAAAACTGGTCATACACGACACATTCAGCACACGCAAAAACAGAGAGGACATTGAGATACGACAAATGGGTATTGCAAAACTGCACCGTATGCGGATTGATCATTTGGTTCAGTGTTTGCGCAAGCGAGGCTTCCGGAAAGTTTCCATTCACCGGGTGTATTCGTTTAAGCATTTTGCATGGCAATTTGAAAACTTTCCTCCGGCAACGGCAGACCATGCCATTGAGATATGGGATTCTCCAATTGAAGGTAAAATTGTAAAAACAGCGGAAGTGCGGGATGTTTGGGTACTGCAAACATTCGGAGAATTTCTGTACTTGCGTGACATTGGATGGGCAAAAAAGAGCGATGTACGGGTAGCGAACCGTTACA
>CAZVJY010000031.1:0-13291 GCA_964626685.1 uncultured Flavobacteriaceae bacterium
GTCTCCACCATTTCCAAAAACATCGCAGCAGGCCTCACCCATAGGGTTCCGGGCGGAACATCGGGAGTTTCGTATAAAGGTTTATACACAACCAGGCTTTCCAGCGTTTCGCTGTGTAAAGCCATTCCCAGTACTTCGTATTCCTTGCCTTTGTAATGGCGGTAACGGCCAGGAGGAATAGTATCAGATAATAGCATTTTCATTGGCATGCAAATGTGGGGGTTAAACCATAAAAAAACCCCGGATTTCCGGGGTTTTTTTAAATATTTATATTTAATTCAGGAGATCAGTCCGGCGAAATGTTTAACGGTGCGCACCAGCTGGCTCACGTAGCTCATTTCGTTGTCGTACCAGCTCACCACTTTAATCAGCTGGCTATCGCCTACGGTTACCACTTTGGTTTGCGTAGCATCAAACAATGAACCATAAGATATGCCGATGATGTCGGTGCTCACCAGTTCTTCCTCGGTATAGCCAAAGCTATCGTTGGCAGCCGCTTTCATAGCAGCATTGATTTCAGCAGCGCTGGTTTTCTTTTCGCAGATAACGGTAAGTTCTGTTACAGAACCGGTGATGGTGGGAACACGCTGTGCGCCGCCATCCAGTTTACCGGCCAGTTCGGGTAGTACCAATCCAATGGCTTTGGCAGCACCGGTGCTGTTGGGAACAATATTCTGCGCAGCAGCCCTGGCGCGGCGCAAATCGCCTTTGGGGTGCGGAGCATCCAGGGTATTCTGGTCGTTGGTGTAGGCGTGAATCGTGGTCATGCTGCCTGCCAAAATGGTATAATTATCGTTCAGTACCTTGGCCATGGGAGCGAGACAATTGGTGGTACAGCTGGCACCGCTGATGATGGTTTCGCTGCCATCCAGAATATGGTGGTTTACATTGTAAACGACGGTTTTCAGATCACCGGTGGCGGGTGCTGAGATTACCACACGTTTGGCACCTGCAGTGATGTGGGCCTCTGCTTTGGCTTTATCAGTGAAGAAACCGGTACTTTCGATTACCACGTCTACACCATGAGCGCCCCATGGAATTTGGGCGGGGTCTTTCTGGGCATAGATTTTTACTTCTTCACCATTTACGATGATGCTATTTTCGGTATGAGATACAGTAGCGTTAAAACGGCCTTGGGCGCTGTCGTATTTCAGCAAATGTGCCAGTACCTCCGGGCTGGTGAGGTCGTTGATGGCAACCACATCGATACCTTGCATGTTATAGATTTCGCGGAAAACCAGTCGGCCGATGCGGCCAAAGCCATTGATGGCTACTTTTACGGTACTCATGTTTCTAGATTTTAGTTTGGTGCCGCAAAATTACCGCTTTTTAAGGGCTTTTAAAAATATACCTGTCAGCTTTACTCAGCGAAGAGTCCATACGGCCTGCAACTGAAAGCTGCGGGGCGGACGCAGATCGCAGGGACGGCCGACATATTCGCGGTTCAGGAGGTTTGTGGCCTGGGCATTCAGTTTCCATCTGTCACTAAATTTGTAGGCCACACGTGCATCAAAAATATGTGCCGAACCCAACCTGTCCATGGAACGCTGAATGCCGGTGATGAAAAATGATAAAATACCTTTGGTAAAAGCTCCGTCAATATTGGTCATGCGGCTGTTATAACGGTAACTGAGTCCGAATTCCAGGTTTTTCCATCCGCACTGAATGTCTGCCCTGACAAGGTGTTGAAAACGGTATTTCATGAGGTTGTTGGTATCATTGCGGGTATTGATGAAGTTTAGCTGAAATCCGGCACTGTCTCTTGCATAAATGTAATCCGGATTGACGACACTTGGCCTGGTGTAGGTATATCCGCCAAGCAGCTGCCAGTGCGTGTTTCCAAGCTTGCCTTCGCCCATGGTTTCAAATTCAAACCCACTGACTTTCCCCACACCTGCATTGATGCTTTTGAATCCTAATCCCAGGCCGGTATTGGGATCCCAGTTTCCGAATGAAAATTCCATCATATCCGTGAGCGTCATTTGAAATACGCTAACATCGGCAAACCCTTTGAAACCACCAATTTTATAGCCTTGTTTAATGCCAATTTCAGTATTCCTGCCTGATTCAGGCCTCAGGCCCGGATTGGAGTACACGGTCAGTGGGCCAACAGACGTTGTTACAAACAATTCGGCCATGCTGGGGAAACGAAAACCCTGACCGGCACTGGCGCGCAGAAAGGTGGCACGACCCGCAGCATAATTTACCCCCGCCCTGAAAACCGGTTTGGTGTATACTGCATCATTGATAGCATACATCTCGTAACGACCGCCACCGGAAAGCTGCAGTCGTCCGCGCCTGTATTCTGTTTGAAAGAATGCCGCCCTGTTTTCTGCAGTTTGGTTGCCTCCAAATAGAGGTGAGTGGGTTTCGGCAAGCATACCCGCAGCCCCAAGTGTAACATTGATGTGGCGGAATGCCCTGGTTAACCGGTACTCCATGTAAAGCATACTGCTGCCATTACTTTGGTCTGAACCTGCGTTGTTGGCAGTGGCATTATTTTCCAGCACCAGGTATCGAGATTGAAATTTATGGGTAACCTTTTTTCGTTTCCATTCTGCAAACGGATCAATATGAAGCCGGAAACCTTTGTTAAAGTTGTAGCCTGAATCGAAGGTTTCATAACCCCGGGCATAGCTCTCCCAAAGCAGAAATGATCCGCTGTTGGATTGTTGAATGCCGGTATTGGCACCGTAATTCAATCCTTTGATTTTGGATGATGTGTGTTTGATCCGCAAACCCATGCGTGCCCGGTGATTAAATTCATTCCTTCGGTATCCCTGGTCATAAAGGGCATTCCACTGGGCGGTAATGCCGGTATTGCCCATTCTTTGAGACCAGAAGCCGTTGGTGCCGTGTACACCTCGCCGGCTTGTATTCCAGCGCAGGCTGTCGCGTCGTGGAAAATCATAAAATCCGGCAAAACCCGTAACCCTTGCATTGGCCTGTTTCTCGGGTTCCGCACTGCGCAGGTTTACCACGCCATTTAGGGCACTGGATCCATAAAGCACGCTGCCAGCACTTTTCACCACCTCAATAGAAGCCAGGTTTTCTACCGGCAAAAAACCAAACTGCACCTGTCCCGCATCCGGACTGATCATGGGCAATTCATCCAGCGTGACCATTACGCGGCTACCTGCTCCGTAACTCCACCCGCTTCCGTTGCGGATATTGACCTGCCCGTCGCTTATGGTTACTCCTGGCATCTGATCAAGCGCAGTTGAAATATCTGAAGTTATTTTATTATTTATTAGATAAGGTTTTAGCATGGAAACACTCACTGAACTGCGGCTAAGGCGAGAAGGGGTTTTGTCTGTGCTGATGATGAATTCATCCATAAAAACAGTTTTGGCAAATAGGGTAATTTCCATTTGTTCTCCTGCTGCCAGGTCGCGCATCAGCAGGGTGTCAAGGGTAACATGTTTTTTTTCAGCTATGTGAATTCTGCGCACATCCTTTTCTACCACAATCCGATCTCCGGAAAATGAAAACGTGCGAATCAAACCCATGCTGCTGTATGCACTGAATGAATCGGGCCTTATACTGCTTCCATCTTCCGATTTAATGGTAATGACAACCTGCGCGTGCACTTGACCACAAAAGCAGCCAATCAAAAGCAGCATGAAGCATTTTTCAAAGAGATATTTTGTGTACATTCGTGCAATCAACTTTGCAATGATAATGGTTAAAAATTTCTTTTTTGCAACGGCCTTTCTTTTGGCTGCTTCTCTTTCAGGGCAAACCTGCATTCCGGACAAAAGCCTCACAAAATCTGGATTTCTTCCGGCTGTTTTACCACCGGCAGAAGTAAACATAGCATACAATCAGGGTATATCTGTATTAACTTTCCGAGACACGCATACCCTGGTTCTGGGGGCGAAAGTTCCGGTAAAAATAGATTCCATCAAGGTTCTTCGTATCAGTGGACTTCCTGCAGGAATTAACTTTAAATGCCAGCACCCACGCTGTGTGTTTTTGTGGGATACTGTTCGCTGCATTAGTTTTTACGGAACAGCGTCACAGGCAGGTTCGTATCCGTTGAAGATTCATGTGCGTGCATTTGCCAAAGTTGGCGGTTTTACCCCAACCACGCAGAACGATTCAATCAGTTCCTACACCTTGGAAGTAGTTAATAGCACAGCCTCAGTTTGGCAGCCTGTTTCTTCCTCTTTCAGCGTATCACCCAATCCGGCCAATGATATTATTGATATTGATGACAGCCACTCCAATGCGGCTTGGTTTGTAACAGATCTTTCCGGCAGAAAAGCAGCATTTAATGTAATTGAAAGGACATCCAACCGGGTGCGTATTTCGATAGCGGCATTGAAATCCGGGGTTTATATCGTTACCGACGGTCAAAGGAAAACCAAACTGCTCGTTCCTTAAGGGCATGGAACCATTCATCATTTCTATCCCCCGTACCAAGGCAGAATTGCCACAAATGATTGTTGCAGGTTTTCTGTGCTTTGTTGTGTGGTCAATTCACTATGCTATTTTTGGTGTTTTAGGAGGTTTTGTTTCTTTGATTATAGCTATATCAATCGTTGGATTTCTGTATTTCAAACTCAGGGGTGATTATTTTGTGAAAGTTGATGATCAGGGAATTTCCTGGAGGCAAAGCATCGTTTCACGGTACATATTCATTCCGTGGAATTTTATGTTGAGGGTGGATTACCTTGTATACGAAATTAACTTTCAGATAAAAGAAAGCCGTCAGGTAGTAAGTTTTGCCACCAGCGGACTGGAAGAGGAACAGACCGAAGCGCTTAAACGGTATATTTCGGATACGGTCAAACGGATCAAGGAATCTCAGCCTTAAATTGTATTTTCGCGGCATGTCTTTCATGCCCCACTTCGATTTTGTGGAAGAGCTGCGCTGGCGCGGTTTATTGCACGACACCATGCCGGGCACACAGGAATTGCTGAACAGTGAGCAGGTTTCCGGATACTGCGGATTCGATCCTACTGCTGATTCATTGCATATTGGAAATCTGGTGCCAATTACTTTGTTGATACTCCTTCAAAAGGCCGGTCACAAGCCCATCGCACTGGTGGGCGGAGCTACGGGCATGGTAGGAGACCCCAGCGGTAAAAGCGATGAAAGAAAACTCCTTGATGTGGCGCAGATTGAACATAACCTGAACTGCCAGAAACAGCAATTGATGAAGTTTCTGGATTTTGAAACAGGGGATAACCGCGCTGAGATGGTTAACAACTATGAGTGGTTCGCCCAATTTGGCTTCCTTGAATTTATCAGGGATGTGGGCAAACATATAACCGTCAATTACATGATGGGCAAAGACAGTGTTAAAAACCGACTTGAGGGTGGTGGCATGTCTTTCACGGAGTTTTCCTACCAACTGGTGCAGGGCTATGATTTTTACCATTTGTTTACCCAAAAAGGTTGTAAATTACAATTAGGCGGAAGTGATCAATGGGGAAATATAACCACCGGCACTGAGCTGATTCGACGCAAAACCGGGGGAGAGGCCTTCGCTATAACAGCGCCGCTGATTACAAAAAGCGATGGTACTAAGTTTGGAAAAAGTGAAGGTGGCAATGTTTGGCTCGACAGAAAGAAAACGTCACCGTATCGCTTTTACCAGTTTTGGCTGAATGTAGCCGATGAAGATGCCATTAGGTTCATTAAAATATATTCACTAAAAAGCAGGGTTGAGATAGAATCGCTCATTGCTGAACATACGGGACAGGAGCATCTGCGAATCCTTCAAAAAGCACTCGCCGAGGAAATGACCGAGCGGGTTCATTCTACCGAAGATCTTGCACTTTCCATAAAGGCAACCCATGTATTTTTCGGAGGTGGAACCCGTGAAGATTTGCTGGCGCTGGATAGCGAAACCCTGAGCAGCAGCCTGGAAGGAATGGAGAAATTTATTATAGATTCATCTTTGTTGTCAAATGGAGTTCCGGTGCTGGATTTACTGGCTCAGCATACAAGTATATTCCCCAGCAAAGGTGAAGCCCGAAAGATGATGCAAGCACAGGCGGTTTCTGTCAATAAAGAAAAATACACAGACATTAATGGTTCCATAGACAGTAGCATTTTGCTGCATGGTAAGTACCTGCTGATACAGAAGGGTAAGAAAAACTACTTTGTTGTTGAAATCGGTTAAACCGATCACTTGCCTTTATGCATTCATTTTTCTGAATTCCTGTTTCTGTTTTACCAAAAACTCTTTGGCCAGATGAAAGCCGATTACAAGGGCTGCACCAAACAACAGGCCAACAAAACCAAAGATGGCGCCTTTTTTATAGGGTTTGGGATAGGTTGCCTCCAAAGGAAACCGAATGTCATCTACCACGGCAATAAAAGGACGTTTTTTCTCCAGTTCCATTTTTGCGGCATTTAGTGCGGCAAGACTCTCGCCGTATTGTGCATTTAACATGGTAATATCACGCTGAAGCTGTGTTTGGGGCACGCTTGCCCTGCGCATAACCGTACCAAAACCTTGGTCCTGCATTGATGCCGAGGTGTATTCTTTTCCTTGAAGTGCTGCGAGCAATGAGTCTCTCCGCCTTATGGTGGCTTTGATGATCATATTAGCCCTGTCCATCCGCTTATCGATATAAAAATCAGAAATCGTATGCAGGTGAAGCTCCAGAAATCTTTTACAGAAGAACGCATCTGCATAGGAAAAAGTCATGGTAAGCAGTCCGGATTCTTTGGAAGTAGCTTTAAATGTACTTTTTATTCCATTGCTGTATGATCGCAACATCTCATCCTTGGAGGCATTGTCGCCAATCTGGTAACCTGAAGTAAACCATGCTGGGTTTGTTGAATCAATCCCCTGTTTTTTTAACAGGTGGTTGATTAACGGCATGTTTTTTCCATTGTCTGGTGTATTTCTAAGCAATGTATATTCGATCAGCAGGTTACTGAAAGCCAAGTCATTCATGATGGCTTTATTGCTGGGAGGAGATTGTCCGGTAATGGCTGCCATAAGCGGATTAGACACAGGGGAACCATTCAGGATTTCATCTTCAAGCATGTAAGTAATTTGTGCCGTGAAGTAAGGTGAGTTTTTATTCTCATTGTACCAATAATAAACACCAAGGGCCAGTGACAATATCACCGGCACATACCACATTTTCAGCAGTTTACGCCAGTATGGCCTAATCAGCTCAAAATAAATGAAAATATTGGAGTGTTGTTTTGCCGGTGCGTTCATTATTTTGCAGTTACCAGTCGATATATGCCCAGGATTGAGAGTACGGTTGTAGCCCTCATCATGGTTTGATTTAGGAAGCCATCAATAGTGAATGGTTTACGCTGTTTATTGGCTTCCTCGCGGTTATTTACTACAATGGTACTTCCGGGTTTTACTTTTGGATATACCTTGAAAAGTACATAATTTTTAGTACCGGCTCTTCGACCGTTTTTGTAAATCACAACCACTTTTTTCTTATCTGATGTATTGGTAAAGCCTCCTCCAAAAAACTGGATGTAAAACTTAGCGCGTTTATTTCGCAGGTAGTAAACACCAATATCATTTTGGGTTTGTTTATTGATATCACCAGTTAGATATACAAGGTTATCCGAATACGGAATATAGATATTATCTCCGTCTGCCAAGATATGATTGAAGCGTGATTTACTGTCACTTATAGCTTTAAATGTTTTCAGTACGATATCGATGGTATCGCCGGGAGCTCTAACTCTGCGCAACTTACTTCCAGTAGGGTTGGCATTGGGTTTATATCCGCCGGCCCTTTTAATGATAGAAGCCAACTTGTCGTTTTCAGACTGCAGGGCATAAAAACCCGGGTAGTTGATTGCCCCGTCTATGTATACAAGCTTCAATGGCATAAAATCGGGGTTTTTACGAACAAACACCTTGTCGAATGGCTGCAGCTGAATATTTACCAGCATGTCGTCAAAACTCGGGTTGCTGGTAATGGTGGTATTTAAAACCTGCGGTTTAAGAAACTGATATTTACCATCTTTGAAAAAGAAGTTTCGAACCACTTCTACTGTGGTGCCTGCTGTAATGAATTCCAGACCACCCGCAGCATCTATCAGGTTTTGGAGAGTCATGTTCTCTGCATACACATATTCGCCTTCGCGACGCACCGGACCATAGATAGAAACAGAAAAATCATTTTTCAGCTCGCTAAGGTCAAAAAGCTGCAACACATCATTTTTTTGTAAGACAAAATTATCTTTACTATCAGGGTTATCGAGTACCTCAGCCAGGTTTACCGTTTTGAGGCTTTGGTAGCCGGTTTGCAGGTCTGTGTGTGTCACAATGGCTCTGGATTTGAAGGTGTTGGTCTCTATACCACCGGCCAGGTTAATCAGATCAGTAATGCGGGTGTTTTCGCTGAATGGGAATTTACCCCCCGCTTTCACAGGACCCGTAACTGATAATGTGTAACTGCGTTTAAAGGCTGTTTTTGAATACACCGTAATTTCATCCTTGGGCATAATCTCAAAATCAAACCATTCAGTTCCAGGCTTTACATCTTCGGGTTTGAAAGGAATCAATCGCTGATTAAAATTAGCATCGGTACGCATGATGAAACCGCTTTTTTCATCAGCCTCATCATTTAATCCACCCGCCATAAACAACATTTCACCCAGTTTCAAACCGGCTATAAATTGTTTTTGGAATGGTTTTCGAACAGAGCCGGATATTTTTACGTCATTGAATTTACGCAGATCGGTAAGCCTGTAAATTACGATG
Source organism: uncultured Flavobacteriaceae bacterium (assembly GCA_964626685.1). GTDB lineage: Bacteria > Bacteroidota > Bacteroidia > NS11-12g > UBA955 > RGEC01. The sequence goes on from CAZVJY010000031.1 coordinate 8,706, forward strand.
GTATCCCTGTCTTCCAGTTCCAGATCTGCCGATGTGCCGGGTTTAGCCAGCGCCTCGGCTGGATTAAAGCTGATATACTTTTTTTCGAGTGATTTGGAGGTTCTTACCAGAAAGCCCCTTTCTGTAAAGGCATCTGAAGTAAGGCCATTGGCATTTTTCAGCATGCTGCTGATACGCATGCCTCTTTTCACTTTATAGTGTCCGGGAACCGAAACTGCTCCTGAAATCTGCACCATAAACTGATTGTCGACACCAATAAACTTGATTTCAACGGCTTCACCGCCTGTCATTACAAAGTTTTTCTTTGCTTTCAGTAAACTGTCATAATTCAGTGAAACAACTTCGTATTCATTGTTGCGAATGCGTTTAACCAAGATGTCCTTCAAAAAAGCATTTGGCTGCAACCCGCCGGCAAACCGAATTAAATCGGCCATGGTTTCGCCGTTTTTAAGTTCATACTTTCCGGGTCTTCTTACAGCTCCGCTAATGTTAACCAGATTGGCTACCGGAGCCACGATGATATAATCATTGTTTTGGAGGAACACATCCCGCTGGTGTTTTACGTCGGCATAATACTCATACAAATCAAAGGAATCGCGGATTTTTCCGTCCCGCTTGATGTATATATTTCTCACAGATCCAATATCAGTAGGGCCACCCATACTTACCAGCACGTTAAAAGCGCTGTTGGTTGCAGGCATGGTATAGGTTCCCGGGGTAAATACTTCGCCGAAAATATTGACACTCACCATTCTTGGTCTTGTAACCGTTACAGAAAAGGAAGATTCCTGACCACCCAGCCCCAGTCTTGATCCTATCATTTCCCGTGCCTTTTGTAATGAAAGTCCTTTTACAAAAATTTTCTGATACCCTTCTATATCAATACTTCCAGACTGGCTCACCACATAGGTTTTACTCCAGTACCGGTAACCCCATACTTCCAGTTGAACCTGATCGCCTGTTCCCAGCACGTAGTTATCTGTAACAGCAATTTCGTCGGTTTTTTGAAAGAATTTGAAACTTCCGTCACGGAAAAACTGGTGTCCGTACACACTGGCTGAAGGGAAGTTTTTCTTGTTGCGGTATTTTTCCAAATCCCTTTGCTGTTCTTCAATGATGGCGCGTTCCTGCAAAGCAATCATTTTGAGGTTTTCGGTTTGAATGCGAATGATCTCTTTTTCTTCTTTGCTCAAAACAACAGTGTCTTTGGCTTTAAGATAGGCCAGTTCCCGTTCTAGTTTGAGACGCTGGCTTTTCAGGTTCATTTTTTTCAGTTCTAATTCATCCTTTTTTTCTTTAGGATTGGTGCCTTCTCCGTCCTCATTATCCCCATCAACCGGCTGTGCAGGCTGGTTGCCCTGAGGAGATTGAATCTGAGGCTTTGTGGTGTCTGAAGGGGCGCCCATACCGGGCATCATTCCCGGCATCATACCGGGCATCATGGGAAATGTAAACTGAGCTCCGGCATTTCCAGCTCCTAGTACAAATATGATAAGAACTATTAATATCCGCTTTTTCACTTTAACAAATTGATTAAGTAATTTCCGTATCCGCTTTTTTGCAGCGGAATGGCAATTTTTTCCAGTTGATTGTTGTCAATAAATCCGTTACGCCATGCCAGTTCCTCGATACAGCCAATTTTAAGGCCCTGTCTTTCTTCAATCACCTGCACAAATTGCCCTGCTTGCATCAGTGAAGCAAAAGTTCCGGTATCCAACCAGGCTGTTCCGCGGCTTAACACCTGTACCTTCAGGCGTCCGTTGGCGAGGTATGTTCTGTTTACATCGGTAATTTCCAATTCGCCCCTGGGTGATGGTTTCAGATTTTTGCTGATTTCAACTACTTCGTTATCATAAAAATATAATCCTGGCACGGCAAAATTGCTTTTGGGTACCGCCGGTTTTTCTTCGATGGATAAGGCGTTCATGTCAGCATCAAATTCCACCACACCATATCTTTCCGGATCGCTTACGTGGTAGGCAAATACAATTCCGCCCTGAGGATTGCGGCATTGCTGAAGGGTCTCCATAAGGTCTGAACCGAAGAATATATTGTCGCCCAGTATTAGGCATACACTGTCATTGCCAATAAATTTTTCTCCCAGAACAAATGCCTGAGCGAGGCCTTCGGGTTTTGGCTGAACACAATATTCAAAGCGACAACCAAGTTGAGAGCCATCGCCAAGGAGTTTCTCAAAATGAGGAAGATCATGAGGGGTAGAGATAATGAGCACTTCTCTGATTCCAGCCATCAACAGGGTTGACAGCGGATAATACACCATGGGCTTGTCATAAACGGGCATAAGCTGTTTACTCATAGCCAGTGTAAGCGGGTGTAGTCTTGTGCCGGAACCTCCGGCCAGTATGATGCCTTTCATGAAACGAGGGCAAATATACCGAGGCAGCAGGGCTTGCTATCGGATTTGTCCATGAACTGTAACAATTATTGGACAGAACAAACCTTAATCCGTTCAATCAGGCCATTGGTCGGATTTGTTTTCTGACGGGAATATCATTACAACGGATCTACCCACTTAAAGCGGACAGAAGCAGATGGTACTTTCATCCTCTCGGACAGCCTTTCCAGTCTGGCGGGCAATGCCATGAGGAAATCACGCGATTTTTCTGCGGTCTCATTTAATCCGCCAAGACTCTCGATGTTCCAGTGTGAAAGCAGCGTTTTCAAAATCTGAATGTAATCATCGGCGGTGTAAACACCCAATCGCTGTGCTGCATCGGCAAAAGCCTGAAACGATTCACCTACTGCCTGGCCCGACTGCCTCAAGAGATTTGCCGGCATGGCTATTTTCCGCTTCATCATGTCGGCAAATACTGTGAGTACTTCCGAAGCATCTACGTCAATAATTTTCTTGATAAATTCCCGGTAAGCGAGGTGGTGGCGCATTTCATCACCGGCAATGGTTCTGCAAAGTTTCTCGAGGTGGTGATTGCCTTTTTCTCTGGCCAGTTCACCCACCCTTTTGTGCGAAATATGTGTAGCCAGTTCCTGAAAACTGGTGTAGACAAAATTGCGGTAGGGATCTCGGTCCAAACCTATATCAAAACCATCTGTAATCAAGTATTGTGTGCTGATTTCCACTTCCCTCATATTCACCCTTCCGCTCAGATACAGGTATTTGTTGAGCAAATCACCATGGCGGTTTTCTTCTGCACTCCATTGTCTGATCCAGCTACTCCAGGCGTTGCCGTTTTCCTGGTCCACACCTTGCACATTCATCAACCAGCTTTCATAGGTTGGGAGGGCTTCTTCGGTTATCATATCACCAATCAGCACAACCCAGAAATCGTAGTCAAGATCTTTGGCAGCTTCTTTCAGCTCCTTCACTTTATTGATGAAATTTACCTCTCGGGAATCGGGAAGAAAATCAGACGGTTGCCATATTTGCTCAACCGGGATAAGGTATTTATCAATAAAGCCGGTAACGTCCTTTTCGAGAGACCGCATTACCTCCATTCGCACATCCAACAAAGACATGGGTGCAAAGTAAGCCCAATTTGCCTACCGACAAGAAAAATTACCAGTTTTAATTGGCATGACGAAAATCAGACGACTTCCCAGCCGGCCTGTTTGGCTACCATGGCAAGCCCCTCATTGAAGCTGTGGGGAGTATATCCCAAATCCCGTTGTGCTTTGGCTATATCCAAACCTGTCATAGGTGGCCTTTTTGCCGGCTGGTTCAAGGTTTCGCTGCTTACCAGTGAAATATTATCCAGCGAAAAGCCAAAATATTGGGCTACGCGCTCCATCAGCTCATGTATGCCGAAATAATCCGGCCCAGCAATGTTGTAGATGCCCTGTGCCTCTTTTTGTTGGGCCAGGAAGCAGCCCATGGCCAGGTCTTCTGCAAGCGTTGGGGTTCTGAACTGGTCGTTTACCACCTTGGCAGCTGTGCTGTTTTTAAGCGTATTGTAGGCCCACAGAACAATATTGCTTCGGCTTATATCCTGTACTACTCCGTACACCAGCACGGTGCGTAAGATGGCCCAGTTTTTTGCGTGTTGCATTACCCTTTTTTCGCCTTCCCATTTGCTCCGGCCATAATAGCTGAGCGGGCTGGGTGTTTCATCCTCGGTATACATGGGATGCGTGCCGTCGAAAATAAAATCGGTGCTTAGGTGGATGAGTCTAAAGTCCATTTCAGCAGACAACCGGGCAAGGTTTTCTACCGCATCAATATTCATTCCATCGCAGCCTTCTTTGTCTGATTCGCAGGCATCCACATTGGTCATGGCAGCGGAATTAATAACCGCTGACGGTTTGTATTTTTCCAGCAATGCCCTCATGCAGGCATGGTCTGTGATATCGGCTTCTTCATACACATAGCCGGATTTGACAGGGTGTCGGTTGGGCCCTTTTCCTGTTGCCACAAAAGCAGTTTCAGGGTGTTTTAGGTATAAATCAGTAAGTTTTTGGCCCAGCAGGCCGTTGGATCCGGTGATGATGACCATGGTGATGCAAAAGTAACAGGAGATTTGATTTAGTTAACCATGAGGTAAGCCTAAATCATTTTGTATTTTTGCGCCATGAAACTGGTAACCTTTGCACACAACGGGGAAACATCCGTA
>CAZVJY010000032.1:0-1197 GCA_964626685.1 uncultured Flavobacteriaceae bacterium
CGCGCAGACGCGGCGCTGGCAATGTCTCTTGGTTCGCTGAGGTCATGGTTATGTTTTCTATCCATTTAAATCGGTCATAACTCCGACGCCGACTCGTGGAAGGGCCGCTTTCCTGGCTTATCGCGCAACTAGGGTATGAGGAGCCCAATGAGATCGAAGAAGGTCGGCTTAGAACGCAGAGGAATGCCAAATGAAAAAAGGCTCCGCTGCATGGTTATTGATTCAAGGCAGACAGCTCGTATGGCAGGTTGTGGACTGGGACAATCTGTTCCAGCGGGACGGTGGCTCCGGTGGCGATGGATTCGTTGGCGGCCAGGCCGATCAACACAGAGACCATGCCTTGTTGCCAGCCGGCGCAGCGGCCGAGGGGATCCGGTTCGCTCCCTGGCGAAAACAAGGACGCACGGAGTTGGGGGTCCGCTCCCAGATGACCGCCTTCCATTTTTGGCACCGGGATTTCCACGGCTTCCTGGAAGTGTTTGTGAACCTTCAGCTCGAGATGCTTCACGCCCTTGGGCAGGTTGTTTTGTTGCGCGGCAAGTTCCTTGTCGCTTTGGGCTAGGATCAAGTGGGACGCTTTGTTCACGGTGAGTTCCATACGCCCGCGGTCGCCGGTGAAGTGGACCCGGAATCCCTCGTAGGGGGCGTAGGCGACGAGGCTGTAAGTCAGGAACGCCCCGTTGCGGTATCTTGCAATCACCGACATCGTGTCGTGGATATTGATATCATCGCGGAAGACATTCCGGTCGCGGATGTAGCCGCTGTCCTTTTCGGCATCGTGGTAATGGACATTGCGGTGGTTGTTCCCTTCGTTGAGCAAGGCGAAGCGAAAGGGGTCGTCTTTGGAGGCCGGATCCAAATAGCGATCGTAGCGGGTCAGGTGGGCGTCTCCGCGGGCGATGGCGTTTTCTTTTCCATAGAAACGCAGCGACCCGTTTGCGGAGACGGTTTCCGGAATCGAGTTGAGCCACCAGTTGACAAGGTCGAAGTGGTGCGTGGCTTTGTGAACCAGCAGCCCTCCCGAGTTTTCGATCCGCGCATGCCAGCGGCGGAAATAGTCCGCGCCGTGCTTGGTATCCAGAAGGTATTCGAAATGCACATGTGTCACCTGGCCGATCTGGTTCTCCAGCAAGAGTTCTTTGACTCTCGTGCAAAATGGCATCCAGCGATAATTGAAGGCGACATGAACCTTCCGGC
>CAZVJY010000032.1:1297-11202 GCA_964626685.1 uncultured Flavobacteriaceae bacterium
TCCGTGGCGAGGGGGAGGAGGAACATGCCTCCACAGCGCCCTCCCGTTCCAACCACGGCGTAGCGGGTATTTGATTGAGCATCCATCGCTGAGAGAATCGCAGAATCGGAAGCCCAGTGACCATGCCCGAGCCATTCATTCTTTTGACAAAATCGCGCATGGCAAATGTGCGCCGCAGAATTCCCTGATGCTCGATTATGTCAATTTTTTGGAGGAAAAGGGCTATGGGCGTGGCCGCCTCTTTTGTGTCATTTTATTTTTTCATGGCCTCCGCACCGAACCTTCTTGTTTTGATGACCGACCAGCAACGCTTCGACACGCTCGCGTGCTACGGCAACACGGCCATCGACACGCCCAACCTGAACCGATTTGCCGAAAGGGCTGTTGTGTTTGACGAAGCCTACTGCACCACGCCGGTCTGCGCCCCGTCCCGAGGGAGCCTGCTCACTGGACTGTGGGGCCATCAACACGGTGTCTTGAACAACTGGGAGCAACCCATGGATCTCAGGCACCGCTCCCTGCCTCGCTTGCTCGCCGATGGCGGCTGCAAGTTCGATACCCACGGGTATATGGGAAAATGGCATCTGGGGTATGACATCATCGAGGGCTGCGGCTTCGACGAGGTGGTCACTCTCAAGAAACGCAAGTTCGCTCCCAGCAAGGCACCGGCCCCACCAAGCTACGAGGAGTATGTCGAGCAACTCGGAATGAACCTTCCCCACCAAAAAATGCCCGCCGAGCACTCGATGCCGGGGTTTCTTGTTTCGCGGGCGCTGGATTTTATTGAAAGGCACAAGGGCGAACGCTGGAGCCTCCAGGTGTGCTTCGACCAACCCCATCCTCCCTATCGAAGCTGTCGCGATGGCACTGTGGATCCCCAGACCTTGCCGCTGCCACCGAACTTCCTGGCTCCCCCGACTGAAAACCAGCCAGCTTTCATCCGCGACAAAATCTCCGCCTTGCTGGAAAAGGAGCACGAAGGTTGTAACTTGAACACCGAAGCGGGATGGCGGGAGTTGATGGCCTGTTACTGGGGCAACATGTCAAATGTGGATTTCCATATCGGCCGCCTTCTGTATGCCATGCAGGCTTCGGGTCTTCTGGACAACACGATCGTGGTCTTCACCAGCGATCATGGAGAAATGATGGGTTCCCATAGCCTGTTGCATAAAGCGGTGATGTTTCAGGAAGCCACCCGCGTGCCTTTGCTGGTGCGTCTTCCCGGTCAGAACATGCAGGCCCGGCTTCCAGGGCCCGTGAGCCAGATCGACCTGGTTCCCACATTGCTCGATTTGTGCGGAGCGCCCGCCATGGCCGATGGACTTCCCGGGAAGTCTCTTGCCGACTCATGCCGTGCGGGGGCGGTCGGGGAAAGTTTGGTTCCTGAAACGGACGGCAAGCCGGTCTTTATCGAGTGGCATGCCAGCAGGGTGCATCCAGTCAATAAACAGGCTTGCCAGGTCGATGCGCGCACCGTGATCACGCAGGATAGGAAGCGCTACACGATCTATGCGGATGGCGGCGAGGAACTCTACGACTTGCAATCCGATCCTGTGGAAATGATCAATCTCGCCGGACTCCCTGAACAGGCGACCTCGATCCGGGAATTGCGATCCCGGCTGATCGAATGGCGGGCAGCGGTCGGTGACGAGGCTCCATTTCCCCAATTGAACGCAGCATCATAACCCATGCAAAAACACAGGCCTGTGGCGTGTCATCTATTGGCGTAGGGGGAGGGGGGCCAGTTTGGCCTTAAGAAAATCGAAGGAGGTTTTGTATGGTTTTATCCCATCGGCGGAGCCTTGGATTTCACCCGCCACAACCAAATGGCACTCGACGCCGGCCTTGTCGCATGCCTCCTTCATTTTCACACCGAAGACGGGGTGGTGAATTCCATGTCCGGAGTTCTTCGCCGGAAGTTTCGGGGATCTGGGGTAATTCAAGAACAGCGGCGGGGCGCCGGGGGACACATGGGTGATGGGAGAAAACTCCCGGTAGAGTTCGGCGCGATCGTCATAACCCGCCAGGGCTTCCTTCAGGCTATCGAAGCCGAATGAGCGGTAGAGCATGGGATGGGCGCTGCCCCGTTCCCCTAAAATCGGGATCAGGAGCGTCGGATCCAGTAAAGTCTGCCCCTGCTCGGCGGCCACCGCAGTCAGCCTGGTGGACTCGCGGAGAACGGGGTCATCCGCGTTCGGATCGGCCAGGTCATCATGAAAAAGCAGCCACATCGCCGTGCAGGCTCCGGCGCTTGTCCCCATCGCCGCAAGGCGCGCCGTATCGATATTCCATTCGACGGCCTTGTGGCGAAGAAATTGAATGGCCCGGGCGGCATCGTGAACCGGGGCCGGCAGCATCGTGTGTTCATCGACAAGCCGATAATTGATGATTGCCACTGAAACGCCTGAATTCAAAAATCCGCTCAAGTCTCGCGACACTTGATCCTTGCCTCCACGCAGCCACCCCCCGCCATGAATCCACACCAACACCGGGCGCGGCCCGTCGCCCTTGGCTTGCCAGAAATCCAACCGGTTTCGCTCAAACGGCCCATACGAAGCGTCGGGAAAATCCGGCGGCAGGATTTCGCGAAAGGGTTTGGCTTTGATTTCTCCGGTGGCCTCGGCATCGCCGTCCACCGCGGACTCTGCAGGGTTGTCGATCTTCATGGAAGGCGGAAGGGCATCAGTGGTTGCCAGGCAAGCAATGGCCCAAAAGCCGATGCGGAGACCCCGGAACAAATCTCATTGCTCCCTGGGGTAAACATCCTGCCAAAGTTGCTGGTTTTTTTTGGCCAACAGCGGATCGCGGGTTGCCTCGCGGTGTTTTTGCATTGCCACGCGGAGGTCTTGTAGCACATCGGAAAATGCGGGATCCCCGGCCAGATTGGTGGTTTCCGACGGGTCGTTTTCCAGATCATACAGCGTCTCCGCCGTGCCATAAAACACCTCGCTGGGCCGTCTCTTTCCGAATGTTTCTGGTCGGTGCTTGAGGATTCCTTGAAAACTCTTGGAAACCAACAAGTCTGCGGGCACCGGCAAGGGCAGCTCTGGATCCAATCGCAAAATGTATTTCCACCGCTGGCGGCAGACAATGCGATAGGGGTAATATTCCAGCAACCCATGGAGCATGTGCGAGAGATAGACCTCGTCGTTCCAGTCTTGATCCTGGTTCCTGAGGAGTCCGGCGAACGACCGGCCAGACCACTCCGGCGAAGGTGCCATGCCAAACCACTCTGCCAGGGTCGGAGCAATATCCAGCCAACTCACCAATCTGCTGGTATGCCGATCGGCCGCCATGTCCGAGCCCGCACAGCTGACAACCAGCGGACACCGCTGCCCCCCCTCGAACGGGGTGGCTTTGGCTCCAACAAAAGGCATCCCATGATCGCTTAGCACCATGAAAAGCGTGCCATCGTAGAGCCCGCGCTTTTGGAATTCATCCACGACCACGCCCACCCATTCGTCGAATCGGGTGATTGCCGAGTAGTAATTCGCCAAATCCTCCCGCACCTCGGGGAGATCCGGCAGGAAATCGGGCACTTCCACCTCGTCCTGAGTGTAGTTCCGCAGTGCCAGACCGGCGTAGTTCGGGTGGTCGAATCCCTCGGATGTCCGGTGAGGTAAAAATGGGGCCATCACCAGAAAAAAATCGCTGTTCTCCGAAATCTTTAAAAACGCATCCAAATCCTGCACGGTCCTGTCCCGACTGATCACCTTCTCCGAGTCCGATGTGAAGTCGAAGGCAAATGGCTCAATGGGAAGAAGGTGGCGTTTACCGATGATGCCAGTTTTGATCCCTGCTTCACCGAAATCCCGGGTGATCGGTCGCACACGGGAGTCGATACGAAAGGCACTTGGGCCATGGGGATTTCCATACTGTCCATGGGAATAGCTGTGCAAGCCAGTGAGGATGCAGGCCCGGCTTGGTCCACAGGATGGCGAGGCACAATAGGCCCGATGGAAGGTGGTGCCATGGCGCGCCAACTCGTCGATCCGTGGTGTCTCCGGGAATTTTTTCCCGTAGCACCCACCCAGCGGGCTCCAGTCGTCCGCGATGAGCAGCACGACCCGTTTGTGTTTCGATGAGGGAGTATCCATAATTGAAGAAAGGTGGCTCAAAATCTGTATCCTCTTTGGCCTGAACAGCCCAAACTGGCCTTGTTTTTCTTTTTAGCCTCGGGCAGTCCACTCCACACACCATCCACCACCCATTCGCGATCCGCACCATGCAAGTGGCTGGCCAGACGCCCGCAAAGCTCCTGAGTGAGTGGTTCCATGCCGCTCGTGCCGAAAAGATTTATTGTCTCCTCGGGATCAGATTCCAAGTCAAACAACTGGAACACATTGCCAGCAGGGTAGTAAATGAGTTTGTGCTTGCCCTGCCGGAGCATCCGTGTGGCACCTACGCCATCCCCGTATTCTCCGAAGATCTCCGAGCGCGTCGGACCCGAAAAGACACTCCGCCCCTCAAGGTTCTCCGGGACTGGCAGTCCGCAGAGATCAAGGAGTGTCGGCATCATATCGGAGAGTTCCACCAAGCGATCATCCACCCGTCCCCGAGGGCCGATATCCATGGAAGATGGCGCGGAAACAATGAATGGGATACGAGAGGAGTCTTCGTAAAAAACACACTTGCCCCACATATTGTGCTGGCCAAGCATATCGCCATGGTCGCTGGTGAAAGCAACGATCGTCTCCTCTGCCAGCCCCTCTTCGCGCAAGGTTCCGAGCACGGCCCGAATCTGGTGGTCGATATGGGTGGCCATGGCAAAAAAGGCCTTGCGCACCCACTCCACATAATCCGCCGAGGCTCCTGAAGTCGCAAGTCCGTGGATTTTGGATTGCAAAATCGGCGGCAAGCGGTCTCCAAGCTCATCCAGCCAACTTCCCCGCACGGGGCTGGAAATTGTCATTTGCCTATAGAGATCGAGGAAGGTCTGCAGCGGCCATAGTGGAGGGTGTGGTGCAATGAAGGAAAGATACCAGAATGCCGGTCGCCCCCTGTCGCGGCGATGGATCGCCCGGGACATTTCACGGGCGGACCAGTTTGTGGCATGGCAGGAGTCTGGAAGATGCCAAGGAGTTACAAGGTAGTCATTTTGTGTGCCGCCTGCAGCGTATTCCATTCCACAAAAACCTTTTTCAGAGAGGTGCATTTGCCAGTCATCGGGCATTTGCGGCGGGTGGCGCCCCTCCTCGCAGGCGAGGACATCATCGAAACCGATGCGGTTGCGTTGCGGGGAGACATGGAGTTTGCCAACGGCGTAAGTCTGGTAGCCCCCGTTCCGGAAGCATTGGGCCATGGTCGGGGCGTCCGGCATCGGAAGCTCCTGATTTTTGCGCAATCCATGCCCGCGCGCGCTAAGGCCCGTCATCAGCGTGCGCCGGGCAGGAACGCACACAGGACATGCCGAGTAGGCGTTCTCGAAGGCCACTCCTCCTGCTGCAAGTTGCTGGATTGTAGGAGCCAACGCGCCGGAACCGCCGGGCCGGTTGGCCAACCTCCCGGACCAGTGGTCGGCGGTGATCAATAAAACATTGGGTTGTTTGTTACTCATTGGAAATGGCTTAATCTCGGCATTGTTTCAAATTTCAAGCGATAGGAAAGAATCGAAAAGCCCCTGCCTCAGTGCTCATCGGGACGGATCGGCGAATCCGGTTCATGGCAAGTTCTCGCGCACCGGAGTGCCGGGTTGGGCGAGCGCTTTCATGCAGGCGGCACATGCCAGAGTGGAAAAAAGCAACCGTTGCTTGGAAATCGGAGGGGTCTCTGTCAGGAAAAAATCCTCGATCAGCCGAGAGAGTCGCGCGAAGTGTGGGTAGAACAACTCCTTGGGCCCGGAGAGTGGAGCGGCAGCCACGGGGTTCTCCATGCCCTCCACTTCGCAAGCCCAAGCCCATTTGCGGATGGTGCCATGCAACCGAACAAGTGTCGCCGTGAGCCCATCGCGGAATGTCAATTCAAAAAGTTCAATCGCCTCGGATTGGTTATCCAAACGGCTCCAGACCGCATCTCGGACCTCGGGATCGACCACTCCCAAGGCAGCATCCAAAAGCCCGCGCGGCATCCTGCCCTCCCGGATCGCCTCCCAAGCCGAATCGCCAGTCCACGCGGTGATCTCAGCCAACCTGTAGTCGCCGCCCTTCCGGCGCTCGACAACAGATCCAAGAACCTCCAGAGCATGAAATAGGTAGCTTTCCAAATCCCCCCAACAGGTCATCGCCACGCGCCGGATTCCGCATCCCGCCAAGGGCGGGGGGGGAGGGAGCATCGGACAATGCGGGGTGCAGGAGCCCCCGAAAAAGGGAAGGCCGACCCGCTCGATCCGGGCGAACATTTCCTTCGCATAGGCTGGATTCCAAGAAAAGTGCTTGTCGAAATATAGCGGAATGCGGCAACCGGACTCCTCGATCACTTCCATCACCGCATCGAACATTTCCTTTCTCGGATACTGTTTTTGCTTGAAGGCATTGAAGGGGTAATCCCCGTGTTCGCCGATGAGCATCACAGCGTCCACGGCGAGTTTGCCTGTGCCGAGTGTGAGGGCATCTCGGATGTCCGGCGAATCCCGCACCCCATGCTCTTCAATCAATGGCCGGGATTGGTCATCCGGCCCGCGCTGGAGAAGATGAAGCGAGGCAAGACGCGTCCGCGCCCCGGTCCAGCCATACTCCACATCGGTCGGCAAAGGATCCACCCAGCGCCTTGTGATCACATGCGCATGGGAGTTCGGCGTGTAGGCCGTCGCCACCACGGCGATGCGGAAGTCCCTGTCGCCAGACAGCCGGGAGCGGGCGATAGAGTTCATGGCAGCGCCACTTGGTTCAGCACCTTGGTCAGCGATGGGATTGGAGATTTTCATTCTATGCACGTTTCTTACACGAATCCGGGCCGTGGATTGCCTCTGCGGGATTTTTACTGGATTCGTTCGAGGGAGATGTTGTCCACGAAGATTTTTTGCGGCTCCTTGACTTCACCCATGGCGATGAATCGGACTTCCAGTCTTGGCTTGGGGGAACTCGGCAATTCCGTAACGATGAAGTCCTTCGAAAACTCGACCCATTCTCCTTTGGAATTCAGTTCGAAGGGCTTATCGTCATTGTTTTGAGCAGGTTTGATGATGTCCGTGGTTTTGCTTTTGGAACCGGAACTCAAGCGCAGATTCGCTCGGATTCTGGTGCTGGATTGGTTGGGATCCGTTTTTAAAAAGGCACGCAGGCGGTAGGTGCCCGGGTCGGGCAGATCCACGGTCTGCCTGATGGTAGCCCATCGAGGCCCCTCGTGGGCGATCAATGCACAGGCAGTCCCTTCCTGGGCTCCTTCGGTGACGCGCGTGAATGTCGCCACCGTGGCCACGCCCTTTGCGCTGTCGGCATGAGCGGGATCGGTATGTGTGTCCCATTCCAAGAGGGAATTCCCTTCCGATGATTCAAATCCAGGATTTTTAATAGTGACTGCCTCGGCAGCAAAGGCATGCCTTCCTGTCATAAAAATCCCAAAGCCAACGAGGAGCGAACAAAACGACAATCCGAACGGAATAGAATTTTTCCGAATTCGCAGAGGGGTATTTTTTTGATTGGAAGTCAAATCAGAATTCATTCAGTGAAATGTTGAGGGTTGCTAAGGATTTTCAAGAGAGGGTTCCATTCACAAGGGCGGAACGTGGAAAAGAGGTTTTTTTGTGTCTCGTTTCTCACGTTCCGCACTATGAAATGCCAACGCTAAGGCAGGCAGGATTTAATCTTCTCCCGACTCTTTTTTGTCTTTGCTCGGATCTTTCTTCTTGTTGCCGGCAGCTGTGAATTCCTCGAGGCTGATGGCGCCATCCTTGTTTGTATCCGCTTTAGCGAACCGCTTCTCTGCCTTTGCCGGATCTTTGATCTTGGTCGAGAACTCCGCTTTGCTGAGGGATCCATTTTTATCGGTATCCATTTTCGCAAAAGCATCCTGAGGAGATTTTTCAGGTTTGCTTTTCGACTGTTCCTCGGCGCTGAGGGTGGGAATGACGGCCAGCAAAAGAGTGGCCAGAAGTTTGATGTGGATTTTCATTTGTTGGTTTGTTGTGGGTTTGTTTGCGTTCCAGGGGAAAATGTTGAGTTCTGAAAAGCCTTTGTAAAAGTGCAGATAGAATTTAAAATGTCACACCAGTCTTGTGATTATGTTCCAGTGTGTGACATCGATTGTGTAGGGCGATTTCTTCCAAAAATTTGACATTTTCGATCAAATACACCTATTCGAGAGTGGTAAGAAAATTGGAGAAAAACTCCACTCCGCGATCCAGATCTTCGAGAGGGAGAAACTCGTTGGCTGTATGCGCCTGTTCCAGAGAACCTGGGTCGGCAACCACGCGCGGAATGAATTCCCAACAAAAAGCATTCCCAGGACTATTCCGAGAAATCGGAGATACAGAATGGCAGTTTGGGAAAAACCCAAGGGCAACCGGGCAATCTTGGGAGGAAACATCATTTGACTTAACGGCTGTTTCTTATCAATTCCATCGCCAAAGGGCCGTGGATGGGCTGCGGTTTGCCGGAAATTTTAGAGTCGATCCGTGTGGGCCGTCTAACCCACGAAAAGCACTCGGATGACGACACTCCACCGGTGGCACCATAAAAATCCGCCAACAACCTGTGCCCGAAGCCAGGTGACAAGGCGTTCGGTTTTTGACACGCGTGTAGTCCGATCAAGGCCATTTTTCGATCCAAGAGACCTGGATAATCGACACGTGTATCCCAAGCAGAACTGCTATCCCCGAACATCGTGATCCCCTCGAACCAAGTCAGCAGTCCGCCTGCGTAGCCGCGCTCCACAGCGTCCCAAAACGCCCGGACGACAAGAAGCGATGTCGCAAAGTGCTCGATATTCAAAGCCGCAGGAGGGTGGGTCAGAATGACTTCGGGATCGTTTTCAAGGATGAGTGAAACCAGCTTATCCACGCTGGGCTTGTCCTCGTAGGCCGTGAGAATCGTGGGGATGTCGGCCGGCATCCCTTCCGGGAGGGGGGCTCCGAACCGCACGACCTCCCTTTCGAGTCCGTTGCCGGTATTATAGTGGCGTTGAGGGTGGTCCAAGTGAATGGGCGTCGTTCCGAGAACAGCCGCTGCGGCATCGCACTCGCTTTTGCGCCGCTTCATTTGTTCGATCGGCCGCAATCTTGGCCTCGATACAATCTTCCCATTCTCCCATTCCCGTATCCCGCCGGACATGTTGTTCGTGGTCATCACATAGACGACCCGGTAGCCCTGCTCATGATACTTCAACAAGGTTCCTCCAGCCCACAACTCAATATCGTCGGCATGGGCTCCAATCGCCATGACCACCCGCTTCATACCTTCATGCATTATTGCATCCTCGCAAGGGCTCGTATGGGATCAAGAAGATTCTTCGTTGAATTTGATGGTTGCCAATTCACATTATGGGGTTTTTCTTGTTCCATCTCATCCAATCCGGGTGACCGCCGGTGCCAGCTCGAATTCCCATCTGGCCACTCAATCGGTCCGAATTGGTGGAAGAATATCACGATTTCCAGCGGTTGGCGATTTGGAGATGGATGTGGAAGTGGCGGACGGGATGGCTATTGCATTCGAAGCGATAAGCCGGGCCAGCATAGAATCGACTATTCTTCCCGATCCTCCATGGCTAGCGAGGCGCAAGGCTCGTTCGCACTGGTTTGGCGCGAATGGAGAGCGCTATCGACATGCATGTTCCCGATGGCTTTGGTTTCGAAGCCCTTCATTCAAACTCAAGACGAAAGGCTCGGGATGTGGCTTCAAAGTGCATGTGAAAGCCCGAGGTTACCGGCACGCTCAGAAGTAGATGCGAATGGTAGATGCAGGGTGTTTCGAGAGAAGGCGCCATGGGGCAAGCCTTGTAGGTTTTTGCCAAAGTCCGCCGCCCGCTTAATG
>CAZVJY010000033.1:0-5797 GCA_964626685.1 uncultured Flavobacteriaceae bacterium
CAACGCTTCGCATGACCAACCAAGACTTCATTGCTCACCGTTTTTATAAGGATATCGATCAGCCTTTTGAAGACAGTAATGAAACCATCATTGAGAAATTCAAGGAAATCACAGGAATTCAAGAACGTAGGTATGCCCAAAAAGAACAGACGAATTCAGATTTAGGCATCGTCGCTGCTCAAAATGCCATTGAAGCAGCAGGTATAAATCCAGAAGACTTAGATTACATTATTTTTGCCCACAACTTTGGTGATGTTCGGTTTGCATCTAATCATTTAGATATGTTGCCAGCTTTGGCTTCACGAGTAAAACACGCTCTTGGCATTGCCAACCCTAATTGTGTGGCTTACGACATGCTTTTTGGCTGCCCTGGTTGGATAGAAGCGCTCATTCAGGCCAATCTTTTCATCAAGGCAGGCGCTGCAACCAATTGTTTGGTCATTGGTGCCGAAACCCTGAGTAGAGTAGTAGACCCCCATGACCGTGACTCCATGATTTTTGCCGACGGCGCCGGCGCCTGCATTTTGAGTGCAAATAATGGCACTGATGCCAGCGGAATTCTGGCTCATGCTACCCAAACTTTTACCAAAGACGAAGCCTATTTTCTAAACAACGGACCTTCCTTGAATTCAAAGCATCATATCCACGAGAAATACATCAAAATGCAGGGCCGTAAAATCTATGAATTTGCTTTAACCAAGGTTCCTGCCGCCATGAAAATCGCCTTAGATAAAAGCGGGGTTTGCATTGACGAAGTCAAAAAGATTTTTATCCACCAGGCTAATGAAAAAATGGATGAAGCCATCATTGACCGCTTTTACCGTTTGTATAGGGCAGAGCGCCCTGAAGGTATTATGCCGATGAACATTCAGTTCAATGGAAATAGTTCGGTGGCTACGGTGCCTACTTTACTAGATGCCGTAGTTAGAGGTGAATATCCTGAACATAAACTTCATAAAGATGACGTAATCATCCTCGCCTCTGTTGGTGCTGGTATGAATATCAATGCGGTGGTATACCGTTGGTAAATTCACTTTTATTGATGTAAATGCAAAATAATTGGCGCTAAATCTGGATAGCGCTCCAGGAGCTCTGCTTTTTCATAAAGCTGAAAATCAGCAAAATCAAACCCTGGTGCTACCATACACGACGTTAGCGAAAAAGAATGAGCATCAAGCACCTCTGCACCAAAAATAGTTTGAGCCGGGATGCAAATTTGTGGTTGTTGCCCCTTGGCTACATCCAATCCTAAGGTGGCCGTGTGCAACTTCCCTTCTTGGTTGATCATATGGATCAAAAGAGGACCCCCAGCTTGGTAGATCCAAATTTCGTCAGACTCAATTTTGTGAAATTTAGAGTAGTTTCCATAAGGCAGCAGAAAATAAATTAGTGTTGCCAAAGACCTGGATTGACCATCTTCAGTTATGTATTGAGCTACACTCCGGTAGGTTTCTTTGAAAAAACCTCCTTCGATATGTGGGGTGAGTTCAAGGCTAGTGATAAGGTGTTGCATGTTTGTCATGGCAATAAAATTAATGAATGTCAATAATGCAACACGCCAACAATTATTTATGTTTGTTGTTTAGGTGCTAATAACTTATTTTTATCAGACCATGAGTATATCCAAAACGCTATTTTTAGTTGCTGTCAGCATTTTTCAATTCGGTATGTATGCCCAAAATGATGTACTTTTTGGCTTACTTCGCACGTCTAATCCTGCGGGAGTCAAGTTAGGTATGTTAGACCTGATCAATGGTAATATTTCACCCCTCGGCACGAATCCAATTACTGCAAACGTCAATATAACAGGTGCTGCACTCGATTTAAATACAAATAATTACTATTTTTTGACTCAAGGAGCTAATAATGGTGTTGCGATGTCAGTTGGCATTAATGACGGTGTTGTAAATAATCAAGTGCCGCTTTTCAATCCGATTGCACCAAGTTCTTTTAATAATTTCCGTTTCAACACCTCTGATTCAACCTTGTATGGCTTGGCGGGCCGATGGATTCCTGGTGCGGGGCCGGGGCAAGGTACAGGAGAGCTTTACTTCTCTTCCATGAACCCTGTAACCGGAGAAATCACCCAAATTTCTCCCCAATCCATCCTCGATTCCTATTCGCTTTCTGGCAGTGCCATTGACCCGCATCAAATGATTTATTATTTCTCTAAGGTGACTCAGTTTTACGGCATTGATATGTACAACGGCCAAGTTTATACTTCTCAAACATTAAGTTTCCCGGAAGGAGGTCTATTTTTTGACAACTATACTTACAATTGTGCAGATACTACTATTTACGGAATCATTCGAGCAACTACCACACCACCAATAACAGCTTATTTTGGAAAAATTAATCCACAAACAGGGGTAGTAACAAGAATTTCTCAGACTCCGCTTACCAACAGTATGTATTCGGTCAATGGTAGCTCAACTATTGACCCCTACACCGGAACCTATTATTATGTTAGTTCTTTGCCACAGGGTGGGGTTGGCGTTATCGGTATATCTACCTATACAGGTGCATTGGTAAGTGTTTATCCTGTTGCGTCTTCTGCAGGTATAACAACTTATTTTGATATGATTCGCCACCCTTCAGATTGTTTGGGTGCGGCAGCTTTTCGCCCAGATTCAAATGGGGGCGGTGGTTCGGCTAGTGTTCAAAACATAACTACAGCAACCAGTAAAGTTTATCCGAATCCTATTTCCGATCAATTGAATATTGAGTCAACAAGTATCATTTATTCATTGATTTTACGCGATACAAAAGGTGGAATTCTATTTGAAGCCCACCCGCAAGAAGAGTTTATAAAAATTTCTTTTGAGCATATTCCAAGCGGTTTGTATTTCCTTGAAATCCAAAATGAAATTGGTTTAGAGCTATTAAAGGTGGTCAAATAGCAGACTTAATCCATTAACAACCCTACAGTTTAATAACCTTTAGCGGTCGGGTTTGTGGTGAACTTATCAAATACGTACCAGATGGAAGTTCGCTAAGGTCTATTAACATTTTGAGATCTGCGTCAAGTTTAACATTGCTGAGCATTCTTCCGTAGAGGTCAAGAACAAAAAGTGCTGTGCCAACAAGGTCTTGCTCGTAAGTCATCCAAATTTGACTTGTAAAAGGATTCGGGTATACTTCAATTTGCCCGGAGTAGATCTCTTCAAGCCCTACATCTACCAATTCGTAATTTAAAGTGATGGTGCTGTCGCAGCCTACACTATTTGGGATAACTTGAATATAGGTTCCGCTGACATCGTAGGTAACACCGTTTAAAGTGTATGGCCCCTGGAAAACTACATTTATCGTTGAATTAGTAGGCTGATGAACCGTAATATCTAGTAAATCACTACCAGTACAACCAAACTGATTGGTTCCGGTAACCTCAAGTAGCGTATTAAAGTTTGGGGTAATATATGCGCCGTTCGGCATGCCATTAGACCAAGTGTAGGAGAGTGCGCCGCTTGCTGCAAGTAGTACAGAATCTCCAAGACAAATTGCAGGGTCTGAACCTGCAAAGACAAGTGGGTTAGCATGCACGGTTACTATTACGAGGTCGTTGTTCTGACAGCCATTGATATCGATTCCGGTTACCGTGTAAGCCCCACTAGTCTGCGGAATAAAAGGCACTCCATTTGATATGCCTCCACTCCAGAAATAAATGGTTCCGAAAGAACCAGCTAGGGTTACTGTTTCTCCTTGACAAATTTCAATATCTGGCCCCGCATAAATTCCGGGTAAGGGATTGACTTGCACATAAAGTGAATCTTGGCTCTGACAGCCATTATTTGCAATCACAGTTAAAGTGTAGTATTGCGAAACAGTAGGTATGAAGTATTGATTGTTCTGAATGCCGTTATTCCAGCTTATTTGCGTTCCTGTTGGGTAAGTGCCCGAAACCAAAATAGAATCTCCTAGGCAAATGCTTTGGTTGAAGCCTGCTTCAATTGTTGGTGCAAGGATATTGACTTCAAAATAAACGGAATCTATATCTGAGCAGCCACTTTCCCAATTGGTCGCTGTCAATACGTACCAAGTGGATTGTGATGGATTCGCCCAAGTTTGTGCGCTATTCGGGCTAGAGAGTGTCGAGCTCGGCGACCAACTATAATTGGTTTGTGCTTGTGCTAAACTTCCAATTTGAGCACCATTTGTGTTGATTATACAGTTTTTGAGAAGGTCAGGGCCCGCATTTGCAATTGGTGTGGTTAGGTTGACATTCACCAAAACTTGATCTGTTGTTTGGCAACCATTTGTTGGGTTGAGTGCTGTAAGTGTATAGGTCGTGGTTTGACTTGGATTAGCTAATGTACTCGACGAAGCAGCGTTATTAAGCCCCGCGACTGGTGACCACGAGTAGGTCATACCTGGAGCTGGACTCATGCCAATTTGAGCGCCATTGAGGTTGCCAAAACAGTTAATTGAAAAATCGTTTCCTGCATTTGCAGTTGGAGCTGAAACATCTACGGTAACGATAATTTGATCTGTCGAGACGCAACCGTTTACCAGGTTAGTTACCGTTAGCGTATAGGTTGTGGTGAGTGCAGGATTGGCAATTGGATTTGCTGCTGTAGCTGAATTGAGTCCTGCAATTGGGTTCCATTGATAAGAATTACCGTTTACGGGGGTCATACCAATGGTGTTTCCGGTAAAATTTTGATAACAGTTTTTTAAGAAATCTGGCCCCGCCTGAGCAAGCGGAGCAGTCTGATTAACGCTTACTGTAACCATATCGGTATTGCTACAGCCTGTCGTCGGAGAATAAACAGTCAAAGTATAAGTGGTGGTTACACTTGGATTTGCTATTGGATTTGAAATAGCGCTTGAGGATAGTCCAACAGACGGAGACCAGCTGTAGGTGAGACCAGCAGTGGCGCCTGCACCAATGAGTAAGCCGTTTACATTACTCACACACGTCTTTGTGAAGTCTGCGCCTGCGTTAGCGTTTGGTAAGGATGTATTGACTGTAACGGCAACCTGATCCGTAGCGGAACAACCGTTGATTTGATCCGTTACGGTCAGTAGGTAGGAGGTACTTTGCGTAGGGTTGGCAATAGGGTTAGACACCGAAGGATTCGAGAGCCCTAAGGAAGGAAACCAAGTATAGGAAAAGCCTGCCAAAGCGCTGCTTCCGATTTGCAGGCCATTAGGGTTCTGAAGACAAGTTTTTATAAAATCAGTTCCAGCATTCGCAGTTGGTGCAGTAACATTGACCTCGAAAGTCATTTGATCAGTGGCCGTGCATCCGGAGGAGGTTTGCGTGGCCATAAGAGTATAGGTTGTAGTTTGGCTTGGATTGGCAAATGTGGTGCTGCTCGAAGGCGTGCTCAAACCCTGAACAGGGCTCCAACTATAGGTACAGCCGTTTTGCGCTGCAGCACCAAGATTGGCTCCGCTTGCGTTTTGCGTACAAGTTTTTAAAAGATCTAGCCCGGCATTAACCAATGGTACTTGCTGATTGACACTAACTGTAATTTGATCACTGGCAGTACAGCCACTGCTTACCAGCGTAGCAGTAAGGGTATAGGTGGTCGTGACACTCGGATTTGCAGTTGGATTAGAAACGCTAACCGAACTCAGCCCACTGCTTGGAGACCAGTTGTAGGTAACGCCGCTGCTTGCTATTTGCCCAATGTTGAGGCCGTTGGTATTTTGAACACAAGTTTTTGTAAAGTCAAGACCTGCATTGGCAGTTGGTAAACTCGTATTGACACTCACAATTACTTGATCTGTTGCACTACAGCCAGTTGCCACATTGGTAACGGTGAGCGTATAATTTGTTGTGCTGCTCGGATTA
>CAZVJY010000034.1:0-5319 GCA_964626685.1 uncultured Flavobacteriaceae bacterium
CATTTACCCCTCTCCAGAGGGGACCGTTTGTTGCCGCGTTATTCGTGGGTTTGAAATTCATTTTGGTTATCAAACCATTAAATACTAAACAAACCGCACGCATTCCCATACAGAATCTTATCCCTGTCTGCTTCGCTCATGCTGAGTTCATCGGCAAGGCGGAGAAATACCTGCAGCTGGTCATTGGCATCCACGTAGGGGTAATCGGTACCAAAGATGATGCGGTTGCGGTCGCCAAAGCGGAGCAATACACCAAAATCGGCGTGTACTGAAGCGTGTTTCAGGTATGACAGACTCAGCGACAGCTCAAATACCACATTGGGGCGATTTTTTAACTGCAGAAAATACTCCAGGGCACGGATGCCGCCGGAATGCGCAATGATAAACGTGTTTTCCGGAAATAAATCGGTCATTTCGGCAATACGGTTCAGGTTTGGCTGCACTTCCATTTCACCGCCTATATAAAATGCATCAATGACCGTGGGCAGTTTCAGGTGCGACACCCTGCTGTAGGCATCAAATAAATCAGGGTAGTCGTGGTCCTGCAGTTTCAACAGCCGGCTGTGTATTTTCAGGCCCTGTATGCGCCCGGACAAGGCTTCCGATACCACATATTCCTCTTGCTTTTTGTAATCAAATATCAGGGTTTGCGTATCCGTATCCGGAACCCTTGCAGTCCATTCGCTGTACTGATCGGTCCTGTTAAAAATCCAGTTGCGGTGCTGTGGCTGGATGTTGTAGCCTTCTGCACCCCGGTCTATGTGAAAATGGGCATCAAACAATCTCATAAGGTTGCGTATTCAAGGGTTTCAACTTTCAGTGTTTTGTTCACTGCGTCCAGGCATGCATTTAGCTCATCCTGGCTGTGGGTCAGTAAGATTACATAGCCCTGGCGGCCGCGGTCATCACCGGCCGGTTTTAAGGTATCACCCACGGCAAATTCAAGCTCCAGCGCATGCACACCCGGAATGAGAGCAGCCTCTTCCAAACCATGAATGGCTTGCACTTTCCCTGCAGGAAATTCAAAAAAATGCAACAGCCCGTGACGGGATTCAGCCAGTGGGGTTACCGATACCTGTTTCTGCATTTGCAGGGCATACAAAGTATCATACACGGGCACACCACTCACATGGGGCACAATGTCTGACGGTATGAGGGTTCCGCCGCCACGGCAAGCCATTTCCACCAGGTAAAATCCCTGAGCGTTTATCATGTATTCAGCGTGGGTGACACCAAACTGCAATCCGGTTTTGGCAATGATATCGTTGTGAAATGCAATCAGTGTTGCTTGCAGTGTGGCATCCAGCGGTGCAGGATACTGCAGGTCGCTGGCAATGCCGGTTCTGAAATGCTTTTTGGCGCTGATGGCCAGGGTATGGTGGCCTTCCGGAGTCATAATGCCTTCCACGGTTATTTCAGATCCGGCAATGAATTGCTCTATCAGCACATAATCCATCTGTGTCTGGGAAAAGGCTTCCTGTAGTGCGGTGTTGAGCGTAGCTTCATCACAGCCGGCCGCGATGCGGGAAATGCCCCTGCTGCTCTGGGCATCTGCCGGTTTTACCATGGCATCACCGGGGAATTCGCGTAAAAACTGCATGGCATCTTCCGGGTTGTACAATTTGCGAAATGCAGGCATACGGCTCGCATTTATACCGGCTACAAAGGCACGGTTAACGGCTTTGTTGGCAAACCGTTCCACCGCTTCAGGTGCATTGCTGCGGGTACCGAGCATGGCGGAAAGGGCGGCCACTGTCTGTGTGCTCACATCGGTTTGTTCGCTGGTAACGAAATCAATCTTCAATCCGCGGGTTTGCACCTCACGGTAAATGTCTTCCACATCGCGGGCATCACACTGTATATGCATATCTGCCATAGCAGCACAAGGTGGATTTTCATTTGGATCAACCAGCACGATTTGATGTCCTTTGTGTTTCAGATACCGCATCCAGGGCAACTGCCATTTTCCGCCGCAAATGAAGAGTATATGTCTATGTGACGCGCTCATCCCTTTAATGGGTATCCTAAATTTGTTAATGATGCATCCAGGTCCCCGGTTTGCATAACCGCGGCGCCGAGTCCGCTGCGTCCAAAGCCATTTCCGGAATACAACATAAACAATTGATCTTTATGCTTGTATACAAAACCGTAACTTACCATTTCGCTGTCCCAGCCTGTTGAAGAAACGTCCAGTCCTAGGACTTGGGTGTGTCTTGTCCAGTTTATTCCATCAGCAGATACGGCAAAACCAATTCGGTAGTAATCACCACGGTAGCTGTACCACATCAGGTACAAGCCTTTGTATTGGATTACGCAAGGCCTTGCAGTAACATATTCGCCATTACCTGTATCGTAATCAACACATACCTTACCGGATCTGTCCCAGTGCAAGCCGTCATTTGAACTTGCATAGCGGATATGGTAATAGTGGGGATGGTCATTTTCATCCTTTCCCCAGTGGGTAAAGGTGGTATAATACATTTTCCAACCGTCTGCTTCCTTCAGCACGCACATAGAACCTGTTCCAAAAGGCTCTTCGTCGGTTCTGGGGAAGATACCTGCTCTGGAAACCTTGCTGAAATCCGCTTTTCCTGTTTGTTTTATAGCCAGTCCCGGATCATTGATGAAAGGAGTGTGCGCACCGATGGTCCAGCCTGTGTAGTACAGGTATTCTGCATCACTGTCGCGAACCAGCCAGGGATATGAGGTACCATTGAAATCAAAAACCCCGCGCTCACCCAGTGTAATCAGCGGATTGGGCGCAATTTCAAGCACTTCCAGGGTATTTGCATCAAAAAATACTTCGCCGATTCTGCTGCGGTTATGTGCATCCCTGCCGGAAACCAGGGCGCGCAGCCGACCATCGGGCAGCAGTTCGGCCCAGCAGTTTCCGGCTCCGGTGGCCATCCACCCTGTTTCGGGGCGGGGCTGCAGTATCTGTCCTGTTTTTTTCCAGCTCACGGTGCTTGTTCTGTTTGCTCTGCGATGATAAACAAGGGCCTGTGTTTAACCTGCTCGAAAGTTTTTCCAATATACAGCCCTGCAATGCCCAGCATCAGCAGAATAATACCCGTGGTAAACAAAATCAGCACCACGATGGACGGCCAGCCCATTTCAAACTGTACAAAGAAGCTTTTTATGATAATGTATGCTACTCCCAGCAGGGAAGCCATAAACGATGCGAGACCAAAGCCGATGGACAATCTCAGCAGTTTATCAGACTGGGATATCACCCCGTTAATGGCATGCTTAAACAGGCTTTTCCAGGTGTAGGACGATTTTCCTTCAAACCGATCATCCTGCTGTACCTGCACGAAACCACGACGGAAACCGAGCCAGGCAATAATCATGGATGAATGACGGTGGTAATCACGAATGCCTGAAAACGCATCAGCAACCTTGCGGTTGATAAGGGTCATGGTTCCCAGGTTTTTCTCCAATTTCACATCGGACAGGTTATTGACGATGAAGAAGAAAAGATCGCTGGTTAGCTTGCGGTAAAGGCTATATTTCTTTTGGGATTTGAGGGTACATACCACATCATAGCCTTCATGGTGTTTTTCCAGCATCAAAGGCATGTTTTCAGGCCTGTCCTGCAGATCGCAGTCCATGATAATCATAACAGAACCTGTTGCCACACTGATGCCCGCCGTGATGGCATAATGCTGACCGAAATTTTTTGAAAGCCTGAAAGCCCTTACAACAGAATATTGCGCTGCCAGTGATTGTAAAACCTCCCAGGAACCGTCCGGGCTGCGGTCATCTATGAGTATAATTTCAGCATCCCATTGCTGGCTTGTTATCACAGCATTGATGCGCTGAACCAGCGCAGGCAATATTTTTTCTGCTTTATAAACCGGACTGATGATGCTTATTTTCATGGTATTAGTATCTGATGGGCCATTTATACCTGCGGTTTTCCGGCTTCACCCGGAACTGCTCCATGTTCTCTGCCACACGCACATAATAGCCCAGCCGGCCTTTGATGTGGTCGCTGTACGTTTCAATATCGGGTAGTGCCCTGCATATATCGTACTGCTGGGTAAAAAATGACAGTGTATGCTTCAGCACAATAATAGTGCGGGGCTTATCGGTGGTATTTTTTCCGGCGGCATGGAAGGTAGCGGCATCGCAAAACAGTACATCGCCGGGTTCCAGTTCAGCGGCCACTTTGTGTTTTTCAATGTATTCCGCATCGGGCAGGTCCTTATGCATGTGGGTGCCCGGAATCAATTCAGTAGCGCCGTTGGCAATGGTGGTTTTTTGCAGGGGAATCATGATGTTTACCGCAGTGCGGATTCCCGGACCAAAATAATAGACATCGCGGTGCCACTGGTGTCCCAGCATGTTGGTCTTAACATCCGGAAACAGCCTTATCAGGTTGTAGTTGTGGATGATGTGATGCTTGTGCAGCAAAGCCTCCAGCACGGCATCCATTTCCATGTGCTCTTCCAGCAGTTTTACAAAAATGTCATCGTATTCAATCACATTCCGCACCTGCTCCAGCTCATTGATTTCCATCAGAAAATCCCTGCCGAAGCGCTGATGGTCCTTCTCATAATAACCATCTACACGCTGCGCAATGGTTTCAAGCATCTCCGCACTGATCATGTTTTTGCCGATGGCATAACCCATCCGGTCCATTTCATTCACAATGCGGTTCGTCTGGTTGTTTTCCATAACTTAAACAAGGGGGTTTTGCTCGGGGTTAAAACGGTTGCTCTCCGGTTCGTCGAGGTATTTTTTTAGGCAAACGGTGTCGTAGGTACTCCATTTGCGGCGGTCTATGCAATCAAACCAGATGTCTTCCTGTTCCTCAATCCAATCCAGCTTTTTCAGGAATGCTTCGTTGTGGAGGCTTTTGGGAATGATGACCACACCACTGTCGTCGCACACCGCGATGCTGTCATCGTACCATTCCCTGCGTGCGGCAATGGTGGTGTCGTCCAGGTCATTTTCATTTTTGGTGTTGAAACAACCGATGGGAGATGCTCCTTCCAGCCAGATGGGGTAGTTTTCCTTAATCAGCCGGGGAATATCGCGCAGTTTTCCCAACACCACCAGGGCTTCGGATTGTCTGTAAAGCATCAGGTATTTGGTGACCAAATCCCCAAAAATCGCGCGCTCACCGCAGTTAAATGGCTCGGTAATGATGATTAAACCGGAGTCAATATCGGCGATCTGACGGTGGTGCTCCCAGTTGCTCTCGTTGATAGCGTAGGTCCATTTCACCCTGCCCACCCGAAAATGGCGTGGATTTAGGGCATAGAGTTTGCCGGAAAGCAAGCCGGTTTTATCCATACAATCGGCTACTTCCGT
>CAZVJY010000035.1:0-5121 GCA_964626685.1 uncultured Flavobacteriaceae bacterium
GCTGCAAACACTGAAAGCCTAATAGCGCTTGACTTATAACTCCTAACTTATCACTAACCAGAGAGGTTACTCGCTCACTGCGTTCGCTCGTGAACCCGGAGTGGGGGAGCTGCAAACACTGAAAGATGGCCTCCCTGCGGTCGGCCGCTTTTTGTTGAAAAGCCTTGCTCACTTGCCTTCGCCCCCGGCTCGGCAGATTCGCAGGCATTTCAACAAAAAACCCCGCTGATTGCGGGGTCTTTTAGTGTTTGCGGTGAGGGCGGGATTCGAACCCGCGGTACGAGTTACCCCGTACGTCAGTTTAGCAAACTGGTGGTTTCAGCCTCTCACCCACCTCACCAAACCGGGGTGCAAATATAAGAGCTTCTCCTGTCATTTGTCAATAAAAACAGCAATCTTTTGCCAAACTTCGTTTGCACCGCCGATAATTAGTAATTTTGCGCTTCCAATAAAAACGTGTCAATGCAAATCCAAATCACTTTCCCCGATGGTGCCGTCCGAGAATATCCCTCCGGTATCACCGCACTGGAAATTGCCAAAAGTATCAGCGAAGGACTGGCCAGAAATGTGCTGTCAGCCAAAATTAATGGTAATGTGTGGGACGCAACCCGCCCCATTAATGAAGATGCAACCCTCGCTCTGCTTACATGGAATGACACGGATGGTAAAAAAACTTTCTGGCACAGCTCGGCACACCTGCTGGCTGAAGCACTGGAAGCGCTCTATCCAGGCATAAAACTCGGTATTGGCCCGCCCATTGAAAATGGGTTTTACTACGACATTGACTTTGGTGATAAAACATTCTCTTCTGAAGATTTTGCCAAAGTTGAGGCTAAAATGAACGAACTGGCAAAACAGGAAAATGCCTTCGTTCGCCGCGAAATGCCCAAACAGGAGGCCATCGCCTATTTTACCGAAAAACAGGATCCCTATAAGCTGGAGCTGCTGCAGGATCTGAACGACGGTGAAATTACCTTTTATGAGCAAGGTGCTTTCACGGATTTGTGCCGTGGACCTCATATTCCGCATACTGGCTTCATAAAGGCCATTAAGCTTATTTCAACTGCCGGTGCTTATTGGCGCGGCAGTGAGAAAAACAAGCAGCTTACCAGGGTATATGCCATCACGTTCCCCAAAAAATCAGAGCTGGATGAATACCTCATGATGTTGGAGGAAGCCAAAAAACGCGACCACCGTAAACTGGGTAAAGAGCTCGAGATTTTTACTTTTGATGATGATGTTGGACCCGGGCTTCCCCTGTGGTTGCCCAACGGCGGTCAAATCATTGAAACACTGGAAGCATTTGCGAAACAAACAGAAAAGGAACACGGATATCAGCGTGTAAAAACCCCGCACATTGCCCGTGAGAGCATGTATCTGAAAAGCGGGCACCTTCCATATTATAAGGATAGTATGTTCCCTGCCATGGAGCTCGATGGTGAGAAATACTACCTGAAAGCCATGAACTGCCCGCATCACCACAAGATATTCGGGGCCCTTCCTCGTTCTTATAAAGAGCTCCCCATTCGTCTGGCTGAATACGGTACCTGCTATCGTTATGAGCAAAGCGGTGAGCTGTTTGGCTTGATGCGTGTGCGCAGCCTCCAAATGAACGATGCACATATTTATTGTACCGAGGCGCAGTTTGAACAGGAGTTTCGTTCAGTGAATGAACTGTATCTGCGTTACTTCAAGGTGTTCGGTATCGAGAAATATGTGATGCGTTTTAGCAAACACGATCCCGCCAAGCTGGGTCAAAAGTACATTAACAACCCCGAGCTGTGGGCCAAAACCGAAAACATGGTTCGCGATGTGCTCGTGCGAAGCGGCATTCCTTTTGTTGAAGTGGAAGACGAAGCTGCATTCTACGGGCCAAAAATTGATATTCAGGTGTGGAGTGCCATCGGACGTGAATTTACTTTGGCTACAAACCAGGTGGATTTTGCCCAGGCAGAGCGTTTTGATCTTAGTTTTATCAATGATAAAAACGAGAAGGAACGTCCGATTATCATACACCGAGCACCTTTGAGCACCCATGAGCGTTTTGTGGGA
Organism: uncultured Flavobacteriaceae bacterium; assembly: GCA_964626685.1. Classification (GTDB taxonomy): domain Bacteria; phylum Bacteroidota; class Bacteroidia; order NS11-12g; family UBA955; genus RGEC01. Next base: position 2,053 of record CAZVJY010000035.1, read on the forward strand.
TTCCTGCTGGAGCACTATGCCGGCAACTTCCCGGTTTGGCTCGCTCCCAGGCAGGTTGCCGTGCTACCTATCAGCGATAAATTCCTGGATTATGCAATTCATGTTGCAGAATTCCTAAAAAAGGCCGATATTCGCGCCTTCGTTGACGAACGATCGGAGAAAGCCGGACGAAAAATCCGGGATGCCGAAGTCGCCAAAATACCTTACATGCTCATCGTAGGCGAAAAAGAAGCCGCCGCCGGTGAAGTGTCTGTAAGAAAGCATGGCGGTGGAGACCTCGGAAGTATGGGACTTCAGACTTTCACAGATCAGATTCTCAACGAAACAAAAATTTGATAAAAAAGAAATTGAGCACGCCAGGCCAATACAACAGGGGTCCGCGCAAAAAGGAAGACTTGCACCGCATCAACGAAAAAATCGTTGCGCCCGAGGTGCGTCTTGTCGGCGACAATGTTGAAGCAGGTGTTTATCCCACAGCCAAAGCCATAGAGATGGCTTATGAACTGGGTGTGGATTTGGTCGAAATTTCAGGAACAGCTACTCCGCCTGTTTGTAAACTCGTTGATTACAAAAAGTTTCTCTACGAACAGAAGAAGAAACAAAAAGAAATCAAAGCCAATGCGGTTAAACAACTGGTAAAGGAAATCCGTTTTGGACCCAATACCGATGACCATGATGTGGATTTCAAGCTGAAACATGCACGCAGCTTCCTCGGAGAAGGTAATAAGGTTCGTGCCTATGTGTTTTTCAGGGGTAGAACCATCATTTACAAACAACGTGGTGTGGATCTGCTCATGCGATTTGCCAACGCTCTCATAGAAGAAGGTGTTGCAAAGCTTGAAATGGAACCAAAAGAAGAAGGCAAGAAAGTAGCAATACTGCTTGCACCAAAAGGGAAAAAATAAAAGAAATACAGATATGCCTAAAATGAAAACCAATTCCAGTGCTAAAAAGCGGTTCAAGGTAACCGGCACCGGAAAAGTAAAACGCGCCAAGGCTTTCAAGAATCACATTCTTACCAAGAAGGCTACCAAGCGCAAGCGCGCCCTCGGAAATGACGCCATCGTAACAGATGCCGACATGAGCAATGTTAAATTCATGCTTCGCCTGGGTAAATAAAAAGAAACCATGGCCGTAGCCCCCAAAGTATGCGTGAAAACGCGTCGCTAAAGCCACTAAACTAAAATACTATGCCAAGATCAGTCAACAACGTAGCGAGCAGGGCTCGCAGAAAGAAAATCCTGAAGCACGCCAAAGGTTACTTTGGACGTCGCTCCAATGTTTGGACCGTAGCCAAAAACGCCGTAGAAAAAGGCTGGAGCTATGCTTACCGTGACCGTAAGGTTAAGAAGCGTGAATTCCGTTCTCTTTGGATTGTGCGTATCAATGCCGCATGCCGCGAAAACGGTATCAGCTACAGCCAGTTCATGGGCAAACTGAATAACAGCAAGCTTGAAATTAACCGCAAGGTGCTTGCCGATATCGCCATGAACGATCCCGCCGCTTTCAAAGCCATCTTTGACAGCGTAATGAAGGGATAATTCCAACAAGTACAAATTTTAGGACAAAGACCGCTGAATGCGGTCTTTGTTGCTTTACAGCGGTTTGCGTATTTTAAATGCACAATCTTTACAGATTGTCAGCTTCAATTTTGTGGTGGTAATACTTGTAAGGTGTTATATTTGCCAAAGGAGTTAAACTCCACTTTGTAAAACTTATGGCAACTATCACTTTCCAAAACCAGGGCACAGGCTTTATGGCAGCCCTGAAGCAAAAAACTGACGCTTACTTCAAGGCCAACAACACCACACCGTACGGTAATTCAGCTTTGATAGGCAAATCAGTCGTTATCATTTCTATGTTTGTGGCCTTGTATGTGTGGCTGGTGTTTTTTACACCGCAGAACGCATGGCTGGCCCTCACACTTTGCTGTCTTTTCGGCGTGAGTATGGCGCTCATTGGCTTTAACATCATGCACGATGGCAGCCACGACAGCTATTCCAGCAACCCAAAAGTAAACACCATCATGGCTTACTCACTCAATTTTCTGGGTGGTGATGCCTATTTCTGGAAGCAGAAGCACGTAGTAAACCACCATACCTACACCAATGTGGAGGGAATGGACGATGATCTAGATGCGGGTATGTTTTTCCGTTTTCACCATGGCCAGAAAAAGCGTGGTATCCATAAATTTCAGCACATTTACTGGATTTTTCTTTATGGTGGATTATATTTCATGTGGATCATCAGCAAAGACACGAAGAAATATTTCAACCAGAAAATTTCGAAGCACAGTCCTAAATTCAAGTTCACCAACGGACAGCGTATCCTTTTCTGGTCCAGCAAGATTGTTCACCTATTCCTATTTATAGTATTGCCTTTTTATTACATAGCAAATCATACCGATTATTCTTACCTGCAGATATTCTTTGGTTATTTCATCGCATGCTTTTTGCTGGGATGGATTCTTTCGGTGGTGTTTCAGATGGCTCATGTGGTGGATCATACCGAATTTGTGTCACCAACGTACACCACAGACAAAGAAATAATTGAGAATGAATGGGCAATTCACCAGGTGAAGACTACTTCAGACTTTGCTACCAAGAGTGCATTTTTAACCTGGGCACTGGGTGGTTTGAATTTTCAGGTGGAGCACCATTTGTTCCCCCGAATCAGCCACGTTCACTATCCTGCCATTAACAAGATTGTGAAAGAAACCTGTGCTGAATACGGCATTCCCTTCCTGGAGCACAAGACCTTTTTGGATGCGATTAAATCACATGTAAAGCACCTTAAGTTTATGGGTTCCGCACCTGTGCTGGAGCCCCAAATGGCTTAAAAATCACATTTCAACCGAATGAAACGCTCCGGGTTTTGTAAATTTGCATCTCCAATCGGGATGTAGCGCAGTCCGGTAGCGCACTACGTTCGGGACGTAGGGGTCGCTGGTTCGAATCCAGTCATCCCGACCACCATCAAAAGCCCACACGATAGTGTGGGTTTTTTTATGCCCAGCTGAGCGCAAGCTTGCTTGCAGGCGAAAGCTGGGCATAAAAAAACACGGGCGAT
>CAZVJY010000036.1:0-2178 GCA_964626685.1 uncultured Flavobacteriaceae bacterium
CCCTGCGGTCTTCCATGCGTTTCAGCAGCGTTTCCACGGCTTCACGTCCAAAATCGTTGGGGCCACCGTCGGTAAGGCTGTAAGCCTCATCCACAAACAAGACACCTCCAATGGCTTTATTAATCAGGTCGGAAGTTTTAATTGCGGTTTGACCCACATAGCCGCCCACCAGGCTTTGGCGGTCGCATTCCACAAGGTGTCCGCGTTCCAGGATTCCCAGTGCTTTGTATATCTGCGCCAGGATACGCGCCACAGTGGTTTTGCCGGTTCCCGGATTTCCACTGAACACATTGTGCAGGCTGAAAGCCTTGCGCACATCCTTGCCTTGGCTTTTGTAATAGCGCACCAGCTTTATCAGTTCGTCGATGTCCTGTTTCACTTTGTTCAGGCCAATCATGCGCTTCAACTTGCCCAGGCTTTCTTTCAGCAGTTCTTCATCGATAGGAATATCGGGGAGCATGCCTTTTCCTGTGGTCATGATTTTTTGCAGATCAACCGGTTCTATGTCTGATAACTGTTCTTTGGTCAGGTCGGCGGGTTTTGCAGTTTTCATGATGCGCAGACCAAGGTTCATTTTAGCTTCATCCACAATGCTATTTACCATGCGGGCGTTGCCGAAAAACTTGTCTCGATCGCGGTATTTGTCTACCAGATATTTGTACAGTACATCTTTGGACGCATCGGTAAAATGTACACCTTTTTTAGCTGCAGCAAATTCTGCAATTTGAACCAATTCCTGGGGTACATAGTCTGCAAAGTCATAATACATATTAAAACGGCTCTTCAGGCCAGGGTTGGATTCCAGAAAAATATCCATCTCCTCGGGATAACCTGCCACTACGATGGCGATATCGCTGGCATCGCTCAGTTCTTTCAGAAGCACTTCAATGGCTTCACGTCCAAAATCCTTGCTGTCTTCATCCTTCCGGGCGAGGCTGTATGCTTCATCTATAAAAAGGATACCGTCTTTTGCTTTTTTAATGGCTTCCTTGGTTTTGGGCGCGGTTTGCCCGATAAATTCAGCCACCAGATCGCCCCGGTCCACTTCATGCACATGGCCTTTTTTAAGGAGTCCCAGTTCTTTATAAATTTTGCCAAGCAATCTGGCTACGGTTGTTTTTCCCGTGCCTGGATTGCCTTTAAACACGGCATGCAAGTTGATTCTGTCTGATTCCTCAAAACCTTTTTCGCGGCGCAGTGCCACAAATCGCAGGTAGTCTGAGTATTCATGAATTTTTTGTTTAATGCTGCCCAAACCAATGAGCTGATCCAGTTCTTTGATTACCTCTTCAAAATTCTGCGCTTCCGCAGACTCTTCCTTTTCAACCCGGCCTTGTAATTCCGGTGTGGTTTCATCCTCATCCTCCAGGTGCACAAACTCAATCTGTGTCAGCGGTAGAAAATCTTCTTCAGTAGCTTCGACGTAATCGTCGCCGATTTCAAATGGCATGCTCGCCAGCAGTTCATCCATAAAGACAATTTCTGCGTAGTACTCACCTCGCGACCAGGTTCCAACAATATCACTGCCCCAGCCTATGGTGGCTGTGAAGTTTTCATCATTGGGTTTTATAAAGAAAAGTTTGGTTACTGAACCTTTGAGGTAACCGTTGGCAGTTCGGAAGTTGAATATCAGTTCCACCGGCAAATCCTGGCTTTTTCGGGTAAGGTTTTTGGTGTTCACTTCTACCCATACGTAGCGGGTGCTCATCGCACTAAAAACGGTATAGTATTTTCGGTCTTCGGAGCGCGTGTTTTCGTCCGGACCTTCATACAGTTTTACCGTTTCAATTTTGAAATACGGATTCATACCGGAGCGCACCATGCCTACATTTTCCACGTAGAAAGTTTTGGTCGCTGCCAGTTCGCCGTTAATCAAAGCCTCCCAGCGGTAAACACCTGCTTTCCAGTATGCTCCGGGTGTTTTAACGCCCCATCCTTCACGGATATAAACAATAGAATCGGTAGGGTCAATATCCCTGTCACAATTCAAGTCGCATATTTCATTGTTTTCCTGGTCAAAGCATTTTAACTGCATTTGCAATTTCCAGGCTTTGTCGTCAAAATGCTTGTTGAAGAGAGAAACCTCGCAGTACAGATAGGCGATTTCCTGCTCATCAAATACGCTTCGGTACTTCTTGGTGTTGTTGGCCAGCCACTCTGTGCTGCAATAGGTTTTTA
>CAZVJY010000036.1:2278-4375 GCA_964626685.1 uncultured Flavobacteriaceae bacterium
CTTCGGTACTTCTTGGTGTTGTTGGCCAGCCACTCTGTGCTGCAATAGGTTTTTATGTCTCTGAATTTGAAATTCGCTGCACTCATAAATCTTGTTCAATAATAGGGTTAAGATCTTATTTATCCTATGGGCAAAATTCATGCCTATTCCTATACCAAGGGCTTTTTCGCCTTGGTACCTTAAATAATTGACAAACAGATTACTTTTTCAGATCTGTGATGGATACGGAAAGATATTCGCCTTTGCGCGTGCGGACCTGGTATTTGATGCTGTATTCGCTGGCATTGCCGCTGATATTTATGGCGTTGATCGTTGCTTTCATGCTGTCAGGCATGATGTAAACCGTTTCACCAAATGCATAGGGAAGGAGCCTGTAAATGGAATCGCGCAGTGCGGCAGCCCTAATATTTGCCTGATAGGGTTTATACTCCTTTAATTGCCCGGTCTGTTCTCTGATAATACTGTTTAGCGCATTGAGAATTTTTTGCTGTTCTTTAATCTGCTGTTCCAGTTTCCGGGTATGTTGGTCTCTGCCTGCTTCAGCATCTTTTAGTTTTATTGCGAGATACAGAATAATACCGAGTAAAAATATAAAGGCCAGTAGTTTGGGCCATCTGGATTTTTGCTTCACGGGTTCAGCGGCAGGTATCGTTTCCATAGGGCAATTTTAGTTTAAATGTGCGGAATTATTCCTCATTTTCAAAATAAATCTTGTAGAACTTACGCCCGTCAGGATCTGTTCCCTTTTGAATCATCTCGCGGTTTCCGTGGATGTAAATATGGAAGTTTTTGTCCAGTTTCAGGATACTCTTATAGATTTTCGCCTGCTTTTTTACGGCCGTATTGTTGATTTCAAATTGGTCTGAACTCGGCAGTTCGTGGTATTTGCAATAGTCTTCTTCGTATTTCATGAATGAATCAATCATTCGGTCATCCTGAAAAACCGTTTCAGCAAATGATTTTTTATCGAACTGATCGTTTGTTTTGAAATAATCCATGGAACGACTCAACAGTTCCATGCTGTCTGTTTTTGATACGGCAAATTCGTCCGGCATTTCTTTGGTAACAAATTCTTTGGTTACCTTCATTACCGAACTGGTGAAATTGTAGTTATCGGCTGCGGGTTTTATTTGTAAAAATTCATCCCGCCAGTATTGTGTTTCATTGCCTTTCGTTTTATCGGAAAGCAGCAGTGTGTAACCTTCTTCCGCATTTAGTTCGAGAATCAGACAGGCCCGGTCGGGTTTTTGCAGATGCAATCCTTCTATCAGCTGAATGTCCCAGCCCTGGCCCACCTGCCTTAACCGCATAAACAAATCCTTGTGTTCAATTTTAATGAGTGCAATGCCATTGCATACCTGATTTTGATAGAAACAATTTTCCAGCGTGGCAACCATAAATTCACCCGGTTTTACTTGAGGATGGTCGCTTTTTTCGTACAGGTGTTTTGCCAGTTCTGTGGAAATGGGCAGGATGTCTTCGGTTTTTTCAAACAGTCGCTTGCAGAAAACATAGGTTTCATTCATGCCAATCTCGCTGGAATGCGTAAATCGCCAGGTTTCGCCTTCTGCAAAGCCTGAGACAACAAATTTGCGGATGGCTTTTTGCTGGTTTTCATCCTGAAGCCAAAGGGTTTCATCGCTGATAAAACAGCCATCTTCACTATTTTTATTGCCTATGTAGTGCAATGCTGCGGCTTGTAGTCTTGCGTCGGAAAGGTCGAGTAACATGGGAGCGCAAGATTAGGGAAAAATGGGGTTGAATATTTGGTAAATTAAATAAACATTTAATAGAATCTTAAAAAGTCATCATAAATCCTTACCTTTGCGGCCCCATTGACCCCATAGCTCAGCTGGATAGAGCAACTGCCTTCTAAGCAGTAGGTCGTTGGTTCGAGTCCAACTGGGGTCGCAACTCGGGAAGTAGCGCAGGCCGGTAGCGCATCTGGTTTGGGACCAGAGGGTCGCAGGTTCGAATCCTGTCTTCCCGACCACCTTCAAAAGCCCACACGACAGTGTGGGCTTTTTTATTCCTTGTTGTTTTGAAAATAAATGGATTACTCGCTCACTGCGTTCGCTCGTGAACCCGGAGTGGGGG
>CAZVJY010000037.1:0-3649 GCA_964626685.1 uncultured Flavobacteriaceae bacterium
TAGGGTGGTGTGGGCTGGGCGTCACGGTATGGTCGGTTTCCCACTTGGGTGTTTATACTGCGGTTGGCAGGACATAATCCATGAGCGTGTTGCCCAGCAGGTTGCCTTGTGCGTCGAATGGCATCTGCTGACCCATGGCCACCGCAAACCCCTCGGTCAAACCGCCATGAATCTGACCGTCGATGATCATGGGGTTGATGCGGGTACCACAGTCGTCCAGCGCGTAGAAGCGACGTACCTTGGTCTCGCCCGTGGCACGGTCAATATCGACCACACACAGGTAGATGCCAAAGGGGTAGGTGAAGTTGGGTGGGTCGTAGTAGTGCACGGCTTCCAGGCCCGGCTCTAAGCCAGCGGGCGGCTGGTGGTAGGCCTGCCAGGCCACGTCGGCCATGGTTTTGAATTTGCTGTCGTCGCCCTTGACTTTAAAGCGGTCCACTTCCCAGTCGAGGTCGTTTTCGCTGACTTCGAGCATGTGAGCGGCAATTTTGCGGGCCTTCGCGTGAATTTTCCGAGCGGCCAACGCAATGGCAGCACCAGCCACTGGCGTAGAGCGCGAACCATAGGTGCCCAAGCCATAGGGTGCCGTGCTGGTGTCGCCTTCTTCAACTTGGATTACTTCAGACGGAATGCCAAGCTCGGTAGCGATGATTTGCGCATACGTGGTCTGGTGTCCCTGACCTTGGGTGATCGTGCCCATGCGGGCGATCGCGCTGCCGGTGGGGTGAATGCGGATCTCACAAGAATCGAACATGCCCACGCCCAGGATGTCGCACATCTTGGAGGGGCCTGCGCCCACCACTTCCGTGAAAGTGACCAAGCCAATACCCATTAAAGTGGGGCTATTGGGGTCAGCCCTCTTGGCGGCTTGCTCGGCTCTAAGAGCGGGATAGTCCACCGCATCGAGTACCTTCTTGAGCGCCATGTGGTAGTCGCCGCTGTCGTATTCGAAGCCAAACGCGCTGGTGTAGGGGAACTGTTCCTTTTTGATGAAGTTCTTCTCGCGGATTGCGGCTTTGTCCATGCCAAGTTTTTGCGCCAGTACGTCGACCATGCGTTCGATCAAATACACCGCTTCGGTCACACGGAAGGAGCAGCGATAGGCCACGCCACCGGGTGCCTTGTTGGTGTAGACCCCCTTGACCGAGCAGTGCGCGGCAGGAATATCGTAAGAGCCCGAGCAGATATGGAACAGACCCGCTGGGAATTTGGTGGGATCGGCGCAGGCATCAAAGGCGCCATGGTCAGCCACCACGTTGACGCGCATGCCGATGATCTTGCCATCTGGTGTGGCAGCAAGTTCACCGTCCATGTGGTAGTCGCGGGCAAAGGCCGTGGTAGAAATGTTTTCAATACGGTCTTCGACCCACTTGACTGGACGACCCAGAACAATGGAGGCCACAATAGCGCACACATAACCTGGGTAGATGCCAACCTTGTTACCAAAGCCCCCGCCGATGTCAGGACTGACGATGCGAACTTTCGACTCTGGAATGCCCGAGAGCATGGAGACAACCGTGCGCACCACGTGCGGTGCCTGGCTGGTGATGTAAGTGGTCAGGTCACCTTTGACAGGGTCAAAGCTGGCCAAGCAACCGCAGGTCTCCAAGGGACAAGGATGTACACGAGGGTAGTACATGTGTTGGCTGACCTTGACTGGAGCATTCGCGAATGCGGCATCAGCCGCAGACTTATCCCCAGCTTCCCATGTAAAGATGTGGTTGTGGTGCTCTCGAGGACCATGCGCCCCGCTGGTTTTACCCGCCAGGTCTTCACGCAACACTGGCGCATTGGGCTTGAGCGCCTCGTAGGGGTCGATGACCACCGGTAGTTCTTCGTACTCCACCTCCACCGCTTCAACCGCATCGGCCGCAATGTAGCGGTCGTCAGCGATCACGATAGCCACTTCCTGCATTTGGAAGTGCACTTTTTCATCGGCCAGCACAGCCGCTACATCGCCAGCGAGTGTAGGCATCCAGTGCAGTTTGAGAGGCTTGAGATCATCCGCCGTCAGAACAGCGTGCACACCTGGCATAGCCAGTGCTGCTTCTTTGTTGATTTTTTTGATGCGGGCGTGGGCCACCGGTGCGCGCACAATGTCCATGTGCAGCATGCCAGGCATCTTGATGTCGTCGACATAGTTGCCCTTGCCCTGAATGAAGCGGGCGTCTTCCTTGCGCAGGCGCGAGGCGCCCATGCCAGCCAGCGCAATTTCGCGAGCTTCGGCGGTTTGTACGGGTGCGTTCATAAATGTGATCTCCTGCGTTTGTTTAGGCGGTGGCCGTGGCCTGCTCTTGCAGTTTCTTGGCGGCATATTGCACCGCTTTGACGATGTTCTGGTAGCCGGTGCATCGGCACAGATTGCCGCTCATACCCATACGAATCTCTTCTTCTGAGGGGTTGGGGTTTTCTTGCAAAAAACGGTATGCGCGCATGAGCATGCCGGGCGTGCAAAAACCGCACTGCAGGCCATGCTCTTGGTAGAAGCCTTCTTGCACCGCGTGCAACACCCCTTTGTTGGCTAAGCCCTCGACAGTGAGGACTTCGCTGCCATCGCACTGCACGGCCAAGTGGGTGCAACTCTTAACAGAGCGACCATCGATGTCTACCGTACAAGCACCGCAGTGGCTTGTTTCGCAGCCAATGTGCGCACCGGTGAGGTTGAGTTCTTCACGCAAAAAGTGGATGAGAAGAGTGCGAGGTTCAACCGCTTTTTCTTGCAGCTTTCCGTTGACGTTTACGCTGATGAGTTTCTTAGCCATGTGTTTGTCTCCAAGGGGGGTTATGAGCAACGTGCCCAAGCTTTTTGCAGTGCACGCTTGACCATTTCGCCGGCCATTGCGGTCTTGTATTCCACATCACCACGCAAGTCCTCTGCGGGGTCGCAGGCAGCCATTGCAGCCTCGGCCGCTTTGGAGATGTTTTCAGTGGTAAGGGGTTGGTTGATCAATAGGGCTTCGGCAGCCTCGGCTCGCACTGCGGTGGGTGCCACGTTGGTCAGACCAATCCGTATATGGCTCACCAAGTTTCCGCTCTTGCGCATCACCACCGCACAGCCGGCAGTTGCCCAGTCGCCTGTTTTGCGCTTGAGTTTTTCGTAAGACCAACCTGTTCCGGGCGTGAATGCAGGCACTCGAATCGCCACCATCACCTCGTTTTCTTCCAACAAGGTCATGTAGGTGCCCAAGAAAAATCCATTCGCCGAGACTGTACGGCGGCCTTTTGGCCCTTCGAGCACAAACTCTGCATCACAAACCAGCGATAGGGCAGGGTGGTCATTGCCAGGGTCACCGTGCGCAATATCGCCACCAATAGTTCCGCGGTTTCGAACTTGGGGGTCAGCAATCAACTTGGCAGCATCGACCAACAAAGGCACCTTGGCTTGAAGGATCGGCGAGTTGATGAGGTCGTTCTCAACCGTCATGGCACCGATCACAACAGTGTGACCCTCTTCACAGATGCCACGCAACTCAGGTATTCGGTTGATGTCGATCAAATGCTCTGGTTGTGCAAAGCGAAGCTTCATCATGGGCAGCAAACTGTGACCGCCCGCCAATAGCTTGGCGTCAGAACCATATTGCCCTAATAAGGCCACAGCCTCACCCACGCTTTTGGGCGCGTGGTACTCAAAACGTGGTGGAATCATGTT
>CAZVJY010000038.1:0-3289 GCA_964626685.1 uncultured Flavobacteriaceae bacterium
CCCTGGAGCCGAACGAAATAGCCCGCTTGCAGCAACTTAGTCAGCAAATAGATCAACTTTGGGCCGAGCACACCAAGGCCATGGCGCGCGATCGCAAGCGCACCGAAGACAACCTATATGTCTGGCCAAATCGGCCAGACCCAGCTAAACGTACCTTGAGCCGCGCAGAAAAAGAAGACGTGCGCCGCAAAGGCTTGCTGAATGAAGACGGTGACTTGGCCACTCCCTACCGCCGCTTGAAACTCGTGATGGACTACTGGTGCGCCTTGTGGTTTTGGCCGATCACCCAAAGTGCCAGCCTGCCCAGCCGGGAAGCCTGGTGGATGGAGGTGGGCGCTATTTTGGAGGGCAATATTGTTGACATTGCCCCCCAGCGCAGTTTCGACCTGAGCAACACCGAGCCAGAGGCACCGCAAGTTGTGATTACCGACCTGCAAGTCGCCATGGAAGGTTTTGAAACCCAGCTGCCCTTGGCCCAAGCCGCCGACCAACCCAACCTCCACGACAAACTGGGCCAGCTTCGCATCAGCCGCTTGCGCGAACACCTGCCTCGCATTGTGCAAGTGGAGCAAGTGGCTCAGGCCCGCCGCTTTATGCATTGGGACTTGTGCTTTGCAGATTTGTTGTTAGGCACACCAGAAGGTACAAATAAACCAGTCGGTGGCTTTGATTTGATTTTGGGAAACCCGCCTTGGCTGAAAGTGGAGTGGAACGAGAGTGGGATCTTGGGCGAGCGCAACCCGATATTTGCAGTGCGAAAAATCAGTGCAAGTGACTTGACAAAGCTACGGGCCGATGCGTTTGAGCGATTTGACGGTTTGCAAGATGCCTGGACCGAAGAGCTTCAAGAAGCTGAGGGTACCCAGAGCTTCTTGAATGCCATTCAGAATTATCCACTGCTAAAAGGTGTTCAAACTAACCTTTACAAGTGTTTTATACCACTTGCTTGGCAAGTCAGTAGCAGCAAAGGAGTAACTGGGATGCTTCACCCTGACGGCTTATATGACGCACCAAATGGTGGTGATTTACGTGAAGAGGTTTATGCAAGGTTAAGAAGACATTTTCAGTTTGTGAACGAGCTTGCTTTGTTTGCCGAGGTCCATCATCTAACAAAGTTCAGTATAAATATCTATGGTCCGGTAAAAGAAACTCCTTTTTTTGATCAACTAGCCAACTTGTTTTCTCCGACCACAGTTGATGCTTGTTATATGCATGAGGGACAGGGGGAGGTAGGGGGATACAAAAATGAACAGGGACAATGGAACACTGCAGGCCATCGAGATCGAATCGTTAAAGTAAATGAGGCAGCACTTGCTACTTTTGCCAAGCTCTACGACGAACTTGGTACCCCACCACGTCGCGCCCGTTTGCCCGCTTTACATGCTGGCCAACTAAGCAGTGTGCTGAGCAAATTGGCGACTTATTCAAGACGTTTTGACGATCTTGGAGATGACTTATTTTTAACAGTCATGTTTGATGAGACAGCTGCACAAAAAGATGGAACTATTAACCGACGCACTTCTAATGATGATGGATTCCCTGTTACAGCTAAAGACTGGGTACTTTCAGGACCACATTTTTTCTTGGCCAACCCTTTTAATAAAACTCCACGCAAATTGTGCATAGCGAATGGTCATTACGATGTGATCGACCTTGAAACTCTGCCCGATGCTTACCTACCCCGGACCAACTATCGTCCATTGGCTAACAATATCGAATATTTACGACGAACGCATCGGGTAAGTTGGATCGAGGATGGTGAGACGCAAGGTAAGCCAGTTACTGATTTTTTTAGACTCGCCTTTCGTGCAATGATTGGTTCATCCTCTGAGCGAACCCTAGCAGGAGCATTGATCCCCTGCGGGGCTGCACACATTAATGGAGTTCAAACAACCGCATTCAGAAATACGTCTGATTTACTATCCGCTGGCTGTATTTGTAGTTCACTCGTGTCTGATTGGTACATAAAGTCTATGGGACGAAGCAATTTGCATGGCACTTGGCTTCCTTTGCCACGATTTCAGTTGTCATCTGCATTAGCGAGTCGGTATCTCTCTCTAAACTGCTTGACAACACATTACTCTGAACTGTGGGGGGAAGCTTTTGATCTTGGGTTTATCGACCAACAATGGAGCCAGCCCAACAACTCGCGCTTGCCGAAAGACTTCTGGCAAGACCTCACCCGCGACTGGACACGGAATTGCGCCTTGCGCTCAGACTACGCCCGCCGCATGGCCTTGGTGGAAATTGACGTGTTGGTGGCGCAGGCGCTGGGCCTCACGCTCGACGAGCTGCTGCTCATCTACCGGGTGCAGTTCCCGGTCATGCAAGGCTACGAGCGTGACACCTGGTATGACATTCACGGACGCATCATTTTCACTATCAGCAAAGGCCTGGTTGGCGTTGGTTTACCTCGCAAAGGCGGCCGAACCACACCCAAAACCCGCATCACCACTCCTGATGGGAAAACCAAAGACGGTAACCACGGTTGGGAAGATCTCTACAAAGACGGCCAGTTCCTCGTGCCCGACGGCACTACCGTTGCCATGACCATCACCGACGACACCTTACCAGGTGGTCCCCACCAAGTCACCCGTACTTTCAAAGCTCCATTTGTCAGAGCTAATAGAGAGGATGACTATCGGGTTGCCTGGGAATTTTTCTCAAACTCGTTAGTGACTTTATAAAGAGGGAATGCTATGCCACAAATTACCTTACCAGTAAAGCGTATTGGTGATCGTTGGGAGTTTCTCTACGGTGGTGATATACCTGTAGTTGATGAGGCACAAGCCAATTTAACGATTTCAACCCACCAAATAACTGATGAGAAGTTTTTAGCAAGAGTTAATCAAGATGTGCTAGTAAAGGTGCTTAATCAAGGTACCCGCTTATTGATTGCGTTAACCGATAAAAATGACAATCAATCGTTAGGAAGCAAATGGCACGGTACGTTGCCCGTGAGACTCCCGCCTGGTACAACAAGATTAGAAGAGGTTTTTTTAGGCGAAAGAAGAGAGCAAAGGTCAAGAACTTTAAACAGCGGAGTAGACGCTGATAAACATGGCGGTTTATGGTTGCGCATAAGAGATCTAAACAAATCTGAGCTTATCAGTAGCAGCATAGTTTTGCCAGAGGGGCTAGAAGAGAAAAATGCGATTAGCCTAAACCATGCTTTCACGTTGCTTTCAAAAAAGTATGAAACCCATAGACTCTCCAATACAGGAAATGTTTATACACATGTTTTTTACCAAGAAAATAACAGTAGATGGTACCCATTGTCCGATTTGCG
>CAZVJY010000039.1:0-2855 GCA_964626685.1 uncultured Flavobacteriaceae bacterium
ATGTTTAAGTTCGTTTCGGAAAGCAGCGTGGCGGCAGGCGTGAGAAGGGTAGAGGCCGTTACTGGGGCTGAAGCCTTCAGGATGTTGCAAAACCTTCAGGCCAAAGAACAGAAAATTGCTGAACAGCTGGGAAATCCGAAAGATATTCTTCAGGCCATTGTGAAAATGCAGGAAGAGCTTGATGGTCTCAGAAAAACGGTGGAGCATTTCAGGCGTGAAAAAAACCAGGCGGAGAAACAGCGTATTCGTTCTTTGGTAAAGGAAATAAATGGGGTGCAGGTGTTGATAGCCCGCGTACAAATAGATGGCGCCGATGCCGCCAAGGATATTGCATTTCAGCTGAAAAACGAAATTCCCAATTTGTTCTGCGTACTTGGCTGGTCTTTTGAGGAAAAACCCGGATTGGCGGTGATGATCAGCGATGAGCTGGTGACATCCAAGGGCTGGGACGCTTCTGCCATGGTACGTGAGCTTGCCCGTGAAATTCAGGGTGGCGGAGGCGGACAAAAGTTTTTTGCTACCGCCGGCGGCAAAGATGAGACTGGGCTTGACCGTGCGCTGGAAAAAGCAGCAGGCCTTGTTTAAGCGTAAATAGAAATCACCTTTTTTGTTTCAAAAAAAGGTTCCTCGTACCATTGGGAAATGGGCTGTTCCTGAATTTTTAAAGAGGATTTAACTTTCAGTAATTCAGCGGTTTCTTCAGTTAAATCGCCGCCTTTTAGTAAATAAAAACAGGGTTTATGGTTCCATTTGCCCTGCATCCAGGTCCACAGTTGCAGCATAGGTGCTACGGCACGGGCGGTGGCAATATCAAAGTGCTTGTTTAGCGTTTCGGTACGGCTGTTTACCGCAATAGCATTTTTTAATTCCAGTTTTTCAATCACATCGGCCACTACGCCTACTTTCTTGCCAATGCTGTCGCACAATGTAAATTCCACATCGGGAAACATAATAGCCAGTGGAATTCCGGGAAAGCCGCCACCTGTGCCAATATCAATCACGTCGCTTCCAGCGGGAAATTCAAAGGCTTTGGCCAACGCCAGACTATGTAAAACATGGTGCAGGTAGAACATTTCCATGTCTTTGCGCGATATCACATTCACTCGTTGGTTGTGTTCAGTGTACAACGCCTCCATTTGCAGAAACTGCTGCTTTTGTTTTTCGGAGAGATCCGGAAAATGGCTGAAAATGATATCTGCGGTTACCATGCGGGTTTTTTTGCAAAAAAGGCCCTGATTCCGATAATTAGATACCAATAGGTGTGAAACCAGTTCCAGAAAGGATACAACAAAGCCACGCCACCAATTTTAAGCGCCCGGCTGCGACCGAAAAAGATAATCCATTCGGGTGTCAGTTTCAGCAGCAGCAATACCAGTGGGTATACAAACCAGTTGCTGATGAAAAACCAAACAGTTACCAGGGTCCAGAAAAACAATTGTGCTATGCTGAACCAGCCCAGTTGTCTTTTCACAGAACTGTCATAGTATTTACCAATCCAAAGATGACGAATACGTTGTTTAATATATTCAGACCAGGTGCTTTTGCCCTTGCTCCACGTGATGGCATCAGGGTGAATGACCACAGCCGTATTACCTGCACTGGCCACCGACTGCACAAACAAATCATCGTCACCGGCCGGCAGGTAATAGTGTGCCGAAAATCCGTTTACGCTGTCATAAATACGCCGGGTGTAGCCCAGGTTGCGACCTACACCCATGTAGGGTTTTCCGGCCAGTGCAAATCCCAGATAGTTGAGGGCGGTGAGCAGGGTTTCAAATCGGATAAGACGTCCCAGAAAACCTTTGCCTGCATGCAAAGGGGAGTAGCCCAGTACTACTTCTGCACCTTGTGAAAACGGCGTTGCCATGGTTCGTAACCAGAATTTACTGCCGGGTCGGCAATCGGCATCGGTGAGCAGGAAATGCGCGTAGCGGGCGGCTTTGAAACCCAGCGTCAGTGCAATCTTTTTGCCGTGCATTTTTACATATTCTGCATCCAGATGCACGTATTTTAGTCTGGGATTTTCAATCACCAGCGGTGCCATCCACTCTGCCGTGCCGTCTGTGCTGCCGTCATCGGTGATAATAACCTCAAATTCAGGGTAATCCTGCTCCAGCCACATCGGCAGAAATTGTTGTAGGTTTGGCAGTTCATTTTTTGCGGCAATGACGATGGAAACCGGCGGATAGCTGTTTGCAGGTTCCGGTTTGCGGCGTTTTACCTTTATATAAAAGCGGAAAAAATAATACCAGCTGATACCCATGAACAGCAATACTGCACTGCCAAAAACATAATCGAGAAACGAAGGAAAAGGAATAACCAGAGAAAAGCCGTTCATGTTGGCTGCGAAGTTAATATCCGCAGGTCAATTCAGGTTAACGAAATCCAATTCCGCCGCCGGGTGTTCCCGGTTTAATATCGGTGCTGAATTCCTCCACATCTTCCAGCACCAGTGTATTAATGGCTTTTGCGGTCTGTTTGTTTTTCGGCAGTTCGCTCAGTCGCAGATGCTGATTTCGTATGGCTTCCTCAATCACCTTGCGCACACTACGGCCATTTCCGAAATACTTGTCACGGTTTTTATACATGAAATCAATGTATTTATGCAGGTGCTCTGCAGCAGCGGCATCGGGCGTGATGTTGTTCTCAGACAGCTGATTGATGGCTACGGTGTACAATTCATCGGCATTGAAATCCTCAAAGTAGAAAACCTTATCGAAGCGGCTCTTCAAACCAGGGTTGGATTCCATAAATTTCTCCATGTTCTGGGTGTAGCCGGCTGCAATCACAATGAATTCACCCCTGCGGTCTTCCATGCGTTTCAGCAGCGTTTCCACGGCTTCACGTCCAAAATC
>CAZVJY010000040.1:0-2670 GCA_964626685.1 uncultured Flavobacteriaceae bacterium
GCTTCCAGCTCTGCAATGCGTTTTCTGGCGACTTCCAGATCGGTTTTGCATTTATTCAGTTCTTCTGAACTACTGCCATTTTTAACCTTGGCTTCCAGCTCGGATATCGTTTTTGTTTGCTTATCCTGGTTGGCTTTCAGATTGGCCACTTCCGCTTCCAGTTCAGCTATTCGCAGTTTGAAAGGTCCGCAGTCTCCGCTACCACTGTTTTTGAGCAATGCTTCCAGTTCAGCAATCCGTTTCTTATCCAAAACAGCCGCTTTACGGCATGCATCAAGATCAAGCAGCAATGCGGCATTTTTCCTCACTTCGGCATCCAGTTTCACTTTGGTGTCGGCAAGTTCTGACTGAAGTGCAGCATTTTTCTGTTTTTCTGCCACAATCTGGGCTTCCAGCTGCTTCACCCTATTCAGACAATCCACATTGCTTCCTGTGCTGCCCATTCTGCAATTGGACAATTCGGTTTCCAAAACGGCAATTCTCTTTTTGCCTTCCGCTACTTCAGCTTCCAGCACAGCTACCCTTTTTTTGGTATTATCCACTTCGGCCTGTATACGGGTGTTTCTCTCTCTTTCCAATGCGAGTAAAGAATCTCGGCTCCTCACCTGCCTATCGCAGGGATTGTTGTTGAGTTTCAATACGGCGTTCTCGCGCTTTAACCTGTCTGTTTCTGCTGTAAGTGCCGCATTTCGCTTTTTTAAATCTTCATTTTCTGCCGTGATAACAGCTTTATTGCGGTTGCAATCGTCAAGTTGACTGCGAACTTTGGATAATTGATCTCGGGTATTGGTTAGTTGCTGCCTCACAAAAATCAGTTCATCCTGACAAGCTTTGCAATTGCCCCCGGAACCATTGATATTCTGTTCCCGTTTGCGCAAATCTGCTTCTTTTGCCTTGAGTTCTGCCTCTCTTTTGCGCAGTTCTTCTTCTTTATTTTTTAGGTCAGGCCTCACTTCTGTATTTCTGAATTTAACAACCGTATCTGTCTTGCGGATGGTGTCACGCTTGATTACAGTTATGGTATCCCGCTTCCAGAAAGTATCATTCTTATGAACTTCTTTTTGGGTGTTTCTCACCGAATCCTTGTATTCTATTGATTTGTAATACCACCAGCCACAGGCTACCAGTTTCAAACGCACACCGAAATAAACATTCGCACCGGTATATTCTCCTTTCGAAGCATACTTCATGATTCCTGAAAGGTTATCCGTTCCCAGGGTAAAAGGCCCCATACGACCGTATAATCCCACATTTAATTGTTGATAATCTCTTGTTAAGGTAAGGGGCATGCCAATTTCGGCATGTTCGGTCTCCCAACGCGGAACGGCACTTAGGAAAGAAGCACGGCGGACTCCCCAGGCGTAATCACCTTTCAGGCTGTGGGTCCAGTTTAACCCAACGTAGAAATCGTTGCCAAATCTGCGGTCAAACTGCACATTCAAGGCTGCAGGTGTGGTGGTAACAAAATTGTTGGCCGCATCTGAATTCAGACTATCATAAAAACCGTTACTTACCTTGGTCAGTGGATCGGTGCCAAAACCCTGATAGGTGTTTACAATGTTTCGGTTCACATTCCATAATGTGCTTTTGTTGTTTATTACCCTGTTTTGACCGCCATAAACAATAAACCCAAGGTCAGTTAAACTGGCTCCGAAACGCCATCTGTATTCGTTTTTGTCTTCATCAAGGCAGTCAAACCATGGATTATTAAAGCGCTTTCTGCCTTTTTCAGGCCTGTTTTCATACATAAAGCCAATATCGGCACCCAAACCGCCACCCTGAAGAAAATCAAATTTCATCCCAAATGGACTGGTAAGTGTGCGTGTTGCGCTTCCGTCATCGGTATGAAACCAAGTGGATTGAAGATCGTTGAACTGAACCTGATTGTAATTATTGAAGCGGTAAGTGCCTCCAGCCGATCCGAGATGCGCTGCCCCCATACCCAGCAGAATTTTTCCGGTAGCCCCCCATTTGGTAAAATGACGACCCTTGTCGCGGGTTACACCAGCCAGTGAAAAGAACCATTCCTGCCATTTGTCTGTGTTGATGGAAAATCGGGAAATTTCGTAATCCACCCCAATTTGTGCGCCATTCGGACCCGAAAACCCCTGTCCATTGCTATCAAGGCCAAACCGAAAGAGATTGCCCAGATTTTTATTCACCCCGGTAATACTCATTCCCGCCACCGACTTTATTCCGAAACCAATAGCAGTTCTTGGAGTTATCCTGAAATGCATGGAAGGACCATAAGCCTCGTCCAGATAATAGAGTTTCCAGTTATCGGTGTTTCCGTTCAGCTTCAACCAGGATGGATTAAAATCCAGGTTACCTGCAGCATTTTTATATTTGTCAGGATAGTTTCCTGCACCCATTTGCCACAGGCTAAAAGGTGCGGCATAGGTCAGAAAATTATTACTAAATCCCGCACCTGCGCCCCAGAAGTTGAAATAAAACCGGTTTTTGCTGGAATAGGTCTGTGCCGGATTTAACGCATAGGAATACGAGGAATTGTGGTTACCCATTTGCAGTCCAATGGTCTGCTGGGCGTTTAGTTTTTCGGTAATAATTACTGCCGAACACAGCAAGAATGATTTGGTAAGGATGTTTTTCATAAGCACTAACTTGTATTTTATTTTGAAAACTAAAACCGCACAATATCTTGTTAAACCC
>CAZVJY010000041.1:0-1218 GCA_964626685.1 uncultured Flavobacteriaceae bacterium
GGCGGCGCGAGCATGGAGGGCTTCTGCCACCACGCCCTCGCCTACATGACAGGCCGCCCGCTGGAGGACTTCGCAAAAAAGAAACCCACCGACTTGAAAGACGAACTCCTCACCCTGCTCCATGCCCGGCCCTGGCTGCTCGTCCTCGATGGACTCGAGCGCGTCCTCGTCGCCTACCACCGCATTGATGCCGCCGAAGTCCCCGATGAGGAGGTGAACAGCCTTACCGACAAAATTGCCAACCGCAACCCCTGCGACGCCATCCGCGACGGGGACAACGACCTGCTCCGCGCCCTTGCCGCCGCCGCCCCATCGAAGCTCCTGGTCAGCTCCCGACTTACCCCGCGCGTCCTGCTGAATCCCTCTGGTCAGCCCATCCCCGGCGCGAAGCGCATCACCCTCCCCGGCCTGCGCCCGCCGGATGCTGAGGCTCTCCTGCGCTCTTGTGGCATTCAGGGGAAAAGCGACGCCATCCAGAGCTATCTCGCGGCTAACTGCGACAACCACCCGCTCGTCATCGGTATCCTCGGCGGTCTCATCGCGAACTACCTGCCCGCGCGCGGCGACTTCGACGTCTGGGCCGCCGCCCCCGACGGCGGAGCCGCGCTCGATCTCGCCAGCCTCGACCTCGTTCAGCGCCGCAACCACATCCTTGAGGCGGCGATCCAAAAGCTACCCGACCCCAGCCGACAGCTCCTCTCCACCCTCTCCCTGATCCCCGACTCCGTGGACTACGAGACGCTCAAAGCCTTCAATCCCCACCTGCCACCAGAGCCAGACGAGGTGGAGAAGCCGACTCTGCCTGAGAAAAAGCTGCTTTATGAGCCGGATGGAAAACCGGTCCGCTGGGACAATATGTCCGACAACCAGAAAACCGGGCTGCAGGAGCAATACGAAGCCACTCTCGCTCGCTGGCGGGACTATGAAAAGGCGGTGCAAGCTAGGCTGGCCTCGGATGCGTTTCGCGCCGCGCCGGCGAAGCTAACCGAGACCGTCAACGACCTAGAGCAGCGAGGCCTGTTGCAATGGGATAACCGCACGCGGATGTATGACCTGCACCCCGTTGTCCGGGGCGTCGGCTCGGGCGCGATGGCGGCGGAGGACCGCGAGCGCCATGGCCAACGCGTGGTGGATCACTTCACTGCCCAGCCCCACCGCCCCTACGAGGAAGCCGAGACGCTCGAGGACGTGCGCAGCGGCCTGCTCGTCGTCCGCACC
>CAZVJY010000041.1:1228-2668 GCA_964626685.1 uncultured Flavobacteriaceae bacterium
GCAGGTAGAGGATGCCGTTAAAGATGGATTGATGATGGCGCTCATATACAACCTGAATGCCTATGCCGAAACTTTGGCGTTGCTAAAGCCCTTCTTCCCCAACGGCTGGGGCGAACTGCCGAAGGTCGTGGAGAGTTCCTTTCTGTCGAATGCCGCGGGAAATTCCTTGTTCTATTGCGGTGAATTTGCTGCTGGCCTCGCCGCTTTCGACACGGCCCTGCGAGTCAACTTGGAAGCCAAAGATTGGTACTTCATGGAAATTAATCTTAGAAATATTTCGGAATGCCTGGCCGCCCAAAATCGGCCCGCCCGGGCGATCCGCACGAATTCCTTCGCCTTGGAGGTCGCCACCTTGAGCAAACTCGAGGAAAAAATTTTCGCGTGCCGACTCAACCAGTTCTATTGCCAGTCCATTCTCGGCCAGTGGGCGGAGGCCGCCGCCACCTGGAAGCTGCTCGACCCCATGGGCCGCTCTTGGTCGCGCAATGCCTATCGGCCCGGATTGGCTGAAGAGTATTACGCTAGATTTCACTTCTGGCAGGGCAGCTTGCAGGAGACGCACCTGACCAAGGCCGAGCGCTTGGCGGCCCAGGGGAAAGACCGCAACATCATCCGCGATCTTCATCGTCTGCGCGGCGACTGGCGGCTCACGCAGGGCGAGTGGGAGCTGGCGGCGGAGAGCTACCAGGAGGCCGTGCGCCTGGCTCGCGATACCCGCTCGGTTATTGATGCCCGCTCCGAGACCGGCCTTGCCCTGGCCAAGCACCATCTCGACCCGTTCGCCAAATCCCGCGAGGAAGCCGAACGCCTGGCTCAACTCCGCAACCCCGCGCATCGCCTCCTTGCCCATCTCTGGCTCACTCTCGGCGACACCAAACAAGCGAAGGAACACGCCCTCGCCGCGTACAAATGGGCCTGGGCCGACGGCGAGCCGTATGTGTACCGCTACGAACTCACCCAGACCACCGAATTGCTCCGACAGATGAACATCCCCATCCCCAACCTCCCGCCCTACGACCCCGCCATGGACGAGAAGCTGCCGTTGGAAGATGACGTCCGCGCGGCAATCGAAAAGCTGAAGGCGCAAAAGGCCGCAAAGGCGAAGGATAGGGAAGCAATACAAGACAAGCAAGATTGACGCTGGAACCACCGACCAGGCGTTTGCCGGCGCGCCCCATCTTGAAGAAACTAATTCAGAGTCTTCCGTATTACCTCGAATTGCGAGTCCGATATCCCCAGATAGGCGGAGTCAGGTCAGGGTCGGATGGCTTACTTTCATCAGGTCGGTGGAGTGGAAACGTTTCCACTTTGACGCCATAAATAGCGCCAACATCGATCCGTATCACGCTCCCGAGACACCACCCGAGGATTTAGCCTGCTACCCGTTGTGGATCTTGCTAAAGATCCTGTTACTACAGGACCTTCAGCAAGGTCCACGAC
>CAZVJY010000042.1:0-2327 GCA_964626685.1 uncultured Flavobacteriaceae bacterium
AAGGTGCTGTTGAGGCGTCAAATGACGGTGAGTGGACCGACGCAGACGACCTGCCCGACAACGACGATGACGATGACGATGATGTGTGAGCCATCTGCTCCACCAAATCATTCAGGCTCGTTGTTGAGCCTCAGATTGCCGCTGATCTGCGAATCAAGATGCAGATGATTGTGGAGCGAGTTGTTGAGGCTGATGATTGAACGGCGAGTGCAAAGTCCGAGTTGTGGGGTGCCTGTCACGAGTCGTGATCGAGGATGGTGATCTTCGATCAAGTCAGGAGAGTGGGATAAGTCCCGCAAAAAACGGCAAAGAAAAAATATTTTGCCCTGCCCCTTGAAAAGCATTTTGGCTGCGCCGAACCGTGTGGTGGTGATCTTGTTGATCGCCAAAAACACCAACAAGGAGCGGCAAAAATGCCAAAAAAAGAAATCCGTCCTCAAAAAGAACGGAGCGAGTTGGTCTCCAGTGAAGGAGACATCTCGATGAATGGTTTGGTGGATTCCCACGTGTTTGAACCCCCGGAGGAGAGTCTGGCGGAGACGCTGAAGAGCATCTTCGATTGGTTCAAGCCCCGGCTGGAGTCACTCCTGCCGGATCACACGCAGAGCCTCAGCCCGCCCAGTCCTCGCTTTCACACACCACATGAAGCGGCGAAAGTTATGCGGGTCAACCCACAGACCGTCATGAAGTGGTGTCGTCAGAAAAAGATGGGCGTGAAGGCGGGTCGCAAATGGCTGATCAGCCAAGATGAAGTTGATCGGTATCTGCGTGGCGTTTTACTCACGAAGGGTCCAAAAGGCACGTGACCCATGACACGCCGACGAATCAACGCAGTGAGATTAGTCGTGGATGTCGATGGTATCGACGTTCCATTTACGCTTCGCCCGCAGCGGACCAAGTCCGGAAACTGGGAAGCCCGTTGGAAAATTCACGGTGTGATCTTCGAACGGTCCACGAGAACAACATCCTTTGAAGCGGCGAAGAGGATCGCCAAGCAGATGATTCGTGGGGAAGAATCCCCGACACCAGCGCATCCTGTTGGCATGACCATCAGGCAGTTCGAGCAGATACAGAAGGACTACCACGCCCGAAAGTCCCGCCAGGAGGCTGTTGACGGTACGTTGAAAGAGTTCCTTGGGGTTTGGCGGAGTTTCTTACGGGTGTGTCCCGTCAAGACCGTACACGAGGTATCAGAGCAAGTGGCGCTCCGATACCTTCATCGCCTCCGAGTGATGAGTAAGACCGAAAATCGCTTGTGCAAGAAAAAAACAACGAAGAAACTTTCAGTAGCGACGATCAAAAAGCACATCCGAACGTTGGCGGGTGCTTGGAATCTCGTTCGGGAAGGGCATCCCCAAAGAGTGGGCGGTCTTCATCAATATCAACTGGTTCAGTCCAACCCCTGGCAGGCGATCCGCAACAACGTTCCGGAAGATAAAATCAAAGACGAAGAAGATCCTGTTCAATTCGAGTTGGAGGACAACGATCTCGGTCAGTTCCTGGATCAGTTTAGCAATCGCCCCTTGGGCGAACTCTTCATCATCATCAGTTTCTGGTGCTGGGGTCGAATCAGGGAAATGACCCGTATGGAATGGAGTTGGATTCAGGGAGAGTACGTGGTTATTCCACGATCCAAAGCGAAGGGAGCGAGGGGCAAAACGGCACGACTTCCGCCCGTGATTCTCGAACGTCTTGAATCAGTGCGGGATTCAAGAAGTCCCTACGTTTTCGCCCGCTGGGTCGAGGATGTCAGGGCTAATGCAGGTCGTCCAACACGAGTGCAGTCATTTTCTCCTGATCGCATGAGAGGGCAGATGGAGAAACTCATCCCGATTTTAGCCAAGGCTATTGGTAGACCCGAGATCAGCCACCATGCCCTGAGGCGGACGGCAATGGAGTTGGGCGAAGAGGCTGAACTTCGGCAAGCCGAGAAGACCTCCGCCGAGAAGTTGCAGACCACGGTTGGAAACAAGAGGCGGAATTACACGAAGAGGTTGGGCAAGAAGGCGTTCACCCTTGCGGATGGTCTCTACTCCAACCTCACGACCGCCCTCCATGACTTCCCTGCCCTTGCCAAGAGACTCGGTTGCGAACCATTGGAGACTCTCGCCGAACGGGATCTTGAAGCCCAGGCGAAGCGGTTGACGCCGCTCCAGCGTCAAAGATTGGCGAAGAAGATTCTTGCGGACGATGCCGCTGCCGAAGATCAGGGCGTAGCCTAAATCCCCTTGATCCATCCATAGGCAGCGGAGGCTCCCCGTGCAGCCCTGAGAATCCGTTTCCCAAGACCCGGTTTATGGGTTCGGAATGGGTTCGGCACTTTGTCC
>CAZVJY010000043.1:0-2297 GCA_964626685.1 uncultured Flavobacteriaceae bacterium
GCACATATCTGGAAAGAGGAAGAAGCTATGCCGCACCAATGGGCTTGAACCCAAAAGCAGATTTGAAAAATGGAGCAAAAGGCATTGATGAATGGGTAAAGCTGGATGGGGGTAATGCATATGTCTTCAATAATTACAGATGGGTCAACACAGATGGCTTTGGCACATCACAACTATTTTTGGAATTTGACACCTATCAATTACAATAAAATTGCTACAATTTCCGGAAATTGCCCAATTTATAATAATACTTTGTTCAATAAAACATGAATACATATTCTCACTCTGAACCTCAATGGTATTTCGCATATGGTTCCAATATGGACATTCAACGAATGGCTGACAGGCGCGTTGCTTATGATCAACGAATCCAGGGGACTCTTTATAATTACCAACTATCGTTCAATAAAATAAATTCCAAAAAAACAGGATTTGGCTTTGCCAATATATTGTCAAAAGCAGGGAGGAAGGTTAAAGGTGCGCTCTATTCAATCACTCCCGAGGCAATTCAAATCCTCGATGGTTATGAAGGTTACCCCAGCCATTACGGCCGTGAGAGAATCTTTGTACATACCCAAGAACATGGTGTAGTGGAAGCATGGGTATACATTGCACAATTGGATAAAACTGCTGATGGTCTTGTGCCTGAGGACGAATACCTAAAACATTTGCTGGCTGGTCAGGATTTATGGGATGACGACAATCTGTTTTCTTGTGAAATTCGAATTGCAGCATTTGGCAATCCGGTATCATTTGCAGAAATACCCGAAATTGAAAAACACCCACCTTTAGCTGTTTGGGCAGACGGCGTAAAGGCTACTATTCATATATACCTAGATACATGGAGTGAAAGGGTTCGCTTAGAGTTTGAGGATTATCACCCATCAGCTCAGGAAGGAAGTTTTCAAACAAAAAGATTTCTCATGAATTCTCCCGGTTGTCTGGAAACCGGTGGAGGCTGTTTCGCCATACAACACCGAGTAGACGGGTAATTAACAGTTAAGAGATCGTTTATAGATAGGTTGGCAACAATCCTCTGAAAATGCTCATCAAAGAGAACCAAACTTTTATTCCCAAAAATAAAGTCAATTAATTATTTATTTTTCAAATTAAATAATTAATAAACCCCAACCCCTTCTCCCTTTCGCCATTCTCCAGCAGCCACCGCAGCATGCCCGCGTGGCCCAGGGATTTGGCGATGGTGACCGCCTGAAAATCGTTGGCGGGGTGGTAGTGCTTTTTGAAGAGCGATAGTTTAGTTTTGGCTGGCAGGTGGCAGTGGCGCACCGCACGGAGCATGCAGTTGCTGCGTATCTTGTCCAGGTTGTCTTCAAACACCCTTTTACCGGCCATCACATCGGGCAGGTAGATCTTGAGGGTCTGCGAGTAGGTCATGGGCATTTTCATTCCCGGACGAATGGGAAACATTTCATTGAACCTGCGTAGCGCTTCATCCTGCTTGCGCATGCGTTTCTCATCTTCGCTGTAAAGAAAACCCAGAACATCTTCGGGCTCTGTAAACAAATCCGGGAAATCATGCTGCAGGCGTATTTGCTGCTCTGTGTTTTGCATGTGCCGGGTTGCAATTTCGCCATCACGACGGTTCATCTCTTCAAAATCGGCGTGGAGAACGGCATCGGGCACCACATAATCCGGGTTTTCGTTGAGCACCCAGGCCACCACCTCACCGCGGCGGTAGGCCCACTCAGCATGTTGCATCTCCTGCCGGGCCCAGTGGCTGATGGCAGCAGATGGCTCCACATAACGCAGCAGGCGGTTTAGCAGGGCAGGTTCCTCGGGCAGGGCCATCACCATTTCATCCACGCGGTCATCGTTCAGGCGCACCCGCATCATCAGCACGTTGGCGTAGCGTTTCACATCGGTGGCCTGGGCACTGCTGACGGGCAGGTGGCGCGAGGTCATAATCTGCAGGCACAACCCAAACAGCAGGGCATCGGTTTCAGGCAGCAGGTCCAGCGTTGGGACTTCTTTGGGGCCATAGTAGGCCACCGGCAGTGTGCGGGTGCGGTAGCGCACCATGCAGCGCAGCAGCTCATAACGGTTCACCCGGGCCGGGGTGTTCCACAGGTCGGTGGCCAGTGTAGCCAGGGCATGCATTACGTTGGGGTTGTAGCGCATGTGGGGCAACAAATCCCGCCACTTTACAAAATCGCGGTAATTGCCAATCAAATCATCGGGCACCCTGCGTTTGAGGGCGGTTTCCAGGGCAATGCGCAAGTCGAGGTTTGGGGTGGTGGGCATAAAAAAAGGGGAGTAAATTTAGGATAAAAGGGTGG
>CAZVJY010000044.1:0-1530 GCA_964626685.1 uncultured Flavobacteriaceae bacterium
AAACGGTTTTCCACTGGGTGGTGGTTGTGAGCTGGCCATGAGTTGTCATTTCCGACTGGCATCTGCCAATGCGCGTTTTGGTCAGCCGGAAGTGAACCTGGGTT
The DNA here is from genome assembly GCA_964626685.1 of uncultured Flavobacteriaceae bacterium. Lineage (GTDB taxonomy): Bacteria > Bacteroidota > Bacteroidia > NS11-12g > UBA955 > RGEC01. Next base: position 105 of record CAZVJY010000044.1, read on the forward strand.
TGATTCCCGGCTATGGAGGCACGCAGCGATTGGTTCAGCTGATCGGCAAGGGCAAGGCGATGGAGTTGTTGATGAGCGCAGCGATGATTGATGCGCAGGAAGCTTTGCGATTGGGGCTGGTAAATTATGTAACTACTTCGGAAGAGCTGATACCGCAAACAAAACAACTTTTGCAAACCATTCTTAGCAAGGGTCCGCATGCGATTGCTAAAGTAATACAATCTGTGAATGCCTACTACCAGGAGGGTGAAGATGGCTTTGCTGCTGAAGTGCAATATTTTGGCGCATGCTTTGGTACCGACGAAATGAAAGAAGGTGTTACTGCGTTTCTTGAAAAAAGAAAACCATCGTTTTAATTTTGAGTGAATGCATCTCTTCAAAAAATACGGATTAAGCATTTCGTTTTTACTGCTTTTTGAAGCATTGAACGGACAGTCTATTCAAACCTTCACCATACAGCCGGGAGAAAACATGCTCAGCGTGATACCGGTTGCAGAACGTATGGCTTTTCCTGATTTTCAGCGTGGCATGATTTTTTTTAACAACGGAAGCAAATCCGGCGCCTTGTTAAATTATTCTTTTCTCACCCAGGAACTCTTGTTTGTAAATGCCGGCGGGGATACCCTTGCACTCTCCAATGCAAAAGAGGTAAAAATGGTGCAAGCGCCGGATGGACAGCTTTTCAATGCCGGAGGGCGTATGGTGAAAAAAGATACTATTGTCGGGAACTATACGCTGGCAGTGGGCTATGCTTTTTCCACGGCCGACCGGCGTAAAGTGGGTGCTTTTGGAACCACTACCGATGGGGCTACCGACAGCTATATAGCGCTGGATGCAACCAATATCGGCATCACCGAAATGACCTCGCAGGTGCAGGTGGTATTATCGCGCAAGCCCTACTTCTTTATCGGCGATTCCGAACTGAAGTTTGTGGCTGCAGCGAAAAAGCAGATCGCCGCTCTATTCCCTGGCAGGCAAGCCGAGATCAATCGGTATATACAGGAAAAACAAATGAATTTTTCTTCGCGTCAAGAGCTGATTGCCCTGCTTCATTTCCTGCAGCAGCCCTAAAGGATGCCGCTTTGCTGCAGCATTTGATTGATTACCTTTGCAGCGCAATTTTACATTAAAATCATCCTTATGAAATACAGAATTGAAAAAGACACCATGGGTGAAGTGCAGGTGCCGGTTGATGCCTACTATGGCGCGCAAACGCAACGTAGTATCGATAACTTCAAAATTGCGCAGGATATCAATCGCATGCCGCTGGAAATTATCCGTGCATTTGCCTATTTAAAAAAGGCGGCCGCCCTCACCAACTGCGAAGCAGGTGTGCTGTCGAAGGAAAAAAGTGATTTAATCGGAAAAGTGTGTGATGAAATACTGGCAGGGAAGCTGGATAATTATTTTCCGCTGGTTGTTTGGC